>NZ_JACOOJ010000025.1 GCF_014287585.1 Parabacteroides hominis | reverse complement strand
AGGCTGTATCCTTACTATCTGTTAGCCAAGCTATACGCAGAGCCGGCATTCTATCAGGCGGATAAATTCCGGGCTGCCGCCGGAGCTGTGCTGACCAAAGAACCGAAGGTCGAAAGCTCCGCTATCCGGGAAATGAGAACAGAAATAAAAAAGATATTAGAAAAAAAATAATTACGAAAGGCTCGTAACTAAAATATGTTTGTATATTTGCGAAACGACTTTGATAAAAACAATAAAATATGAAATACTACAAATTGTTTGCTATACTGATTCTGGCCGGGATGATGGCTTGCTCCGGTGAAAAGAAAGAGAATGGTTCCGAAGAAAGCGTAGAAACCGTTCTGCCGGATGAGACAAACGAGGTGACGGTGATGAAGCTGAATACTACTGATTTCAACCACGAACTGATCAGTAACGGCAAACTGTCTGCCCGGAACTTTGTCGACCTGAAATTCGAATCGGCAGAACCGATCGCCAAAATCTATGTGAAGAACGGCGACCGCGTGACAAAAGGGCAAAAACTCGCGGAACTCTCCACCTTCCGCCTTGCCAACAAGACGGCGCAAGCTAAAGATGCACTCGAACGCGCCAAGCTGGAATTGCAGGACGTACTGATCGGACAGGGTTACAAACTGGAAGACTCAACGAAAGTACCGCCCGCAACCATGCAGTTGGTCAAGGTGAAAAGCGGATATGACCAGGCGTTGATCTCATGGCAGCTTGCCGATTACGAGCAACGCAACGCTGTCCTGACCGCTCCTTTCGACGGTATCGTCGCAAACCTGTTCGCCAAACAATTCAACACGGCTTCGACCTCGGATGTTTTCTGCTCCATTATCGATACCCGTACATTGGAAGCCGCTTTCACGGTTTTGGAAAGCGAATTGCCGCTTATCAAAACGGGCGACCGTGTAGAGGTAGCCCCCTTTGCCTTGTCCGACGTCATGGCTGACGGCCGTATATCCGAAATAAACCCGTTGGTAGACAAAGACGGGATGGTACAGGTGAAAGCTGCCGTAAACGATAAAGGCAAGTTGTTCGAAGGTATGAATGTACGCGTGAGCATCCACCGTTCGCTGGGTAAGCAGTTGGTCGTTCCCAAGAGTGCCGTCGTACTCCGTTCCGGCAAACAGGTCGTATTCACATTAACGGAAGATAAAGCATACTGGAACTATGTACATACTGGTTTGGAAAATGCTGACAGCTACACGATCGTCGACGGATTGAAAGAAGGGGATATCGTGATCACGAGCGGTAACATCAACCTGGCTCACGAAGCACCGGTCAAGGTAATTAATAATTGAAAATTGAAAAATCATAATTCTAATTCATGATTAAGTTTCTACTACAACGCCCTATCGCGGTATTGATGGCTTTTACGGCTTGCTTTATCGTGGGATTGGTTACCTACTTCACTATTCCGGTGTCGTTGCTGCCTGATATTGCAATCCCGGAGATCACTATACAGGTGTCCGGCCAGAATACTTCGGCACGCGAACTGGAAAACACGGTAGTAAAAACCATCCGCCAGCAACTGATGCAGGTTGCCAGTTTGCGCGACATCCACAGTGAAACACGCGACGGTGCTGCCATCATACGCCTAAACTTCGATTTCGGGACAAATACGGACCTGGCTTTTATCGAAGTCAACGAGAAGATAGACGCAGCGATGAACTACCTGCCGCGTGAAGTAGAACGCCCACGGGTAATCAAAGCCAGTGCCACCGATATTCCCGTATTCTGCCTGAATCTCACCCTGAAAGGGGAAGGAGGAAAGGGGAAAGGAGAAAGTAAAGAACCAGATAACTTTCAACTTTCAACTTTCAACTCTCAACTGGAAAGCGAATCCGCTTTCCTCGACCTTTGCCAGTTTGCCGAAACGGTTATCAAACGCCGGATCGAACAGTTGCCCGAAGTGGCGATGGTAGATGTGACGGGAGTGCTGAAACGGCAATTACAGATTGTTCCGGACATGAAGTTGCTGAAAATGTCGGAGATCACACTCGATGATCTGGAAGCTGCGCTGACTTCTAACAATATCGAACCGGGTAGCATGACCGTACGTGACGGTTATTACGAATATAACATCAAATTCTCGACACTGCTGCGTACGCCTGAGGACGTCGAAAATATATATATCCGGAAAAACAATCATATTTTCCAATTAAAAGACTTAGCACGGATTTCGGTCGTACCGGAGAAAGAAACCGGGGCTTCCCTCTCTAACGGGAAACGGGCAGTGACACTGGCTGTGATCAAACAGGCGGACGAGAATATGGATAACATGAAAGAGGCATTGGCAGAAGTGACGGATTACTTTGCTTCCGTCTATCCGGACATCGATTTCAGCATCAGCCGCAACCAGACGGAACTGCTGGATTATACAATCTCGAACCTGAAACAGAACCTGTCGTTGGGTTTCCTTTTCATCTGTATCGTCGCCATCCTTTTCTTAGGGGATATCAAGAGCCCGGCTGTAATCGGGTTAAGTATGGTAGTGAGTCTGATCATCAGCTTTCTGTTTTTCTATCTCTGCAAGATGTCGCTGAATATCATCTCTATCTCCGGGCTGATCTTAGCTTTGGGGATGATGATCGACAGTTCGATCATCGTAACGGAGAACATCACGCAATACAGGGCGCGCGGGGATTCGCTGGAAGAGGCTTGCAACAAAGGGACGACCGAGGTAATCACCCCGATGCTGAGTTCCACCTTTACGACGATTGCGGTGTTTGTCCCGCTGGTGTTCATGAGCGGAATAGCAGGAGCGATCTTCTTCGACCAGGCTTTTGCCGTTACTGTCGGGCTGATGGTTTCCTATTTCACGGGAATCATGCTGCTGCCGGTACTTTACAAACTGGTATACAGCATTCCGGACATCAAACACAAGGGGTTCAATATGCGAATCAACAATCTGGTGAAAGAACATACACTGGACCGTTTCTATGATGCCGGAGTGGATTTCGTATTCCGCCATAAAACGGCAAATCTGATTTTCATTGCCGTTACGCTCCCGCTTTGCGCCTTTCTGTTCTACGAAATACCGAAAAGCCGTATGCCGGAGATCGACCAGAACGAACTGATCGCCCATGTGGAATGGAACGAAAATATACATATTGACGAAAACCAAACCCGTATCAACCGGTTATTCTCATCGGTCGACGACCAGACGAAGGAACACACGGCCTATGTCGGCCAGCAGCAATTCCTGTTGAACCGGGACCGCGAAATGTCGGTATCCGAAAGCGAACTGTATTTCAAGACAGAAAAACCGGACGGAATCGCTCCTTTGCAAAAATCGGTGGAGAAATGGATCAGAACGCATTATCCGATGGCCGTGATCTCCTTCTCGCCTCCCGAAACAGTATTCGAAAAGCTGTTTGTGACAGGTGAAGCCGACATTGTCGCCGAATTGTACGCCCGCAATAAAACCGAAGCGCCGGAAGCCTCGGTTCTGCATAAGATAGAGCAGCAAATAGAGGCGAAAACCGGCTTGACGCCTGTCGGCGTCACCTTCGACAACCAGTTGAACATCACGATAGACAGGCAGAAACTTCTGCTTTATAACGTCGACTACAGCGAAGTATACCGGTTGTTGAAAACGGCTTTCAAAGAAAATGAAGTGGCGACGCTCCGCTCCTACCAGCAATATCTGCCGATTGCATTGGCCGGTGAGGAACAAACGGTAAACGAAGTCTTGCAGAAAACATTGGTGAACACAGTTCCCGATACGGAAGGCAACGTACGATATATCCCGCTGCAATCGCTGGTGCGCGTCACTCCGGGAGAGGATCTGAAAACGATCACGGCGGGAAAGAACGGGGAATACATCCCGTTCAGTTTCTACGATGTAAACAATCCCGAACAGTTGATGGAAGATGTGAAAAAAGAGGTCGATACCGCCTGGGATATCGATTTCTCAGGCAGCTTCTTCTCCAACCGGCAGATGCTGAACGAACTGGTCGTGATTTTGTTCATTTCGATCCTGCTGATGTATTTCATCCTGGCAGCCCAGTTCGAAAGTTTCCTGCAACCGCTCATAGTATTGCTTGAAATACCGATCGACGTAGCAGCCTCCTTGCTGGTGTTGTGGATATGCGGCCATACGATGAACCTGATGAGCGCCATCGGTATCGTCGTGACCTGCGGTATCATCATCAACGACTCCATCCTGAAGTTAGATGCCATCAACGAACTCCGCAAAGAGGGGGCCCCGCTTATGGAAGCGATACATGAGGCCGGACGGCGGCGCCTGCGTCCGATCATTATGACATCATTAACGACAATATTCGGAATGGTTCCGCTACTTTTCACATTCGATATGGGTAGCGAACTGCAAAAACCGCTCTCCATCGCCATGATATCGGCCATGCTGATCGGTACGGCAGTCAGCCTTTTCGTCATACCGTTAGTATATTGGTTTATTTACCGCAAACACGATGTAAAAACAATTGAAAATTGAAAGTAGGCTATAATGAGAGAAGTTATAACATAAATTTAGCAACAAGGGATGCGCTGTAGGCGCATAGCATTATAGCCCCAGGTTTTAACCTGGGTGTACAAATGCAATCCATGTTTGGCACCCTGTAAGGGTGCAGCTAATAACAAATATAAATATATGTCACAATCACTGGTTAGAATATACATCCACTTGGTGTTTTCCACCAAAGACAGATATCCATTTATTACTGCCGAGTGGAAAAACAAACTTTATGCTTATATGGCAGGTATTTTAAAAAGTGATACAGCATCAACATTTCATTATATTGGAGGGATGAAAGATCATATTCATATATTATTCTGCCTGTCTAAAAACAAATCCTTATCGGATGTTATACATACTCTAAAAGGTCGTTCATCAGTATGGATGAAAGAAAACGGAATACACAAATTCGCTTGGCAAGGAGGATACGCTGCCTTTTCTGTCAGTGAATCCATTATAGAAGCAACAAAAAAATACATATTAAATCAAGAAAAACACCATGAGAAATTCACCTTTACAGAAGAGGTTGCTCATTTTTGTAAACTATATAAAATAGATCAATATGATGAAAACTATTTTACACAAGGATAAGAACTGCAAAGCCCTTACAGGGCTTATAAATAAAGATGGTAATAACCAACCCCAGGTTAAAACCTGGGGCTATCATGCAACGCCCCTACAGGGCATCTATGCTATCATCCTATTATTGTTTTTATGCATATCCTCAGGAAAAGCGCAACTCACCCTGACACTGGACCGGACAATAACGTTGGCGGCGGACAGTTCGCTGGACGCTTTCCGGTACAAGAACATGTACCTGGCCGGATACTGGGAGTACCGGACCTATAAGGCCGGACGTCTGCCGAGCCTGACCTTGAATCTGACACCGGCGCAATACCAGCGATATTTCACCCAACGGTATGACTCGGAAAAGGACATCGATGTTTATAGAAAGCAACAACGGTTCTATGCGGGCGGACAATTGGAGATCGAACAGAATTTCGACCTCTTGGGCGGTACGTTCTATCTGGATACGGACCTGGATTATATGCGCTATTTCGGTGACGAAACGTATAACCAGTTCTCATCAGTCCCGATCCGTCTTGGTTACCAGCAAAACCTGTTGGGGTATAACGCCTTTAAGTGGGAACGGAAAATCGAGCCGCTGAAATACGAGAAGGTCAAGAAAGAACTATTATATAATGTAGAGCAGATGAGCGAGCAGGCGACGACCTATTTCTTCGCCTTGGCAATGGCACAGGTGGAATACGACCTGGCCAAGGAAAATGTCGCCACGACCGACACGCTATACCGGACAGGGCAGGAACGGCATAAGATCGCTTCTATCAGCCAGGCGGACTTGCTGACACTGAAATTAGATGCCGTGAACGCACGCAACACATTGAAGAATGCGGAAATCGCCCTGAAACGTGCCATGTTCAGCCTCGCCTCTTACCTGAACTTCGACAAGAACACGGAAATACGCTTGCGCCTCCCAAGCCGCCCGCGCAATATGGAAATCTCGGTCGACAAAGCGCTCGAACTGGCGCGCGAAAATAACCCGACTTTCCTGGACCTGCGCCAGCAAATATTAGAAGCCCGGCAGCAGGTAGATAAAACCAAGAAAGAGGCGATGTTCAACGCGCAGATCAATGCCAGTGTCGGGTTCAACCAGGTGTCCAAGAATATACAGGATGCCTACAAGAATCTGCAACAGCAGGAAATCGTCTCTTTGTCCGTTTCGATCCCGTTGGTGGACTGGGGCGTACGAAAAGGAAAACATAATATCGCCAAGAATAACCTGCTTGTCACGGAAACATCCGCCAAACAAAAAGAGTTGACGGTCGAAGAAGATGTGATTATGACGGTCGGCGACTTCAATATCCAGCAAGCCCTGATCGGGAGCGCCGAAGAAGCGGTAGACCTGGCAGAGACAGCCTACAGCGAAACCAAGCAGCGCTTCATGATCGGAAAGGCGGATATCAACAGCCTCACCCTTTCGCTGAACCGCCAGCAGGAGGCGCAGCGGAACTATATTTTGGCTTTGCAGAACTACTGGCTGAGTTATTACAAGATACGCAAACTGACGTTGCATGACTTCGAAACGGGGATTTCCCTTTCGAACGAATTCGATTATAAAAATGGTTTGTAACGGCAGTCGTTACGCTTCGGTAACGCATATCCTTACGCCTCGGCAGCGACAGTCGTTACCGAACGGTAACGGCAATCATTACCGAGTGGCAACGGGAGGCGTTAAGCCTCGGTAACGACAGGTGTTGCAACTTCAAACCATCGAAACAGATTATAAAAAGAATGAATAATGAGTGCATCTCCTAAAATATCCTCTTTCACCATCATCGTCACATTCCTTTGCGTGGCGCTGGCGGGAATCGCCTTTATACCGCTACTGCCGATCAAGCTGTCGCCGTCGCGCACGCTGCCACAGCTGACCATCAGCTATAACATGCCGAGCAACTCGGCACGCGTGATAGAGATGGAGGTGACCTCGCGCCTTGAAGCGATGCTGGCACGTATCAAGGGGATCAAGGAGATCAATTCCACTTCCGGCAACGGATGGGGATATGTCACGCTCGAACTGGACAAGCATACCAATATCGACGCCGCCCGTTTCGAAGCGTCTACCATCATCCGCCAGACATGGCCCAGCCTGCCGGACGGACTGAGCTATCCGGTACTGGAAATGAGCAGGCCTGACGACAAGGAAGCACGCCCTTTCATGAGCTACACGCTGAATGCGGCAGCCACTCCCATCTTCATACAACGCTTTGCCGAAGACCAGATAAAACCCCGCCTAAGCGGGATTCCCGGCATCCACCGCATCGATGTCAGCGGCGCCACCCCGATGGAATGGCGACTGGAATATGACAGCCGCCAACTGGCGACGTTAGGTATCGGCATCCCGGATATACAGAAAGCGATCAGCCAGTATTATCAAAAAGAATTTTTAGGGACCGGGAATGTGGAAACCCAGTTGGCCACTTCGCGCAAAGGCGGGCAAAGCAGCCAGTGGATACGTCTCGCCCTGGTTCCGGAAAATGAAAAAGACGGATTCAACCCGTCGCTCATCACCGTCCTGAACAAAGACGGCAAGCTGATCCGCCTGGACCAACTGCTGAAAGTCACCCGCCAGGAAGAGGCGCCCCGGAGTTATTACCGTATCAACGGGTTGAACTCCATCTATCTGTCCATCCGTGCCGAAGAGACAGCCAACCAGCTCGAACTTGCCAAACAGGTAAAAGCGGAAATGGAGCATATCCGGACCTTGCTTCCGGCCGGTTATGAAATACACACCAGCTATGACGCGACCGAATTTATCCAGGACGAGCTGAACAAGATCTATATCCGTACGGGACTTACGGTCCTGATCCTGCTGATTTTTGTCTTGCTGATCACACGCGAGCTAAAATATCTGTGGCTGATCGTCATCAGCCTTTCGATCAACCTCTGCATTGCTGTCATTCTTTACTATCTGTTAGGACTGGAAATGCAGCTTTATTCGCTGGCTGGCGTCACGATCTCGCTCAGCCTCGTGATCGACAACACGATTGTCATGACGGAACATATCCGGAACCGGCATAACCGGAAAGCAATCCTGTCCATACTGACAGCAACCTTGACGACAATGGGAGCGCTTGTCATAATCTTCTTCCTGGATGAAAAGATACGCCTCAATCTGCAGGATTTCGCGGCTGTCGTCATAATCAATCTGGGCGTATCCCTGATGATCGCCCTTTTCCTGGTTCCGGCTTTGATCGACAAAATGGGGTTGGAATGGAAAAAGAAGGGGAAACAGAAAACGGCCAAAGCAGAAACACGAAACATACGGATGGATTGGATCAGAAAAAGGGCCAACCGTTTCCTCAAACGCTTTCCGGTCTATTATAACCGGTACTATCAAGGACAGATCAATTTCCTTTGCGGATGGAAGAAACTGGCTTGCTTCATTTTATTGTTGGCATTCGGCATTCCGGTTTTCCTTTTACCTGAGAAAATCGAATACGACACCAAAGATAAAAAGAAGGTCTACACGGCAACAGATTCCATGCTGATCGAGAAATATAATAAATTTGCCGCCAACGAGACATACAAGGAAAAGATCAAACCCATTGTAGACAAGGCATTGGGCGGGACCTTGCGCCTATTCGTCCAGAAAGTCTATGAAGGCAGTTATTTCACTCGCAACGAAGAGACGGTCTTGTCAGTCAGCGCATCGCTGCCGAACGGGACGACCCTGTCACAAATGAACAACCTGATGGGCCGGATGGAAGCCTACCTGAGCACCTTCAAAGAAATACGGCAGTTCCAGACCAACGTCTATAGCGCGCGCCAGGCTGGTATCCGCATCTACTTCACGAAGGAGAGTGAACGAAGCGGTTTCCCGTATAGCCTGAAAAGCAAGATCATCAGCAAAGCCCTCGAATTAGGGGGGGGAAGCTGGCAAGTTTACGGCCTGCAAGACCAGGGGTTCAGCAACGACGTACGGGAAGGCGCCGGCTCTTTCCGTATCGAGATGTATGGTTATAACTACGATGAACTGTACGAATGGGCCGAACGGCTGAAAGCCAAGTTGCTCACCCATCGCCGCATCAAGGAGGTGCTGATCAACTCGGAATTCTCCTGGTGGAAAGACGATTACCAGGAATTCTACTTCAACCTGAACAAAGCCCGGCTGGCGCAGGAGGACATACAACCGATCGAATTGTTCGCTTCCTTGAATCCTGTTTTCGGAAAAGATATCTATACCGGAACGATTGTGGTGAACGAGGAGACGGAGAAACTGAAGCTTTCCTCCCGCCAGTCGCATGAATACGACGTATGGAGCATGCAATACGTGCCTCAGACCATCGCCGGCAAGCCTTACAAATTGGCAGAGCTGGCAACTGTCGAGAAAGGACAAATGCCGCAAAAAGTAGCCAAAGTAAACCAGCAATACCGCCTCTGCCTGCAGTACGAGTATATCGGCGCTTCCAACCAGGGGAACAAGATACAGGAACGCGACCTGAAGGAAATCAATGCCATACTGCCGATGGGCTATACAGCCAAATCGGAAAGCGCTTACTGGTACTGGGATAAAAAAGACAACAAACAATACCTTTTGTTATTGCTGATCATCGTCATTATCTTCTTTACTACCAGTATCCTGTTCAATTCGCTGAAACAGCCGCTGGCCGTTATCTTCGTGATACCGATCTCCTACATTGGCGTATTCCTCACGTTCTATTGGTTCAAACTGAATTTCGACCAGGGAGGATTTGCCTCTTTCGTCCTGTTGTGCGGTATAACCGTTAACGCAAGTATCTATATTTTGAATGAATATAACCAAATCCGGCAACGCAAACCGCTGATGTCGCCCTACAAAGCCTATCTGAAAGCCTGGAATGCAAAAATCACGCCTATTTTCCTAACAGTCGTTTCGACCATCTTAGGTTTTATACCGTTCATGTTAGGCCCGGATAAGGAAGCGTTTTGGTTCCCGCTGGCCGCCGGAACCATCGGCGGACTCGCTATGTCCATATTAGGAATCTTCCTCTATCTTCCTCTTTTCACATTGAAAAAACACCATAAACCTTAATTTTCATATCCTAAATAAGGATCATCGTTTGTCGTCAGAACATTTGTATGCCCGTCATTTGTACATTGTCAACAAAATGTCAACTCTAACATCTGCTCTTCAATAAAGCAAAATTTACTTTTGCGACCTTTTTAGGCCCGTTCAAATCTTTCCTTCCAAAAGGAAAACACACAGGCTTCTCTTTCTGTTTAAATAGGGTATACTTGCATCGGTCCATTTCTTTGTCATATATTTGGCAATGCCTGACAGATAAGCTGTGAGAAGGTCTCTGCCTCTCAACCCACAGAATGCAGAGTTTTTTTTCACATTTTAATAAATATAATTATGAATAATTTTTTTAGTTATCTGAGATTACTTTTACTCGCAACGAGTGGAATGTTACTATTGTGTATAATCTTCACCATGAATCCGGAATTAGCAGACGGTACATTGTCCGGAAAAGTTTGCTGGTTTCATTTCACATCTCTATTGTTAGCCGGTGGAGTTCTACTTATGGAATTTACAACAAAGAAAAGCCGTTTTATCTTTTCATTGCCGGATGCCTTATTGCTGCTCCTATTCGGTATCGTATTGGTTTCTTACGACAAAGACGAGAATCTTCAACCGGAACGTTTTCTTTTCATTGCCCAGTTGGTCGCCCTCTGGTTTATGCTCAGAGGCGCTTTACAGGCGCATCAGGAATTACGGCCGTTTTTCATTACGATCATCATATTCACCGGGATCGTTCCGGCCATTTGGGGGATCAGCCATACCATCGATCCTACGCCCATCACCCATCCGGTTTTCAAGTTGCTTGAAATATCGCTGAAACCGGAACCTTTCTACGGCTATATCGCGGTCATTTTCCCGATCTGCCTGAATACGTTACTCCGTTTTAAGAATTGCGATAAGATCGCTTTGTGGGAATCCCGCACTTTCCTGTTTTATTTCTCTATCCTCGGAGCGGTGTTGATTATTACCGCCTTGCTATTCAAAATCAACCAGCCCGTATGGATTGCCGCCATCCTTTCCGGGATCTGGGTTTGCTGGACGAGGATGATCGGGTGGAAACAGACGAAAGAAACCATACAGCAGCATATCAAACTGTTTGCCATCTCTTCAATTATCCTGTTTGTAATCGTCGCAGCAATCATCCTGGCCGGAAATATCCAAAAAGCCCAGGCAGGAGACCGCCGACTTTTGATCTGGAATATCACGACCCAGGCTATCATGGAACACCCGATAACTGGCACAGGTATAGGTGGTTTTCCTGCCACATACGCAAAGGAGCAATCTGCTTATTTCGGAACCGATATCGCCTCTTCAAAGGAAAAGCAAACCGCAATCTGTCCCCGATATGCGTATAACGAATATCTGCAAATCGGACTTGAGTTAGGTATTACGGGCTTGTTGCTCTTTATTTTCTGGCTGGCATTCTCCCTCTATTACGGAATCAAGCACAGACAGATAGGAGCTTCCGGCGGAATTCTGGCTCTCGGAATCTTCGCCCTCTATTCCTATCCGCTTCAACTCCCGACCTATTGGGTTCTGCTCTTATTCCTGACTGTCATATGCGTGACCAATCCAAAGCATGACAAACAACGGATACAGAGAAGCATCCCGTATATCAGCGCCATCGCTGCCGTTCTCACCTGCATTCTTTTCTATGGGCAGAAAGATATCTATTATACATATAAAGAATGGAAGACACTCCAGAAATTATATCACAACCAAGCGTATGAACAAGCAGCCAGCCGGTATGCCGGTCTGTTTGTCCGGTTATACCACCGCCCAGATTTTCTATACGAGGGAGCGGAATGTTTCTGTAAAACCGGACAGCACGATATTGCCATCAAATGGCTGGACAGGGCTTTAAAACTAAGTGCAAACCCCAAACTGTACTACGCAATTGCGGAAAACGAGGAGGCGATCAAGCAATACCGGAAAGCCGAAAGTCACCTGCTGGAAGTCAGCCGTATCCTGCCGGAGCACGGATATACCTATTTCCTGCTTGCCAAACTATATGCGGACCCTTCCTTTTCCCATCCGGACAAATTCCATGAGGCAGCCAAAAGGTTTCTCGCTTTCCTGCCAAGTACACAAAACAACATAACGAAAGAGATGAAGGAGGAGATCCTGCAAATCATCAGAAACCGGGATTTCGGCAAGTAACAAATAAAAATTGATAGCATACCGATATGCCCATTCACCGGTATTGTCATGACCCGGCATATCGGTACATATTATATATTTATATATTATTCCATAACCGGAACCAGACGCACTTTCAATGTTTCCTTCCGACCGGCCTTCACATCGGCATCAAAAACAATCCGGACAGAACCGGGATTCGGAGCATCGTAGCTGTGAGACGGGATATTATCGACCACTGAAAAGGCGGTAGCCGAAGGACTGTCGATAATCACATGTAATTTCTTACCTTCTTTCGTCAACTCCATCGTATGGGAATCGATCTGCTTAGGAATAGCGGATGTGACCATCGTCCACCGGACAGAAGCCGGTTTACCGGCAGCCTGCACCTGATCCGTCACCTGCAAATATTGCTCCTTCACAAGCACGACCTCGCGTGTCGCTTTTTTCAGATTACCGCCGAACAGGGAAGTCATATCCAGGCTGGCCCCCAACCGCGCATCTTTCGTATAGGTGGCGAGGATCGGAACCGTTCCTTTTACCTGGTGTTTCTCGCCGTTCACCGTCAATGTATTATGCACAAAGTTATTATAGCGGAAGACATCCCAACGTTGCCCGTCCTGATCACCGTTCCACAGGCGTACCCCCTCTTTTTCCAGCGAATAATACTCCTGCATCCCCAAGTCCTGCGCCCAGCGTACTCCCAAAGCTTCGAACACGAACGAGCCGGCATCCATATGGGCGTGGTTGGCCGAAGCCGTTCCTCCTTTTATCCCGGCATAAAAACCTTCTCCCTTACGCCATCCGGTACGGATCAGGGCTACAGGCACTTTACCATGTCCGGTCCAGATTTTCGAGGCTGGCGGCGTCACTTCTTTCATATCGAAGCGGGAACCATAGATCAGGATGATCGGCAGGAAACGTTCTTCTTCCGCAGTAAAATGCGTATCCTCGCGTGTCAGGAATATTTTTTCGTTCCAGAGCAAAGAGGGATCGTTCAATTTGGATGCATACCAGAACATGGCCGGGAAAGATTGAGTCGTTTCGCGTGCATCACTGAAATTAAAGGCAAGACCGGTCGTCCCTGCCATATACTGCATGAACCGGGCTGACGGCATAAAGCCTTCTGCTGCACTCAACCCACCGTCCGAACCGAGGGCCGATTCCAGAGCGGCGATCAGCATCACATTGAAACTCGTCCCGTACCCCCAGTAATTATAGCCCTCCGGATAGTTGCCGTCGGGAGCATACACTTGCATCGACAGGGGAACAGACGACATAGCCCGTTCAATGACGGCAGCCGCTTCCTTGGCGTCCGAGTCCAAAAGGGCAAGGGCTCCATATACCAACCCGGTATTGCAAACCTGGTTCCAGTTATTTTCCGCTTTCAGGAACCAGTTATATTGTTCGTCGTTCGACGGGGCGAAACCTTTCTGAAGAATCGATTCACGTACTAATCTCTTTGTCTCCGGAGACAGCTTATCGAACAGCCAGTCATAGCCGATCGCAACCGCCATCGTCATCTCGCCGACATCCAGAAAATGAGACGGGTTCCAGTCGCCGAACGAGCAGACAGACACCATCTCCTGCTCGGCACGCAAGCGGTACTTATCTTCGCCGGTCATCCGGTAGACGAACGAAAGGTCGAAAATACGCTTCAACGCTTCACGGGAGACAGCCAGCAGACGGCGTCCCTCTTTCTTATACGTCAGTGTCGGGCAGACCAGCAACCGGTCGGCTTCACCGGCAATCTGCTTATAGACGCGCTGCATTTCGGGGTTATCTTTCAGGCTTTCCCGTATTTTCTGCTCCTCCCCCTGCTTCATCAGCAGGCGGGGATGGCCGATCACCCGGTTATAATCGAAAGTCTGGGCGGCAAGATGTGTGCCGGCACACAAAAGGAGGCAAGTAAAAATGAGATAAAGCACCTTATTCATATCTGTCAGAATTAATGAATTAACGCAGTAAAGATAGAAAATCGGAACGACTGCGCCAAGAAAATTACTCCTCACGACACATTTCGAAACGTTAAAGAATTGATGTTTTATCGGTGTGTTTCGTGCTTGTGATTATAGTGTCGAAGTCTTAGGCCGCAAGCCTTGTGCCACAGGCTCTCTTTTGCCGTCTACTTCAGCAGACGGATGGATGATTGTTCCGGATTTGCCGGTTCCTTTGTGGGTTTTAACCCCTTTAAATATAATATGAAAAGGGCCTAAAGTCCACAGTGGAAGAGGCTTTGCCTCTAAATCTTTTAATCCGTCTGCTGAAGCAGACGGCAAAAGAGAGCCTGCGGTACGAGGCGCAACCTTGCCTGTTAGCTCACCCATGAATCATCATTTATGTTTCTGCCAAATTTGGGTTGCCCAGTTTTCCTGTTGCAAGGCTTGTAAAACACGACATTATTTTATATATTGCACACACATTATTAAACTTCATAAATTTAAGCTACATGAACGTGAAAAAACTATCTTTACTATTCATAATAGGGCTGTTATCAGCATGCACCAATGAGATTCCGAACAACAAGCCGCAAGCAGATCATGTTTATGCACAAATTAACCAACTAAAAGAGAATTCCTCCTTTGTGTCTGAAGAATTAGCTATAAATCTTTTCGTCAATCCACGATAACTCAACATCATTCAAATTAAATACAGCATGAAAACATTCATTATTACTTTAATCTGTCTCTTTTCTGTTTTAACGATACAGGCGCAACTGAAAGAAAAGGGATTTTTCATAGAGGCAAGTGCCGGATACGGACAATACAAATGGGACGCTTCTACCGATCGGTTTGCAATGATAGCCCCATCCATCGGATATAAATTCAATCCTAAATGGACTGCCGGCATTAAGATGCAAATTGAAACTGCATCACCGAATTTTTTATACCTGACCGGATACGCTCAATACCATTATTGGTGTAAGAAACGACTTGGTTTATTTGGAGAACTTCAAGCAACTTATGCTTCTTCGACTAATTTAACACCTTCAAATGAACACGGAGAAGTCGGACTTACTTTAGGAGGCACTTTCGCTTTGACCGACCGATTAGGATTGATCCTTCACTATGGGTACATCGGTTATAGCGGAGACCATTACGGAAGAGATCAGGGAGCTTGCTGGAACGGAGGCGATTTCATTGTAGACGTTGATTGGCGTAGACTGTTGTTAGGTGTACAATTCATATTCTGATCGAACTATTGCACATTTGAAGATTAATCCTTATCTTTGCCGAAATTTTGAAAATAGAGTTTCATGACACAGAGAGCACATAAGGATAATCCAGCGTACTTTTCCGGTTATATGTCGGATAATGAAGCTCATTTCTTTATTTTAAAGGATTATCATTTGGTTATATAGGATGCGTTAGTTACTTTTACTAACGCATTTTTTTTGTGCCTTGTGATCTCGTAAGACAGTTATAACATTCTATAAAATCAATAAATTAAACAACCCAAATTACTATGTCGAAAAGTGGTATCAAAAAGGTGATTGTTCTGGGCTCTGGAGCCTTGAAGATCGGACAGGCCGGAGAATTTGACTACTCTGGTTCACAAGCTTTGAAGGCGCTGAAGGAAGAAGGAATCAGCACCGTATTGCTCAATCCGAACATTGCAACCATTCAAACATCAGAAGGGGTAGCCGACAAGGTGTATTTCCTGCCGATCACTCCTTACTTTGTTGAAGAAGTGATCAAAAAAGAACAACCGGACGGTATCCTGCTGGCTTTCGGCGGACAGACTGCCCTGAACTGCGGAACCGAACTGTATACCAGCGGAACACTGGCCAAATACGGTGTAAAGGTACTGGGAACTTCGGTCGAAGCGATCATGTACACGGAAGACCGCGACCTGTTTGTTAAGAAACTTGACGAGATAGAAGTAAAAACGCCGGTCAGCCACGCTGTCGAAAAGCTGGAAGATGCCGTGAAGGCAGCCTACGAAATCGGTTTCCCGGTCATGATCCGTTCAGCATACGCGTTGGGCGGTATGGGTAGCGGTATCTGCAAGGACGAAGCCGAACTGCGTACGCTGGCAGAAAGCGCTTTCGCTTATTCTCCCCAGGTATTGGTGGAAGAATCGCTGAAAGGCTGGAAGGAAATCGAATTTGAAGTAATCCGCGATAAGAACGACCACTGCTTCACGGTCGTAAGCATGGAAAATGTGGACCCGTTAGGCGTACATACCGGCGAAAGTATTGTTGTCGCTCCTACCTGCTCATTGACAGACAAGGAACTGGACCTGCTGAAAGAGCTTTCGACCAAGACGATCCGCCACTTAGGTATCGTCGGCGAATGTAACATCCAGTATGCATTCAACTCCGAGACTTGCGACTACCGCGTGATCGAAGTTAACGCCCGCCTGAGCCGTTCTTCCGCACTCGCATCCAAAGCGAGCGGTTATCCGTTAGCATTCGTGGCAGCCAAGCTGGCACTGGGTTACAGCCTCGACGAAATCGGAGAGATGGGAACTCCTAACTCCGCTTATAAAGCGCCGGAAGTAGATTATATGATCGTGAAGATCCCGCGTTGGGACTTGACCAAGTTCGTCGGTGTAAGCCGTCTGATCGGTTCGAGCATGAAGTCTGTCGGCGAGATCATGTCGATCGGCAAGAGCTTCGAGGAAATCATGCAGAAAGGTCTGCGTATGATCGGACAGGGCATGCACGGCTTCGTCGGCAATAACGACGTAGAATTCGACAACCTGGACGATGCGTTGGCCAACCCTACCGACCTGCGTATCTTCGCCGTAGCCAAAGCATTGGAAAAAGGCTACACGGTAGACCGCATCCACGAACTGTCCAAGATCACTCCGTGGTTCCTGGAAAAACTGAAAAACATCGTAGACTATACGAAAGTATTGTCTGCTTACAATAAAATCGAAGACCTGCCGGAAGATGTGCTGAAAGAGGCAAAACGCCTGGGATTCTCCGACTTCCAGATCGCCCGCTACGTTGAAAGCCCGGAAGGCAACATGGAAAAGGAAAACATCCGCGTGCGCAATCTGCGTAAGAAATTAGGTATCCTGCCGAGCGTGAAACGCATCAATACGATCGCATCGGAACATCCCGAACTGACGAACTACCTGTATATGACATACGACGGCAGCGAGCACGACATCTCTTATTATCCGAACGACAAAAGCGTCGTGATCTTAGGTTCGGGCGCTTACCGCATCGGTTCTTCCGTAGAGTTCGACTGGTGTTCGGTAAATGCCGCACAGACAGCCCGCAAGTTAGGCTACAAATCCATCATGATCAACTACAACCCGGAAACGGTTTCCACCGATTATGACATGTGCGACCGCCTGTACTTCGACGAACTTTCGTTCGAACGCGTACTCGACGTTATGGACCTGGAACTTCCGAAAGGCGTAATCGTTTCCGTAGGCGGACAGATCCCGAACAACCTCGCCATGAAGCTGTACCGTCAGAATGTGCCTGTATTGGGAACATCGCCGCTGTCGATCGACCGTGCCGAAAACCGTCATAAATTCTCCGCGATGCTGGATACGTTAGGTATCGACCAGCCGCGTTGGGCCGAGTTGACCAGCATGGAAGAGATCGACGCCTTTATCGCAAAGGTAGGTTTCCCGATCCTGATCCGTCCGTCTTACGTGCTTTCCGGCGCAGCCATGAACGTATGCCACAGCAAGGAGCAGATGATCGAATTCCTGAACCTGGCTGCTAAGGTTTCCAAAGAATATCCGGTAGTCGTTTCCGAATTCCTGCAGGGAGCGAAAGAAATCGAGTTCGACGCGGTAGCCATGAATGGCGAAGTGGTCGAATACGCAATCTCCGAACATATCGAGTTTGCCGGTGTCCACTCCGGTGACGCGACGCTGGTATTCCCGGCACAGAAGATCTACTTCGAGACAGCCCGCCGCATCAAGAAGGTCAGCAAGATGATCGCCAAAGAGTTGAACATCAGCGGACCGTTCAACATCCAGTTCCTGGCCAAGAACAACGACGTGAAGGTAATCGAATGTAACCTGCGTGCATCCCGCAGCTTCCCGTTCGTATCAAAAGTCCTGAAACGTAACTTTATCGAAACGGCTACCCGTATCATGCTCGACGCTCCTTACACCAAACCGGACAAGAGCGCATTCGATATCGACTGGATCGGCGTGAAGGCTTCCCAGTTCTCATTCGCCCGTCTGCACAAGGCCGACCCCGTATTAGGTGTGGACATGAGCTCTACAGGTGAAGTAGGCTGTATCGGCGACGACTTCGACGAAGCATTGCTTTCTGCCATGATCGCTGTCGGAAACAGAATCCCGCAAAAGAACGTGCTGGTTTCTTCCGGCGCCGCCAAGAGCAAAGCCGAACTGTTGGAACCCTGCCATATGTTAGCTGCCAAAGGTTACAACATCTACGGAACGGCTGGAACGGCTAAATTCCTGAATGAAAACGGCATCCCTGCGACAACTGTTTGCTGGCCTGACGAACAGGGCGACCTGAACATCATGGATCTGTTCAGCCAGCACGTGTTCGAACTGGTTGTCAACATTCCGAAGGATCACAGCAAACGCGAGCTGACCAATGGTTACAAGATCCGTCGTGCAGCGATCGATCACAACATTCCATTGATCACCAACGCCCGCCTGGCAAGCGCCTTTATCAGCGCCTTCTGCAATATGGATGAAAAAGACATCCAGATTAAGAGCTGGCAGGAATATAAATAATTAAGAATTTAATTATATTTGTAGCACAATTCAGGCACGGATTACACGGATTACACAGTTTTCATAATCGACAAACCGTGAAATCCGCGAAATCCGTGCCAATTATTCATACAGACCTATGTACAGACTACTGATCATTCTCATTTCTTTCCTGTTCACGGCACATGCCGTGTGCGCGTCAGTAGCCATCCCCTATGTATTTGTAAAAAACTATACGGTCGACGATTATAAGGCGAGTTGCCAGAACTGGGGCTTTTCGCTGACACCCGACGGCATGTTGTATGTCGCCAACAATTCCGGCCTGCTTGCTTTCGACGGCAATACCTGGAAACTATATTCGCTGCCGGGACAGGAAGAGGTGACCGGCGTAACGAACTACAACGACACGATCTACACCCGCAACGAGACGATGTTAGGAAGCTGGACATGCGACAAAGACGGAGTCCTCCACTACCATCCGCTGAACACGGTTCCGCCGGAAGTCCGCTTCACTCCTCCACCCGTTGAAATACCTTTCACTTTACCGATAGAAATACAGAATGCACAACCGAGCGCCTTCGCTACCAACGGCACGCTCTTTTTCATCGGAACCCTGACACAAGGATTATATATCACGGACTCCGACGGTACTATCCTGCAACATTTGTCTCTGCAGAACCAGCTACAGGACAACATCGTCCGCTTTATCTGCGTACAGGACTCCCGGCAAATCTGGGTGGCGCTCGACAACGGATTATCACAAATATCTTTCGATCCACCGATCACCTTATTAGGGAAAAGAAGCGCGATCGGCAAACTGGCGAATGCCGGACTGGATGGCAAAGAATTGTATATCCAGACCAACCTCGGCTATTTCAAACGCTCATTGGAAGCCGCAAGCCCTTTCGTCCCCGCGAGCGAAGCCGAAGCACAGCCTTGCTTAAGGATCGAGAAAGAACCTGCTCCGACCGTTAAGCAATTATTCCGGGACACGGAAGCATTGGGCATATTCGCCGATGCCGAACATGTTTATCCGGCAGGTGACGACCTGTACTGGCTCTCGACCGGAAACGAAGCCGGCCTGTTTCATGTGGCAGACGGTATCGGGACATTGAAATGCCGCCTGCTCTTCGACAATTACAATATGAACCTCGTGACAAGAGGCAAACGCATCATCCCATTAAACGACTCCCTGGTATTGATCTCCGCCATGCAAGGCACTTTACTGATCAACATCCGGGAACTGATCGGTAACAGTCTCGGCAATACGGCGTTGAAGATTTCCGGACTTGAGTATATAGATGTTTCCGGCACTCACCTCTTGCCGATCAACACGCAACGCCTCTCTCTACCGCATGATTTCCAAGAATTTAATGCTTGGGTAGGCACTACGATATTCACCTCCAACCACCAGATCAGTTACAAGATCGAAGGAGTCTCCTCGGATTGGTCTCCCTGGCAACACGACGGAAAAATCACTTTCCTGCAATTGCCGGAAGGACGGTACGAATTAAAAGTCCGCAAGTACATAATCAAAGGTCCTTATCCCGAACTCACTTTGTCCATCGAAGTCCGTCCTCCCTGGTATAATACGGTATGGGCATGGCTGGTCTACATCGCATTCGTCTGGTTTGTCGTGCAGACCGTACTTCGCTATAACCTGAAAAACCTTCAACGGGAAGAGCAGGCAAAGGCCGAAGCCAAACGGCAGGCCGAACAACAGCAAATGCAGGAAATAAAGAACCGGATGCTCGAAGCGGAGTTGCAGAGCAAGAATAACGAACTGACATTGCAAACAACCGCCCTTGTCAAACGCAACCAGGCAATCCAAAAACTGTTAGAAGAACTGGAAAAACAAAAAGAGACGTTGGGCGAACGCTATCCCAACAAGCTCTACGACCGCATGAAGGTGCTGATGGAGGAAGCCCTGAACAACCAGGCGGACTGGGTGCTGTTTGAAAGTCATTTCAACAGCACGCACCAGAATTTCATAGACCGCCTCAGACAACAATACAGCGACCTTACGACAGGCGATCTCCGTGTCTGCTGCCTGCTCCGCATGAACCTGTCCACAAAGGAAATTGCATCCCTTATGAACGTATCGTTACGGGCTATAGAGCTGCGCCGATACCGCCTGAGAAAGCGTTTGGAGCTGGAAGGCGATACAAATCTGGTTGATTTTTTAATGAGTTACTAAAATATTTTCTTAGAAAAGCATATTCTATATATTACTACAGCTCAATCATTTAATCATACTCAAAAAGGAGATGAGAAAGTAATGTAGTAGTATTCCCAACCCCTCAAAACACTTGCGCAATCCATGTAGTAGTCCTTTCTTTGTACGCCCCTGCGGATTATCTTTTCTTTGCAACCAAAATCTAATTTTTTAGACATGATGAAACACGAACTGGAAGATCAATTGAAGGCATTCGAGAAGAAAGGTATCGATCGCCGCCACTTTTTCAAACTAATGGCAATGGCCGGTTTACTGACCGCTGCAAGTACACAAAAGGCAAAAGCGTTTTCAAGCAATGCCAAAGGTAAAATCGTAATTATCGGCGGAGGCGCTGCCGGTATCAGTATGGCTGCCCGTTTAAAGAGTTGGCTGGACAAGCCGGATATCACCCTGATCGATCCCAGTGACCGTCAGTTTTATCAACCGGGTTTCACCCTGATCGCGTCGGGTGTGTACCAACCGGATGACGTCTGGAAAAAGCAGGAAGACTGCATGCCCAGCGATATCAAATGGATTAAAGATTCTGTTGCCGCCGTCGATCCCGTATGGAATCAGGTAACGACTAAAAATAACGGAAAGATCGCTTACGACTTTCTGGTCCTGACCCCCGGAATCCAGATCAACTGGGAAAAGGTGGAAGGTATCACGCAAGCGACACTTGGACAAGGAAACGCTCACAGCATCTATGATTTCGAAGGTGCACAAAAGACCTGGAAAGCTCTACAGGAATTTTCCAAAACAGGCGGACGTGGAATCTACACCGACACTTATACCAAGCATAAATGTGGCGGTGCACCCAAAAAAATCTGTCTGTTGACAGAACATTACAACCGTAAGCAGGGAACACGTGACAAGGTAGACCTGAATTACTATACAGCTTCCAAGGAATTGTATGATATTCCCTACTTCACTCCCCGCTTGTTGGAAATCTACAAAGAGCGCAACATTCCTATCAACCTGAATGTACGCGTGAAAGGCGTAGACACGGCTGCCAAGCAGGTACATTTCGAGAAGATCGAAACAGTGGGCGATCAAAAAGTCTACACGCCGTTTGTAGAAGATTATGACTTCCTGCATTTCACGCCGCCGATGTCGGCTCCCGATTTCGTAAAAGAAGCCGGACTGGGATGGACGGAAGGCAAACTGGCCGCCGATGCCTGGGTAATGGTAGACAAAGAAACGCTGGTGCACAAGACATATCCGAATATCGTCTCCTTAGGAGACGTAGCCGGAATCCCGACCAGCAAGACATCCGCAGCGATCCGCAAGCAAGTGCCTATCGCTGCCAAGAACCTGATTTCGCTGATGGAAGGCAAAGAGCCGGCCGAGAAATACGACGGATATGCCGCCTGCCCGATCGTAACGGACTACGGGCATGTTCTCCTGTGCGAGTTCAACTACAAGAAAGAGGCCGAAAACTCGTTCCCGTTCACGATGATGGACACATCGAAGGAACTCTGGGCTGCATGGATGCTGAAGGTTTATTTCCTGAAACCCATGTATTTCTACGGAATGTTGAACGGCTGGGCATGATAACCTAAACAACTCCCTATAATAAAAATGCCAAACTGAAAATCCCCCGGCTCGCTTGTAAGAGTACGGGGGGATTTTATTTTAAAGCCCTTCCTTCTTCCGGGTAACCTTGTCCACCAGGTAAACAATCGATTTATAGGAAATACCGCTGTTCATCGTCAGGCCGATTTCGCAGGTCCGGCTGTTACTATATCCTTCGGTGGCCCCTTCCAGGCTGGCGGGCAATGTTCGCAAGGCGGAAGCGTTCAGTTCGGGATAGAAGAAACCCCGGTCGCCCGCCCATCCGCAACAGGTCACCTCCATCGGCGAAACGACTTTGGCGGCGCACATGCCGGCAAGCGCCTGCAATTTGGCTGTCACTCCCATTTTCGTTGTGCTGCACGTGCTATGGACGGCAACCGTAAGCGGCAGAGGCTCGAACTCCAACCGGTCCAGCATGAAATCATAAATAAATTCGACCGGCTCGTAAAGGCGCAACCGTTTGTCCAGAGTTTCGCGCATATGGAGCAGGCAGGGGCTCATATCGCAAAGGATCGGCAAAGTCCCGTTATTACTGATCTTCAATAAAGCCTCGTTCAATTCCTCCTCCTTTTCCTTAGCCTGCCTGCGGAATCCTTTGCTACTGAAAGCCATACCGCAGCAGAGGCGGTGAATATTTTCCGGATAACGAATGGCGAACCCGGCCTTATGCAACAGGGAGATTGTCTTTTCCGTCACACTTGCTTTCTCGTCATAATCGGCAGAGGCTCCCATCGTGCGGGTGATACAAGAGGGAAAATAAACCATTTCGGACTGTCCCGGAAGCGGTGTCTCGGTCGTATAATCGAGTTTGCGGGCTCCCGACGGCGTATGCCGCGTCCAAAGCGGGAAACGATGGCCGCTGATCCGGAACAGGCCGCGCGTGATTCCTTCCATCGTCCCATAGCCGATCACTTTGGAAACGCCATGTGCAAAGGAAAGCATAGGGCGCAACATATTCGTGACCGAATCCATGTCTTTCGCAATAAAAGAGGCGATCCGGTTCGCGGCCTTCCCGTTCTCTTTCCAACGCAGTTCCTTGATCAGCAAACCGGTATTGATCCCGACCGGACAGGCTGTCCCACAAAGGCCGTCCGTGGCGCACGTTTCATTCCCCTTATATTGAAAGGCTTTCTTCAGTTCGGCGTAACGGAGAGTATCCGTCTCGCCTCTTTCCGCCATCGCCGACAAGGTACGGTAGATCACGATACGCTGGCGGGGCGTGATCGTCAGGTTGCGTGCCGGGCACTGCACTTCGCAGAAACCGCACTCGATACAACGGTCTATCAGATCGTTCGCCAGCGGCATCTGCTTGAGGTTCCTGACAAGCACCTGCGGATCGTCGTTGATCAGCACACCGGGGTTCAACAAGTTCAGCGGGTCCATCAGCTTCTTGATATCTTTCATCAACAGGTAGATATCGTCTCCCCATTCCTGGCGGACAAACGGAGCCATATTGCGCCCCGTCCCGTGTTCGGCTTTCAGGCTGCCGTCATGCCGGAGCACCGTGTCGGTCAGTTCCTGCATAAAGGCGGCATACCCCTTCACCCCTTCCGGGCGGTTGATATCCGGGAAAATGGTGAAATGGACATTTCCGTCCAACAAGTGCCCCCACATCACGGCATCGGGATAATGATGTCTGGCAAGCACTTCGCGCACATCAGTCAGGGCGTCTCCCAAGACATCCCCCCGGAAAGCGATATCTTCTATAATGGAAACCGTCCCCCGCGGACGTCCTGCCGCAGCCGACGTAAACAGGCCGCTCCGTACACGCCAGTAAGTGGCATACAGCCCCGGATCGGTGGTAAAAGAAACCGGATAAAGCGTTTGTACGGAAGAGAGCTTCTCTTCAATCTCGGCAAACTGCTTTTGCAGCGTCTGCTCGTCATTGGCAGAGGTATCGATCAGGAGGGCGACCGCCTCATCCGGCAAAGTCCGGAGCGTTTCGGGCATACCCGGCTCGTTCTCGACGGCACGGAGGGCATTGCGGTCCATCAATTCGGCAGCCGAAACACTGCACTCGCGAAGCGGCAGAATAGATTTGCAGGCTTCGCGGATAGAGGGGAAGTAGAGCAAAGCCGAGGCTTTCAGTTTCAGGTCGGGGACCGTCTCGAAGGTCACTTCCGAGATAAAACCGAGCGTTCCTTCCGAACCGATCATCAGATGCATCAGGATATCGACCGGATCGTCATAGTCGACCAGCGAATTAACCCCGTACCCGCAAGTATTCTTCAGTTCGTATTTATGACGTATGCGAGCCTCCATTTCCGGATTTTGCTTCACCCTTTCCAGGAGTGCAAGCAGGCCGTCCACCCATTCGGGATGGCTCTCGGCAAAATGTCTCCGGCTTTCGGCCGAAGCGGTATCGAGCAAAGTCCCGTCCGACAGGATCAGGCGCATGCTGTGGACCGTATGATAGGAATTATAGGTAATACCGTAGCTGGAACCACTGGCATTGTTGGCCACGATCCCGCTGATACGGGCCGATTTGATGGAAGCCGGACTCGGTCCCAACTTCCTCCCGTAACGTTTCAGCAGCCGGTTGGCATGATCGCCGGTAATCCCGCAAGGGAAAGTTGCCAGCCGTCCGTCTTCTGAAATCTTCGTCTTCCCGAAATCGGGACCGATCTCCACGAGGACGGAGTCCGTAATGGTCTGTCCCGACAAGGATGTGCCTCCTGCTTTAAAAGTCAAAGGTTTACCGGCTGACCGGCACTCGGCCAGGACTTCCTGCACTTCTGCTTCACTGTTTACAATCTCTACCCTTTCCGGTATCAGCCGGTACAAGCCGGCATCCGTTCCTTTTGCCAATGTGGTAAGCGCATCGGTATACGATTTCCTTTTCATAAATATGTTTTCTTAGATAAAGACAAAGATATAAACAGGGACAAGTCTTATTATATAATATCACTTCTTTAACAACAATACACATCCTTTACAAATAAAGGCACATCCTCCTTTCCCTCCCCAAAAAGACCTTCTTGCCGTGAGATGTGTAGTTTTGTTTCGAATCGAATGTACCACTTAAGATTATCCCCTAAATACCCCTCTGGTTGTTTTATTTAATTAGGGTTCACACTGTTCGGGGGACTCTGTAGATCAGCACGTTGCTGTGAACCCTGTGAATGCAAGATAAAAAAAGATGGGATCGATCGATAGGATTGGATGATCGTAAACAGGTTTCACAGCCTTCACAACAAGTCGCTGGCCATTAGCCTTTTACCGCCGTGAACCCTGTTTTTTAGTTTTGTCATATAAGTGATCTGATTGGTTCCTGTCCCATAAAATACAGGTTATAGGCTAAAAAATACAGCCTTTAGCCTGTCCGGGAAAAGCCTATAGGGTAGCAGGAAAAAGGTCGGCATCTATCCGCCAACCGATGCCTGTCTTTTCGGGAAGCGACAGGCATTTATAGGAACAACTTCACATACGAGGTTTGAGTTTGATAGACGCAGATTAAAATAAATAAACAGGATTTTTTGACGCGGATTTCGCGGATTAAACACCTGATACATATTTCTTATCCGTGTTATTCGCGAAATCCGCGTCAAAATTATATTTGCGTCTATCAGACTCATATTTTAGCAGATTTGAAACATAAATAATGATTTATGGGTGAGCAAACAGACAAGGCAGCGTCTCGTGCCGCAGGTTCTCTTTTGCCGTCTGCTTCAGCAGACGGATAGATGATTGTTCCGGCTTTGCCGGTTCCTCTGTGGGTTTTAACCCCTTTTGATACAATAGATGAAAGGGACTGAAGTCCACAGAGGAAGAGGCTTTGCCTCTAAATCTTTTAAACCGTCTGCTGAAGCAGACGGCAAAAGAGAGCCTACAGCCACGAGACAAACCTCGTTTGTTAGCTCGCTGATAAATCATCATTTACAGGTTCAAATATTCTTATATCCGAACCTTACCCGTACCAATAAAGAGAAATGAATATAGCCTTCCTTATAACAACGAAGCCCCGAAGATGTCGATCACCTCCGGGGCTTGTTTTCTGTATGCTTTCGTCCTTCACAGGGCTACAGGCTACATTGAACTTTTAATTTCAATATACTTTAGTATTATTAATATTAAATCTGACCGCTTGTTCGCCTGTCGCAGGGTAATTGCCGTTTTCACGGCACGCGGCCAAACACTTTAGAATTATTTGATTATAAAATATCTTCCTTTTGCCGGGGGATCAATCCCCCGGCAAGGGGAATTTGTGTGTTTCTTTTATTTTACAATTGCTTTGACAGCTTTTTCGCCTTCGACAGCTACAACGACTACACCCTGGGGAGCAGCGATTACAGCGTTGTCGGAAGCAAGAACCGTGTTGGCTACTACCTGGCCTAAGATGTTGCTGATAACAACCTTCTTGCCGGCAGCGTTAGCGATCGTTACCTGGCCTTCGCCTGCGATAACGGCTACTTCAGATGTTGCGATTGTTTCGTTGTCTGTTGCAATTACATCGTCTGCAGAAACTTCAAGAACGTTTACGACAACTGCATCTTCTTTCGGACCCATTGCCAAAACACCGTTGATGTTGTGGACGTAGTTCTTGCCATTTGCATTCTGGCATACGATGTTGTATTCGCCTTCAGCGTCTTTGCTTGCAAATTCGAAGCTGAACTGGAAGTTCTTAACACCTGCTTTAACAGCGTGTTTCAAACCGTCTTTTGAAGTACCATTAGCAACAGATACGGTGTCGATCTTAGCAGCAGCATCCAAAGCGGGAACTAACAATGTATCCTGAGCCATGATAGAAGCAGTGCGGAACATAACGCGGTTTGCACCTGTACCGTAGATGTACGGAAGTTCTTTGTTTGCATCCTTTGCATCAGCAGAGTCTACAGAGTTCCACATATACAGACGGCTTGCAGCAACTTCTTCAGTGGCCTTAACACCCTTCGTGATGTAGTAAGTGTAAGGAGCAGCATTGTCATAATGAGCTGTATCCAACCAGAAGATAAAGTCTAAGTTGCTATAAGCATCAGCCTTCAAATCACCTTCGCGAACAGCGATGCCCTGGTTTGCAGCGTTAACAGCAGCATAGTCACCGTTGATAGCCTGGATGCGTACGTGTTTCGGCAGAGATTTGTAAGAAGAAGGAGCAGACTGCGGTTTAACGATGAACATGTCGTTGCGAGCGGTTTCCGCATCTTCACCTGAGATGGTCTTGTACTGGGTGCTAACAACTAACTTCAGAGCTCCATCTTCATCATACAATACATAAGTAGAATCAGTATCAACAGCGATCATAGTGAACTGAACCGGAGTACCGTTCTTTGTTGCATACTTACCGTTAGAGAATACATAGCGGTCATTTGCATCTTTGATGATAAATGCGCTATCAGCATCCATGATTGTGTAAGTTACTTTTGCCAAAGCATCAGCTACACCGTATTCTTCTTCAGCAGAAGGAACTAATGTATACAGAACTTCGCCTTCCGGAGCAGCTACTTTCAGTGTAGAGTCTTTTGTCATAACAATGCTCTGTCCTTCCAATACGTCAGCAGCAGAAGTGATGGTGAACTTGTTGTTCTTTGCATCGTTAGCTGTGATATATTTGTAGCCGATATAAGCGTTGTCTGCGTCTACGTCTTCGGCTGCTACCAACTGGATTGTGTCGTTACCGATAGCGAAGATATTGTTGTCTTTGTCTACAACATTAGTTACACCCTGCCACTTAGCATCTGTTGTTGCACGGTTTTCAATTGTGTAATTGCCTTTGTCAACACCAGCAGCTTTAGAAACTACGAATTGAGCGAACGGATTGAATGCCTGAGTTTTTGCTACATACTTAGCAGGATTAACCGGGCTTGCATCAAAGTATAAGCCATAATATTCATTAGCAACACCACTTCTTTCTTTCTTTGCATCAATTACATAATACAGACCTTCAGCGATTGTAGCATCACCACCGATTGTTGCGTCTTTGTCGGATGTTTTGATAGTGGCGATCAGGTTGCCGTTAGTTTCTGTAGCAGAAGTGATTTCACCGATAGTCAAAACCTTTGTGTTAGAAAGTTTACGGATTACCACTTGCTTATCAGGATTAACAGCAGTCACTTCCAAAGGGCTCAAACCATCAACGTAGTTTTCACCGTCTTTGATGGCAGAGGTAGAGACTTTAGCATAATGAGTAGCACCACTACCATCTGTAGCAAGATCTGCAATTTCCAACCCATTAAGAGCAGTCAAATATTTATTTACTGCAGCGACGTAAGCTTCTTCCTGTTTTTTTGTTGCAGCTATTGTTGAATAAGTGATACCTTTTATTGCAGTCTTCACAGCTTCGATCAATTCTTCACCGGTAGATGATGAACCTGCAGATGCTTGCCAAGCTCCATTCGCTGCAAAGTTTGCTTCAACGAACTTGTCACCCTTTGCTGGCATTGAACCTGAAGAATAAGTTGTATAGAATAATGCAACGGATGTTTCCAATGTATTCACAGCAGTTTTAACATCTGTAATTACTCCTTCTGTAGGCAATGCAGTATGCATAGCTTTCAAAGTTGTTGCCACCGGAATAGAAGTCTGAACATAAGCCGGAGCAATCACCATTGAATCATTCGGGATGAAATATGTTACAGTGAATGCAGCTGTTGCCGGATGATGTTTTGCAATAACTGTACGCTTATCCAGAGTAGAGACTGCTACTTCAACAGGTTCTACAGCAATTGTATCAACTTTCAGCACATTAAATTCTTTGCTTGGATCGTAGAAGTTATAATCAACCAACAGATATTCTTTCTGTGTTGTTGTTGCACCAGCCATATCTGCATCCATACGGTTCTTGTACTCTTTACCGTTTGTCAGATACAAAACAGAAGATTTACCTTCACCTGCAGCATCATAAGCACCAGTAGTATTATCAACAACCGCATCAATAGCTTTCCACTTATTAGCCGTCAACACATTCTTTTCAGTAGAAGAAACATTCTCATCCGTAAAGAACAAACGACCAGCATTTGCTTTTACCAATGTGTTGAAGTCATTAGCTTTCAATGTGACCTTGCCATCAGAAACAGCACCCATGTACAAAGTCAAATTCTCAGGAGCAGTCGTTGTCTTTTCAGCAGCAAAACTCAATGCATCACCACTTGTTCCAATAGTAAAAATAGAGTCACCTTTAACAGCATAAAGACCGTTGCCTGATACATAAGCCCATTCAGTGTTACCACCTTTTTCATTAGCAGTAATGTTAGCAGAACGTCCGCCACCATCGACATCCGATTGCAACTTGACTGACAACAATTGGCCAGACAAGCGGTTTGTTAATGAATAAGTATAAGTTGTTCCTGCCTGAGTAGTATGAGGAATCAACTTAACCTGCCATAAAGAACCCAGTAATTTATCAATATTACCAGACCAGCTTGTAGCTGTTACTGTTGAAAAACCACCTTTATCATCCATTGTCAGATAAGTGGTTCCACCAGTTGCCGTTGACAAATGGATGAACTGACCGTCTTTCAAATCTGTAGTGGCAATATCTTTTGCCATCACATTTGCAGACAGTCCACCTGCTACCAGAGCGGTAGCCAAAAGAGTAGAAAATCTCTTGTTCATAATCATTAAAAATTAATTGTTAATAAAATAGTGTTTAAGAATCCAACAACTAATTTTACGAAGGGGAGAACAACTCCCCGCGAATGATTATGAACGGGCATAAAAAAACGCGGGTCAATTGTCTATTATTTATTCAAAGGCTCTGGTAAGCCCGCACAATAATAATAGAACAATAGCCCGCGCCTTATACGATATAACAATCCTCCCATAAAAATGGTAGATAAACTTATACGTAACCAGCGCAAGCATTTACTGTCCATTATCCCATTGTGCTAAAAATTTACCAGATTTTTGAATAGGAATAATCTTCGTAAAATGCTTACAATATGTAATTGATCCCGCGCCCTGTGAGCCGCTGCCCACTACGGAATCGTTGCAAAGGTAAATAGGTTTTCCGAATCGACAAGGGAAAATGCTCGTAATTTTCCAAAATATGTGGGTTACAGGACAAAACAATACCCTTTGGACAACATATTCCCTTAGTTTAGGGATAAAATACAAGTACCTGATATACTTTGAATGAAGTAAAAAACGAATCTCAAAACGGATAATCCCTCGGCAGGAGACGAGAATACCCTATGCCGGAAATAGAGCCTGACGGCTCTTTGGGGATGGCCGATACCACCTGCTCCTATGAGTTTCAAGTGAGGCAAGCCTCATGCCGCAGCCTCTTTTTTGCCGTCTGCTTCAGCAGACGGATAGGTGATTGTTCCCGGCTTTGCCGGTTCCTTTGTGGGTTTTAACCCCTTTAAATGCAATCAATGAAAGGGGTTAAAAACCCACAGAGGAAGAGGCTTTGCCTCTAAATCCTTTAAACCGTCTGCTGAAGCAGACGGCAAAAGAGAGGCGGATGGGGCATAAAAAAACGCGGGTCTATTGTCTATTATTAATCCTAAGGCTCTGCAAAGCCCATCCAACAATAATAGAACAATAGCCCGCGCCCTGTGAGCCGCTGCCCACTACGGAATCGTTGTAAAGGTAAATAGGTTTTCCGAATCGACAAGAAAAAATGCTCGATAAAATACAAGTACCTGATATACTTTGAATGAAGTAAAAACGAATCTCAAACAGTGTATTAATAGATATTGATAACCAGCCTATTACAGTTTCCCCCTGAAGGAAACTGTAATTCCCTCAGCAGGAAACGAGAGTTCCCTATGCTGGAAACATAAGTTCCCTCATTAGGAAACGAGAGTTTCCCAGTAAGGAAACTTCATGAAAGTAAAAGGGCAATCCCCAAAGCCCCTTCATCCTCTCTTTTGCCGTCTGCTTCAGCAGACGGTTTAAAAGGTCTGGAGGCAAAGCCTCTTCCTTTGTGGGCTTCAGCCCCTTTCATCTATTATATTTAAAGGGGTTAAAAACCCACAGAGGAACCGGCAAAGCCGGAGCAATCATCTATCCGTCTGCTGAAGCAGACGGCAAAAGAGAGCTTCCCGCATCAAGTGCGGGATCGCAAAGAAACAGGCGGTATCGGCAATCCCTGAAGAGCCGACAGAAAGGAATGACACTGACGTATGTTTCTTAACATACTCTTTTGCGTGACATAATGTTAGCCTTATTTCTTATCTTTGGGACAAGGACGTAAGAAACGCTTACAGTCTGCTAATTTTAAATCTGAATGAAGATGAGACCGGAAGATTACATCACCCGTGAGGGGAAGTATGGTGCGCACAACTATCATCCCCTGCCTGTCGTTCTCCAGAAGGGAGAAGGAGTTTTTGTTTGGGACGTGGAAGGAAAACGATATTTTGATTTCCTGTCCGGCTATTCAGCCCTGAGCCAGGGGCATTGTCATCCGAAGATCATTAAGGCGCTTACCGACCAGGCACAGCAACTGACGCTGGTGTCGCGTGCTTTCCATGCCGATGTCTTAGGAGAGTATATGGAGTTTGCCTGCAAGTTTTTCGGGTATGACAAACTGTTGCCGATGAACACCGGGGCCGAGGCTGTCGAAACGGCTCTGAAACTGGCACGACGCTGGGGATACCGGGTGAAGGGGATCGCTCCTGAACACGCGAAGATCGTCGTTTGCAGCGAGAACTTCCACGGACGGACGATCACGATCATCTCCATGAGTACGGACCCCGATTCGTATGCGGACTTCGGACCTTATACGCCCGGTTTTATCAAAGTTCAATATAATAATGTAGGCGGATTGGAAGAAGCGTTGAACGATCCGGACGTGGTCGGTTTCCTGTTGGAACCGATACAGGGGGAGGCCGGCGTGGTCGTCCCCGACGAAGGGTATCTGCGTAAGTGCTATGACCTCTGCCGGCAACATAATGTCCTCTTTATCGCCGACGAGATCCAGACGGGTATCGGCCGGACCGGTAAGTTGCTTGCCTGTGATTATGAGAACATCCATCCGGACATATTGATTTTGGGTAAGGCTTTGTCCGGAGGTGTCACTCCTGTCTCGGCGGTCTTTGCAAACGATGAGATCATGTTGACGATCGCTCCGGGCGAACACGGTTCCACCTATGGCGGTAACCCGTTGGCTGCCCGCGTGGCGATAGCTGCGCTTGAAGTGGTGCGCGACGAGCATCTTTCGGAGAACGCTTTCGAAATGGGGGCTCTTTTCCGCAGTGAAATGGAGAAGATCGACAATCCGATGATCCGCCAGGTGCGGGGAAAGGGGCTTCTGAATGCTGTTGTCACCGAGCCGCGGGGCGGGAAAGTGGCCTGGGACATCTGTCTGGCGCTGAAAGAGAACGGATTGATCGCCAAGCCAACGCACGACCATATCATCCGTTTCACTCCGCCGTTGGTCATCGACCGGGATCAGATGATGGAGGCTGTAGGCATTATTAAAGATACATTCGCTCAATTTTGATTGTTTATGAAGATAAATGTGATAGGAGTTCCTCTCAATTTAGGGTGCGACCGCGAAGGTGTGGAGCGCGCCCCGAACCATCTGCGTGAACGGGGCCTGATGAAGCTCATCCGCAAAAACGGACATCGGGCCTTCGACTTGGGCAATCTGTATGTTCCTCCGGTTTCGGAGGCGGACAAGTTCGTCCGCGGTCAGAGTCTGAAATATTTAGATGCGATTGTCGAAGTCAATAATAACCTGGCCGAACTGGTCTATGACACGTTAGGCGGAGGGGCTTTCCCTTTGGTGATCGGCGGGGACCATTCGTTAGGGCTGGGCAGCGCGTCCGGGGTGGGGAAGAGCTTTGACGATTTCGGTATCATCTGGCTGGATGCGCATGGCGACATTAATACGAGCGAGACTTCCCCCAGCGGCAATATTCATGGAATGCCGCTTAGCGCCCTGATGGGGATGGGGAGCGAGGAATTAGTCAATATTTATGCGCCCGGCAACAAGGTGAATCCGCAGAATGTTTTCTTAGTCGGGACCCGGAGCCTGGATGAGGGGGAACAGGCTTTGATCGAGCGTGAGCAGTTAAGCGTCTACACGATGGACACGATCCGCTTGAAGGGCATCGGCTTTGTTGCCGAAGATATCAAGCGGAAGCTGAAGGAACGGAAGATAAGGAATGTCCATTTCAGTATAGACGTGGACAGCATCGACCCCCGCTTTGCTCCCGGTACAGGTACACGCGTATGCGAAGGATTGATGCCGGACGAGTTCAAGGATTTCGTTGAACATATACTTTCCACTAATCTGATCAAGTCGATGGACCTGGTCGAACTGAATCCCGAACTGGATGTGAATGACCAGACAACCAATCTGTGCCTGGACATTATCGATTATATAACGGCCCGCTTGTAAGCGGGCTTTATTGGACTCCAAGAGCCGCTCCTGGAGCGGAAAGCCGATTTGAAACCGTTTCTTTAGAACGGATAGCCGATTGCCAGGTGGACGCCCATTCCGTCTTTGAAGTCCGGGATATTGTAATAGCCTTTCTTTCCCGTTTCGTAGGGAACATGCAGTCCGATTCCCCAATCCAGGCGGATGACGAGGAAAGTCAGGTCGTAGCGCAGTCCGATACCTGTGCCTAAAGCCAGGTCTTTCAGGAAACGCCCCCATTTCAACTGTCCGCCGGGGCGGCTTTTGTCGTAGCGCAGCAGCCAAACGTTGCCGGCATCGAGGAAGGTGGCTCCGTGCAGGTCGCCCAAGATCGGGAAGCGGTATTCCAGATTGGCTTCGAACTTGATGTCGCCGGTTTGATCCAGATAGCCGTATTTCGAGTCGGTAGGGCGGTAACTGCCCGGCCCGATGCTTCGGATCGTGAAAGCCCGGATACTGTTGGCGCCGCCGATATAGAACTGTTCGCTGTAAGGAGTCGTGATCGAATTGCCGTAGCTGTATGCGACTCCGGCCATCAGGCGTCCTACCAGGTGTTGCTTCTTTCCGAGATAATAGTTGTACCGTATTTCGCTTGTTAGTTTGGCAAACTGGGCGAAGCGATTCCCTAATAATTTCTTATCCCGTTTGTTAAAACTCTTACCTGCGATGGCATAGGCGCCGTCGAGAATAAGACCCGCCTGTGTGATGGAAGATTGCCACCAGAGATGGTTCTTTTTGGTGGTGATGGGAGAATCGTCATAGGTGTATGTATAGCCCATAGAGGGGATGAACTGGTTCTCGAGGCTTCGCCCTAACGCCTTGTTGACATCTACAATGGAGTCGAATTCATGTGTCGTATGCTGCAACAACGAGTAGGTCAGCTTGAACGGCGTCACCGAATGGTGGCTGGTCGCCGATGGCTGGAACTCGTACGAGGCACTTCCGCCGAATGCCAGCATCTTGAAGAATTTGGCACGGTTCAACTGATCCGCATAGATACGGAAGGAGGTACTGGAAGGGTATTTCGTATCGTTCTTTATCAGGCTGGGGAAAAGTACCTGCGGGAAAGTCAGCGTACCGCTGATGCCGAACTCCCAACTGTTGATTGTCGAACTGTTGCCCGAAACCCGTTTGCCGGTCTGCCATTCGTAGGAACCGCGCATGCTGACGCCGAATGTCTCTCCTCCTCCGAATACATTCCGTTTGGTAACGCTGAAGATGGCGCCCGGACCTGTCTGGTCATTGCTCTTGGTGGTCACGTTCAGTTCCAGCTCGCCATCCAGCGGAAGGTCGTAAACGGTGTTGATCTGCAGGTTCAGCGTATCGCAACGGCGGGCGGTATCTTTGGGAATATATTGCATTTCCGAATAGCGGAAAATGCCGAGACGGGAGAAGCCGGTCTGGGTCTTTTCCTGCTGTTGCTGCGAATAGAGGTCGCCGGGACGGAATTTCAGCCGGTCGTACAGCACTTTCGGACGGACGCGCAACTTCCCTTCGTAAAAGATGGTCATATCTTTATACCGGATGGAATCTGTCGGCGGTTCGTTGTTGTAGCCGTTCAGGAAGACCGATATGTCGCCGATTTTCCAGGGACGCAGTACGGTGCGGGGCAATCCCGGCTTTGTGGAGATACGGAGCGCCACTTTTCCGGGATTCATGATCGTATCGGCCTGATAGCTGATAAATTCGGGACGGAAATAGTAATACCCGTTGTTACGGAGCAGGGAAGAGATGCGCTGGCGTTCGGCTTCGAGCTGTACGACATTGAAGTTATCCCCGTCGTGCAGTAGCCGGTCGCCGATATTACGCTGGACGAGCGTGTCGATGCGATGCCGTAGCCGGACATAAGCGATGCTGTCGTATGTGTAGGCATTGTTCATCTCTACCTTGTAGCTGATCTTTGCTTTTTTCGGGTTCTTGGGGTCCGGTTCCACTTCATAGGAAGTAGCCCCGTTGAAGTAACCGTATTCGCGAAGCAGGTTATAGGCAACCTTTGTCCGGACTTCCGGATTGACCGTGTTGATGAAAACGGGCTTGGCCGCCAGTTTATTGAAGATCCATTTGTTGAGTTTTCCCCTTCTGTTCACGAACGCGTTATACACCCACAGCCCGAACGGGAAAGGAATGCGGATGGACGAACTCCCAAGCAGGGCGTTATTGGGCGGATAGGCAAGGGCGGCCTCCACTTCCGTCAGCGCCTCTTCCCCTTCCTTGCTCTTGTCCTCGTTCGTCACTTCAATCTTCCTGATCCCCGTATATAAAACTTCCCCCTCCGGCAAATTCTTCGTCGTGGAGCAGGATGCAAGTAGGAATAACGAAAAGAATATCCAATAAATATATGTTTTAGTGAGCGATTGTGACATAATTGTTTATTATTGTGTCGCCCTTACAGGGCTTCATTGTTTGTTTTATCGTTGTATCATGGCTTTACTTCATCTTTAGCCTCGTCCGTTACCGGCTTGGGTTTATTCTTTTTAAAGATGAAGAGTTCACGGAGGTGAAGCATCTTTTTGCGCAGGACGATACCGGCGCCGGTTTCCGTGATTTCGCCTTCCAGCAGACTCTCGTAGTTCTTGTCGTGGAAAAGCTTGATGTAACGGGTTCCGCTACCATCGAGGCGGTATTCGATCGATACGTTGTCGATGAACTGCTGCGACTGCCCGGCGTTGACATCCTGTCCGGTCGAAACGCGTCCGCCCAGTATGATACTGATCCGGTCGTTGTAGAACCGCTTGGCGAAACGGAAGGAGAAGTCTGTCCGTTCCCCGCCCGATCCTGTGCCGTTCTGGTCGTACTGCTCCATGCCTAAAGTGATATCCACGGACTTCAAGGCACTACCCGCGATATTGTTGATCTCGCTTTGCAGGAAGCTGTTCAGGGCGGCGCCCATGTCGAGACTCGGTTTCTTTCCGCCGCCGCCGACATCGCTCATGTTGAGGTACATTCCCGTGACAAGCATCGTGACGGCTATCTGTGACCGTTGCCCTTCGCCCATCTTGTCCAGTTCTTGTTGCATGGACTGGTCTTCCGGCGCGGAGAGGATAAATTGCAGTTGCAGGTTCTCCAAAGTCTGCTTGATAGCCACGCCGACATTGAATGTGACAAGCCGTGAGCTGCCGTCGTCCTGTGTGACGGATGCCCGCATCCGCTCGGTAGCCGTCAGGTTCAGCATCGGATCCATCGGGTCGCCGCTCCACTGGACGTAACTGCCGTCCTGTATCGTAAACTCTTTGAGCGGAATAATCGGCATGGCATATTTTACCATACCTCCCGAAAGCGTATAACGTCCGTTCAGGATCATTTCACCCTGTGTCGTGTATTGGAACGACAAGTCGCCGCCCCCTTCCAGTTCCACGCGGCTCGATTGGTCGGGGGTGATATCTGCGTTCAGGCGTACGGCCTGGTCGATCCGGATGGTCATCAGCATGTCCAGTCCGCCGATGGGCAGGGGCGCTTCAGGGCGATGCCGGCGGGTCAGCAACGTGTCGGAAAAATCGGTAAAGGTCACAAGGTCAGCTAAGCGGTCTTGCGCTGTAAGCGGGGATTCCTGCATCACGTAAGTGACATTCGTCCCGCCCAACAGTTGTAAATCCCCTCGCATGATCAAGGCATCGAGCGGTCCCTTGACCGTCGAGTTGAGGTTGACGAGCAGCTTGCCGTAAACCATGCTCTCCTTATTGCGTTTCACATTCAGCAGTTGCATGTCGTGAGCCGTCAGTTTCAGGTTCGCCATCATCCGGGAAGGATTGTGAATGTCGATCGTCCCGTCGATTACAAACGGATTGGTTCCCGAAGCATAGATGTTGTATTTGTCGAAACTGATCAGATTATCCTTGATCTTGACATCCTGCTTGTCGAAACGGAAGGAAGAACCGACCGCCGTGACATATACCGCTGAGCTGTCCATCCGCACATACCCGTTGACGGCAGGAGCCGAGGTGGTCCCGGTTATTACCAGCTCCCCTTGCAAGGCCCCCGTCAGTTTGGCCATATTGTCCGGTATGAACGGGTTTACCATCTCTAACGGCAGGGCGGTGATATTCATATTCCCGTCCAGATAATCCGTTTTCCCCATTTTGTAATAGGCATTGATCGCCGCTACCTCGTTACGGTCGCGGAAAAGGTGCATGTCGACTTGATGCTCCTTGTCGCTAAGCGGCAGGTAAACAGTGTTGAACATCAGTTCGCCTACCCGTCCCCCTTCGTAGAACAGGCTGTCGATATGGGCGTCCGCCACCACCATGAAGCTACTGTCAGAAGGGGCATATTGCAAGTCGGCGCTAAGCATCCCCTGCATGGAAGGGAGGTCCGGGAACCCTTTCGTGATCGCATCCAGGTCTATCTGGCTTAGCTCGGCATGGATTTCTTCCATCCCTTCTCCTCCGGCAAGTGAATGGATCCAGAGCGAAGAATTGTTTTCGCCGGTCAGCCGGACATCGGCGGCAATATCTTTTATGTTGCGGTACAGGATATAATTATCGGTATTCAGCTTAAACGTGCGGAATGCCAATACCGGATCTTCCGGGAAGAGATGCAGGCGCAATCCTTCCTTCTCCTTATCGACACGGGCTCCTAACAGGATGCCGGTTTTCCCCTGGCCGTCGGTATATTTCAGTTCGGCATCAGCAAAGGTATTACGGACCTTTCCTTGCAAGCCGGCAGTGAAAGGTTGTTGCTTCCTGTATTTGGTCTTGATGACTTTCGTGTCGTACAACAAGCCGAGCGAATCCTGCCGGACAATGAAGCAGATCGTGTCGATCCGTGTCGTGTCCTGCATCAGGTTGAAGAGATCGGCGTCGAGGAAGAAGCCCTCTTCAGGTGAAGTGCTGGCTTCGATATGCAGGTTGTCAAAGGTAATATAATATTGTTGCAGGATATTGTAGATCGGATTATCCTTGCCGGCCGTAATCTTCAGGTCCATATCCGGCAGGAGCGGGCGGAAAGCAGGAATGTTGATCATCGAATCGCGTTCCAGTTGCCGGGTGAGGCCTTCGTTTATTTTCGTGAACTTATCGGCCATCGTCTCGATATCCGCATTGCCGGTCAGGATGATTCCGAGGTCCCCGGCGTGGAAGGAAACGCGGGTAGTGTCTTTATCGCTGTGGGCGCGTAAAGTCAACGTTTTCGGGTGGAACTTGCCGGTCGGGTTTATCAGTTCCCAGTTACCGAGGGTTATATCCACCTGGTTATTCTTCCCCATGTCCGTTTCCGCCTCTGCGAAAAGCTGGAAAGAGGTAGCCAGCGAGTCGTTCATAAAGTGCATGCCGTACAGGTCCAGGTTTTGCACGTCGGCGATCAGCATCGCATTCACTTTCTGCTTGTGGAGGGTTGCATTCAGCGACAGATCCATCTTCGCAAGCGGATAATGGCTGAGCAGGTCGAATTTCAACAAGTTCTTTTCCAGTGAACCGTCCAGCTTCACGTCGGATACGGCGTATGTCCCATACTCGATATTCGTAATCTTGCCGTCTAATTTAGCCCAGGTGGAGACGCGGAACGGATCATACCCTTTCCCTTCGGCACGGATCGAGGCGGTCAGGTGGTAAAGGGAATCTTTGGGCAGGAAGTCGGTCGGTTTCAGGCTGTCGACCTTCAGGTCGGCCTGGTAAGACTCCTGTGCGGGGTTATAGCGGGCCGTCAGTCCGACCTTGCCCTTACCTTGTGTGAGCAAAAGACCGGCGCGGTACTCCTGGTTCTGCAAAGTCGCTTCCCCATTCAGCTTCATTGCCGGAAGATTATAGCGTGGACGTTCGGATTCGGGCAGCATGCCGAGGACAAAATCGAGGTTCCCGGTTTGTGCATCCAACTGCAACTTACCCGAACGGCGTATACTGTCTGCCACGTTTTTCATTTCTCCTGTGATATTCAGATCGAAGACACCGGGCAGTTTCCCTTTCAGCTGGCGTAGCCGTAAAGCAGCCAGGTTCCCTTCTACTCCGGCTGTCAGGCTGATTTCTTTTTGAGGATAGGCTTGTTTGAACTCCTTGGGGAGAGGACCGGCAAAGATGAACACATCCTCTTTTCCTACCGAGGCGGTCAGCAGGGTGTGGAGCGTACCGCTTGGCGTATTGTCGAACGAACTCCAGGGAACGGTTGCCAGCAGGCGGATCTCCGAGTAAGGTGTTTTCAACAGGAGCCCCGGCACTTGTATCGTCGTGCTGTCACTGCTGATGTCTCCGGTCAGCGAACTTAGCGCCAGCCCGGAACGGTCGTTGGCGGAAAACTCTTTGATCTGTGCACGGATATCCCTGCCCCCGTACAAAAGCGAATCGATCCGGATATTCACATCGCTCAAGGCGATATGTGCCGGATCGAAGCCCGGCGTCGGGTCACTGTAGCTGCCGTCGTAACCTAAAGAAGACCCGGACAGAAGAAACCGGGATGCACTGTAGCGTGCCGATCCGAGATCGACCATCCCGTCGGCCAGTCCCGCCTTGTCGATGTAAGTCGAAAGACGCAGCGAGTCGTCCGGCATCTGCATGGCGAACGCTACCCGGTTCAGGTCGATTTGGTCCAGCACCAATTTCCAGTTGACAGTCGTCGATGTCGTATCCTTATTTGTTGTCGTATCGCTCATCAGAAGGGTGATGGCTGTGTCCGAAAGGTCGATTTTGTTCAGCCTGGCGATCTCTTTTCCGAGGTCTATACGGTCTGCTTTGGCATAGAGTTTCCCTAAAGTTCCTTTGATCTCCATTCCTTCGATCAGGTTGCCCGTGTTGGCTTTCACTCCCCTGAGGTCGATCGCATCCACTAAGACTTCTTTTTTCAGCAACGGCAGCGGGCGGATATTGACCTGGAAACTTTCGAGCGACAATAACGTGTCGGGGGGAGTTATGACCTTCACATCCCGTACCGTCAGGTTTAGCGGGAAGGAAAGACGTATCTGCCCGATCCCGATATCCATACCGGTAGCTTCACTGGCATATTTGGTGGCTAACCGCACAGCGAAATTCTGGAAGGGAGGTATATATAAAAGAATTGAAATCAGGATGACCAATACCACCGGTATCAGGCATACGATCCCTATTCGTTTCATCCAACGTCTCATTTGTTCTTATTGTGTGTTTTCGTTATAATCATAACGGTTAAAGGGTCTGTTTTGTTTGACATTCCGTTAACAAAAATAGGGAATAAATTAAAAATAAAGAAGTAATATCGATAAAACGGTAATAATAAATTCCCGGAGCCGTTATATTAAGGCTGAACATAAAAAAATTAAACGATGATTGGAATATCGGACCTGGAATATCTTTGTACGGAAGTACGGCAAATAGCCCGTAAAGCCGGGGCTTTCCTGCGCGACGAACGGCAAAAGTTCGACCGGGAGCGAGTGGAAGAAAAGAGTGCGCACAATTATGTCTCGTATGTGGATAAAGAATCCGAACGGCGTCTGGTCGAACAACTTTCGGCATTGCTTCCCGGAGCCGGGTTTATTGCAGAAGAGGGTTCGGGAAGCCTGACGGACGAGGACTATTGCTGGGTGATCGACCCGCTCGACGGAACTTCCAACTATATCCATGATATGGCCCCTTACAGTGTCAGTATCGCCCTGCGGAATAAGGAAGAATTATTGTTAGGCGTTGTATATGAGGTCTGCCGCAATGAATGTTTTTATGCCTGGAAAGGGAGTAAGGCTTATCTGGACGGCAAAGAAATCCGGGTAACGGATGTTGCTGTCCTGGACAAGGCTTTTGTCGCGCTCGGTTTCCCTTATGATTCCGATAACTACCGTCCGGTTGCCCAAAGGCTGGTAGACCGTTTGTATGGTTACGCCGGAGGGACGAGGCTGTTGGGATCTGCAGCGGCAGAGCTTTGCTACGTCGCCTGTGGTCGGTTCGATGCCCGGATAGAAGGATACCTCGGTCCGTGGGATGTGGCGGCAGGCGGTCTGATCCTGATGCAGGCGGGTGGCAGGCTGACAGATTTTGCCGGTGGCGACACATGGCCCTCCGCCGAGCAGGTAGTGGCAAGCAACGGGGTGATACACGATACGGTCCTCCGTTTACTGTAGCACCGGTCAGAAGTAATATCCCAAACTGATATTAAACCGGGCATGCCAGGCGTTGCTGCCCGTCCCCGCACCAAAAGCATTCCAGTCCGGACCGAACCACGGCTGATGCAATCCTTGTGCATAATCGACATAGCAGAGGACCGGACCGGCTGTAATGAGGCAGCCGGTGACGTTCTGGAAGCTGTCATGAAATGATTTGTCCCATTTCTGCATCCAGCCGAAGTCGTTATAGAACTGGATACTGTTTACAATCCCTTTTGAAAAAGGAATTGTATATCCGGCACTGACAGAATAGATATTCGCCTTTGCCGCTACTTCATAAGGGGCGTTGAATGCCGTCATCGTCACGATGTCGCGGGATTCTCCCGGTTTGTTTTTCGGGTACATGGCATAGGTGGATATCTGTGTCTTGAGGCTTAATCCCTTCCAGTACAGTTCATGATGGACTGCAAATGCATAATGCGTGCCGTTCTTTTCAGTATCCAGATTGTAGAGCATGCCGAATTCGGCAGATGCGCCTATCTTTTGCCGGGTTTCGTCTCCCCATTTATAGAATGCCTGTCCATTGAACTGGTTCACTTCTTTGTTGCGGCCCGCAACATCGTAGCTGTAGCGATCACCTGCCGTTTCCGAATCCGATCCGAACAGTTCCTCTTCCGAGTTTTTGAAGAATGCGAAGGCATATTCCCACCGGTCGCCGGCATACAAATATTTGATTCCCATATCCGAGTCGTCTTCCAATCCCAGATAGTAAGCGATCTGGAAGAAATAGTTGTGTGCGCCATATGGCTGTATGCCGAACGGCACACGTGTCAGCCCGGCCTGCAACTGATGTCTGGCATTGAATTTGTAGCCGATCCAGCCGGATTTCAGCATGGCGCCGCCCGAAGGCTTTGCATAGAAGCGGAAATCCACATCCAATAAAATCTTTTTATATGATCCTGCCACTCCCAATTTAAAAAGATCATACCCGAAGTCGCCTCCCCGTTTCTTCGAACCTTCTTTCCAGTCCGAATAGTTGTAGTTAAACCTGAGAAATCCATTGAATTTAAGATGTGGCAATTCCGTGCCAGTTGACGGGAATGCCAGCAGTAAACTTGCCAGCAGAAAGAACATGCTATGTTTCATACCTGAATGATGTGATAATTTATTATTTGTGTGTTTTTAACCCTTACTTCTTAAATATAGTTTTCAATTATATAACTTTACATCACCAGGAAAGGTTCAAAAGGTCGGTTTAAATCTCTTTTCTGATTTGTCGATAACAGATATAAATTAAATTATATCTTCTTGTTTAAGAGATAAAATAAGAATGCTTTCAACCTTTTCTTATATTCACTGTTATTATTTAAAATAGGGATTTTGTAACGATCATCATCTTATATCATGGGTAAAAAAACGTTTCTAAGAAGAATGCTGGATATGACTGTCTTTGCCGGGATAGTTATTGCTTGTTTTGTCGTAGTCTCTTATTACTGGTCTTTATGGCAAGGCGGAGAAGCTGTCTTTATTTCCGCAGCAGAAGCTGTTCCTGTCTCTTCTCTATCTTTGCCTGACCCGCAAATAATGCAGCAGGCCGATACCGGGTCTTTCCCTGCCGGAAAACAGCATTGCCTGGCCTGCCATGAAGGAATAGAACCGGTACGTCCTTTACAGTCGGGCATGATGCAGGCAATCCTGGCAAAAGGCGCTTCGATGGGCGACCCGAACGGCTGCGTGGTCTGCCATGGTGGAAACCCGGCAGAAACGATTAATAGCCAGCGTGCCCATAGCGGAGCTCCTGCCGGAAGCCGGCTCACCTCTTTTACACCCGTACCCGGGGCCTTGCAGGTGAATGATAATACTTGCGGGCTGTGTCACGGCGACCATACATATAATGTAAGCCGTTCCAATATGAACACCGATGCCGGCAAGATGAAAGCCATCATGTGGAGCTGGGGGATCGGTACGGAGAACCATGACCATGTTTATGCTGACCACCGGATAGACGATCCGGATGGTAGTACTCCCCGTTTCGGTTCAGATACCTATAAAGCCTATATGAAAGAAATGGCCCGGAATTTCCCCGGACAGTTCCCTGATAAACTGGAAAAAGTCCCCGAAGCCTCTTTGGACAAGCTGGAAGAGATGCCGGAACAGGCCGCATTTACCTATTTGAGGAATTGTAACGCCTGCCACTTAAGTAACAAAGGAATGCAGGACAGAGGGCACTATCGCGGGATGGGGTGTGCCGCCTGCCACAGTCTTTACAGCAATGAGGGTTATTATGAAGGAGGCGATCCTTCGATAGACAAGAAAGCCACTGGCCATCTGCTGGTCCATGCGATGCAAGGTACGCGTAAGTCTCCTCTGACAGTGAATGGCAAGCATTTGTCCGGCATACAGGTTTCTACTTGTGCTTCCTGCCATTCCGCCGGTCGTCGTATTGGGCATGCCTATCAAGGGTTGATGGCTCTCGACCACAGTGATAACCGGGGGCCTTTCGATGAGAAAGGTTTGCCGCAGCAGACCAATGGCGGTTATGTTTTCAAATATATGCGCGATGATGCCCATCATCGGATCGACAAAGACGGCAAAAGTGCAACAGGCTTGCTATGCCAGGATTGCCATACAACCAATTCTATGCACGGCAACGGCAATATCGGAACTACTACGCTTGCTACTGTCGAGATAGAATGTGCCGACTGTCATGGTACACCCGCCAAATATCCCTGGGAATTACCGATCGGTTATGGTGACGAATTTGGTGAAAAACTGGATATGAATAAGGCGCGTGGCTTGGCTGACGCACCGATGGAGGTTACTTCCCGTTTTGCAACGGTCTATCCGAAACAAGACGGTTACTTGCTTACGGCGCGAGGCAATGCCTTCGGTAATGTCGTGAAAGACGGAGATAAGGTCATTGTCCATTCCGAGACAGGACTGGATTTCGAAACTCCTCTCCTGAAGCAAATGGAGAAAACCAGTGCCTGGTCTGATCCTGTAAAAGCAAGAACGGCTATGGTTGCAGTCTCTAAACATATGGAAAAATTAGAATGCTATGCATGCCATTCGACTTGGGCGGCCCAATACTATGGTTATAAGTATGTGATCGACTATACGAAAGAATCCATTGATTGGCTCGATTCACCGGAACAGGCCGCGCAGGATGGTACGACTGCCGATTATCATAAAAAATACGTGATGCAGCCAGGAGCCCCTACATACGGCGATTACAGCCATATGCGATGGGAGAATCCTCCGTTAGGAGTTAATGGCGAGGGACGTGTCACGCCCTTGGTCGGTGTGATCCAGACAGTCGGGACAGTGATTGGACCGGACGGCAAGACACTTGTCTGGAACCGGGTGGCCAAAACGGCAGCCGGCTATGATGCAATTGAACTGGCTCCTTTGAATCCGCATACAACCTCAAAGGCCTCCCGCGAATGTGCCGATTGCCATGGGAACCTGCAAGCGATGGGCTACGGGACGGATGGCGGCCTGTATGATGCCGAACCTGCTGTTGCCCGCTATGCCGATGTAGTCGATGCGAGTGCCGGTAATGTCAGCCATTATACTCGTGCACAGATCAGTGCCATCAAAGACCTGCACGGTGATTTCATGCAGTTGCTGTCTTCCGACGGCCGTCAGGTACAGACGATCGATACGCATTGGCCGACCTCCATGCCTCTAACAGCCGGGCAGCTCGAATGCCTATCCCGCGGCGGGACCTGTATGGCTTGCCACCGGGATATTCCGGATGGTTCGATCCCGATGAAAATGTTGGGACAGGTAGCAAAATTCGCCAACCTGAGTTTTGCTCAGGCTGACGAACATGCTCATCTGTTGCGTGAGAATAATATTCTGATTGCCTGGATCAAGATGTTTGCCATCATAGGCGGTATTATTGCCATACCGGTAGCCATTGTTTGCATCCTGAAACGGAAGAAAATAGTGGCAAAAATCCGTCGGATTTTTTGATCCGGACATTCCGGGAAGCTCGTATTCCCCCGATGGATATATTGTCACATTCTGACTCATTTTCTTTCTGTCATAGCAGTTTGTGCAGAAGCAAGACTCCGAAACCAGGCGAGAAACGGATCAATCGTTTTCTACTACGCGGATCATGTCGAAGTAGAATTCGCCAGCCACTTCCGCTCCTTTTTCTACAGCTCCGGTCTTTGTGTCGTAGATGTAGATGATGGCATTGGCATCGGCTTCGGTGTTCACGCCGAAGTAGGCTTTCTCGTTGAAGACGACAGAACGCTGTGAGAAACGGCCGCCACTGTAAGCGAGTTCTTTGCCACCATAGCTCAAACGTGTCCTTTCGCCTGTAGCAAGGTCGATGATGGAATAATAATGGCTGTAACTGTCGATTGCCGTACCGGCTGCATCGTTGCGTGCATAAGCAAGAGCCTTACCGTTGCCCAAATACTGGATGGTAAGCAATTTGCCGTCTGCATCCGGATATCCTTCGTAAGTGGCGTCGAAATCGGTTTCGCCATTGTTGATGCGCAACAGGTGTCCTTGTTCCAAATCACCCTTTTCGGTGATTGCAGCAAGGTAGAGGTTGCCGTTTTCATCATACGTTACGCAGTCCTGCATCAGTTCCCCGTAGGCGCTTCCCGCCATTTCCCCGGCAAGCGAGTTGCGCTTGTTGCTTTCTACCGCCAGAGTGGCAGGATCGAGCACTGCCGTGTAGAAAGCGGTAGTAGTCTTGCCACTCTTTCCTGAAAGGCCGTTTTTCCCATAATAGAAATAGAACAGTTTTCCCGCCTTTTCATTATAGGTAAGGATCCCCGATGTGGTGAATTTCTTTGTTTCTTCTCCTGTAATCTCTGATTCCGGCAGTGGGATGTCCAGTGTGCCTTCTTCAAGAATCGACATATTATCGGTGTTCAGCTTACTCCAGATGACCTTGCTTGCATCGCCGTTGGCAGACATGACAACAAGTGTGTTGTCGTCAATCCAGGCATGGGCATAGGAGCGTACTTTGTATGTATTCGTCTTGAAAGGACATGCTTTCGTTTCCGTTACTCGGTTATTCTTGATCTGATATTTCACGAAACGGTCGTTGCTTGAAGGGATCTGGTAGTAATATTTCCCCTTCGAGATGCTTTCCATCGAGTAGTCTCCCAATTCAGTCCCTTCACCTTTAACAGTGATGGTTCCCATATCGGCTGTCAGTTTATCGACGCTGTTGACAACTGTCGTGTTCTTGCTGCTCATGCCGCCATGTTTTCCTACGGTCAGGAACAGGTCGAAGTGATATTTGCTTTCGTCGAAAGCCGGCGCGTCACTTGCTACAGTGACTTCGCAAGTGGCAGTGAATCCACCGTCGTCTGTCTTTACCGTGATCGTGGCCGAACCTTCGGAAACAGCCGTTACAACACCTTTGTCCACTGTAGCGACATTCGTGTCCGAACTGTTCCAGGTAACAGCCTTTACGGCAGCATTTTCAGGAACTACGGTCGCAGTCAGTGTTCCTGTAGTTCCCGTTTTCAGTGTTAATGTGGTCGGGGTGATTGTGACACCGGTCACGGATACGTCTTTTAAATCATCGTCATCAGAACAAGCCGTGAAACCAAGTGAGATCAGGGCTGTCATGAAGGCAAGCAATGTGAATTTGAACTTCTTCATTTTTCTCTTGTTTTTAAATATGAATGTTAATTGATAAATACTCTGAACTTTGCAAAGAAAGCGCGTCCGGGTTTTTGCAGCTTATAGTTGTCATAAGCTGTTTCATCGAGGAAATTCGAGCATTCCAATGCGATATTATAGCGGTCATGCTTCCATGAATATGTGACATTGGCATTGCAGATATGCTGCGAGGGGATACGGGCTTTGGTGTCGCGGTTGCCATAGGCTTCCCATGTCAGGAAATACCAATGTACCCATTGGAACGTACAGCCTAAACGTAGCTTGTTGTCCCGTTGCAGGAGGTTGCGGAACGTATAGCTCGCCTCCGCACTGCCGAACAGCCAGGGACGGTTGGGGACGTGGTTGTCGTATGTAGCGGACGGTTTGCCGTCTTCTTTGTATTTTTGCTGGTCACGGGCATCCTGGTAGCTGACGTTGGCCATGAGTTGCAACCGGCCGTCCCAATCATAACGAACTTCCCCTTCCACTCCTTTGATATGGACGGCGGGATCGTTGACAAACTGCATCATGCCCTCTTTTTCAATGACGGAAGTCTGTATATAATTGTCTACATAACGCAGGAACCCGTTTGCCTCGTAATAGATAGTATGTCTGCCGGCAGGATGCCATGTGCCGAACAAGGCGAGATTGACGTTGTTGCTCTTTTCCGGTTCCAGCGCTACATTCGCATAGATGGTAGTCCCGTTGCCTAACAGTTCGCGGGGGATGGGCAGGCGTACGCTGTGTTCATAAGAAACCTTTACTGCCAACGGGTCGAAGAACATATAGCGCAGTCCGGTTCCATATCCAAAATAATTTTTGGTGGTGGAACCCTGTACTTTGTCCGATCCCGTCACGGTGGACTGGTCGGTCTGCCGGATATTCGGATGGTTCACATAATCTTTAGCAAAGAATACATTCTGCATCTTCCCGTCAAAAAACGACTGGCTGTAGGTCAGTCCGATAATATGTTTGGCCACGGCATCGTTCGAGGGTTCGAAACTCTGGTCCAAGTCATCATAGCGGTCATTTCCGGTCCGGCTCATATGATAGTTCAGGTTGAGGCCGTGATGTCTGTTCAGCCGGTAATCCAAATTGACACGCGCGATAGTCAGAGGGCGTTTGTAATGGCGTATGGAGGGTTCATTGCCTCTGATTTCATTGCGCTGGCTCACGATGTAGCCTCCATCCCAATAATATTTTCGATAGGCCGTATCGATAGTAATGGAATGGTCCCATGTGTGCGACAAAGTCGCCTTCAACGTCATGCCTTCGGTCATGAAATTATATTTGTTATAACGTGCCGATATGTTCCATGCATCCGAATTACGTTCAGCCATACCATAGACTTTGGTCTGTACGGAGCCGGTCTGCAACTCCTTGTCCGTTTTGGAGTAGGAAGCGGAGACAAAAAATTCGTCAGCCCAAAACTTGCCTGTGATTCCGGCTTCTATCTGTGCCAATAGCGAAAAATAGCCGTCATGGAAACGTTTGGGGTTGCCGTAGATGAATTGGTCACCTGTCTCATTGCGCATCTGCACGTCTTTCATCCGGTAGTCGTTTTTCGAATAGTTGATACCGACGGTAGGACGCACGACCAATCCTGTATGCCGCTCCACAAACTGTGCGTTCAGGTCGGCACGATGTGTGTGGAAGGAACCGATGCTGTAAGAAGCGTCCATGAAGTTTTTCTTTTCCGCCTGGGTGATAATGTTGACTGCTCCGCCTAATGCGTCCGTTCCCAATGAGGCTGGTACTACGCCTTTATAGATTTCCACCCGGTCGATCAGGTTGACGGGCAGATTGGCGAGCGTCACATTGCTTCCTTTGCTATCCAAGGGAACACCGTCGATGAAATAGCGGACGGAATTTCCTGACAGCCCGTTGATCGAGAGGTCGAAATCGGAACCTACGCCCCCCTCTTCGCGTACTTTGACGCCGCTTGTGCGATTCACTAATTCATTCAGGTTATTAAGCGAATTGATGACAGGCTTAACGTCAAGAGCATTAACCGAAAGTGCGCTTTCTCTTGCCTGTTGCGATTGTGTTTTCCCGTACACTTCCACTGAGTTCAGGTTTACGGTGCTTTCTTCCAGTTTGAAATCGAGCGTTTTGCTGTGGTGGAGGTCGAGTGAGGTTTTGATCGTTTGGTATCCTAAGGAGGAGACGACGAACGTGTGTTTGCCGGGAGATACTTGCAGGGAGTAATGCCCGTTGTCATCCGTATAAGTGCCGGAGGCCGTGTTTTCGACGGCGATCGTTATCAGCGGCAGAGGCGTACCTTGCCGGTCGGTGACTTTCCCGGAGAGCGTAATTTTGTTTTGTGCCGTCAGGCTCAGCTGCGACAGGCAGACAAGCAAAAGAAATACATGTACAAAGACTTTCATTTTAATCCTTGATATAGTGATTCATGACTTGCTTAAGGGAATGCAGACAAGGAGAAATGATTTCTTTATGTAGGGGGATAAAGAATGACCTGACTCGATGTTTTGCTGCTTTATTTCCCGAAAGCATTAAAACTATGTTTGTTCTTGGCAGGTCTTCTGACTTGTTCCGTCTTTGAATGCCTTCCCATCCGGTGACGGACAGTGGCTTGCAGCGTATTCAAAGATTTGGAGAGGAACTTACAGCAGCGGGTCTGTTCAGGATTCGCACCTGATTCCCTTTTCATCGCGCTCCCGTAGCGATTGGGACGCGCGAAACCAAAACTGCGGCAAATGTACGAAAAAAGTCTGTTCGTACAAAAAGCGGATTAAAAAACAAATTCATTTTCACGATTGCTGCTGTTGTTGCCGCCCGGACCGGAGGGAGGTTCCGGTGGTCCGGGTGGTCTTGAAAATGACTATATGTAGGTAGCAGATAGGCGCGTTTTACCTGTAAATAGGGATTGGGTAATATTACCGGATTTACGAACTTTGTCACCTGAATAGTTGTTATATCGTATAGTTGGCGATAAATGGATAGATTAAGGACATATTTAAGGATTGCGCTCCCGCTACTTTTCATATCGTACCTGGGATGCCTGATAGCCTTTACCCATGTTCATATTGTGAACGGGGTGACGATCGTCCATTCCCATCCCTATCAGAAAAATGACGACGGGACTCCCAAAGAAGAGCATAACTATGCCGAGTTCCAGTTGTTGCACCAACTTTCGACTATTCAAATCAGCGGTTCCGCTTTTGCACAAGTGCTGATTGCTGCATTTATAGCAACGTTTTGTGTCTTATCCAACCGTCCGGTCTACCCGGATCACCTTCGTCCCGTCCTGGGGAAGGTTTCGCTTCGTGCGCCGCCGTTTGTCTTTTAAATAATGAATGGCGGTATGCGAAACTGCCTATACTATTAATTTATTAAAAGACATCTCAATGAACAAAATTTATATACTTTTCCTATGCCTTTGCTATGCCGTTTCGGCAATGATGGCAAATACCTATAAAAACGAAAAAGAAGTGATGAACCCTACGGATGCCAATATTTTCGGGCATGTCGTGGATAAAGCGACCGGTGAACATATGCCGGGAATTACGATCGTCCTGAAAGGAACGACGATCGGCACGGCGACCGATGATTCCGGCCACTATATGTTGAAAAATCTCCCCGAAGGCGAGTTTGCGATCGAAGTCTCTTTTGTCGGCTTCAAGACGGTTACGAAAAAGGTAACGACCAGAAAAGGGAAAACGCAGGAGTTGAATTTCGAACTCGAAGAAGATTTGATCTCGCTCGAAGGAGTGGTTGTCTCTGCCAACCGCAACGAGACGAAACGCCGCTTGGCGCCCACCTTGGTGAAGGTGCTCAGCCCGACCATGTTCGAAAAGACCAACTCTACGACGCTCGCTCAGGGGCTGGTCTTCCAGCCGGGCGTCCGGGTCGAAAACGATTGCCAGAACTGCGGCTACTCGCAAGTACGTATCAACGGCATGGAGGGGAAATATACGCAGATATTGATCGATTCCCGTCCTATCTTCTCCGCATTGGCTGGCGTGTACGGACTGGAACAAATCCCGGCCAACATGATCGAGCGGGTCGAAGTGATACGGGGCGGAGGTTCTGCCTTGTTCGGTTCGTCGGCTATCGCCGGAACAATCAATATCATAACGAAGGAGCCTATCCGTAATTCCGGTTCCTTCGGGCACACGATCTCCAACCTGGACGGATCGGGAGCGTATGATAACAATACGACTCTCAACCTCTCGTGGGTATCTTCCGACAACAAGATGGGGGCCTATATCTACGGGCAAAACCGCTATCGTTCGTCCTGGGATTCGAATGGAGACGGCTTTTCCGAGCTCCCCAAGCTGAAAAACCAGACGATCGGTTTCAACGGCTTCTACAAGACCAGCGCCTACTCCAAGCTGAATATCGAATACCACCATATGGAAGAATTTCGCCGGGGCGGCAGCGGGATGAAGCTGCCCCCGCATATCGCCGAAGACCCCGAGCTCAACGGGACGGGTGAAGCCGGGCTTGTCGAACAGTTGCAACATTCGATCAATACGGGAAGCCTGAAGTTTAACGTTTTCACTCCGAACCAGAAACATAACCTCAGCCTCTACGCATCCGGACAGCATATCCACCGCGACAGCTATTACAGCGCATACGGCCGGACGACGGATTTCACAGGAGTGATGGGAGCGCAGTATATCTACAGTTTTGACAAATGCCTCTTTATGCCTGCCGATCTCACCGGGGGTATCGAGTTCAGCCACGACGACCTGGACGATCGTGCCACCGACATGCAGAAATACCGGGATGCGGCCCTGGCGGAAGATCCAACGGCTACCGGACAGCATTTGCAGGAACTGATCGAAAAATATACGCCGGCATCTTTGCACCAGGTCATAAACGTGTGGAGCGCTTATGCGCAGAACGAGTGGAAAAATGATAAATGGAGTTTCCTGATCGGTGGGCGTGTCGATAAGAACAGCATCATGGACAAAGCGATTTTCAGCCCGCGTGCCAATGTGCGCTATAACCCGACAGCCGACATCAACCTCCGGTTGAGCTATGCCGAAGGTTTCCGTGCTCCGCAAGCCTTTGACGAAGATTTGCATATCAGTAATGTCGGAGGCGCGCGCGTCTCGATCGTGCGGGCCCCGAACCTGAAGGAAGAGCGTTCGCGGAGCGTGAACGGTTCCGTCGACTGGTATCATTACTTTGGAGACTTCCAGGTGAATATGTTGCTGGAAGGATTCTATACGAAACTGAGTGATCCGTTTGTCTTGTCGGCCCCTGTCGAATCGGAAAACGGTTCGTTGGTGCAGACTCGCAGCAACGGGTCGGGGGCTAAAGTGTACGGTTCTACACTGGAGGGAAAGATTGCCTGGCGGAATAAAGTACAGATACAGGCAGGTATAACGGTACAACGCAGTCTGTATGACGAACCGGAGGAATGGAGTGCGGATAAGGAGCATCTGACGGATGCGGAGCGGCATAGCGATAAGATTTTGCGTACCCCGAACCTGTACGGTTATTTCACGGCATCCTATACGCCGGTAAAAACGTTTACAATAGCGTTTAACGGTAATTACACCGGGCGGATGTCTGTGCCTCATCTGATGTCCGAGGTGAACGGGACGGCCGATGTTCTGGTGAAGAGTCCGGATTTCTTTGAGTTGGGAGCCAAATTGAGCTATGATTTCAAGTTGACGGCAGCCATGACCTTGCAACTTAACCTGGGTATCCAGAACCTGTTCGATTCCTATCAGAACGATTTCGACAAAGGAGCAACCCGCGACTCCGGCTACATTTACGGTCCGGGAACTCCCCGCACCTACTATGCGGGAGCAAAGTTCAGTTTTTGATGGGATGAATCAGCATTTACAGGTTCAAATATTCTTAGATTATCCTCTAAATCCCCCCTGGTTGTTTTATTTAATTAGGGTTCACACTATTCGGTAAGCTCTATAGATCAGCATGTTACCGTGAAACCTGTGAATGCAAGATTAAAAAAGGCGGGATCGATCGATAGGATTGGCTGATCGTAAACCGGTTTCACAGCCTTCACAACAAATTGCTGGTCATTAGCCTTTTACCAGCCGTGAACCCTGTTTTTCTGTTTTGTCATATAAGGGATCTGATTGGTTCCTGTCCCATAAACTATAGGTTATAGGCTAAAAAATACAGCCTTTAGCCTGTCCGGGAAAAGCCTATAGGGTAGCAGGAAAAAGGTAGGCATCTATTCGACAACCGATGCCTGTCTTTTCGTTATTGCATTAATTGTTGCTCTCAAACGAATACAACCTACTGCTGCCTGCATCTACATCAATTTACAGCCTATCATAGCATCTGTCGTTGCCATACTGATAGGACAAGATATTTTCAGTTGGGATGAACCGCTTGCCGCTTTACTCGTCATATCCGGAGTGCTTTTTGTCAGTCATTCACGGAATACAAAACCGGACTAATTTGCTGTCCTATATTCGTTAGGTGTACATCCTGCCATTTTCTTAAACCAACGACTGAAATGTTGTGGATAAGGGAATCCTAATTCGTAGGATATTTCACTGATGGATTTTTGGGTATTGAAAACACGCTCTTTGGCAACATCCAACATTTTCTGCTGGATATGTTTCAGGGCGGACAAACCTGTTTCTCTTTTAAGTAAATCACCTAAATAATTAGCGGATAAACAGAGTTTGTCCGCACAGTATTGTACTGACGGGATTCCGTCTTGTGCAAGTTTGTCTGAATTGAAATATTCGTCCAATAAATTCTCGAACCGGCTCAAAATATCGTGATTGGCATTTTCGCGGGTAATGAACTGCCGGTCGTAAAAACGGACACAATAGTCGAGCAGTAATTTAAGGTTGTCCACGATCAACGACTTGCTATGTTTATCAATAGGGTGTTGTAATTCCGTTTGAATCTTTTCTACACATTCGATAACCGTCCGCCGTTCTTGTTCCGAGAGGTGCAGTGCTTCGTTGGCATTGTATGAAAAATAGGAATAGCCTTTCATCATCTTAGCCAATGGCGTTCCGCGCAGTAGTTCAGGATGAAATACCAATGCCCATCCTGCCGGCTGATGTAGTAGCCCATCATCTTCGGCTCCCATCACCTGCCCCGGAGCTGCAAAGAGAACAGTCCCTTTTTCATAATCGTATATGCTTTTTCCGTAACTCATCGTTCCGCACTCCGTATCTTTCAGAAGTACTGCATATAGATTATAAAGCCTGCGACCATGTCGTATGGGCTGCATCTTGTCGCAATCAACGATGCTTATCAGCGGGTGTAATGCCTCTATACCGAAAAGATCGCAATATTGCTGGACGGTATCAATCTTCGTTATCTCACTCATAATCCGGTTTTCTTGTTATTGCAAATATACATTTAATTCTAAGCCGGACATTTCTTTTTGATAATAAATCAGTTATTAAATCTTTAATGTCTAAATACCGATGATACCACTATTTATCGGAAGGGTCGGCATGCAGGAAGTGCAGCTGAACTTGTACTGCTGTTTTTCGGCGGCAAGATAATTCCCGAACAGATACGACCCCATCCGGATTTTGCCGATTTTACGCGAAATCTTCCTATCTTTGCCGCCAATTAAGCAGTATCTGGAAAATCACGAAGTTTTTCCGCCATGAATGCATGCTTCGCCTAAAGAATTAAATCTCTTATTAATATAGTAATTAAGCAAAAAAATGAAACGTATAGTTTTTTTGGATTATGTACGCGTGTTCGCATGCTTCCTTGTCATGGTCGTCCACGCCAGTGAAAACTTTTACGGGGCTCCCGGTTCGACGGACATGGTGGGGCCGCAAGCCTTTCTGGCAAATGAGGCAGACCGGCTATGGGTGTCTATGTACGACGGTTTCTCGCGTATGGCCGTGCCATTGTTTATAATAGTCTCCGCTTTTCTTCTTGCACCGATGAAGGAAGGGCAAACCATGTGGCAATTCTACCGCCGGCGTTGCATCCGCATCCTGCCGCCGTTTTTCATATTCATGATACTTTATAGCACCTTGCCGATGTTGTGGGGGCAGATCGACGGAGCAACCTCGCTCAAAGACCTGTCGCGGATATTCCTGAACTTCCCGACGCTGGCCGGACACCTGTGGTTCATGTACCCTTTGATCAGCATCTACCTGTTCATCCCTATCGTCTCGCCCTGGTTGAGCAAGGCGACGGCCAAAGAAGAACGTTTCTTTATCGGGCTGTTCCTGTTGTCGACCTGCATGCCGTACCTGAACCGTTGGTTCGGGGAAGTGTGGGGGCAGTGCTTCTGGAACGAATACCACATGCTGTGGTACTTCTCCGGTTACTTAGGCTATCTCGTGCTCGCACATTACATACATGTCCATCTGACCTGGAACCGCTCCAAACGTTTCATTGTCGGAACCGCTTCGATGGTCGTCGGGGCGGCTTTGACCATCTACTCGTTCTATGTCCAGGCCATACCTGGGGAAATCCTTCCCACGCCCGTACTGGAAATAGGGTGGGCTTTCTGCACGATCAACTGTGTGCTTCTCACGGCAGGCACGTTCCTGATGTTCAGTTGCATTGAACTTCCGGAAACTCCGCGGTTCGTCATGGAAATCTCGAAACTCAGCTACGGTATGTATCTGATGCACATCTTCTGGCTCGGTTTGTGGGTTACGGTGTTCAAGTCCGTCCTGCCGTTGCCAACCGTTGCCGCCATACCCGCCATTGCAGTATGCACGTTCGTTTGCTGCTTCGTGGCAACCAAGATTATTTCGCTCATACCGGGCGGAAAATGGATCGTCGGATAATTTGCGGCGGTTTTGCAATAAGATAAGTTATTCTAAAATAACTACCATGTGGGCTTGCTTGGGAAAGCAGGCCTTCTTACTTTTGTACCCGCATTTAATCGAGAAAAGACAAAAAGAATGGAAAAAGAGATTTTGACTGACCGGGAGGTTTTGTTATTACGGAGAAAACTGGACTTATTGCTCCGTACGGGAAAATTACTGATGGAGAGTGCGGCGGACACGAACCGCATCGAACGGAACATGAAACGTGTGGCTGCTTTTATGGGGATTCCGGAAGAGAAGCTCCATCTGGATATCAGATGGACGATGATTATGGTGAATGTGAGTGACGAGACGCATTCCTTTTCCAAATTCCAGAAGTGCGAGAAGCATGGCATCAATATGACGGCCATTACGGAGGTCAGCCATTTGTCGTGGAAGGCGATCGAGCAGGACTATTCGTTGGACCAGTATGAGGAAGAGCTTGAGCGGATTGCGCGTAAACCTCGTAACTATGTGCCTTATCTGGTGGCGATCGGCGCCGGATTTGCTTGTGGCGGTTTCTGTAAGTTGTTCGGTTGTGACTGGATCGCATTTTTGTTTGCTTCTATTTGTGCTTTTGTCGGGTTCCGTGTCCGGGCGCGTTGTATCGAGTTCGGGATTAACGTGTATATGAGTATTGCGATTGCGGCGTTTGTGGCGACCTGCCTGGCGTACGCTTCTTCTTTTTCGGGACTGTCGTCCACGCCTTATCAGCCGTTGCTGGCTTGTGCCCTGTTTATCGTGCCGGGCGTGCCGTTGATCAATTTTGTGGATGACATGATCGATAATCATCTGCTTGTCGGGATTACGCGGGCGGCCAATACGATGATGATGGTCGGGGCGATGACGTTCGGGATTGCTTTTGCCATGCGGGTGTTAGTGATGAACGATATAGAGATCGACCATAAGTTCAGCGAGTTGAGCATGGTTCCGCATGATCCTTATTATATTTATGCCATTGCGGCGGCTATCGCGGCTATGGGTTTTTCGATGATCTTCAATATCCAGCGGCGTCTGCTGTGGGTGGTGGCTTTAGGCGGGATCATTGCGGTGTGCACCCGTAACTTCGTGAACTTCGAGTTAGGATATGGTCCGGTGATCGGTTCGTTTATGGGAAGTTTTGTCGTGAGCCTGATTGCGGTAAAGGCGGTCCATTGGTTCGATGTGCCGAACCATGTGCTGACGATCCCGTCTGTCATCCCGATGATTCCGGGGGTACTGATGTACCGTTCGTTGTTTGCCTTTATCAACCTGCACGGGGTGATCGGCGAGGTGACCAATGCTTTTGCCAACGGGATCAATTCGGCTTTGATCATCTTGTGTATCTCCTTAGGCGTCGCCGTCCCGAACATCTTCGCCCGCCGCTACATCGCCAAAGACCGCCAGCGTTACCTCGAAGAAGAACTTGAGAAACGCCGCCGGCGTGGCAAGTTCATCGAATGGTAATATGGGCCGAATCATGCCGGGAAATCATAATTCAACGTCAGGCAAACCACCTTATTGGCTTTTAGGGAGGCTTTGACGTCGATCAGGCGTTGGTTGCTGCTGCCGCGGAAGAGGAGGCTTTCGTCGCGTAGGGCTTGTTTGAATTTGCCGTCTACCAGGACATCGATGTATTTGAGCAGCTCTGCCTGCTTCGGGTTGTTCAGGAGACGCTCGAAGGTATAGCCGGTATAACACCAGATGTTTTTCCGGCTTTTTTCTTTGATCGCCTGTGCCAGTTTGGTGAAGCCTTCCGGCTGGAACATGGGGTCGCCGCCGCTGAAGGTCACATTGGCAAAGTCATCTGCCAAGACCTTTTCCAGGATCGCTTCCGTCGGGACTTGTTTCCCCTTTCTTATATCCCATGATTCGGGGTTATGGCAGCCCGGACAGGCGTTCGGACAGCCTGCCGCATAGATCGCGGTCCGGAATCCCGGACCGTCAACCGTCGTATCTTCTATAATATCGATGATGGAAATCACTTTATAATTGAGAATTGAGAATTGAAAATTGAAGAGTCAGGCTTCCAACTTCCAATTCCCGGTTTATAATAGGATGTTTATTTCTCTTGATAATTGTCAATTGTGTACGACTCTGTCGTTCAGTTCCGCCAGTTTCGCATTGTTCCAGCGGTCTGTCGTGCCGACCAGGTAGCCGGTGATGCGCTGTAGTTTGTCGAGATGGGTGCTGCCGCATTTCGGGCATTTTTCCAGATGGGTTTCCGCATTTTCGTAGCCGCAGTCGAGGCAACGGTTGCGGTTGTGGTTGACGGAGCCGTAACCGATGTCATAACGGTCCATCATATCGACAACCTGCATGATCACTTCCGGGTTATGGGTCGCGTCTCCATCCATCTCGACATAGAAGATATGGCCTCCGCGTGTCATCTCATGGTAGGGAGCTTCCACTTCCGCCTTGTGGCGGGCGCTGCATTTGTAGTAGACCGGGACATGGTTGGAGTTCGTATAGTAGTCGCGGTCCGTGATGCCGGGCAACGAACCGAATTTCTTGCGGTCACGGCGGGTAAACTTGCCCGACAAGCCTTCGGCCGGCGTTGCCAGTACGCTGTAATTATGCTGGTATTCTTCCGAGAACTGATTGGCCCGGTTGCGGATGTAGCTGACGATCTTCAATCCTAACTCCTGCGAGGCCGCATCTTCGCCGTGGTGCTTGCCGGTGAGGGCGACCAGGCATTCCGCCAGGCCGATAAAGCCGATACCCAATGTGCCCTGGTTGATAACGGAGGCGATCGTGTCGTTGGGTTTCAGCTTTTCACTTCCCAGCCAGAGGGACGACATCAGCAACGGGAACTGTTTGGCGTATGCCGTTTTCTGGAATTCCATGCGCTCGTGCAGTTGGCGGGCGGTTATATCCAGCATGCGGTCGAGCTTGGCAAAGAATTTGGCGATCCGTTCTTCTTTGTTTTCGATGTGCATGCATTCGATGGCGAGGCGCACGATATTGATCGTCGAGAAAGAGAGGTTGCCGCGACCGATAGATGTTTTCGGGCCGAAACGGTTCTCGAATACTCGTGTGCGGCATCCCATAGTCGCTACCTCATGCATGTAACGTTGCGGGTCGTCGGCGCGCCAGTCTTCGCTACGGTTGAATGTCGCGTCGAGGTTGAGGAAGTTCGGGAAGAAACGGCGTGCCGTCACCTTGCAGGCAAGCTGGTAAAGATCGTAGTTGCGGTCTTCCGGCAGATAGCTCACCCCGCGTTTCTTTTTCCATATCTGGATCGGGAAGATGGCCGTCTCGCCGTTGCCGACCCCGCGGTATGTGCTTTTCAATATCTCGCGGATGATGCAGCGTCCTTCGGCCGAAGTGTCTGTCCCGTAGTTGATGGAGCTGAAAACCACTTGGTTGCCGCCACGGGAATGGATGGTGTTCATATTGTGGATAAAGGCTTCCATCGACTGGTGCACGCGGCTGACGGTCTTGTTGACGGCGTGTTGGGTGATACGTTCGTCACCGCTCAATCCTTCGAGCGGACGGTTCACATAGTCGTCCAGTTCCCGTTGGTAGAGATGCGAATAGTCCTGCCCGTTCAGTTCTTCCAGGTTCTTGATTTCCTCGATGAAACTATTGCGCACGTAGGGAGCCAGGTAGAAATCGAATGCCGGGATCGCCTGGCCGCCGTGCATTTCGTTCTGGGCTGTTTCGAGCGAGATGCAGCCTAAGATGCTGGCTGTTTCGATGCGCTTTGCCGGGCGTGATTCGCCGTGTCCGGCTGAAAAGCCGTATTTCAGGATGCGGTCCAACGGATGTTGTACGCACGTGAGGCTCTTGGTCGGATAATAGTCTTTGTCATGGATGTGCAGGTAGTTGTTTTCCACCGCATCCTTAACCTCTTCGCTCAACAGGTAGTCGTCGACGAACGGCTTGGTCGTTTCGCTGGAGAACTTCATCATCATGCCGGCGGGCGTGTCGGCATTCATATTGGCATTCTCGCGGGTGATGTCGTTGGATTTGATGTTGATGATCTCCAGGAACATATCGCGCGTCTTGGCTTTGCGGGCGATGCTGCGCTGGTTGCGGTAAGCAATGTATTTCTGCGCTACGTCCTTGCGGCTGCTGTTCATCAGTTCCAGTTCGACGGCGTCCTGGATGGCCTCGACAGTCATCTGCGTGTCGCCTTTGAAAGAAATATGATCGGTGATCTGGCGGACCAGCTCCCGGTCTTCCCCGTTTTCAGTGTGCAACATCGCTTTGCGGATAGCTGTCGCTATCTTCTCTTCGTTGAATCCGACGATACGTCCGTCGCGTTTGATAACTGTCTGAATCATGATAAATCTATTATTGAGGTTTGAATGTTTTTATGCCTGCAAAAGTATATAGTATAACAATGCGGTAAACTTTTTGGAAAACTTTTGTGTGGTTAAAATATGTCAATCATCTGATAATCATATGCTGATTTGTTCAAAACGGGAAACTTTTTCTGCCGGATTCCGTTTGGAATGTTCCAAAAGTGTATATAAGGCAGTTCTGCCCTGTGCGGATATTAATCATGCTGACACGGATTATAATGCTGTTTCTCTGCATGTATTCTTTGTCGGATCACGTATTATTCTGTAATCGCCGCCGCTGATTATAAAATTGCCGGCGCTGATTATATAATCAACGCCGGCGATTACATAATCAGCAGCAGCGATTACAGAATAATAGGGCAGGAAAGGAATTATACAAGCAAGAAGCGGAAAGTATTAGTCGTAATCTATGCTTATTGCCCGCCCATAATATCCAGCAGCTCGTTGGTGATGGCTTGCTGGCGGGTTTTATTATATTGCAGGGTGAGTTCCTGGATCAGGTCGTTGGCGTTGTCGTTGGCCGTTTGCATCGCCATCATGCGGGCGGCATGCTCGGAGGTCGTCGTGTCGAGCAACGTCGTGTAGACCGTCAGGTTGAGCAGCTTCGGGAAAAGCAATGCCTGAAGGCTATCGGGCGACGGTTCCAGGATATAATCGATTGCCGGGGCGGTGTTTCCAGCCGGAGCCTGCGGCAGGGCGACCGGCAGGTAGACTTTATGGGTCAATACCTGTGTCGCCATATTCTTGAAATGATGGTAAAGCAGTTCCACCCGGTCGGCCTTGCCCGAAGAAAAGAGTTCCATCAGCTTTCCGGCGAGGCGGACAGCTTCTTCGTATGAAGGTTTCTCTCCTGAATGCAGGAAATCGTCCTCGGTTACATAGCCCGCCTTGTGCAGTTCGTCGGCGATCTTTTTCCCGACGGGGTAGAGGCGGACGGCGATGTGTTGTGCCTCTAATTCATGCAGACGGGCGGAGAGTTCTTTCCAAACGTTGGCATTGAACGTGCCGCATAATCCGCTGCCGGATGAGAAAACGGCGATGGCGACCTGTTTCACCTCACGCTTTTCTGTGTAAGGTGATTTTAGGTCACATTCCGCACCTAAGAGACCGTTTAAGATGACGGACAGCTTGTTTGCATAGAGGAGTGTGTGTTCGGTCAACGCCTGGGTATGGTGGAGCTTTGCCGAAGAGACCATTTTCATGGCTGCGGTGATCTTCTGCGTGCTCCGGATAGACGCGATCCGGACTTTTATTTCTTTTAGTGATGCCATAATCTTGATACTGTTTTTGCCGTTTCTTCCAGTTTTTGCCGGATATCGTCGTCGATGGTTCCGGTTTTCAGGATGTCCAGAACATCGTGCTGGTGTGATGTGTGGAGTTCGCGCAGGAATTCCTTTTCGAAGTCGTGCACTTTATCCAACGGGACTTCTTTCAGCAATCCCTGTGTACCGCAGTAGAGGATGGCGATCTGGTCTTCGACAGGCATCGGGGTGTATTGGGGCTGTATCAGCAGTTGCGTGTTCTTTTGTCCCTTGTCGATCGTGAAAGCCGTTACGGCATCCATCTCGCCTCCGAATTTGGAGAACGATTCCAGTTCGCGGAACTGCGCCTGGTCGATCTTCAGCGTCCCGGCCACTTTCTTCATTGCTTTCAGCTGGGCGTTGCCACCCACGCGGGATACCGAGATACCGACGTTGATGGCCGGGCGGTTTCCCTGGTTGAAGAGGTCGGTTTCGAGGAAGATCTGCCCGTCGGTGATGGAGATGACGTTCGTCGGGATGTAGGCCGACACGTCGCCCGCCTGTGTCTCGATGATCGGCAGGGCAGTGAGGGAACCGCCGCCTTTCACCTTGTCCTTCATGCTGTCCGGCAGGTCGTTCATCTGCCGGGCCACTTCGGGCTGGTTGATGATCTTGGCTGCCCGTTCGAGCAGACGGGAATGCAGGTAGAAGATGTCTCCCGGATAAGCCTCGCGTCCGGAAGGGCGGCGCAGGATCAGGGATACCTCGCGATAGGCGACCGCCTGTTTCGAAAGGTCGTCATAGACCACCAAGGCATGGCGTCCGCTGTCGCGGAAATACTCGCCGATGGCAGCACCCGCGAAAGGAGCGAAATATTGCATGGCTGCCGGGTCGGATGCCGTTGCGCTGACTACGACCGTGTAGTCCATCGCCCCTTTTTCCTGCAACGTGTTGACGAGCGAGGCGACGGTAGAGCCTTTTTGCCCGATTGCCACATAGATGCAGTAGACCGGATTGCCGGCTTCGTAGCTGTTGCGCTGGTTGATGATCGTGTCGATGGCGATGGAGGTCTTTCCGGTCTGGCGGTCTCCGATGATCAGTTCGCGCTGTCCGCGTCCGATCGGGATCATTGCATCGACGGCCTTGATGCCGGTCTGCAACGGTTCGTTGACCGGCTGGCGGAAGATAACGCCCGGCGCCTTGCGTTCGAGCGGCATCTCGCAGGTCTCTCCCATGATATCCCCTTTTCCGTCGATCGGGTTTCCGAGCGGGTCGATCACACGCCCGATCATGCCTTCGCTGACATCGATGGAGGCGATACGTCCTGTACGTTTGACGGTGTCGCCCTCTTTCACCTGGTCCGTCGGCCCGAGCAGGACAGCTCCCACGTTGTCTTCTTCCAGGTTCATCACGATCGCTTCCATCCCGTTGTCGAACTGCAAGAGTTCGTTAGCCTCGGCATTGTCGAGGCCGTAAATGCGGGCTACGCCATCGCTCACCTGGAGCACCGTGCCCACTTCTTCCGTTCGGATGCCGGTACTGATCCCTTCCAACTGCTGGCGCAGGATGGCGGAAACTTCACTCACTTTTATCTGATCTGTCATACTTCTTTCTTTTTTATCTGTTTTCGAGTAACCGGCTACGGATATCCCGCAGCTGGGTCGCATAGCTGGCATCTATCCGGTAGTTCCCGATGCGCAGGCGGAAACCGCCGATCAGTTCCGGTTGCACGATGCCGGAAAATTCGATGGTGCTGCCTGTCTCTTCCTTCAGCTTGTTCCGGAGATGCTCCTTCACTTCTTCGCCGACCGGTACGGCGGTGCTGAATTGCACACGGGTGATGCGTTTGTCTATCCGGTACAAATGGATATAGATATGTGCCATGAAGAGCAGGAGGTTTTCCCGTTTGTGTCCCAGCACCAGGCGGATAAAACGTTCATACAGGTCCGAGACCTCTATGCCGCCTGCCGCCGTCAGCAGCTTGCGCTTTTCTTCTGCCGGGATGATCGGATTGCCGAGGGCGACCCGCAGCTCCGGTTCGAGCGAGAAGCTGTCTGCCAGCATCTTCATATCATCATATACCCTTTTCTCCTGCCCCTTCTCCTTTGCCAGGGAGAAAAGGGCTTTCGCGTACCGGGAAGAGATAGTTCCTATGTCCATGCGTTACGATTTACAAAATGATACTTCATCCAACAGCCGGTCGATGATTTGTTGTTGCTCCTTGTCGCGGCTGATCTTTTCTTTCATCACCTTCTCGGCTATGGCGATCGAGAGGTCGGCAATCTCGGAACGGACTTCGCGGATTGCTTTCTCCTTCTCCTCGCGGATACGCCGGGCGGCCTCTTCCACCTGCAAGCGGGTTTCGGCGGCAGCTTTCCGGTGAGCTTCGTCGATGATTTGTTCCTTTTCGGCAAAGGCTTCTCTCAGGATGGCATTCTGCTTATCCTTTGCTTCGGCAAGCATCCGGGCTCCTTCGGCCTGGATATTGGCAAGCTGTTCATTCGCCTGGCGCGCCGTTTCCAGAGAATTGTCGATGTAGGCTTTCCGCTGTTCCACCGCCTTGATGATGACAGGGAATCCGTATTTGGAAAGGACGGCAAAGACAATCCCGAATGAAACGATCATCCAGAACAGAAGTCCCGAATCCGGTGTTAATAATGACATAACCTGTTACTTTTTTATTGGAACAAAGCCAGGAAACATACCACGATGGCAAACAGCGCCACGCCTTCGATCAAGGCTCCCATGATCAGCATGGAAGTACGGATTTCACCGGCGGCGGAAGGCTGGCGGCCGATTGATTCGACAGCGCCTTTTCCGATCAGCCCGATTCCCAAACCTGCACCGATAGCCGCGAATCCGGCTCCTATTGTTGCTCCCAATTTAGCCATTCCCATACCGGAAGCTGCTTGTAATAAAATAGTAGATAACATAGTCTTTAACTTTATTAATTAGTGATTTAAAATGTCTTTATCTCTTGTCGTCTTAAGGCTAAGACGACATCCGTCTTAGCTCTGGGACGAGGTGTGTCCCTGCTCTGGGACAAGGCGTGTCCTAACACGGGGATTCCTTTTCCACTTTTGCCATGCCGATATAATTGGCCGACAACAACGTGAAAATGTAGGCTTGCAAACAGGCCACGAATAGTTCCACGCAGTTCATGAACGCGCAGAACAACACCGAAACGATCGTCATTCCGAAATTCACCAGCAACCCCATCGATACCGTGATAAAGATCAGGCAGGTGAGCGCGAGGATGATCGTGTGTCCCGCCATGATGTTGGCAAACAGACGGATCATCAGGGCGAACGGCTTGGTGAAGACGCCGAAAAACTCCACGAAGGGCATGATTGGCAACGGCAGCTTCAGATAGATCGGCGCTTTGGGCCAGAATATCTCTTTCCAGTATTCCTTTGTCGCAAACAGATTGACGGCAATGAACGTGCATCCCGCCAGGACAGCCGTAACCGCAATGTTGCCGGTGATGTTGGCTCCACCCGGAAAGACCGGGATGATCCCGATCAGGTTGTTGATCAGGATAAAGAAGAAGACCGTCAGCAGATAAGAGGAGAACGGCTTGTATTTTTCTTTCCCGATCGAATCTTTGATGACGCCCTCCTGTAGATAGGAAATAATCATTTCCATCAGGCCGGTAAACCCGCTCGGAACCTGGTCCGGATGTTTCTTGTACCAACGGGCGGTCCGGAGAACCACGAACAGCAGGATGCCGCAGCTCAGGAACAGGCCGCAAACATTCTTGGTCAGCGACAAGTCGACCGGGCGCACCTCTTCTCCGCGGCTGTTCTTTTCCACCACCTTGCCGGCGTGTTCGCCTTCGGGTGCGATGTAATAGCCGTGGTGCGCCTGGCCGTGATGTAAATGGTGGGAGAGGAACATGTCCCATCCGCGCTCTTCACTCCTGACCAGCACCGGCAGGGAGATGGCGATCTCCTTTCCGTTCCATTCGGTAATATGCCAGGTGTAAGCATCCTGAATATGCGAAAAGACAATATCCTGGACATCGATGCCTTCCTCTCCGGTATCCGCATGGGCGGGGGACAGGAAGCAGATCCACATCAGCAACACTGTCCATATCAATCTGTTATTCTTGATATCGTTCATCATTTTCCCTTTTCTCTCTTTTCATTCTTTTCTTCTCAAACAGATAAACCGTATATGTTTCCAACCCTAAGTAAATAAAGTAAAAAAGCATCAGGGTGAAGCCGAACACTTTCAGGTTTTCCCGGACCAGTGCGGCATAAAGCCACAGGAAAACGATGGCGAGCGTGAACTTGCAGAACCGCACAACCATGAAAGCCGTGACGGTCATATCGCCGTTTTTCTTTTTTACCCGGTCGAGAATGAAGGTCATAACTATTCCCATCACCCAATAGAAAATCGGGATGGAAGGATACCATCTGAAATAATGCTCAGGCCAGATCGTGTATAACAAACCGCCTAACGTCACGCCGATGACCACATTGATAAAGGTTATCAATCCCATCAGCTTCATACTTAACCACCCAGTCATGTCGTGTACTTTTATTTATTCGATACAAACAGATATATAATCTTCTTTTACCTCTACGAATCCGCTCTTGATCGCCAGTTCGCCTCTTTTCCTTTCGTTCTCGTACAGGATGGTTCCTTGCCTGAGGGCGGCTATCAGCGGGGCATGATGGGGGAGGATGTCAAATGAACCGGCTGCTCCCGGAAACGAAACACGTTCTGCTTCGCCTTCGAAAAGTATGCCGTCCGGTGATACGATTTCCAGTTTCATATCCGTTTAGTTTGCTTGTTCCGCCAATCGTTTTGCTTTTTCCATCACGTCCTCGATCGTGCCTACGTTCAGGAAGGCCTGTTCGGGAATATGATCGGTTTCTCCGTCCATGATCATCCTGAATCCGCGGATCGTGTCTTCGATGGGGACCATGACGCCCGGCACGCCGGTGAACTGTTCGGCAACGGCGAAGGGCTGTGAAAGGAAACGCTGTACGCGGCGGGCGCGGTTGACGGTCAGGCGGTCTTCGTCGGAAAGCTCTTCCATGCCGAGGATCGAGATGATATCCTGCAACTCCTTGTTGCGTTGAAGGATTTGTTTCACACGCTGCGCCGTTTCGTAATGTTCTTTGCCTACGATCAACGGGTCCAGGATGCGCGAAGTGGATTCCAGCGGGTCGACAGCCGGATAGATGCCGAGTTCGGTGATCTTACGGCTCAATACCGTGGTGGCATCCAGGTGCGTAAAGGTCGTAGCCGGAGCCGGGTCCGTCAAGTCGTCTGCCGGCACATAAACTGCCTGGACGGAAGTGATGGAACCTTTCTTGGTGGAAGTGATGCGTTCCTGCATGGCTCCCATCTCGGTTGCCAGTGTCGGCTGGTAACCGACGGCGGACGGCATACGTCCCAGCAGGGCAGACACTTCCGAACCGGCCTGCGTGAACCGGAAGATGTTGTCGATAAAGAAAAGGATGTCTTTCGTTTCCCCTTCTGCCGCCAGGTCGCGGAAAGACTCGGCGATCGTCAGTCCCGAAAGGGCTACCGAAGAGCGGGCTCCCGGCGGTTCGTTCATCTGGCCGAAGACCAGTGTCGCCTGCGACTTGGCCAGTTCGTCGTAATCGATCTTGGACAAATCCCAATGGCCGGCCTCCATGCTTTTCTTGAATGCTTCGCCGTAGCGGATGACTCCGGACTGGATCATCTCGCGCAGCAGGTCGTTTCCTTCGCGAGTGCGCTCGCCCACGCCGGCAAAGACGGAAAATCCGTTGTTCTTCTTCGCGATGTTGTTGATCAACTCCATAATCAGGACCGTCTTTCCTACGCCGGCTCCCCCGAACAGGCCGATCTTGCCTCCTTTGGAATAAGGTTCGAGCAGGTCGATCACCTTGATGCCGGTGTACAAGACTTCACGGCTGGTGGTCAGGTCTTCGAACTTGGGCGGTTCACGATGGATCGGAAGAGCCCCTTTCTTGTCGAGTTCGGTCATTCCGTCAATGGGGTTCCCCGTTACGTTCATCAAACGCCCTTTTACCTGGTCGCCGACCGGCATCGTGATGGGCGAACCGTGCGAAACGGCTTCCATTCCTCTCTTCAGCCCGTCTGTCGTATCCATCGCTACGGTGCGGACCGTGTTTTCCCCAATATGCTGCTGGACTTCCACAATCAGGATTTTCCCATTGGGGCGGGTTATCTCCATTGCGTCGTGGATGCGGGGAAGTGTTATCTTTTCTTCCTTGCCATTATCGAAATGGATGTCCACGACCGGGCCGATAACCTGTGATATATAACCTTTTATTTCTCCCATACAATCTCTTTTTTCCTTAATCCTATTCAACTCTTCGGCTGCAATATTACGAATTATGAATGTCCGAAAACCGGAAATATTACTTTTTGATTCTTTTTGTACTTAGTTAAATATTCAACTAATTTCAACCTCTTCTGAAATGAACCAATTGAGTTCGGAAATAAACCAAAATGACGGGAATTGCTTATTTTGTAAATCGTAGAGAAAGAGGTATCTAAGCGGGAAGTGACGTTTTGCAAGTAAAAAACGGGTGAAATGTTTTGCATTGTTAAATAAAAAGGAATAAACAAATATGGATCTATCTGTTTTTTGCTATCTTTGCGACCGGATTATGGTGTAACCGTTTTTGCTTCCGCTGACGGTTAGTAAAAGGGAATCCGGTGCAAGTCCGGAGCTGTACCCGTAGCTGTAAGTTCTGAAACCCCGGCAAATCTTGTTGCCACTGACGAATCAGTTGAAAGTTGAGAGTGGAAAGTTGAAAGTTATTCGCATTTAAACTTTCAACTTTCAACTGATCCGTTGGGAAGGCAGCCGTTCAAGGGAGAACAAGCCAGAAAACCTGCCATTATTCATTATTATACAATCCTTCGGGTAAAGGGATTGATGAATCAAAACGGTATGCAGTATATTTCTATAAAACGATTGCCGGGCTTGTTATGCGCCTGGCTGTTCCCGTTCGCCGCTTTGTATGCGCAGGTAGACACGACGACCTATCACCAGCTTTCGGGTGTCGAGGTAGTGGGAAAGGTACGCCCTTCCGTAACCCGCGAGAGCACGCCGCTCCAGGTGATGGACAAGGCCGGGATCGAACGGCTCGGCGTACAGGACCTCTCGGAAGCCGTGAAGCGTTTCTCCGGCGTGACCGTGCAGGATTACGGAGGCATAGGAGGCTTGAAAACCGTTTCCGTCCGCAGCCTCGGCGCCAAGCATACGGCTGTCAGCTACGACGGGGTGACGGTCACGGACGCACAGAGCGGACAGGTGGATATCAGCCGCTTTTCATTAGATAATGTGGATATGATCTCTTTATCAATCGGACAGGCGGATGATATCTTTCAGACGGCACGGATGTATGCTTCGGCTGGGGCGTTGAACATAAAGACAAGTCAGCCTGTATTCACTGATCGCTCGTGTCATCTGAAAGCACAAGTAAAAGCTGGTTCGTTTGGTTTGGTAAATCCTTATTTACGGTATGAACAGAAGTTGGGGAAGTGTTTGGTTGCAACGGGTCAGGTAGATTGGTTGCGTGCAGATGGACGTTACCCTTTTGTTATTCAGAATGAACAGAAGGAGGAGTCGGGAAAAAGGATAAACAGTGATATCCAAACATTGCGTACAGAATTGAATTTGTTTAGTGATTTAGGAAAAGGAGGCGAACTGAATCTGAAAGGTTATTATTTCGATTCGGAGCGGGGATTGCCGGGGTCGGTTATTCTTTATAACGATTATGCAAAAGAAAGGCTATGGGACAAAAACTATTTCGTGCAGGGATATTACAAGAAACAATTTGAATCTAATTTTTCTTTACAGGTGCAGGGGAAATATAATTATTCTTGGAATAAATATGTTGACTTTAATAACAATTATACAGAGGGGAAACAGGAAGATCGCCATACTCAACGAGAATACTATATTTCGGCCGGGGGATTATATACGCCAATTGAGCACTTATCATTTTCTTTGACTACGGATTTCTCCGTGAATACATTAAAGAACAATCTGCCGGCTTGTCCTTTCCCTACCCGATATACCTCTTTGTCAGTGTTGGCAGCGCAATATAAAGACAACAGATTGACGACTACAGTTAGCATACTGAATACTTTTATCGCGGAAAAGGTGAAAACAGGGGATAAACCTTCTGACCGTAAACGATTATCACCAAGTGTAAGTGCTTCATGGCGGGTTTTACCAGAGCAGAATTTACGGATACGTGCTTCGTTTAAGGATATTTTCCGAGTGCCAACTTTTAATGATATGTATTATTTGAGAATTGGAAATACTAATCTGAAGCCGGAAAGAGCGACACAATACAATATCGGGATGACATGGGGAGATAGTCCTTCTTCGGCATTATCTTATTTAAATCTTTCGGTAGATGGTTATTATAATCGTGTGAGAGATAAGATTGTTGCTCTTCCAACTCTTTATATATGGAAAATGATGAATATGGGAGAGGTGGCGATTAGTGGAATTGATGCAAACTTGTCAGCAGAAATCTCTTGTTTTGATTTTGTTAGTTTTCTGTTACAAGGTAATTACACTTGGCAAAAAGCGATTGATATTACTAATGAATCTGCAAAGAATTATCGGGACCAGATTCCTTATACTCCCAGGCATGCAGGTTCGGCTTCTTTATCAATACAAAATAAATGGTTGAATGTCTCTTATCTGCTTTCTTGTGCAGGTGATCGGTATTCATTACCTCAAAATATAAAGGAGAATAGGATAGATAGATATATAGAACAGACTATTTCCGTCAATAAAGAGTTTAGCCTTTGTAATTTTAAACTCCGTTTGCAGGGGGAAGTTCTGAATGTCGGAAATATTAATTACGAGATTATAAAATATTATCCGATGCCTGGACGCTCATATCGGATATTAGTATCATGTTATTTTTAAATGATTAATTATAAAGTAAGAAGAATGGAAAAGAAGTATTTATTATTTGCGTTATGTTCTTTAATGACTATGTCGTTTATTTCTTGTGATAATGACGATGATCCGAAGCCAGGGATTCCTACTGAAAGCTCTACTACAGGCGTTTATTTCTTGAATGCAGGAAAGTTGGACAGTAATAATTCTACTTTGGATTATTATAATCCAGAAACAAAGGATTTGACCACTAAAGTTTTTGCAACCGAGAATGGTCGTGGTCTTGGCGATACGGCAAATGACATGCTTATTTATGGATCCAAAATGTATATTGCAGTAAATAAATCTGCAACAATCGAAGTAACGGATTTATCTGGTAAATCTTTAAAGACAATCAACCCCAAAGATGAATCTAATGTACCTCAGCAACCGCGTATGTTAACGGCTGCCGGTGGAAACGTTTATGTGACATTGTTTGACGGACATTTGGCTTGTATCGATACGACTTCGATGGAGATCGTAAAGAAAGTGAAAGTCGGTCCTAATCCGGAGGGGGTTTGCGAATTGAATGGAAAATTGTATGTGGCAAATTCAGGAGGTTATAATCTGGTGCAAGACTCTACACTGTCTGTAGTCGATATGAATACATTTGAAGAGGTAGAAAAGATTGTCGTGACAATCAACCCGAAAACGATACAAAAAGATGATAAAGGTAATTTGTATGTTTTATCTTTAGGAAACTGGGGAGACATCGGGAATGAATTACAACGCCTGAATGTTGCAACTGGTGATCGGGAGGTTATTGCGGCCAATAGTCAGATCGTTTCGACTTTATGTAATGATAAGATATATATTTATAGTGCCAAGCAAGAAAATTGGGTTGTTACAGGTTATGACTTCAAAGTATATGATATTGAAAAAGGAAAGATAGAAGAAAAGAGTTTTATTACTGATGGTACAAAAGTGGAGAACACTTATTGTATGAGTTCTGACCCTGTTACCGGAAATGTTTACATTGGAACGTCTGATTATACCAGCACGGGTGATATGTTTATTTTCTCTGCTGAAGGAAAGTTGGTCAATCAAGTTGCTTTATCCGGTTTGAATCCGATGGGAGCTTATTTCTTGACAACTCAAAAGTAAGAGTATTTTTTAATGAGATATATTACTTGTCTATTATTGACTTTTTTGGTTGTGGCTTGTTCACAACCAAAAAAGTCCCATCCCGAAGACTCCCTCTCTTCCGACACCATCCGCTACGCCCAGGGTTTTACCGTATATCATTTTAATGATTACACCTCTGTTGAAGTGCGCGATCCGTGGGACAGCACGCGCCTGTTGCAACGGTATCTTTTGGTAGACCGTGACCGGCCTGTTCCCGGAAACCTTCCGAAAGGGACGATCGTGCAGGTCCCGGCGCAGAATATCGTGGTCTATACATCCGTGCATGCGGCTATTATCGACCAGTTAGGCGAGACAGGGCGGATCATAGGCGTTTGCGAACCTCGCTATATGGACACCCCAGCTATCCAGGAAGGGTTGAAAGCCGGACGGATTGCCGACATGGGAGAGGCGACCGCCCCTAATGTGGAGATGATGATCGACAAAGGCGCCGAGCTTGTGATCGTTTCCCCTTTCCAGAATAGCGGCTACGGGCCGGTCGAGAAACTGGGAATCCCCATCCTCGAAGGAGCCGATTATATGGAGTCGCTGCCTTTGGGCCGTACCGAATGGATTCGTTTCTACGGGATGCTGTTTGGCAAGGAAAAGGTGGCCGACTCGATCTTCCGGGAGACAGAGAAAAGCTATCTCGACCTGAAAAAGCTGATCACGGCCGATACGCCCCGCCCTACCGTTATCTCCGAAAAGAAGTTCGGCTCTTCCTGGTTTATGCCGGCGGGAGATAGCTATATCGCCAATATGTATGCCGATGCCGGAGCCGATTATGTTTTTAGGGATCTTCCCGGAGCCGGAAGTACGCCCTTGGCTTTCGAGGCGGTACTCGACCGGGCTATCCATGCCGATATGTGGCTGGTTAAGTATAATCAGTCCGAAGATATGACCTATGGCGACCTGCGTGCCGAATACACGCCGTATGAAAACTTCGACGCCTTTAAGAACCGTCGGATTTACTCTTGTAATACAGGACTTGTCCCTTATTATGAGGAATTTCCTTTGCATCCCGATTACCTGCTGAAAGACTTGATCTGGGTGTTCCATCCGGAATTGCTACCCGGTTACACTCCACGTTATTATCGGAAAATGAAGGAGTAATCTTGGTCTTTTAGTGCCGCTTGGTTCACATTTAACCTCCGTTGAGTAAGTGACTGCATCACCCCAATCACTGTTGAGCTAAATAAATTATCTCATTAGAAAGAAGATTTGAACCACAAATAATGATTTATCAGTGAGCTAACAGACAAAGCTGCGCCTTATGCCGCAGGCTCTCTTTTGCCGTCTGCTTCAGCAGACGGTTTAAAAGGCCTGGAGGCTAAGCCTCTTCCCTTGTGGGCTTTAGCCCCTTTATGGATTATATTTAAAGGGGTTAAAAACCACATAGGAACCAGCAAAGCCGGAACAATCATCTATCCGTCTGCTGAAGCAGACGGCAAAAGAGAGCCTACGGCACGCCATCCATATTATACACCGGTAAATCATCATTTCTGGTTCAAATCTGCCAAGATATGAGTCTGATAGACGCAAATATAATTTTGACGCGGATTTCGCGAATAACGCGGATAAGAAATATGTATCAGGTGTTTAATTCGCGTTATCCGCTAAATCCGCGTCAAGAAATCCTGTTTATTTATTTTAATCTGCGTCTATCAGACTCAAACCTCGTATGTGAAGTTGTTCCTATAGATGCCTGTCGCTTCCTGAAAAGACAGGCATCGGTTGCCGGATAGATGCCTGCCTTTTTCCTGCTACCCTATAGGCTTTTCCCGGATAGGCTAAAGGCTGTATTTTTTAGCCTATAACCTATATTTTATGGGACAAGAGCCAAGCCAAGCCCTTATATGACAAAAACAGAAAACAGGGTTCACAGCGGTAAAAGGCTAATGGCCAGCGATTTGTTGTGAAGGCTGTGAAGGCTGTGAAACCGGTTTACGATCATCCAATCCTATCGATCGATCCCGCCTTTTTTTATCTTGCATTCACAGGGTTCACAGCAACATGCTGATCTATAGAGTCTTCCGGACAGTGTGAACCCTAATTAAATAAAATAAACAGAGGGTATTTAGAGGATAATCTAAGAAGATTCGAACATTTATCTGTTACTTTGGCTTGGTTCAAAAGTAACCAAAAGATCAAGGCTTAACCGTCCGGTCTACTCCGGTCAAAGACTCCGCTGTCGCCTGCGAAACTCGCTTCGCTCAGACAGCGCAGGCTCCTGCCGCTTCGTCTTCGCCCTCCGCTTGACGCCCGTCCGCTTAGGCCTTTCTTAAAAAGCTGCGCTTTCTCTTAGGATTGCCGATACCGCCTGTTATATAAGTATAGCTATCAGTATCGGCATCCCCAAAGCACCATCCGCCTCTCTTTTGCCGTCTGCTTCAGCAGACGGTTTAAAAGATTAGAGGCTAAGCCTCTTCCTCTGTGGACTTCAGTCCCTTTCATCTATTGTATTTAAAGGGGTTAAAAACCCACAGAGGAACCGGCAAAGCCGGAACAATCAGCTATCCGTCTGCTGAAGCAGACGGCAAAAGAGAACCTGCGGCACAAGACGCTGCCTTGTCTGTTTGCTCACCCATAAATCATTATTTATGTTTCAAATCTGCCAGATTATGAATAACCTGGGGACAGCTGGCCACATAAAAGCATAAGTGCCTGGAATAAATATCTATCAATAAAAGGGGCTGTCCAAAAAGTGTGACAGCCCCTTTTGCTATTGTTTATTTCGGTAAAAAGTAGTATCTTACCGTTGCAAAAAAACAAACATTATAGCAATGGCTAAGATAGTATTTAAAGAGTTAACATCCAACCAAAATGTACTTTTTCCGGTTAGTTTATCGGAAAAGATAGCTCCCAATCATCCCG
>NZ_JACOOJ010000024.1 GCF_014287585.1 Parabacteroides hominis | reverse complement strand
CGCACGTTGCCCGGCCATGCGTGTGTCAGCAACGCTTTACGTGCTTCGGAACTGAACCCGCTCACGCTACACTCCAGCTCTCTGTTTGCCATATCACGGAAGAACTCTGCCAGCGGCATAATGTCTTCTTGACAGTCACGCAACGGAGGAACGGTTATCCCGAAGTCGTGCAGGCGGTACAGAAGATCCTGCCGAAAACGCTTTTCATTCACCGATACCTCCAAATCTTCATTGGTAGCAGCGATGATGCGGACATTGAAATTCCGGTCTGCCTTGTCTCCGACCGGGCGATACCGCCTCTCCTGTATGGCACGGAGCAACATCCGCTGCATTTCCATCGGCAGGTTGGCCACTTCATCAAGAAACAATGTACCGCCATTGGCTTCTTGAAAATACCCAACATGGGTAGAATCTGCTCCTGTGAATGCACCTTTGATGTGTCCGAAGAATGCGGACAGTGCCAATGTCGGGGACAACGAACCACAGTCCACCGCCACGAAAGGCTTATCCGCACGTTTGCTCTGTGCGTGGATGTGTTGGGCAATATGTTCTTTGCCCGTACCGTTCTCACCTAATATCAATACACTCATACGGGTGGGTGCAACCAACCGGACACGCCGCTTGATTCCTTGATATGCCGTACCTTGCCGGACAAATATCGGGACTTGTTTGTTCCTTTTCTGTTCCTGTGCTTTGTGTATGGAGCGGATGAGAGGAACAAGCCTGTCCTCTACCAATTGCTTGGGAATATAGTCGGCGGAGCCGAGTTTCATACTTTCCACTGCCGTATGCACCTCGGCGTAATCGGTCATGATGATGAACGGCTGCGGCTTCCCTTCCTTGCGCATCCAACGCAACAGGTCGACACCCTCACCATCAGGTAGACGCAAGTCGGCAAGCACAGTATTATCTTCCTCTGCCTTTGCCAGCAATTTCTTGGCGGTAGAAAGCCGATACGCCTGCATGGTGTCGAAGCCGCCTTTCTTCAAGAAGTTGCAGACATAATCGTTATAAACGGGATTGTCCTCTACTACAATTACCTTCATAATCCGTCTTCCTTTCGTTTTTTAGCCTGTTCCACAATCTTGTCACCCATTGCCAATACTGCATTCACGGTGTGTTGAATCTCGTTATCGGAACATTCCGTGTCTGAATGCAGAAGTCTGTGCAGTTCCCATAGTGGTTTGTCCGCACGGATTACTGCCCACGAACTGCGTAAACGGTGTACCTGCATATCCAATTCTTTGCGGTCACACCGCTCTCCGGCATCGCTAATGGCTTGCATGTCCTTTTCCGTTTCGGTTTTCAGTTTGTCAAGCATAGTCACCTTGTCACCATACGCCAATAAAGAAGAAAGGTCAGGTTGTTTCTCTTTGTTATTTTTGACAGAAGATACTGAAAGGCATTTGCCCGACACCGCCAGCAGTTCCGACAGGCCGAACGGCTTGAACAGGCAGGCGGAAAAGCCATGAGCCAGCAGTTCTTCTTCGGTGCAGCTTCCCGAAGCAGTGGCGACAATCACAGGGATGGTCTTCGAGTTGCCGACGTGGGACGAGCGCAGCAGTTCCAATACCTCAAAGCCATTTATTTCCGGCATCTTCAAGTCTGTAATCAGCAGGTCGTAGTCCTTTGTCCGCATGGCTTCCATGAGGTCGCTTGTATTAGTGCACACATCACAACGGATACCGTAATGGGCATACATATCCATTGCCATCGAAAGAAGAATGTCGTTGTCATCCAACATAATGACCGAATAGGCACGTTCAGAATAAGGATATTGTTCTTGCACTTCTTTCTTTTCGATGACAGCAATATCAGCGGTTTGCATGGGTATTTCTATCGTGAAACGACTGCCCCGACCTTTCTTGCTTTCCAATCGGACAGTACCGCCTAACATATCCACGATGCGTTTCACGATGGATAATCCTAATCCGAAACCGTCCTGCGTGGCGGCGTTGGAGAGCCGTTCAAATGCTCCGAACACCCGTTGCTGTTCTTCTTCGCTCATACCGCTGCCTGTATCTTCCACCACAATGGAAAGGTTATTGCCGTTGTAGTCCATGCGGAGCGATACGCTTCCGGCTTGCGTGAACTTGATGGCATTGGATAACAGGTTTGCGGAAACCTGCATAATGCGCTCCTTGTCGCCCATGAGGATAACATCGGTATTGCATTCCACCGTCAAACACAAGTCCTTTGTCTCTGCCAATGGAGCAAATTCCGCCGATAAAGCGTCTGCCATGCCCTGCAAACGGAACGGGGAAGTATTCGCACTCTCCTTTCCACTATCCAACCGAAAGAAGTCAAGCAGCGTGTTCAACATGGCAATCATTCGTTGCGATGCCTGCCGGATATTGCCCGAATAGCGTTCCGTCTGCGTTGCATTTTCTCCGTTGGCTATCAGTTCCGCATAGCCGTGTATGGCGGTCAGCGGTGTACGCAGTTCATGAGTAATGGTGTGCATGGCTCTCTTGCGTGAGGAAATCAGTTCCCTGTTTCTCATATCCGATTCATGGAGTTGCCTTATCAGATTAACGGTCTTTGCCTTATACCGCTTTATGCGGCGTATGTCCCTGTGGATGATGATGTATGACACAACCAAAAGAAGAAAAAGAAATCCTGTCAGCCCTCCGATTTGAAAGAACGAGCGTTCACGCATGGCGGTTATCTCTGCCTCACGCTTTTGCAGGTCACGTTCTACTTTCCTGTCCATCTGCCCGATAAGCGATTGCAGTTGTCGATTCAATTCGCTGTTGCGCATGGCGAGGCTGTCGGCATGTTCCGACAAGCGGCGGCTTTGCGCCTGTTGTTGTGTAATCTCCTTGCGGTTCAGTGCATGGAGCATGGAGGTTGTGGCGGTCGGTTTCGACTTTTCTTTCTTGCCGAACAAGCCTAAGAAACCTTTGCGCTTCGTTTTCTTAGGCTGTTCCTGTGTGCTTTTTGCCGCAATGAAGGGTACACGCTTAGCAATTTCCCGATTCAAATTTTCCTGTTTATTCAATACTTCCACAATGCTACAAAGCAAATTTTCCTTGCTTTCTAACAAATGACGCACACTGTCTATCCGCTCTGCCGGATAAACGGTTTTGAAACGGCACAGCAGACTATCCACCGCCATGCGCCGGATATGGTAATGCTCCAAATCCTCGTCTTCCCACTCCAACACACTTTCGCCCAAAAGGGAAAGCCCCGTCATTTCCCCATAAACAAGATGCACTTCCTGACGAAAAGCATTTATACGTCGGTTCTCCGTTTCCAATGCTTCAATCTCTTTCCATTCATAAAACCACAGGTACATGATGCCGACTGCCAGCAGGCACATCAATAAATAACCTGCGGCAATCAGCGTGCGGAGAAATTTTGTTCCTATGGTACTTCTCATTTGATTATTCCTTTTTAATCATGCAGCCCGTAGTCCATCTAAAACCACAGGCTGCATACATTATAGCAATCTTTGTCAGCAATGACATTATCCCAAAGGATTGTCACCATCTTCGCCATTACCGGAACCGTCTGTGCTTCCGCCACCCTGCGCCGGGTCATCGTCCTTCGCATCGGCAGAAAGTTCAATCCATTCCAAATCATCGCTGTCCACAAGGGCACGGGTGTAGGTCTTGTTCGACAGCCGCTCCCGTTCGGGTGTGAACTGCACGCGCACCGCCTGCACCTGCTTGTCGAAGTCCGCCAAATCCTTCACGCCCTTCGTGTCGAGCGTGTAGCGGAAATAGCCCAGCCCCTTGATGTGGACGCTCTTGCCCTGCGCCATGCGCGTGTGCATCACGCCTGCGATGTCGCCCAACACGGCTTGCACGTCACTGTTACTTACTGTGAAGATTTTCGTCAAATCCTTTGCTATGGTCTCCGTTTCCACGGGCTTGCCCTGCACTACGGCTTGGGGATAGTAAACGCCCTGTTGCTTCTGAAACGCTTTTTCCCCAAAAGGCATAGTCTTACGTTTTTAATTGGTTGATGAATAATGTTTATTGTCTCACTCGGATGCCTTTGCAAGCATCCGTTTTGCTGTTGCCTGAACTAACCTCCACTCTTGATTTTCCGAAGTGCCACTTCGACCACCACAAAGTGGCACCTTGTGCGCCTCGAAGTGCCACTTTGTCTTTCACCAGCTTCCACCTCCCAACGCATGATACAGATTTATCATCCCCTGTATTTTGTCGAAATGATCGTTTGCTTCCGTCAGTTCAGCGGAGAGCAGGGATTGCTGAGCGGTAAGCACTTCCAAATAGGTGGTGCTACTGCTGTGTTCCATCAGCTGGCGGGTACTTTCCACGGTGCGGCGCAGAGCGGCTATCTGCTTGCCATCAAGTTGCAAACGGCGGTCGGCTGTCTGCCATTGTGCAAGAGCATCGTTCACCTCGCTACCCGCTTTCAGCAGACTTTGCTGGAAAGAGAGTAACGCTTCCTGTTGCTGTGCCTTGGCGATGCGCAGGTTGGCGATGTTACGCCCACGGTTGAAGAGGGGGTGTGTCAATGAGCCGACTGCACTCAGTAGCCAGCGTCCGGGATTGATAATGGCGGCACCGGTACTGTTTGTCCAACCTGCAGACCCGCCCAGCGTAATGCTGGGATAAAAGGCGGAGCGGGCGGCACCGGTGGCATAGAACGCCTGTGCCAGCGATGCTTCTGCCTGACGGATGTCGGGACGGCGGGCAAGCAACTGCAGGGGTACACCTACGGAGAGTGTATCGGGAAATTGCTGTTCTGTCAACGTACCGCGTTCGATATGGGAAGGCACATCGCCTAAGAGCAAGGAGATGGCATTTTCCTGTTTCTTGACTTGCTGTTCCAGAGTAAGCACATTCGTTTCCACGGTAAGCAGGTTGGCACGTGCCTGCTGCACGGCAGCTTCGGTGGTGTTGCCGAACTGCTTTTGCAGTTCCAACGTGCGCAACGACTCGCTCCAACTCTCGGCGGTGCAGCGGTTGATGTCGAGTTGTACATCCAACATCAGCAAGTTGTAATAACTGTTGGCAATTGTGGCGATGAGTTGTGTCTGCACTGCCTGCCGGTAAGCGCGGCTCTGCTCTAAGGCGGCACGGGCACCACGTTTGGCATTGGTCAGCTTGCCGAACAAGTCCAGCTCCCACTCGGCGGAAGCAGCAAGGGTGTAGGTCTTGGTCGTCTTGCTACCATCGAAGCTACTCAACGTACCTTGCGGGGCAAGCGACACTGAGGGCAGGTAGGCAAGGCGCGAAGACATCAGCGTGGCTTCTGCCTCCACCACTTTCAGACGTGCGACGTTAAGGTCGTTGTTATTCTCCAGTCCTCGCCGGATGAGGGATTGCAAGCGTGTGTCGGTGAACAGTTCGCTCCAATGCAAGGAGGCGATGGAGGCTGTGTCTTCCGCTTGTATGTCGGTGCCATACAGCCCATCGGTTTTCACTTCCTCCGGACGGGAGTAAGGTTTATAGACTCCGCACGAGGCAAGCAGCAGTGCGGTAACTGTTGTCAGTAATATATTTCTCATGATTCCTTTTCCTTTTTATGTTTCTTCAAATCTTCCATTTCACCTTGTATCGACCATTCGCCGGAGGAAACAGCCTGCATGGGACGTACCTTCTCTTGCAACCACTGGAAAGCAATGAACAGTGCCGGAACCACAAATAGCAAGGCAAGTGTACCGACCAGCATACCACCCACCGCACCGGAACCCAACGTGCGGTTACCGTTGGCTCCTACTCCCGTTGATACCATCAGCGGTAGCAGTCCGAACACCATTGTAAGGGCTGTCATTAGGATGGGGCGCAATCGCACCTTGGCGGCTCCAACGGCAGCTTGTATCAGCGACATGCCCGCCTGTCGGCGTTTGACGGCATATTCCGTTATCAGGATGGCGGTCTTTGCCAGCAATCCGATGAGCATAATCAAACCGGTCTGCATATAGATGTTATTCTCCAATCCCATCAGCTTGGCAAACAGGAAACTGCCCAGCAAGCCGAAAGGAAGGGCGAGCACCACGGCAAACGGGATGAGGAAACTTTCATAAAGTGCGCTCAGGATGAGATAGACCAGCACAAAGCAAATGGCGAAGATAATCACCGTGTTGCTGCTCGACTGACTTTCCTCGCGGGTGATGCCGCCAAACTCGTAGGTATAGCCTTTGGGCAATGCCGTGGACGCCGCTTCGCCGATGGCACGGATGGCGTCGCCGGAAGAATAGCCGTCGGCAGCCGAACCGTTGACCGCAATGGAGCCATAGAGGTTGAAGCGGTTGAGCGACTGTGGCCCGTAGGTCTTGGTAAGCCGGGCAAACTGGCTGATGGGAGCCATTTCACCGTTGCCGGTACGCACATAGAGGTGGTTCAGCGATTCCGGTGTGACCCGTGTGTCCGGCTCCGCCTGTATCATGACACGGTAGAGCTTGGAGAAACGGTTAAAATTGGAGACATACTGCCCGCCATAGTAACCGGACACCGTGGAAAGCACCTCTGCCGGAGAAAGCCCCGAACGTTCGCAACGGGCGGCATCAATGTCCAGCGTATATTGCGGATAGTCTGCTGAAAAAGCGGTATAGGCAGTCCCGATTTCCGGGCATTGGCTCAGGGAGGCAATGAATCCCTTGGTGGCATCGTCCAACTCACTGACAGGTTTGCCCGTCTTGTCCTGCACGTGCAGTTCAAAACCGTTCACCATGCCGTAGCCGTTAATCATGGGCGGGGCGGCGGCAAATAACTGCGCATCCGGTATTTTCTGTGAAAGGGTGTTGATGCGTCCGATGATAGAGTTTACATCATCTTCCTTGCCGTCACGTTCCGACCAGTCGCGCAGGGAGATGATAATCAGTCCCGCACTGGCTCCCGAACCGCTGAGCGAATATCCGCTGACGGTGGCATAATGCTTCACCTGCGGCATTTGTTGGATTTCCTTTTCCAACTGCGCCAATACTTGGGTGGTGCGGAAGAGCGAAGTGCCCGGCTTGGTATTGACGCTCACCATGACCGTACCCGTATCTTCATCGGGCACAAGTCCGGTCTTGGTAGTGCGCATCAGCACCACCACCAGCGCCACCGTAGCCACCAGCAGTCCCCATGTCACCACCCGATGGCGGCAGAAGTAGATGACACCCCGAACGTACCGCTTCACCAAGACCTCGAAAGCCGCATTGAACGCCTTGCGGAAGCGTGCCGAAAAACCGCTTTTCTCTTTGCCGTCCGCATCTATATAAGGTTCAAGCAGTAAGGCACACAGAGTCGGTGAAAGTGTCAAGGCATTGACTGCCGACAGTCCGACCGCCACCGCCATCGTGATGCCGAACTGCGTATAGAATACGCCGGACGTGCCGCCCATCATGGAAACCGGGATGAATACCGCCATGAACACCAGCGTAGAGGTAACGATGGCAGCCGTAATGCCCGACATGGCTTCGTTCGTCGCCATATACGATGAGTAGTAACCGGCATCGAACTTCGCCTGTACTGCCTCGACTACCACAATGGCATTGTCCACCACCGTACCGATGGCAAGCACCAGTGCGAACAGCGTCAGCAAGTTGATGGAAAAGCCCGCCACCGCCATGAAAGCGAACGTGCCGACCAAAGAGACGATAATGGATATGGTGGGAATCAGTGTCGAACGGATGTCCTGCAAAAACACATAAACCACCAGTACAACGAGAATGATAGCCTCTATCAGCGTCCAAAGCACATTCTCGATGGAGGCAAAGAGAAAGTCGTTCACGCTCAACAAGCTGGCAAACTTCAATCCTTCAGGCAAGTCTTCGGATATTTCATCTATCAGCGCATCAATCTCCTGTACCACCTCCGTAGCATTGGAACCGGCACTCTGGTAAGCCTCGGTGATACATCCCGCATGACCGTCCGTCATGGCACGATAGGTATAGGCTTCATCACCCAACTCGATGCGGGCAATATCTTTCAGACGCAAGATTTCTCCGTTGGAAAGCGAACGGATAACAATATCACCAAACTCTTCGGGCGTGGAGAAGCGTCCCCTATATTTGATGGTATATTCGTAGGCATTCTCGTGGTTCTCGCCGAAAGCACCCGTAGCCGATTCCAAATTCTGCTTTTCGAGGGCATTGGTCACGTCTGACGGTATCAGTTTGTACTGCGCCATCACGTCCGGTTTCAGCCAAATGCGCATGGAATAGTTGGATGCCAATACATTGAACTCACCCACACCGGCAATACGCTTGACGCGCGGCTCCACATTTATCTTCATGTAGTTGTTGATAAACTGCATATCGTATGAATCGTCCGGGCTGTAGAGGGCGACCACCTTCAATAGCGACTTCTGTTGTTTCTGCGTCTGCACCCCGATTTTGGTTACTTCGGCAGGAAGCAATCCCTGTGCCTTCGATACGCGGTTTTGCACATTGACTGCCGCCATGTCGGCATCAGTTCCCTGACGGAAATAGACATTCACTGTAACATCTCCCGTATTGGAGGCTTCCGAATGGATGTAGCTCATGTTCTCCACACCGTTGATGGCTTCCTCCAACGGGACAATGACCGACTTCTGCACCGTTTCGGCATTGGCACCGGGATAAGAAGTCGTTACTTGCACCGTGGGCGGCGCAATGTCTGGATATTGCTCCACAGGCAGCCCCGTCAGGGATATGATGCCCAACAAAACAATAATTACGGAAATAACGATGGAAAAGACCGGGCGGTCTATAAAGAATCGTAAATTCATAACTTCTTCCTCCTCTTATTACGGTTTTAAGGTTACGGCATCGCCGTTATTGAGCAAGCCTACGCCTGTAGTCACAATCACATCGCCAACATCCAATCCGGAAGTGACGGTATAGCGGATGCCGTCATGCACCGGATTGACTTCAATACGGGTAGCCACCGCCTTGCCATTCACTACCCGATAGACAAACAGCTTGTCCTGCAATTCGTAGGTGGCTTCTTGCGGAATGGGAATAGCATCCTGCAAGGTCTGCGGGATAAGTATATTTCCCGTGCTTCCGCTCAGCAGCACCCGTTCGGCGTTGGGGAATACGGCACGCAAGGAGCCACTTCCGGTCTGTCGGTCAAGTACGCCGCTGATGCTCTCAATACGCCCTTCCTTTTCATAGATAGTTCCATCACCCAGTTGCAGACGGACGGCAGGCATCTCTTCCAAGGTTCGGTTGATGGAGCCGTAACAGCGTATCAATGACTGCAATCGCTGCCCCGACATGGAGAAATAGACATACATCTCCGAATTATCCGATACGGAAGTAAGCGGTTGTGCCGAACCGGAACTGACCAATGTGCCCACGCGGTAAGGGATGGTGCCTATTACTCCGTTTGCGGGACTCTTTACTTCTGTATAAGAAAGGTCGTTGTGGGCATTCACCTCCTGCGCTTTGGCTTGTTCCAACGCGGCTTCGGCCACGAGAAGCGCATTGCGGGCTGTGGAGAGGTCATATTCCGAAATGACCTTTTCACGATGAAGTGCCTGCTTGCTTTCGTAGGTCAGCCGGGCGGTCTGTACCTGTGCTTCGGCAGAATGGACATTGGCAATAGCTGTCCGCAGGGCTGCTTGGTAAGGAACTTGGTCTATAATAAACAACCGTTCACCCCGACGTACCTCTTGCCCTTCTTTCACGCATACCTGTTGTATCGTCCCGGACACCTGCGGATAGATTTCAATGTCCTGCCTTCCCTGTACGGATGCGGAATAAGATTCGGTCAGCGTCACTTCTCCTTTTCCTACGGTCATGACCGAATAATTGACTTCTTCCTGCTCCGGTTCCGTTTGGTGACAGGCAGTAAATGATGTTGAACAGAGTATCAACGTACTCAAGAAATACTTTTTCATAAGTTCGATATGTTTTTGTTGTTTCTGTTTAGCAGATAATAAACTAAAATAAGGATTTGTGTCATTATTTCCGATAGGGGAACTGACAGCCAAAGTCCCGGAACGCCGATGACACGCGGTAACACAAGAAAAGCCGGAACTACGAAAACAAGACCTCGCAATAGCATGAGCAAGATGGCGGTCTTGAAACATCCAAGGCTTTGATAGTACCCCACACATACCAAATTGAGAGCGAAGAACAGAAATGCGACAGAGAAATAGGGAAGTCCCTCTTGTGCGATATTAGCGGCGGCATTTGATAGACGTTCAAACGCACCGAACGCTTGTTTCTGTTCCTCTTCTGTCATGCCTGTACCTGTATCTTCAACGACCAGTGTCAGAACTCCATTATCATATTCAGTAATCAAAGAAACACCGCCTTCTTCTGTGAACTTGACAGCGTTTGACAGCAGGTTATTCCCGATTTGTATTATTCGCTCTTTGTCGGTCAATACAATGGCATCGTGTCCAGTCTTCACGGACAAGGACAGCCCTTTGTTCACGGCAACAGGCATGAACTCCGTTTCAAGTGTGTGCGTGATTGCTGAAATCCGGCAGGGTGACAGACGGGGCTGTTCCTTGCCGTTGTCCAGGCGGAAGAAGTCAAGCAAAGTGTTAAGCATATCCCGCATACGGTCGGAGGATTGCAGTATGTTTTGGATATACTGCCCGGACTTATCCTCACACTGTTCTTTCCGTATCAGTCCGGCATAGCCTGTTATTGCTGTCAGCGGTGTGCGCAGTTCATGGGTGATAGTATGTACCGCCTTCTTCCTTGACGTTATCAGTGCCTCGTTCCGTTGTACGGATTGTTCCAGTTGCCTTATCAAATCAGTTGTCTTGTGCTTGTATTGTTTAATGCTTTTTGCATCACGATGTATGATGATGTAGGAAATTAACAACAATAGAAGAACGAATCCCATTAAACCGCCTACTTGCATAAATGACTTTTCACGCATGGCAACTATTTCGTTTTCCCGGCTTTGCAGTTCGGTTTGTACCTTTTCTTCTATTTGGCAAATCAATTCTTGCAGTTGTCTGTTAAGTTCTGCATTACGAGCTGCAAGGCTGTCGGCTTGTTCCGACAATTGGCGATCCTGCACTTTCTGTTCGCTGATTACGTTTCTATTGACCGAATGAAGGATAGTGGTTGATACTGCTGGAGTTACTTCCTTTTTTTTGCCGAATATGCCTAAGAAACCTTTTCGTTTTGGCTTTTTGGACTGTTCCTGCACACTTTTCTGTACAATAACCGGAATTTGATTGGCTATCTTCTTGTTAATAGATTGTTGTTCATCCATTAACCGGACTATCTGGAACATCTGTCGTTCCTTATCCTCTAAAAGACTGCGCACACTATCGATGCGCTCTGCTGGATAGGTGGCCTTGAAACGGCAGAGCATACTGTCCATTGCCATACGCCGTGCATGGTAATGCTCGATATCTTTATCGTTCCATTCCAGTATTGTTTCACCCAATAGAGAAAATTTTATCATTTGAATATTGATATTGTTTATTTCTTTTCGGAGCTCGTCTATTTTTTTATTGCCAAGTTCTAATGCTTCTATCTCCTGCCATTCATAGAGGCTATTATATGCCATACATCCGATAAGAATGGAGATAAGTATATATCCCAACCGTATTGCCTTATAGAAATTTCCTGACCGCTCCATTATTTTAATGACATTGATTTTTGGAACATGAATAAAAGTTTATCTTTTTCGTTCATGCGGATATTATCAGAATAACCGTCTTTTGTTATTTGATACCCACATGGCTTAACCATAAAAATGCCTAAGCCCTTAGTGTACGAACTTACTTCTGAGGCATAGTCTTTACTTGTATTTAATGGAACTTTCCCTTTAATATGACACCACTCATTATTACAACTGATGTCTTCAATCTCAGACATCAGTTTTTGCAAATCTGTAATAGCTTTGGAACTCGCTACTTGGGGTATCTGCAACTCAAAACAGAGCATCGGTTCGAGAATGTCCACACCTGACTGTTGCAAAGCCAGCCTGAAGACATAAGGGGTCAGCTGTCTGAAATCAGCAGGTGTACTTACCGGGCTATAATACTCGGCTTGAGTAAAAGTTACTTTCAGATCTGTCACTTCCCATCCATGTAAACCAGATTGGCAAGACATACGAATCCCTTCAAAAACGGCATTTTGAAAAGAATGGTTCAGATAACCATAGGAGATGTCACTTTCGATTTGCAACCCTGCCCCTAACGGTAAGGGTTCAAGAGTCAGCCCTATTGTGGCCCAGTAAGGGTTGGGTGGTACTTCGATCTGAATAATCTTATTGACCTTTTTTATAGGTCGTTCTTTGTAGATAGTCTTGATCTCATCAAAATGGACCTTTACGGAAAATCGTTCTTCCAGCAATGTCTGTATGATTTCCTTTTGGGTCAAACCATATAACGAGATTTCCAATTCATCACTATATGAGTTTATGGAAAAGGACAAAGACGGGTCTTCAATCCACAATGTATTCAGAGCGGATATCACCTTGCTTCTCTCTTCGGGCTTATTTGGCCGGACGGAGGATTTGAGAGCGGGATGCTGATGAGATAATCCTTGAATCAAACAAGGTTTAGCACCTAAATAATCTCCGATTCGAAAATCTTCTATATCTTCTACAATCGCGATATCATTGGCACCCACTTCATCAACATTTATCTCTCTGCCCTGATAAATAGTCTTTAGATTTTTAATCTTGATGAATTTTTCCGAATCGTTGATTCTTACAACGTCTCGAAGTCTCAGACTTCCGTCAATTATTTTAAGAAAACTTCTTTTATGCCCTTTGGGGTCATGCTCTATCTTATAGAGATAAGCTGAAAGTCTGTTTGAGACTGATGCCGGAGGAAGTATAAAAGAAGAAATGGCGTCCAACAACTCATTGATACCGATATTGAACATTGCTGATCCATGTAGCACCGGATAGACTTTGGCTTTTGCCACAAGAGCGATTATCGTATTCCAATAATCAGCCGGTGAAATTTCGCTATCCGCCAAATATCGTTCTAATATATCGTCGTCATGGTTGCATACAAATTCTTTGTATTCTTCCTTTATATATGTTTGGGAGCAAACCGGATAAACCGATCCATCGACAACAGTTTGCATAAACAGGACATCTTGCGACAGATTTGTTTTTATATCCATATACAAACGCTCCAAATTCACACCGGCACGGTCAATCTTATTGATAAATATAATTGTCGGGATTTGCAGCTTTTGTAAAGTACTGAACAGCAACTTTGTCTGCGCTTGTATGCCTTCCTTTGCGGATAAGATGAGGACTGCTCCATCAAGCATTTTGAATGTCCGCTCCACTTCCGCAATAAAATCCATGTGTCCCGGAGTGTCAATGATATTGCATTTCACTCCATTCCAGATAATAGATGTCGTAGAAGCCCGGACAGTAATTCCTCTACGTTTCTCTATATCCATAGAGTCCGTTATGGTGTCACCATTATCCACACGGCCGCACTTTTCCGTTGCTCCACTGGCAAACAGCAGATTCTCGGTTACGGAAGTTTTTCCTGCATCAATGTGAGCAAGAATTCCTAAATTTATAATATTCATTTGGATTAAGCAATAATATACTACAGTAGATGCATTGTCGAAACGCACCTTTTAATACCTCCTCGTAGCATATGAGAACTACAGGATTACTAACTCGTATTAATATGTATATTATTACTGCCGCATAACGATTACAAAATTACACAAAAAAATATATCTAACAAAAGTGGGAGGATTTTTTAACTTTTTACCATAGACATTTTATTAGGGAAGCGTAGGTTCAACTGGCAAGTACAAATAAGTAGAAATGTTTGAACAACACCGTTTTAGGAAGTTGAAAAATCAAGTTTCTCTCTCGGTATAGCGTTTATTTTGGCCAATATCTTCTTTAGTTTAGCATTTGTGTATTTCCCATTCGTGTTCTATTTAGCTCCTTATTATGAGTATGTAGCAAGTTACTTATCAAATTCAGCCTCTTTGAGGGTCAAATATGGTTTTGCAAATGGTGACTGACAAGACATAAACAAGGTCAGCAGGAATTTTTTACATAAATGGACATGAATGTATATAACCTAAAATAAGAATAAATTTTAATAAGGGCTGCCCAAAAAGAAAAAAATGCAGTTGCCATCCTATAGATACTTGCAGAAAGGATAAAATTTACTTTTAGACCTTTTGGGATAGCCCTTATTAATACTTCAGATAAAATTCCTTAGGTTATATTTTCAATCCTTTGGACCGGGTTTCCTCCTTGGCATACAGTCCCGGACGCCCGATTATGACATGGTTGGCAACGATACTATCCGCCGGACTGCGTATCTGCGGCGGTGCATTTTCGGGATATTGCGCCTGCCTGTTCCTCACATCTTCCGCTTCCGGCTTGAGCTGTTGCCCTTCATTCTCCTTTTCTGCGACTTCGGGCGTGGGTGGCGCAAGCTCCAGCTGAATTTTTCGGTCAAGGGCGGCAAGTTCGGACTTCAACTGCTTCAGCTCGTCCTCCTTCTTCCACACCTTACCCGCTATCTCCTGTAACTGCGGTATCTCCATCTCCAGCACCTCGTTCTTCGCCTTGTACTGGTCGATGATGGAGGGTATCCTCTCCATCGCGTTGAGGAAGTTGCGGGCGGCGGCCAACGGGTCAGCCATCGCCAGATGCCCGTTGTTGTAGGTGTACTTGTAGTTCCCCTCGACCACGAAGCGGTTGTCGGTGAACTCCAATCCCTCTTTGAGTATCCTTTCGCTCACCACCTTTATCGGAAAACCGTAAAGTTCACCGACCTGCGTGTACAACCCTCCGGTCGTGGCATTCTTGGCTATCTCCTGCAAACGCTTTCCGATGACCTTCTCATCGGCGGAATCCACTCCGTCCACCTTTATTATATTAAGGCGGTTGCCCTCCTTGTCGGTCTGCACCACCGACAGGAAGCGGTTCCAGTCCTCCGTCATGGCATCTATGAAAGCCGTGTTGTTGCGCAACTCGCCGGTCTTTGACTCCAGCTTGAACTCCGAATCACGCTTGCCCTTGTTGAACGACTTGCGTTCCCCTTCGAGCGATGCGATCCGCTTTTCCAGTTTCGCCTTGTCCAACAGGTCGGTATTGCCGGAGAGCAACGCCATGTATTCCGAGAAATTCATGCCCGATTTTTCGTCCATTGCCCCCTCGTCGATGGTACGCGCACCCATCGCACCGCTTTTGAGCTGGCTTATGAAAGTCTGCTTGCAGTGCAGGAGGTTGAACTTGTAGCTGTCCAGTGACTTCTCCACCGCGTAGATGATTACATCCACGTTGTTCCCGGCGAAATGTTTGGCAATCTCATTACCTGCCCTAACTCCGCGTCCGTCACGCTGTTGCAAGTCGGACGGTCGCCACGGCGTATCGAGATGATGGATAGCCACACACCGTTTCTGGGCGTTCACACCCGTTCCGAGCATAGAGGTAGAGCCGAACAGCACACGCACCGTCCCGGCGTTCATGGCGTCTATCACCGCCTTCCGCGCCTTGTCGGTCTTGCACTCCTGAATGAAGCGCACCTCGCTTGGCGGTATACCGTAGTCCTCCGTCAGTTTGCGCTTGATTTCCGAATAGACGTTCCACCCGTCGCCCGGCTGGTATGTCCCCAAATCAGAGAAAACGAACTGCGTGCCTTTCTGGGCGTCGTATTTTTGATAATACTCCGCGATCATCTTGGCACAGTGACTCGCTTTGTTGTCGGGATGATCTTCGTAATTCGGGTCTATCATGCGCATGTCGAGTGCCATTTTCCGGGCATAGTCCGTGGCGATGAGCATCTTCGCCTTTTCTTCCGTTTCCGAAAGCGGCAGCCTGCCCAACAAGGTGGCATCGCCCGTCTTGGCGAACTGCATCAGTTTCTGTATGAAGTCCTCCTGTTCCGGCGTGGGCGGTATATGGTGCAGTATCTCGTTCTTGGCAGGACGGTCAACGCCCACATCCTCCGCCGTGCGGTAGTCCGTGATTTCATTATAGAAGGCGGCAAGCTCCGGCACTTTGATGAAGTAGCGGAAACGCTCCTTCTGGACCACATTGTTCGTCACGTTAAATTCAAAATCCGTCGTCTTCTTGGCAAATATCGCCGCCCAAGCGTCGAAACACCTTATGTCCTGCCGTTCCAGCTCCTTCGGGCGCAGGTACTTGAACAGCAGGTACAATTCAGTCAGTGAGTTGCTGATAGTCGTGCCGGAGAGGAAGGTCGCACCCAAGTCTTTTCCTGTGCGCTCCTGTATGGTGCGTATGGCAAAGAGCATGTTAAGTGCCTTCTGGCTTCCCTCGCTGTTTCCCAATCCCGCCACACGGTCGTGGCGCGTGTTGAAAGTCAGATTCTTGAACTGGTGGCTCTCATCTATGAAGATGTGGTCGATGCCCATCTGCTTGAAATCCACCACGTCGTCCGTGCGTGACTTTATGGCGTGTTCCACCTTCTCCAGCTTCGCTTCAAGGTTGTGCTTGCGCTTCTCCAATCCTTTCAGCATCGCCCGCGACACGTTCTTTCCCTGCTGCCGTAGCACTTCGAGGTTTTCCTCCACCGTGTCAAGCTCTGCTTGCAGGATGCGCTGCTGCAATTCCGGCGACTGCGGTATCTTGCCGAACTGGTCGTGCGACATGATGACGCAATCGTAGTCGTTGTTCTTTATATTATTGAAGAAGCGCACACGGTTGGCGGTCGAAAAGTCCTTCTCCGAAGCGTACAGAATACGTGCGTTGGGATATGCCGCCTGATAGGTGGCTGCAATCTCCGCAACGTTGGCTTTCAGCCCGATAATCATCGGCTTGTGTGCCAAATTCAGACGCTTCATCTCATGCGCGGCGATGCACATTATCAGCGTCTTACCGGTTCCCACCTCGTGGTCGCAAATTCCGCCGCCGTTCTGTTTCAACATCCAGACGCAATCCATCTGTGAGGGATAGACGCTCTTGATACCCCGGCTTGCCAGCCCTTTCAGGTTGAGGTCGGGAAAGGTCTGATGGGAGCCGTCGTAGCGCGGGCGCACGAAACAGTTGAACTTGCGGTTATACATCGTCACAAGCCGCTCCTTGAACTGCGGCGACTGCTCTTCGAGCCATTCGGAGAAGCCGTTTCGTATCTCGTCAATCTTGGCGTTGGCGAGTTGTATTCCCTCGCTGTCGCGCATCTTGATGTCGTTGCCATGCTCGTCCTTGCCGATGGACTTCATCATGTCAGGGCAGGTGTTGTGCAGGGCGTGTTTTAGGAGGTGCATACCGTCATAGTTCCGGTAATACCCCTTCACCAGAAACTCGTCCGTGATTTTCATGGTGCGGTAGCCGCACACCACCGAAAACTCGTCCATGCTTGCGGAATAGGCGATTTTCACCTCCGTGTCGAACAGCCGGCTCATGTAGGCGGCATAGACACCCGTCGGAATCCAGCGTTCCCCGAAATTGAAGTCCAGATCCTCGAAGGCGATGCGCTGCGGCTCGGCATCTTTCAGAGCCTCCAACGCCTGCTTCACCTCCGGCATACGCTCATTTTCGGGATTGTCACCCATCCATGCCTCTATGCGTTCCGCTTTCTCTATGACATTTCCGGCGATGAAACGGTCTTTGATTTCGTAACCGGTCACGAGCGGATTGTAGTAGATGCGCCCTTGCAGGGCAGTGAGCAAATCCTCCGCCGTGCTGTCGGTTATCTCCCGCATATAGTCGAGATTGACCGTACCATATTTGTTGAGCGACGCAGACAGGGCTTCTTCGGGAGAGCCTACGTTGGCATGGCTCTCCACCGCGAAGGAAACAGGATGCTCGAAGATGTCCGCCTTGACGAACTTTCCGTTTTCCATCCGTTCCAGCGAAAGGATGTCGCGCCCGCCCGCATCCATCATCACTAACTTCACGTTCTGCTTGGCGTTGAGGTTGCCGTAGCGCATGACAAACTCATCGTAACAGGTATTCAGATGCTCTCGCCACGGAACATTTGCCTCGCGCCGGAGCGATTCATAACGGTACAGACGCTCGTAGGCGTCACGCAGCGACACATACAACAACGCCTTTTCCTTCTGGTATCCTTTCAGGTCGAGCGGCTGGAATGTCGCCCCGTATGGCGTGATGTCTTTCAGGTAGCCGATGTTATGACGCCCCCGGTCAGCCACCAGCGACCCTTCGCGCAGGTGCATCTCCGGCGTGCGGTGGTAGGCACGCGGAGAAAGGTCCACGACTTCCTCCTTCGGCTTTTCCGCTTCGATGTCGGGGAAAAGGAAAGTCCCCACCGCTTCCGATGGGGTATCTGTAACGGCAGGTGCGGCGACTGCCTCCGGCTGTGTTTCCTCCTGTCGTGGCTGCTCACGGGAAGTTTCCGGCACGGCTTTCACTTCCGTCTTTTCCGCCACTTGTTTCTCGTTATGCTGCCTTGCCAGTTCCCGAAGTTCTTTCCTACGCTCCGGCGTCAAACCCATCATCATTTCATAGAAACCGTTGATGGGAGGATTGGTATCCCAGTCCAGTGTGGCATAGATGTCGTCCGGGTCGGCAGGCTTGGCGGTGTTCTCCGCTTTCACCTCCTTATTCTCCATTGCGGGTTTTGCAGTTGGAGCTGTCGGTGTAACCGTGACTTTCGGTTTGGGCGGAGTGGACTTTGCCGTAACTGCCTTTTTCACCGTCTTTTTCTTTTTGGAGGTTTTCGGTTGGCTGACCTCTTCCGTCATCCCCCAGAGGTCAAGCAGGGTGAGCTGCACGCCTGCGGAATATTGCGGGCGCGGTTCTATCTCCGGCTTTTCATCTGCGGGTTGCGGCTTTTCTGTCGGAGTTTCCACCGTCTGCGCCGAGGATACTGTTTCCAATTTTATGGCAGGACGCTCTACTTTATTTTGAACGGCAACTTTTTCTTCCGTTCCTGCCTGCCGGATTGAACCCGAATACAAGCGCATGGCAAGCCTGTAATGGAAATCCTCGTCGAGCATACGGCGCAAATCCCCGGCGATGCCTGCTGCCTTGCCCTCGTGCAGATAAACCATAGCGGGCTTCCCGTAGGGGTCTGTGTCAAGTTTCGCCATCGTATGCACGATGCGTTCCGGGTGGTGGATGAAATAGGCGTTGTCGGTCAGGGCGGTTTTCGTGTCCGTCTGTATCACGGTCATCAGCCGCTCGTCCTGCGACATTTCCTTCTTGCTGAGGTTCTTTTGCAGGACAATCAGGTCACTGCCCACCTCCGTGCCCGCGTTGTCCGTGAACAGGTTGTTGGGCAGGCGTATCGCGGATACCAGATTGGCCTGACTGAACAGCTCGTTACGCACGGAGGTCTTGGTGCTATTCAATACCCCTTGCGAGGTGATGAACGCCACGATACCGCCGTCACGCACGGCATCCAGTCCTTTGAGAAAGAAATAGTTGTGGATGGTTTTCTGGGCGGAGCGTCTGCCGAAAGAGTCGCTCCGCTGAAACTCCGCGTCGAACACGGCAATGTCACCGAACGGAATGTTGGACACCGCCAAGTCGAAATAATTGTTGAACGGTCTTTCGATTTTCTCAAAACCGCAGGTGCGCATTTTCTGGTCGGGATAGAGATGCCTCAAGATTGTACCCGTGAGCAGATCCTTCTCGAAAGCCATCACATCCGCATTGGGGCTGTGCCGCAGCATGGAATCCACGAACACGCCGACACCTGCCGACGGTTCGAGCATACGGGCGGGGCGGACGCTGTAATCTGCCAGCACGTCCGCGATGGTGTCGGTTATCTCTTTGGGGGTGTAGAAAGCGGTCAGCACGGACGCTTTCAGCGAATCCACAAACCGCTTGTACTCTGTTTCGTCCTTGCTGTTCTCACGGATAAGCCTGTGCAGCTCCACCGTCGGGGCGAACAGTTCGAGGTCGGATTTCGCCCACCGGACGGCATCCGTCAGTTCCTTTGCAGGGTTGAGGATACATTTCAGACCGCCGAAACCGCAGTACCTTTGAAGTATGGCACGCTCTTCGGTTGTCGCTGTCCTATTTTCCCTGTCAAGGATGAATGCCGTCCGTATCGCCTCGATGTTGTCCCGCAGTTTCTGTTTGCGGTTAAACGCCATATTCGTCTAAGTAAAGGACGGTTGCTCCCGTCAGCTCCGTGTAGAGCAGGTCGTAATCGGAAGACAGGGCGAAATTGTCATCCGAGAGGTCATAGACGGAGAACACGTTGCCGACAAGCGGCAGCAGTTTCAGGACAAAGGCTTCACGCTTCTCTTCCGGCACTTCATCGGCAAACTCGTTTTCCACGACTTCGCGGAGGATGGCGTAACGGGAATAATGCAGCCCGCGCAGCAGCGTGTCCATCGCCAGTTCCTGCGCACCATCGGCGGGATAGCCTTCAAGCCGTGCCCTCTCATACGTTTCGGCGGCACGGTCGGCCCGTTCCCGTATGAAAGCGGTGTCGTCAGCCTGTTCAAACTTGTTCGTGCGGAGATAGTCCAGCAGGTACAGACCGTAATAGGAAAAGTCGGTCTGACCCTCGTTTTTCTTCTTGTTGTTCATTACTTTGGATTTAGCGGATTGATAATTAACGGGATAATCGGTTGGAAAAAGGAAGAAAAAGGCACTCGGTATCCCTCCGAGTGCCACCACTAAATCCAAAGTATGAGTGTAATCCGGTATCGAAGAACAATTCATTACTCTGAACAAGTGGCAAAGTTAATACTATTTCTTCCGTCCTGAAAATTTCTTGTCCTTTTTAGCCTCCGGGAACACAAAAGTCGTGTTATATTCCCCGTCAAAGGCGACAACAGCATCGAAACTCTTGCCCTGTTTGCTCTTGAACCCTTTGAGCAGCTTGGTATGCCCTTCGGTGAGCAGGTCTTTGATTTCATCGTCGGACAGGGTGCGTCCCGCTTTCAGCCGGAACACGGGCAGTCCGCACTCCGTGTTGTCGCAGCGTACCACCTTGCCGTAGAACCGCATCCTGCCCGTGCCACACTTGGGACACGCGCAGCCGGAGTCACGGCTGCCGAAGAGCTTGTCGCACGAGATCAGTTCGGAGGTTATCTCACGTGTGTACGCCTCTATCTCCTTGCGGAAGGTGTCGTCGGACAGTTCCCCGCGCTCGATACGCGCCAGCTCCTTTTCCCATTCGCCCGTCATGGCAACATCGGCGATGCGCATCGTCTTGACGACGGAATTGAGGGCAAGTCCTTTTTCGGTGGGAACAAGCGACTTCTTGCAGCGTTCCATGTAACCGCGCTTGAAAAGCGTTTCGATGATGGAGGCGCGTGTGGCGGGAGTACCGATGCCACAGTCCTTCATCGCCTGCCGCAGTGCGTCGTCCTCAATTTCCTTGCCCGCCGTTTCCATTGCCGAGAGCAGGGTGGCTTCGGTATGCAGCGGCTTGGGTTTGGTCTTTCCTTCGGTAATGGACGAGCCTTTCGGTGTCAGCGTGTCGCCTTCCTGCCAGCCGGGGATGGTAATTTCCTCTTTTTCCTCGCCATAGACGGCACGCCATCCGGTTTGCTTCACGACGCTGCCTTTTACGGTAAACTCCACTCCGGCACATTCCGCCGTGACAGTGGTCACATCCTTGACGCATTTCTCAGAGAATGCCTCGACCATGCGCCCGGCAATCATCTGATAGATGGTATTGTCCTCTTTGGAGAGGAAGAGCGGTTTCTCACCCGTGACGAGCAGGGCATGGTGGTCTGTCACCTTGCCGTCGTCCACGCTGCGGCGTGTCGGGGCGGCTTTTGCCCGCACCTTGTCTTTCCATTCGGGCTGTGTGCCGATGAAAGCGAGCAGTTTGGGAATTTCGGCAAACACGTCTTCGGGGATGTAGCGGCTTCCCGTTCTCGGATAGGTTATCAACTTCTTTTCGTAGAGTTTCTGCGCGATTTCAAGCGTCTGTTCCGCCGTGAAGCCGTGCTTGGCGTTGGCTTCTTTCTGGAGCGTGGTCAGGTCGTAGAGCAAGGGAGTTTCCTCCGTCTTCTCCTTGCGCTCGGCTTTCGTGACAGTGGCGCAACCTGCCGCCTTTACCTTATTATATAGTTCCATCGCCGGTTCTTTCTCTTTCCATTTCTCGGAGGATGAGAATTTCACGACTTCGCCGTCGCAACCGTCCGTTGCGATATGGAGCTGCCAGAATGCTTCGGACGTAAAGCGGCGGTTCTCCCAGTAGCGTTCACATACCATAGCCAACGTTGGTGTCTGCACCCGCCCCACGGAATACGTGCCGTGTCCGGCGGCGATGGATAACGCCTGTGTGCCGTTGATGCCCACGAGCCAGTCGGATTCGCTCCGCGCTTTGGCGGCGAGGTAGAGGTTGTCGTATTTGCTGCCGTCTTCGAGTTTCCGCAGTCCCTCGCGGATAGCTTTGTCGGTGAGAGAGCTGATCCACAGGCGCACGAAAGGAGTGGTGCAACCCGTATAGTGGTAGAGGTAGCGGAAGATAAGCTCTCCCTCGCGTCCGGCATCGGTCGCCACGATGATATGTTCGCTTGTGTCGAACAGTCTTTTGATGACTTTTATCTGCGACACCACGCCGCTGTCGGGCTTGTAACCTTTCTCCGTCCTGACCTGACGGGGGACGAGCGTGAATGTGTCGGGAATAATCGGGAGGTTGTCACGGACAAATCCGCGCACGCCGTAGCCGTCGGGCATGGCAAGCTGAACGAGGTGTCCGAATGCCCATGTCACGGCATAACCGCCTCCCTCGAAATATCCTTCCTCTCTCTTTGTCGCGCCCACGATGCGGGCGATTTCACGTGCCACGGAGGGCTTTTCTGCAATGATTGTCTTCATGTCTTCTTCTTTTTTGTTGATACTTTGGATTTTATTTTGGATTCAGTGGCGGACACGGGATTACATTTTCATGCCCTTGCCCGTTTTCTTCTGCGGCTTCTCCTGCTGCTGTTGCTGGCGGGCGTCCTTCGGGTTGGTCTGACCTTTCTGCAACGGCTCTCTCAGATTCTTTGTAGCCTCGTTGGTCTTGCCATCGTTGTTCACCGCCACCTGCGTGCGGCTCTCGTTGGACGGAGCAACCTGCTGTGCATTGTCAGGGTTCGTGTCGTAGCGGTACGGGCGTCCCTTCTCCGGGTTGAACTTGATATACATCGTGGCATGGAAGCCCTGCTTGTCGGTCACGTTCTCCAGCTTCACGGCTTTACCCGCCACATAGTCGGCTTTCTGCTGGTCGGTGAAGCTCACGCCGCTCCATTTGCTGATGGGGCGGATGCTGCCGTCCTCGTTCGTCCACGTGTTGCGGCGTTGCTCCTTCTTGGTCTGTGCGGCATTTTCCCCGCCCTGCGCCTGACTTTTCGATGTGTCGCCTTTGGTTTCCTGTGTCTGTGCGGTACGGGGCGACTTGCCGGTTCCCGGCACGAACTCCACGCCGCGCTGCTCCACGTTCACTTGCAGGGTGGTGACGAACTTTCTGCCGTCGTTGCGCTCGATGAGCTTGTCGCGTACGGGCAGTCCGGCGCGGAGCATGTCCCGCTCCTGCGTGGTGATTTCCGTCTTGCCGATGCGCTCCGGGATGCGCACCCTGCTTGCCGGAATGTCCGTGATTTCATTCGTCTTGCGGTCGATGCTGATGTAGGAGGGGATGATCTCGCCCGTTTCCCTGTCCACAATGTCCACGACCCTACCGAGATTGCCCGTTTCGCGGAGGTTCTTCCGGTCATTGTCGGAGAATTTGTGTTCCTTGTACTCATCCAGCTTCTGCTCCTTGCGGATGAAGTGCGGCACGAGGCTGATGTTTCCCTCACCGTCCTTCTTGAAGGAGAGGCGGGCGTCCAGCTCGAATGATTCGCCGCCGAAGGTCGGTTTGACCTTTACCAAGTCGGACTTGCCATAGTTGAGCATCTTCGTAAGGTCGCCGGACTTTTCAAGGTTGTCCCGCTTTACGCCCCATCTGTCCTCCAGCTCCTGCCAGTTGATTTTACTCTCGTCGATGGGCTGGTAGCCACGTTTGCCCTGCATCTGTTCGGATTTGTCCTGTTGCTGTTCTTTCCGTTGTTCCATGTTCTCCTGTTTTTGAGGTTCTTGTTTCTCTGTCTGTTGTGCTGCCATCTCTTCCTGCACCTTCTTCTCATAGTCGGAGGTGTCCACCTTGTGAGGGGCGAGCAGCTCCTTGTTCGCTTCGGGGTCTTTCAGCAGTTGCTTCATCACCTCTAAGAGATTTTCAGCTTGGTCTGCCGCAATGCGGTAGAAACCGAAGCGGCTGGGTTCCTTGCACTGCCGGAAGAAGTTCTTGAAGAAGTTGTCCAGCACGTCGCCATGTCGGTCGAATTGCAGGAAACTCTGCGCGTTCTCCGCTTTTGCGGGGGTGCGCTTGGGTGTGCCGTCCGCGTTCAGCCCGGCTACCACGCTGATCTCGCCTGTCTTCTCGTCACGGACTACCAGCACGTCCTTTTCGTCTTTTTTCTTTGCCATCTGAAAAATGTTTTAATGGGTTATTTATGAAAGAAATTATGGATACGAGCCTTGTAGAAGGCTATATCTTCCTTTTTGAAGTCCTTGATATGGTTGGAAAGGAATGTCAGCACGTCCTCCTCGCTGTAATAGGTCTTCTTGCCCAGCGTCTTGTAGGGCAATGCGCCTACGCTGCGGTAGCGTTGGAGGGTGCGTTTGCTTATCTGGAGCAACATGCACAAATCCTGATTGTCGAAAAGGCGGATGCTTTCCGTGATAGTGGGCTGTTTCCCCTCAGCCTTCATCGCCAGCAGCAGTTCGTCCTGACGGTCGAGCCGTTCCATCAGCTTCTGCATCCAGCCCTCGAAGTTGTTTCGTGTGAGCAGTTCCATGACCTATGTCCTCCTTCCTTTTGGTTTGCCGCCCGTGCGCAGCGTGTGGTTGTGGAACAGGGTGTCTATTGTCCCTTCCTCGTTCCTTACTGTGTTGTCCTCCAATAGCCGCAGTATCTCGGAAAGGCGGTAGCGGCAGCTTCCGCGTACCACCACATACTCGATACGGTGGTCGGTGCGCATACGCTGCATGGTGCGCTTGCTCACGTTGAGCATCTTCGCCGCCTGTGCCGTGTCAAGCAGCTTGTCTTCGGTTTCCCGCTTCCGTTTCTTCTCGTCCCTTGCCTCGCGGATGTACCCTGCGATGTTCGCAATCTGCGCCATCATCTCCTTGTAGGCGGAACTTTCCATTGTTATCACTTTCATGTTCAGTCCTTTCTTTTTGTTTCTGCGACAAAATTCGGCAATAAACAAAAGGGGCTTTAACAACTCACTACGTGACTCACGTAAGATTTTTGCGGAAGATGGCTCCGTAACCCGGTCAAACGGCGCAACAGGCAGCCTTTCAGCGGAAAACGATACGTCTTGTATGCCGTTTCGTTACCTTTGCGGCAAACTCTAAATGACATGAATATGGAAATAGTATCTATCGAGAAAAAGACTTTCGAGATGATGGTGGCGGCATTCGGCGCACTCTCGGAGAAGGTCGCCGCCCTGAGGCGCAAAAGCGACACGGGGCGCATGGAAAGATGGCTCACGGGCGAGGAGGTCTGCGGGCAGTTGAGAATAAGCCCGCGCACGTTGCAGACGCTGCGTGACAGGCGGCTTATCGGCTACTCGCAGATAAACCGCAGGTTCTATTACAAGCCAGAGGAGGTGAAGCGGCTGATACCGCTTGTCGGCACGCTCTATCCGCACGGCAGATGATTTGATTTATTCACCCACTGAATCCGAAGTTATGATGAACGAGAACAACGATGTTTTTACGATGGAAGACGAGCCGATAGCCTCTGTGGTGCAGGATATGCGCAAAGGCTCGAAATGGCTGTCCGCATTTCTGGAAAGCTACCGTCCTCCGCTGGACGGGGAACGTTACCTGACGGACGGCGAGGTGTCGGAACTGCTCCGTGTGAGCCGGCGCACCTTGCAGGAATACCGCAACAACCGCGTGTTGCCCTTCATACTTTTGGGAGGGAAGGTGCTTTACCCGGAAACGGGGCTGCGCGGGGTACTGGAAGCGAACTACCGCAAGCCGCTGGAGTGAGGCGGTTTCATGAAAAAGTAAACGGGTGACACCTTTTGTGGTGCTACCCGTTTACTTGTCTTATGGGGTATGTGCAATCAGCAATACCCGGCTTTTCCGTTCTGTATGAACATCACGTATGTCTGCCGTTTCTCTTGTGAGAGTGCCTTTCCCACCAGCCATGTGCGGAACAGGTGGGTGTTGTAGGTATTCACCCTGAAAGCGACCGGGATGATGATTTCAAGGGCGTACACGTCCGCGTGCAGCCCGTTTTCAAGCTGCATGTAGCGGCACACCTCGTAGTCGTTCAGCACGTCCGACTTGCGGACGGCTCTGATGGCGGCGTTCACTGCCGGGACGGTCGTATGGAACAATCCGGCTATTTCGGTGGCGGTCATCCACACGTCGTTACCGGTTACGCTGACTGCCTTGTCCTCGATGATGATTGTGTCACGTTTCATGGCTTTTCTTTTTAGATGGTGCAACCTGCAAATTCCTCGACGCCGTTCAATCTTGCGGCAAGGTTCTCCATGTCCTGATTGAGCTTCTCTTTGGTTATCTTTGCGTAAATCTGCGTCGTCTTTATGCTCTTGTGTCCGAGCATGGAGCTGACCGTTTCGATGGGAACACCGTTGGAGAGGAATATCGTCGTGGCTGCCGTGTGGCGGCTCTGATGCCACGTGATATGCTTGGTGATGCCGCAACGCTTGGCGACGGCACGGATACCGGCAAGGCACGTGTTATAATGCGGAACGGGAAATATCCTGCCGTCCCCGCACAGTCCCCGGTATTTGCCGATTATGCGGTTGGCGATGTCGAGCAGGCGGATGTTGGACACCACGCCCGTTTTCTGGCGGTTGATGTTTATCCACTCGTGTTCGTCGAAGTAGGTGCGGATATTCTCTTCCGTAAGGTTGCGCATATCCGCGAACGACAGCCCCGTGAAGGCGCAGAACAGGTAGAGGTCGCGGTACAATTCCTGTTTGGCGTTTTTCAGTTTCCCCTCCATCAGCAGGCGGATCTCATCTTTGGTCAGGAAACTGCGTGTTGTTTCCTCCTTCTTGATTTCATACTCGCGGAACGGGTCGCGCGTCAGCCACTCGTTGTTGATGGCGATGAATACCATCGTCCGTAACGGGCAGACGTACAGCCACACGGTATTGGTGCAGCAGTGCTTGTCCGTGCGCAGGAACATCTCGAAGTCGGAGATGAAAGCCGGGGTAAGCTCTTTTAGGGCGATGTCCTTCACATGGTAGCGGATGTCGAGGAACTCTTGCATGTGCTTGTAAACGGTGCGGTACTTCAGCAGCGTGCCTTTGGCTTTCATGCCTGCCTCCACCTGCTTCTCGTAGTCCTCGTTGTGCTGGCGGAACACCTGCATCAGCGTGTGGTAGCGGTGTTCCAGTCCGAGAAAGGCGTTCTTCACCTTCTCCGCCGTGACGAAGTTGTCACGCTCCATGATTTCCTGATAATGCCTGTTGATGCGTACCCGCATCTTGTCAAGCATACGGTTCGTTTCGAGTGCCGCCGTGCTTCTGCCCGTGACACGTCCACCTTTGGTGTCCCACAGTTTCGGATCGACAGTCAGTTTGCAGCTGAACTGTGTCTGGCTGCCGTCCACCGTGATGCGTCCCATGACGGGAACTGTCCCGTCCTTTTTCACTACCTGACGCTTGAGGTAGTAGATTACTGAAAATGTACTCTTCATTGTCCTTAATTTTTGGGTTTCAAAATTAGTTGGTGAAGAGTCCGGTGTTGGTACGCAAAACGGGGAGGAACGGCGCAATCTTTTTCCGTAACCTGATTTTTCGCATGAGTTATGGATAACTCACTATTCCTTAGAGCCTTGTTTCGCTATTCGTACCCGTTTGTCGCATTTTCGGGCATGGTTACGAACAAGTAACGTAGCGGCGTCAGGATTTGGCTTCGGCAGGGATTGTAATGGCTTCACGGATTATCGCCACTTCAACCAAAACCCTTGTAACTCAATTCTATCACTATATCTTTCCGCATTTCACTTTTTTGTAGTAACTTTGCATTGCAAATGTCAAAAATAAATCCATGAAAAAGTACAAACTCATCACATGTATGTTGCTGTTTGCCGGGTGTTTGTCGGCACAGAACAATTTGTCGGCATTACTTCCTATGCCGAACCAGGTCAAACAAATCGAGGGTAAGAAAGATTTCGTCATAAGCGGTAAGACAACCATACAAACGAATCTGCCGGAGGATGCCTTTTGCATTGCAGAGCTAAAAGATATCCTGCGGGAAAGAACAGGGAAAACGCTTGCCCTATCCTCTTCCGGATCCGGTAGCTCCGTCATTCGCCTCATGCTGGATCCTTCGGTCAAAGGGGATGAACACTACCAGCTATCCGTATCTGAGGGAACCGTTGCCATTAAAGGAGCAACACAGGGCGCCATCCTGTACGGGCTTATGACCCTGGATCAGATTCTGCTGGGAGATGTATGCCGGACTTTATCAGGAAAGATCGCACCGGTCGAAATCGACGATCAACCCCGTTTCGGTTACCGTTCGCTGATGTTGGATCCGGCACGTCATTTCCTGCCGGTCGAAGATGTGAAGTTCTATATCGACCAGATGATACGATATAAATATAATGTATTGCAACTACACCTGACAGACGACCAAGGCTGGCGTATCGAAATAAAGAAACATCCCCGGCTGACCGGGAAAGGGGAATTTTATACGCAGGAAGAATTAAAGGATTTGGTGCATTATGCAGCCGAACGGAATGTTCAGATCATTCCTGAGCTGGATATTCCCGGACATACGGTAGCCGTACTGGCCGCTTATCCCGAATTGGGTTGCAGCCATACCGACACCATTCCCAAGATTGTCGGCGAGACCGTCAACCTGATGCTTTGTGCCAATAACGACAATGTATATACCTTATATAAGGATATCCTGACAGAAGTAGCCTCCATCTTCCCTGCCCCCTATATCCATTTAGGAGGAGATGAAGCGATTATCGATGCGAACTGGGGCAAATGCGAACACTGCCGTTCGCTTATGAAACAGTTGGGTTATACGAAACCGACCGAGTTAATGAACTACTTCTTCGGCAAGATTCTGCCTGTCGTACGCGAAAACGGTAAAAAACCGATGTTATGGTGTGAACTGGACAATATCCGCATGCCGGCGCACGAATATCTGTTCGACTATCCGAAAGACGCAGTCCTGATAACCTGGCGTTACGGCCTGACACCGCTATGTACGGAACTGACCGCGCGTCACGGAAATACACTGATTATGGCACCGGGAGAATACACGTACCTCGATTATCCGCAATATAAGAACGATTTTCCGGAGTTCAACAACTGGGGAATGCCGGTCACTACGCTGGAAACCACTTACCAGTTCGACCCAGGCTACGGTCTGCCCGCCAGCCAACAAGCTCATATCGCAGGTGTAAACGGTACATTGTGGGCAGAAGCGATGCCTGACATCAACCGCGTCACCTATATGACGTATCCTCGCGGTCTGGCACTTGCCGAAGCCGGATGGACACAGATGGAACATCGCGACTGGGAATCATTCAAGAAACGTATGTACCCGAACCTGTCGGAACTGATGAAGCGCGGCGTTTCCGTTCGAGTACCGTTCGAGATCGTCCGTTATCCGCAAAAGAAATAAAAGAATGAGGAAAAGATTCCAGTTTCCGGAACGAATTTCTTCATTCAGGCGGATAATTTCCGAAATCGACTCAACAAACTGATGGTTACTTTTGAAAACTTAACGAATATTCCCTACTTTTACAACCGGATTTTGAGAAACCGGCATCAACGAATATATTAAAATTAAACACATAACAAATTTATGAAAAAGATTTTCAGTTTATTATTAGCGGCCTCCGCGTTTGCGTGCACGCAGGAGAAAGTGGTCGAGATAACCATCAGCAATCCGTCTGCCACGGACCGCACGAACGAAATCACCGAAATCACTTCGGACGCTATTGACAAAATGAAAGGTGAGACATTCGTCATTTCTGACAATACTGGTTCGCAAGTACCCTATCAGGTAACGTATGACAACAAGATCATTTTCCCTGTTTCCGTTAAGGCCGGCGAAAATGTGACCTACAAGATCGCACCTGGAACACCCGAAGCGTTCAAGACAATCGCCTGTGGTAAACAATATCCCGAACGTGTGGACGATGTTGCCTGGGAAAACGACCGCATCGCCTTCCGCACCTACGGTCCGGCTTTGCAGGCTACCGGCGAGAAAGCTTATGGTTGCGATATCTGGGTAAAATGTGTATCCGAACCGATCGTCGACATGCGTTACAAAACCGAACTTGATCCGGAAACAAGAGCTAAGATTGCAGAACTGCGCAAGACCGATCCGAAAGCTGCACAGCAGTTGGCCGAATCTGTTTCCTATCATATCGATCATGGTAACGGATTGGATTACTATAAGGTAGGCCCGACCTTAGGTGCCGGAACCTCTGCCTTGCTGGCAAACGACTCAATCGTTTATCCGTATTGTTACAAAGACTACCAGATTCTGGACAATGGCCCCCTGCGTTTCACAGTCAAGCTGGTTTACAATCCCTTGACCGTAAAAGGGAACAATAATGTAATCGAAACCCGTGTGATCTCTCTCGACGCTGGTTCCCAGATGAATAAATTCACAATCACTTACGATAATCTGACTGAATCGACTCCGGTTGTGACCGGTATCGTTTTGCACGAGCCGAGCGAAGACTACCAGGCCGACGCTGAGAAAGGTTACATCGCCTATGCCGACCCTGTTGATCCTGCAAACGGACAAATTTATGTAGCAGCCGTATTCCCGGAAAAAGTCAATGAAGCTAAAGCTGTTACATTCTCCGACAAAGAAAAGGCGGAACGCGGTGCAGACGGGCATGTTTTGGCTTACAGCACCTACAATCCCGGTAGCAGCTATACATATTACAGTGGTGCCGGTTGGAGCAAATGGGGTTTTGAAAATTCCGGCAAATGGTTCGATTATGTACAGAAATTCGCACAAAATCTGAAAGAGCCGCTGGTTGTAACGATAAAATAAATCTGAATCAAATAAAATGAACAGGGCAGTTACGACACACCTCCTTACAAATCATATCTTCATATAATCTTACCATCAGCGGGAAACCATCTCAGGTTCCCGCTGTTCTTTTTCCTTCATACGGGTCAAATTATCGCCAAGTTCTTCCCGCATCCGGTCGGCAGGCCGGATACGAGACCAAAGATGATAACGAAGATAAGGCAAAATCATACATATGATTTCGGAAAGTCATCGGGAAAACGTATTTTTGTATGTTTATTTAAAAAAAGAGTGTTTTACGGATGAAGGTATGTATAGCTGAAAAGCCCAGTGTAGCGCGCGAAATTGCAGAAGTACTCGGGGCGACCAAAAGGATGAACGGGTATATTGAAGGAAACGGGTATCAAGTAACCTGGACTTTCGGACATCTGTGCACTCTTAAAGAACCCAACGATTATTCGGACAACTGGAAACGATGGAGCCTGGCTTCCCTTCCGATGATCCCGCCCCGGTTCGGAATCAAGCTGATCAGCAACCCGACATACGAACAGCAATTCAAAACAATCGAAGAGTTGATGCAGAACGCCGAAATGGTCATCAACTGCGGGGATGCCGGCCAGGAAGGAGAACTGATCCAGCGTTGGGTGATGCAAAAGGCCGGCTGCAAATGTCCGGTCTACCGCCTGTGGATATCCTCGTTGACAGAAGAAGCGATCCGCGAAGGTTTCCAACACCTGAAAGAACAGTCCGATTTCACCAAGTTGTATGAGGCCGGCCTTTCCCGTGCCATCGGCGACTGGCTGTTAGGGATGAATGCGACGCGCCTCTACACGCTCCGCTACGGGCAGAACCGGCAAGTGCTCTCCATCGGACGGGTACAAACGCCTACCCTTGCACTGATCGTAAACCGGCAGGCCGAAATAGACAACTTCAAGCCGGAACCCTATTGGGAACTGAAAACAGTCTACCGGAATACGACCTTCTCGGCCACCAAAGGCAAATTCACGAAGAAGGAAGAAGGGGAAGCCTTCCTGGAAATAGCCCGGCAAGAGGATTTCACCGTCACCGACATATCTGAAAAGAAAGGCAAGGAATATGCTCCCCGCCTCTTCGACCTGACTTCGCTACAGGTGGAATGCAATAAAAAATTTGCTTTCACGGCAGACGATACGTTGAAGTTGATCCAATCACTATACGAAAAGAAAGTGACGACTTATCCGCGTGTCGATACCACTTTCCTGAGTGACGACATCTATCCGAAAGTCCCCAACACGCTAAGCGGCCTGGTCGACTACGCCGACCTGACAGCCCCGCTGCTGAAAGCGAAGATACGGAAAGACAAACGTGTATTCGACAACTCGAAGGTGACGGACCACCATGCCATCATCCCGACCGGCGTACCGGCACGTAACCTGACAGACAACGAACGGAAGGTGTACGACCTGGTCGCCCGCCGTTTCATCGCGGCTTTCTATCCGGACTGCGAAATCTCGACTACTACGGTATTGGGCAAAGTCGGCAAAGTGGATTTCAAGGTAACAGGCAAACAAATACTGAAACCGGGATGGCGCGTCGTGTTCGGAGCAGAGCAGAAGGACCCGGATGCCGAACTGTCAGACGAAGAAGGCGTATTGCCGGATTTCGTAAAAGGAGAAAGCGGCCCCCACAAACCGACATTAGGCGAAAAATGGACACAGCCGCCCAAACCCTACACCGAAGCGACGTTGCTCCGCGCCATGGAAACCGCAGGTAAACTTGTTGACAACGACGAATTGCGAGACGCATTAAAGGAAAACGGCATAGGTCGTCCTTCCACCCGCGCCGCCATCATCGAGACGTTGTTCAAACGCAATTATATCCGCAAGGAACGCAAGAACCTGTTCCCTACGGCTACCGGTGTGGAGCTCATCGGTACGATACAGGAAGAGCTGTTGAAAAGCGCCGAACTGACCGGTCTCTGGGAAAAGAAACTCCGCCAGATCGAACGGGGCACTTACGAGGCCCGTACTTTCCTCGAAGAGCTTAAGCAGATGGTCCACCAGGTAGTGATCAACGTCCTCTCCGACCAGACGGGACGCACCATCACGATCGAGCAGGCCGCCCCGGAAAAGCCCCAATCCGAAAAAGAGCCGAAAGAAAAGAAACCGCGCAAGCCGCGTGCCAAAAAGGAAAAGACAGCCAGTCAACCGGAAGAAAAAAACGTTCCCGCGAAGCCGATATGCCCGATCTGCAAGAAAGGCAGCATCCTGCGTGGTAAAACAGCTTACGGCTGTTCCGAATATAAGAGTGGTTGTACTTTCCGCATGGACTATGCCACTTATGGGGAAGGATTATCGGACGAGGAGTTGGTCAAGGTTATTAGCAAACAGTAAGAGCATCTTTATCTGTCACCGTAGTGATCTTTTGCTTGTACCACCGCAATCATTTTGTCATCCTCGACCGCTCTCCATTCTCCCTCTGCTTCACAGATTTATGAAAATGAGCAAGATTCGCAGGATTGGTAAAGAAAGGATCTTCTTTTGAAGTGGTAATACGTTTGATGGATGCTTCCACTTTCTTTACTAGTTCCATATCATCCAGAGCCAATATGATTCTTGCCAATTCCGCTTTTTCAGCTTCCATAGCCATTGTTGATTTCGTCATAGTCAACTCCTCTTTATTTTGTATCTGACAAAAGTAACAATTAAATTGGTTACGATTTCAAGACGAATCTTAAAAGTTTCCCTATATTTGTTCATTAATTATTGATTTATGAAAGAAGAATGGTTCCCTTTGGTTAATGAGGAAGGGGAGACAATAGGAAAAGCTACCCGCAAGGAGTGTCATAGCGGATCGAAGATGTTACATCCGGTAGTGCACCTGCATATTTTCAATGAGGCAGGCGACCTCTACCTGCAAAAGCGTTCGATGAACAAAGATATCCAACCCGGTAAATGGGATACGGCCGTGGGAGGCCATATCGACTACGGAGAGACGGTCGAAGAAGCCCTTCGCCGGGAAGTACGGGAAGAATTGGGGATAACAGATTTCATCCCGCAATTCATCACCCGTTATGTATTCGAATCGGCTATAGAAAAAGAGTTGGTCAACACCTACCGCACCACTTACGAGGGTCCGGTCACCCCCGACCCTTCCGAACTGGACGGCGGACGTTTCTGGTCCCCTGCCGAAATCCTCGAAAATATAGGGAAAGGAGTTTTCACACCCAACTTCGAAGGGGAATATAAACGGCTATTCATGTAAACTGCAAAAACACTAAAGCATAAACAATGGCAAAAGAATTAGAACTCAAGTACGGCTGCAACCCCAACCAGAAGCCGTCGCGCATTTTCATGCAACAAGGGGAATTGCCCATAAAAGTCCTGAACGGACGTCCCGGATATATCAACTTCCTGGATGCCTTCAACAGTTGGCAATTAGTAAAAGAACTGAAAGAAGTAACCGGGCTGCCTGCCGCCGCTTCCTTCAAACACGTAAGCCCGGCAGGAGCCGCCGTGGGAATAGAGATGAGCGATACGTTGAAAAAGATCTATTTTGTGGATGACCTTCCGCTTACTCCGCTTGCAACCGCCTATGCCCGCGCCCGCGGTGCCGACCGCATGTCGTCTTACGGCGACTTCATCGCACTCAGCGACACATGCGACGAAGCGACTGCACGCCTTATCAACCGCGAAGTTTCCGACGGCGTCATTGCTCCCGACTATACGCCGGAGGCACTTGAAATCCTGAAGAACAAACGGAAAGGCACTTACAATGTCATCAAAATCGATCCGGCCTACCGCCCTGCCTCCATCGAGCACAAAGATGTTTTCGGCATCACATTCGAACAGGGACGTAACGAGATCAAGCTGGACGAAAGCCTGCTGACCAACATCCCGACCCACAACAAAAACTTCCCGGACGAAGCGAAGCGCGACCTGATCATCGCCCTTATCACGCTGAAATATACACAAAGCAACTCAGTCTGCTACGTCAAGGACGGACAGGCAATCGGTATCGGAGCCGGCCAACAAAGCCGTATCCACTGTACCCGCCTGGCAGGCAATAAAGCGGATATCTGGTACTTGCGCCAGCATCCGAAAGTAATGAACCTGCCTTGGATCGAGAAGATTCGCCGTGCAGACCGCGACAACACGATCGACGTCTACATCAGCGACGATCACGAAGATGTTTTGGCCGACGGTATCTGGCAGCAGTTCTTCACTGAAAAGCCTGAAATCCTGACACGTGAAGAAAAACGTGCCTGGCTGGACACGTTGAAAGGCGTTTCATTGGGTTCCGACGCATTCTTCCCCTTCGGTGACAATATCGAACGGGCACATAAGAGCGGCGTAGATTATATCGCACAGGCAGGCGGTTCCGTCCGTGACGACCATGTGATCGACACGTGTGACAAATACGGCATCGCAATGGCATTCACAGGCGTACGTTTGTTCCATCATTAATGGAAAGTATCTTCGTTTTGAAAACATAGGTGTTTCGAAAAGAAAATACTAAACTTATGGCCTAACATTACTCCGGCATTCAGATAATGGTGGATCAAAGAGACTACACACCTGTCAGAATACGTTCGTGCTGGGCGAACACAAAAAAAGGCTACCGGAACCCGATAGCCTTTTAATAGATATTTCAGTTTTTCTTATTCAGACAAAGCAAATGCCGGTTTACGGTGAATCCACTGTCCACGAGTAAAGTCGGGGAAGTCAACCAATGCGCCGCCACGGGCGATAGACATTTCAGACAAACCGGAAATAGCACTCCATGCAGCAGCATCGTAACAGTCCATAGGAGCCGGTTTCTTATTATGGATGGCATTGATCAAGTCGAACATCATCACGTAGTCCATACCACCGTGTCCGGCCTGAGCAGCTTCGGCCTCGTGTTTAGACCACAAAGTATGATCGTATTTCTTGAACCATTCTTCTGAATCATCCCAACGGTGAGGTTTGGATTTGCCCTGAACATATACATGGTCGCCATCGTTCATCCACAAACCTTCAGTACCCTGAATACGGAAGCCCAGAGAATAAGGACGAGGAGAATTCGTATCATGAGTCACGATGACTGTCTGTCCATTAGAACATTTAATCATGGAAGTTACGATATCGCCCAGGTTGAAGTTAACCTTTGCCAACGGATGGTTTGCACCGCCATTGTCAACAATGAACTTATGCAGGCCACGCGGCTGAGTTGCCATTGCAGACAAAGACATAAAACGGTTACCACGGTTAATATCCAAACAGTTTGCAACCGGACCGATGCCGTGAGTCGGATAGATATCGCCATTACGGTGTACGGAATGATTCGTACGCCACTGAGCTTCAGCAAAAGCAGTCGGGCCCATACGCAAGTCGCCACTTCCCGGTACATAGTTGTAGTGCTGTCCGTCATTGAATTTCACTTCGCGCAAGTCATGTTCATAACCGCAAGTCGCATGCAGCAATTCACCGAACAGGCCCTGACGAACCATATTCAAAGCAGCCATACAATCGCGACGATAGCAAACGTTTTCCATGATGTTCAGATGGCTTCCCGTAGCTTCCGATACGTTGACCAGATCCCAGCATTCTTCCAGCGTATTGGCAGCGGACACTTCCACGCCGACATAAGGAACACCTGCTTTCATGGCTGCAACCGACATCGGCACGTGCCATTCCCACGGGCTGGCGATGATGACACAATCGAATTCTTCGTTGTTCAACATCTTTTCAAATTCACGTTCGCTACCTGTATATACCTTCGGAGCCGGAACATTGAACTTGGCGATATGATCCAGTGTACGCTGGATCGGACCAGCCTGGATATCGCAGATAGCCACGATCTTGTTTCCGGGGATAGACAATACGTTGTTGATATGTTCGTGACAACGGGAACCTGTACCGATAAAACCGAAGCGCAACTTGCCATCGTCTTTGCCGGCAGGTTTCTTTTTCTTTTCCGCACTTGTTTCTGTTGTAACTGTAGCAGCAGCGGCGTTACTACTTAATGCAAGACCAGCTGTACCGATTCCGGCAGCGGTCATCTTTTTCAGGAATGAACGACGAGTGTTTTCCATTTTTCAATTTAGAATTTTATGTTAAGTGGGCAAATTTATAATAATCTATGAATATTTCAAAGGATAAATGGCAGTTTTATTTATTTGCCGCTCTTTTCTTATTCCGCCAAAAACTTCCATCGCGTTTGCTACCGAACATATTCCGGCGTTTGGACTCTTCTTTTATCGCTTTTTTCTTTTCGGCCACCGCTTCTTTTACCTCGGCAGTCTCGAACATATGTCCTCCGGCAACCGGCACTTCTTTGCCGATCAGCTTCTGGATATCTTTCAGATACGGAACTTCCTCCACATCGCAAAAAGAGAAAGCGATCCCGCTACAGCCGGCACGACCGGTACGGCCGATACGGTGCACATACGTTTCCGGCACATTCGGCAAATCATAGTTGATGACGTGCGAAAGATGGTCGACATCGATACCGCGGGCGGCGATATCGGTCGCGATCAGGACACGGAGCGTATGATCCTTAAAGCTGGACAAGGCACGCTGGCGGGCGTTCTGTCCTTTGTTTCCATGAATGGCTTCCGCGCCGATCCCGGATTTGTTCAGGACACGGGCAACCTTATCGGCTCCGTGCTTCGTACGGGTAAAAACCAAGACGGATTCCAGCGAACGGTCTTCCAGCAGGCCCTTCAGCAGGTTGATCTTTTCCACTTTCTCTACAAAATAGACAGACTGGTCGATCGTATCGACGGTGGAAGAAGCAGGAGTCACCTCTACTTTTTCAGGTTCGTGAAGGATCGTTCCGGCCAGGCGCTCGATCTCCGGCGGCATCGTTGCAGAGAAGAACAGGGACTGGCGCTTTTTGGGCAGCAAAGGCAGGATGCGTTTGATATCATGGATAAATCCCATATCCAGCATCCGGTCCGCTTCGTCCAAAACAAAATATTCCAATGTGTTCAGGCGGATAAAACCCTGATTGATCAAATCCAGCAAACGGCCGGGAGTTGCAATCAATACATCCACGCCCCGTTCCAATGCATCCGTCTGCGGCTTCTGTCCCACGCCACCGAAAATAACGGTATGTTCTACGTGAGTATAACGCCCGTAAGCCGCAAAGCTTTCGCCAATCTGGATCGCCAATTCGCGTGTCGGAGTCAGGATCAAGGCTTTGACACCCGGTTTACGTCCACTTAAAATCTGTTCTTCGATCTTTTGGATGATAGGGATGGAGAAAGCTGCCGTCTTGCCGGTTCCGGTCTGTGCGCAACCTAATAAATCAGATCCGTCCAATACTACGGGAATGGCTTCGGCTTGTATGGGAGTGGGAGTTGTATACTTTTCTTTTTTGAGAGCCTTGTGTATCGGCTCGATCAGTTCTAATTGTTCAAATGTCATATAATAAGTATGAGCCGTCGCGGCTCGTTAAATAAATAATGGTGACAAAGATACACAAAAATCCGGCATCTCTGCAATTATTTGCTATATTTGCGTGCTTTTTAAAAACATTCAGTTCTTTTTAATTCTCATGAAAGAATTATTGTTACTACTCAAACGGTTCTTCGGATACACTTCATTTCGCCCTTTACAGGCCGAAATCATACAGCGCATCTTGCAGAAAGAAGATTCGTTGGTCCTGATGCCTACGGGTGGCGGAAAATCGATCTGCTTCCAACTTCCGGCGATCTATATGCCGGGAACTGCCATCGTAGTGTCTCCCCTTATCGCTTTGATGAAGGACCAGGTCGAAGGACTGATCGCCAACGGCATCCCCGCGGCAGCACTCAACAGCATGATGCCGGAGGAAGAACGCCACCGGGTACGGCAACTCTGCATACAGGGAAAAGTGAAACTGCTCTACATCTCGCCCGAAGGGATCATAAGTGAACTGCACTGGCTCCTGCCCCGCATCGACATTTCGCTGATCGCTATCGACGAAGCGCATTGTATCTCGCATTGGGGGCATGATTTCCGTCCCGAATATACCCAGTTGTCCGTTCTGAAAGAGAATTTCCCGAAAGTACCGATCGTCGCCCTGACGGCTACGGCAGACAAAATCACCCGGACGGACATCCTGAATCAATTGAAACTGCGTGATCCTAAAACATTCATCTCGTCTTTCGACCGCCCGAACCTGTCGCTCACTATCCGTCGCGGACTGAGTAAAAAGGAAAAGATCGCTGCGATTGTCCATTTCATCAACCGACACCACCGGCAGAGCGGCATCATCTACTGCATGAGCCGCAACAGTACGGAGTCTTTGGTCGAAGAACTGTCCGAATATAGCATCCGTGCAGTCGCCTATCATGCCGGGCTCAGCCCCGACAAACGCGAGAAAGCACAGGACGATTTCATCAACGACCGTGTCAACGTGGTATGCGCAACGGTCGCGTTCGGGATGGGAATAGACAAAAGCAATGTCCGCTGGGTCATTCATTATAATATGCCGGCAAGCATCGAGAACTATTACCAGGAAATAGGCCGTGCCGGACGGGACGGGATGAAAAGCGACACGCTTCTTTTCTATTCCGTGGGCGATATCCTGCTCCTCCGCCGTTTTGCGGAGGAAAGCGGGCAGAAAGACGTCAGTCTGCAGAAGTTGAACCGGATGCGCCGGTATTGTGAGGCGGACATCTGCCGGCGCCGTATCTTGCTGAGCTATTTCGGAGAAGAGACGGACAAGGATTGCGGGAACTGCGACGTCTGCAAGAACCCTCCCCGGCGTTTCGACGGGAGCATCTTGGTCCAGAAGGCCTTGAGCGGCATTTTCCGTACCGGGCAAACGGCTAATATGCACCTGTTGATCGATATACTCCGGGGAGCCGAAAAGGAAGAGCTGACAGAAAAAGGGTACGACAAACTAAAAACCTACGGTGTTGGCAAAGACCTCAGCTACAAAGAGTGGAAAGAATATTTATATCAGATGCTTCAGCTCGGTTATATCGAAATCGACTATATGTCGGCCGGTCACCTGAAAGTGACTCCATTAGGACGTAAAGTCCTCTTCGGCGAACAACAGGCGCTCATGACCATTTATCAAAAGACAAAAGATTTTGCCCTGCCGACCAAGAAAGGCGGCTACAAATACCGTCCGATCCGCCCGATCGAATCCGCCTCCGTGGATGAAACGCTGCTCGACTCCCTGCAACAACTCCGCAAGCAGATTGCCGAACGCGAACATACCCCGGCTTATATCCTCTTTTCGGATGACGCCCTCGAAGATATGGTCCAGAAGAAACCGGTCACGCTCGACGAGTTCAGCGAAATACGAGGTGTCGGACAGCTCAAGCTGGACAAATACGGAAAGATATTCGTCGCCCTGATCCGCTTTGTCCTTCGTTTACCTAAAAAAGAATAAAAAAGAGAAACAAACAATCATTCTACTCTTTTGTTTATATTTACATAATGAATAGAATAATAGATACAATGAAGATAGTTCCCATACTCTTACTGCTTAGCTTTTCCACACTGAGTTTCTGTACGACAAAGCCGGGAGAGCCACAGGAATCCGGTTCACCCGTACAAGACACTCTGGTTACCGAAACAAAGCCGGAAACGGCGGCAGTCCCTCCCCCTATCGAGACCGTTATAGAAAAGGAACTGCTTTACGACCAGCATACGTTGGCCGATACCTACCCATATAAAGATACGACGCGGGAATTCCAATGGGATAAGATCCGTGCCGGTCTCCGTCTGCTCGATTCGATCCAGCAAAAGCCGTCCCGTTGGGCGATCTTTCAAAACTACAGGAACAAGAACGGGGAAGCCCCGCTGGTCCGGAATTTTCATCGCGATGCTTACAAACGGGTTTCCGACACCTTGGGTATCGAACGTTACCAGTCTGTCCCGCTATATCTGCCGGAAGACACGCTGACAGCCGAACGCTATGGCCGTGACGGGGCCCTTGTGAAATTGCTGGACGACAGCGACCGCCTTTTCCGCATCCAAACGATCTATACAAACGGGGAATGGCTGGTTCCCGGAAAATATGTCAAACCGATAGCCGATAGCGTCACATTCGACAAGGCCATATTCGTCGATGTCACCAACCAGAACATAGCGACACTCGAACATGCAGGTTCCAAATGGCTTGTCAGAAGCATGAATCCGGCAACGACCGGGCAACACCGCCCTCCATACGCGCAGGAAACGCCATTAGGCATATTTGTCGTCCAGGAAAAGAAGGCAAGGATGATTTACCTGGTAGACGGCAGCAAAGAGACAGGCGGATTCGCTCCTTATGCCAGCCGGTTCACCAACGGAGGCTATATCCACGGGGTCCCGGTAAACGCACCGCGCAAGTCGCTGATCGAATACAGTCCAACGCTTGGGACGACTCCACGCTCCCACATGTGCGTCCGTAATGCAACCTCTCACGCCAAGTTCGTTTATGATTGGGCGCCTGTAAATGAGACAATTGTTTTCGTTTTTGATTAAAAATCTTATCTTTGTGCGACATTATTCAATCTTATGTTATTGCGCATCTGTTTATATTTGGTTTTATTATTTCTTCCGGCTAATTACACGGCTACCAGAAGTTCGTCTCCCCTAATCCCGGCTGATCCTGCGGCGGCCATGTCTTCGGTATGCCGGCAGCTCTATACGGATATGCAACTGGACAATATGGTAGACTATACAGCCTTCGAACAGGCGATAACCGGAGCGCAGGCGATCGAACGGCGTAACAAGGATATCATTACCCTGATCGACTTCACGAAACCTTCCACGGAAGAGCGACTTTACGTCCTGGATATCCGGCATAAGAAACTCCTGTTCTCATCTCTCGTCTCGCACGGGAAAAACAGCGGAGGAAATTACGCCACTTCTTTCTCCAACAAAGTCAATTCTTACAAAAGTTCATTGGGATTTTTCGTTACGGAGAATACTTATCAGGGTAAAAACGGCTATTCCTTAGTCCTCAACGGTTTGGAAAAAGGTATTAACGACCGGGCAAAAGAACGGGCGATCGTGGTGCACGGGGCTAATTATTGCAACCCGTCTGTTGCAGCATCGGCAGGCCGCTTAGGAAGAAGTTTCGGTTGTCCCGCCCTGCCCCAGTCGCTCGCCAAGCCGATCATCAACACCATCAAGAACGGAACCTTGCTCTACATCTATGCCAACGACAAGAACTATTTGAGTCAAAGCACGATCTTATCTACCGGAAGATCGATTTCTCCAAACTCGATCATCGCATTGAACAGCCTGATACGGGAATAACCCGGCAAATCCTCCGGACGGATATCACCTGCAACAATCCCTCCCTGATCCAGCAAAGAGGCTCTTTTCGTTCCTGCCAGCAACGGCACGGAGGGGGTAATCCATTGTTTCCCGTTCCAGAGCGCAATGTTGCAAATAGAGGTGTCGGTCAACAATCCTTTCCGGACGATCAGCACATCGTCTTCCGTTTCGCGACATGCGAACAAACGGTCCAGCACACTCCGGTCCGTACTTTTATACCGATAAGCGGCTTCGTCATCGGCGACCAGCCGCAAAGAAGATACCGGACGGATGTGATAGGCGGCATACTCCACTTTCAGGATATCTTTATCATATTCAACGCGGCACTTTGTCCGTTCCCGGTAGTTTCCAGGTCGGATGTAGTCACTCAAATCAAGCGTACCGGTTTGATGCAACACGCTCCGGCGTGTCTCGTCCATACGCCGGTTATGATAGGGCAAGTTATGAATCCGCCCGTCCTCGATCCGGATTGTTTCAATAAATGGGGACATAGACTTTCTGTTTCATTTCGTCATACTCGCTTGCCAAATCACTTCGGGAGGTGATGCCTCCTCCACTCTTAAAGATCAAAGAGCCATCCGCTTGTCGTTCCAAAAAGCGGATCATGACGGCACTGTCCAGGCTATTCCCGTCAAAATAGCCCATGACGCCCGTATAGAACCCTCTTTCGTATGTCTCGGCTTCCGCTATAATCTCCATTGTCTTCTTTTTGGGCGCCCCGGTAATGGAACCTGCCGGAAGGAGACGGAATAGCAATTCCCCTGTCTCTGCCTGCCAGTTCCCGGCAAGACGGCCCCGGATCTCCGAACTTACCTGCAACAAAGCGCCTTTATGTGTCGGCAGCTCGTCTATATACCGATAACGGGCCACCATCACCTCGGTAGCCACCATACTCAGGTCATTGCGGATCAGGTCGACAATCGTAGCATGTTCGGCCATTTCCTTCGGATCGTCCAATATCCGCCTGCGGGCATCCGGCAGCGTGGCATCGATCGTTCCCTTCATCGGAAAAGAATAGATATGTTCATCCCGTATCTTCACGAATATCTCAGGGGAGAAAACGACAAAACGGTCTTTCATCCAGAGCTTATACCGGGCTTCCGAACGGACAAAAACATCCTTTAAACTCAGATCGGTCCGGACAGGAGTGGCGCAAGTCAGATTGGCCAGGTAAGAGTTTCCGGCCCGGATATGTCCGACAACTTTATGAAACGAGTCTGCATAGGCCTCTTGTGTCATAGGGAATGTTTCCCATCGGATTGCAGAAGCCGGATTCTCCCGGTCATTCATACGGCTTACAGCCGCGGCATTCGTCACACCATCCAGGTCGTAAAGCAACACCTCCGGATCGACCTGATCCGGCTCTTCCACAATCACCTGGTCTTGCTTGTAATCGATCACAAACAGGAAAGGCCGCCTTTCCGCACCCAATCGGTTCATACGGCAGACGGCCTCTATACGATTATAAAATTTCATATCAGAAAACGTTCGGTCAACCCCCCAAAAGCATCGATACGGCGATCCCGGAAGAAAGGCCACCAACGGCGGACATTCTCGCTACGGGTCTTGTCGACCGTCAGGACTCCCACTTCATCCATTCCATTGGAAAATTCAACCAATAATTCACCCTGCGGACCGGCCACAAAGCTATTCCCCCAGAACTGAATACCGTTCGTTTGACCGGACGGATCGTCTTCATGTCCGACACGGTTCACTGCAACAACCGGAATGCCGTTTGCCACGGCATGTCCCCGCTGTACGGTGATCCAAGCATCCAATTGGCGTTGTTTCTCATCCTCCGCGTCACTGCTTTCCCAACCGATGGCGGTCGGATAAATCAGTAGTTCCGCTCCTTTCATCGCCATCAGGCGGGCAGCTTCGGGATACCACTGATCCCAGCAAACCAATACGCCCAATTTACCAACTGAAGTCTGAATCGGCTCAAATCCGAGGTCACCGGGAGTAAAATAGAACTTCTCATAATAGGCCGGATCATCCGGAATATGCATTTTACGGTATTTCCCGGCAATAGTACCGTCTTTCTCAATTACGACAGCCGTATTATGATACAAACCGGGAGCCCGTTTCTCAAACAAAGAAAGAACCAGCACGACGCCCAACTCCTTTGCCAATGCTCCGAATACTTCCGTAGAAGGTCCCGGAACCGGTTCAGCCTGGTCGAACACTTCGGTATTCTCCGTCTGGCAAAAATAAAGCCCGTTATGCAATTCCTGCAAAACGACCAATTCAGCACCTTGCAAAGCACAAGCTCGTATATTTTGTTCCAGTTTCTCAATATTAGCAGCCCGATTCCCCGTATTCGCCTGCTGCACCAGCCCAACTTTTAACATATCTTCCATCATAACTTTCAATTTTCAACTCTCAACTTTCAACTAATAACTCCCTCCGGGTACTGCATCGTCACGCAATGCAGCGAACCATGTTGTTTAATCAACGGCAAACAATTGATTCCTATCACCTCCCGATCCGGAAAAGCCTGTTGCAAAGCATCCTTCGCCAGTTCGTCCTTCGGAGAATTATAATAGGGCAACAACACAGCTCCGTTGATAATCAAAAAATTGGCATAAGTGGCCGGGAGACGTTCGCCCTCCCATACCACCGGGTCCGCCATCGGCAGGGCGATCAGCCGGTAAGGTTTGCCGTCAGCCTGTTTGAAAGCCAGCAATTCCTGTTCCATCGCTTGCAGTTCCTCGAAATGTTCATCCGACTCATCCGTACACTGGACATACGCAATCGTATCTTCGCTACAGAACCGTGCCAACGTGTCGACATGGCTGTCCGTATCATCACCGGCCAGGTAACCGTTTTCCAGCCATAAGATGCGTTCAAAGCCGAAGACATCCTTCAGATAGGCTTCCAGTTCTTCCTTTTGCAGGTATTCGTTCCGGTTCAGGGACGAAAGGCATTCGACTGTCGTCAACAGTGTCCCCTTGCCATCCGATTCGATACTGCCGCCTTCCAGGACAAACGGTTGCATATTGATGAGCGGAACCCCGTCGGCAAATGTTCCCTGTACCGACAGGTTACGCGTAACCAGGTTGTCCAGGTTCGCCGCGAACTTCATCCCCCAACCGTTGAACACAAAGTCATACACGACCGGTTCTCCCTGGTCGAATACCGTAATGCCACCATGATCACGTGCCCAGGTGTCATTCGTCGCCATCTCCCGGAAAATGATCCGGCTGTAATCCACATCGCCCAATTGTCCGCGTACTTCCTGTTCGTCGGGACAGACGATCAAGAGCTTCTCGTGTTTGATCACTTCTTTGGCGATCGACACGAAACAAGGAATCACCTCGTCCAGTATAGGCGCCCAATCCGTTTCCTCATGCGGCCATGTCAACTGGACGGCACTTTGTGGATACCATTCCGCCGGTAATATGATTTTATCTTCCATCTGCGTTTAAAATTTACAGCACAAATATAGGCTTATTTTCCATCATTCTTAATACAAAGATTCTATCACCTCTGTCAATTTGCTGTTTTTCTTCCACGTCTCAAGCAAAGAAAGAAGTGGGGCATATTTCACCTTCGGCCAGTTATTAACAGTCTGAAGTTCCGCAAAAACTTCCAATAACCGCTTTAAATCCTTCACCGGATTTTCCGGCAGGCAAGACAAAAAAGAGACAAACAGCACAGACAGTTCTTTGTTATGAAAAGATGATCTATTTATCAACATTTCGACAACCAAACCTGAAATTCTCTGCGCAGGAGCCCATTCCAATGATTGGATCTTACCCAATACCCGGCCTAAAGCCACATTGTCTATCAGGTCTTTTTCCACAAGTTCCCCCCAAAGATCCGCCGCACACAAACGAACAGGACGATCGATGCTCAACAGGCACACCGCCAGGTATGTCAAAGCCATCCCCCCTCTCCACTCCAAATCAAGTTCGCGCAAGGTCTCAAGGGCAACCAGGTTAAGCCTTGCCAGTTCCAAATCGTTCCAATAAGCATCCCTTACGCGATCCCGCACCAATAAAGCCAACCAAATCCGAGGTGCATTCGGAGAAAGCAACAAGAACCTCTTCAGATCCTTCTCCCGCAAAGGTATTTTCCAAAAAGTCTCCACTAAAAGCGGAATGCGGGAACAAGGCCGATAAGTCATGTATAAAGCATAACCTCCAAACCTCCATTTTACCGCGACATTCTTGCTTGCCGGAGGAATCAACTGCAAGATACGATCGACTTTCCCAAACGGTTTTTCAAACGTGAACACGTCACTGGGAATATCCCCTGTCAAATAAGCCCGGTTCACTGCAGAATAAGGAAAATCCTTAAACTCGTCATAGACGGTATCAGGACTTTTGACCAAAGCAGCAGTCATCCAAACGGCCTGAGACGTAAAAGGCCCCTTAGGACGTGCTTCCGGTTTGAACAGGAAAAGCAACAACTCGCGATATTCGCCCGCCATCTCTTGTTCGACTAACCGGACAGCCTCGTCCGTATCATCCAATGCCACACGCGAAACTGCAATTTGAAAGTCCAGATTGTCCGGCTTCACCCCCTTTTTCTGATATTCCGACAGCCGGGAGACAAGCACGACCGGATCGACCCAGGCCGGACGGTGGGTCGGTGTCGAGAGCAAAGGCAACGTATTATGATCTTTTATCCGGTTAAAAGCCAATTTTACAAGATCCAGATATGGCTTATAGTCCTGGTAAGGTTGTTGTTTCGAGCTTTTGGCACGTTTTTCCGATCCGGAAAGCATTTCGGCATAATCAAGCAGAAAAGAGGCGGTAAGCATATCCAACCCTCCTATCTCGTTTTCCGGCATCTCCATTACAGTTCCGGCCCATTCGAAAACCGGCATCATACGTTCCGCATCATCCGGTTTTATAAACGGGTGCAAACGGACCAGAGAAGCCAACAGCAAATCAAGATAAAAACTCTCCTGACCATCCATCAACCGGCCCATAAAAGAAACCAAACCGTTTACATCCGCCACATCCGGAAGACGTCTGCCTTCCTGTATAAGCGGTTCTTTTTCCATCCTGTCCATAATTCTGATCTTATTTTCGGACAAATATAAACAGAAAAACGGACAAAACCCTCATCACTTCAAGGTCTTCCTATATTTGGCCCACGGTTCTTTCATTTAAACACTCTTGCTTTTCTAAAACACACCCGACATGATAAAGGAATACGAATGCAAGATTATCAAAATGTCACTACTACCCTATGTAAATCAGATTAGTAGTGCATGTTTTTGGAATCACTATTGCAGGTAATATTTTTTAACAAATCAATCGGTCATGCTTTAGCACAATAAAGATAACAAAATGATACTTGCCCAAAAACGCACTTCCGCATGGTTCGGGCACAAATCAAAAAGGCGGTCTCGTGAGGAGACCGCCTTTTCCAAACGCAACGAATAAATTATTAATTACTTACACACTTATTATTTCTTACAGTCGCAAGAAGAGTAAGCCACTAACATCCAAACCAATTTTTCCTGTTCCTTCAGGTAATCGCTCATCAGCGCAACTGTTGCCTCGTCTCCGGATTCGGAAGCCAGAGAAAGCAATTTACGTTCTTCGGCAATAAACTGGCCGTAAGTGTTCAGAATGTTTTCCAACGCTTCGTCTGCACAAGATACGTCCGAGACTTCCTTTACTTTGGCAACTTTCAGATATTCACTGAACTTATTAACCGGAACACCGCCCAACATCAGGATACGTTCAGCCAGTTCGTCCACCTTTTCGGCAGCATCATTATACATATCTTCAAATTTGCTGTGAAGAACAAAGAAACCGTGTCCCTTGATGTTCCAGTGGAAACCACGAAGGTTTGTATAGAATACCTGATAATCGGCCAATAACTGTTGTAATGCTTCAACTACTTTACCTGCTGCAACTGCATCCAAATGGATATAATCTAATGTCTTCATAATACTTTACTTTTTAATTGTTATACTTTTCGTTTTTCTTGTACTGCAAAGATACATCAGATATAAGTGCCTGTCAAACAGATAATTTCTATATACGAATAGACATATTCTATCAGCATTCAAACCGAAGCTGTTACCGATTCCAATTCCACGTATTCCAATCCGGCGGAGTCACCCCCAGCAGATTCCGGACAAAGAAGTCGAACCTTTTCCGATCACCATAATCTCCCCCTAACGTATGGTTGCTACCGGGGACGACCACCAGTTCAAACTCCTTTTTCGCTTTAATCAAGGCATTCACCACTTGCATGGTGCTAGCCGGGTCAACATTGTCGTCTATTTCACCCACCATCAGCATTAAAGGTCGGGTTAGCAAATGGGCATTCTCAACATTGCTGCAAGCCACATAACTGCTATCTACCGGATACCCCATCCACTGTTCGTTCCACCAGATTTTATCCATCCGGTTATCATGACAACCACAACCGGCATAAGCCGCTTTATAGAAATCAGGATGAAAGAGAACGGCAGCCATCGCCTCCTGTCCACCAGCCGAACCACCGAAAATGCCGACACGGTCCGTATCCATATAAGGATATTTCTTACCGGCAGCTTTTATCCAAGCAATACGATCCTCGAAACCTGCATCTTTCAAATTTTTATAGATGATACTTTCAAACGCCTTACTACGGAATGAGGTTCCCATACCATCGCTCTGCACAACGATAAACCCAAGCTCCGCCGTCACCTGATGATACCAGTGCAACTGGCGGAAAGCCTTCGGGGTATATGCGCTTCCCGGTCCGGCATACACATATTCCAGCACTGGATATTTTTTCGACGGATCAAAATTGGAAGGACGGAAGATTACGCCCCAGATATCCGTTTTCCCGTCACGCCCTTTAGCAACGAATGGCTCAGGAGCCTGCCAGCCGGTTTTTTCGAGAGCCTTAATATCCGCCTCTTCCAATGGCATCACGATTTTTCCGTCTTTCGCGCTACGCAAAACGGCTTTAGGAGCGACATTCACCTTCGAATAGACATCCACCAGATATTTTCTATCTGTCGAAAACCAAGCCGTATGCGTTCCTTCTTCCGGCGTGAGACAAGTCAGGCCACTTCCATCCATATTGATCCGGTAATAACGGATTAAATAAGGATCTTCTTCTTTTACCATACCGTTGGCAGAAAAATAAACTACTCGATTTGCCTCGTCGACATCCAATACGTCACGCACATACCATTCACCTTTGGTTATCTGCTGCTTTACCTTTCCCGTCTGCCGATCGTAGAGATAAAGGTGGTTCCAATTGTCGCGTTCACTCATCCATATAATTTCTTTTCCATTCTTTAAATCACGACGGAAATAACGGGTATAATTGACAAATGTATCGCTGGTCTCTTCTATCACCGTACGAACAAGCCCACTCTCAGCAGCCAGTTCCAGCACCCTGTAGACCTGATGTCCACGCTGGTTGTATTCAAAAAGGAGACTGTTGCTGTCTGCCGCCCAATCCAAGCCATGCACATCGAATTGGGAAGCAAAAAGTTCTGTGGAAGAAGGCTTGCTCATCTCTCCCGTCTCTATATGGAAAATATGAGGAATACGGAAAGGCAACGCATCGCCCGGCTTTGCATATTCACGTTTATGCAACTTCGGCTGCAACTGATCTTTCGGAGATGATTCAATAAAATAGATATACCTTTTTTCCGCCGGACGTATCTTCATGGTTGCGACTTTACGAGAATCGGGCGACCATCGGATATAGGCTGAGTAATATTCGCCTGGCGCACCATCCATGCTCAACGCTTTTTCCACACCAGTAGCAACATCCTTTACATATACATTGTTGTTTTTGATGAAAGCGACCTGTTTCCTGTCCGGTGAAGGGATACTGTCGCCCACACGTTCCTCATCTGTCTCCGCCCAATAGCGACCTTCACCCCACCACCGGCGGGGTTTTTCTGACAATATACGCTGTTTCATCGTGTCGGGCATAGCCACACGCTCTCGTTTTTCGGCATCAACAATTACATAGCGGTCACCTTCAGGAGTATGACGTATATACCAGAAACTATGAGTATCACCTATCCATCGCGGATTTACATCCGAATAAAAAACCGTATTCTTATACTTCTCCGGCAAAGAAAAAGCGCGGGAATAATCTTCCACCGTGCCTTGTCCATACAAAAAGGAGCCCGACAAGCTGGCTCCTAACAATATTAATACTAAATTTCGTTTCATCTATACTTTATGATTTATTAATTTCTATTTATGAAAACTCATTCGACAGACCACTCAAATAGGCCGGATGAACTCTTTTCCGGTTGCACGACTTCCAATTTTAAAGCATTTGTCGTGACAGGTGCAAAAGTGACGGTATTGCCATTCCCTTTTTCCACTCCGTAAGCCGTACTGTTCGTGACAGATTTCCAGTTTCCCTCCAAATCCCGATAATACAACTTCCAACTTGCCGGAACACGGCAACCGCCCCAAGGTGAATCGTCATACCAATAAACCGTACCAGTCGAAACTGTTTGAGGCTTTTCGAACTCATAAACGATCCACTCCGTCGTGCCTTCTTCCGGCCACCAGTGGAAATAGGGAATTGTCCGGTCATTTTCATCTTTCGGAACCAAGCGGTCGTTGATAGCTGAAATCGATTTGGACGAATGGGATGCAATAATCTTGGAAGAAGATGCAATCGTCGGAGGCAAAGTCGGACGGGTAGCGTTCATCTCCTGAGGCAACCAAACCGCCATTTCGCCTGCGCCACGATGTGCCCAAGCATAATAAGGAATCAGAGTCAGCATCACATTTCTAACAGCCAAACATCCCTTTTCATCATAGCTCAAAGCCTGCGCCACCGTCTTGATTTCATCGATACCACATAAAAGATCAGATTTGCGTTCAACCGTGAATTCTGGTTTCTGGTTCATCAACACACTCAAAACACTGAAATCATTATCCGGCCACTCTGCACAATAAACCACCGGTCCCCGCTCCACTGCGACACGTCCCCGATCAGCCTCAACCTTTGTATTTGCTTTAACCGTACGCGGTTCCATATCGAAATGCACCTCCACGACATCCCCTTTTTTCCACGAACGGGAAATAGAAAAATAGCCTTTGTCCAAATCACTCTCCACAGGTTCACCATTCACTTTTACAGAATAGCTCAATTGTTTACGGTCGGAGAATGTATACAAATTACTGGGTACAACTTCACCCTTCACCCACCCCGGAACACGTATCTTCAAAATAAAATCTTGTTTATCTTTGGGCATTACATCCAGTCGAATATCGCCGTTCCAGGGATATTCAGTCGTTTGAACCAGTTTCAAATGTTTACCGTTCACATTCAATTCGGATGTATTACTCATAAAGAGATTGACATACACATCTTTATCGTGCACAGCATATACATAACCTGGCAACGAAGGTATAAAACGGCAGATATTGGACGGGCAACAAGCACATCCGAACCACGGCCGGCGTTGATGCTGTCCAATAGACTCCAGCGGATTGGGATAAAAGAAGCCACCGCCATCCAGCGACACCCCCGAAATCAAACCGTTATATAAAGTACGTTCCAACACATCATAATATTTTGATTCGCCATGTAACAGGAATAGCCGGTAATTCCAATACACATTTCCAATCGCAGCGCAAGTTTCACAATAAGCCGACATATTGGGCAATTCATAGTTTTCACCGAAAGCCTCTCCGTTATTAGTAGCACCAATGCCTCCTGTAATATACAATTTCTTCGTCACCACATTGTCCCAGATACGATCGATGGCACGGATGTAACCCGTGTCACTCGTTAAGGCAGCTACGTCAGCCATTCCAGAATACATATAAGCTGCCCGTACGGCATGTCCGACAGCTTCATCTTGTTCCAGCACTGGTTTATGTGCCTGACTATAAGCATCCCGGCGTTCTGTATAACCTCGTTTATCCAGAAAAAACTTAGCCAGATCAAGATACTTCTTCTGCCCTGTTACCAGATAAAGCTTACAAAGCGCCATCTCGGAAATCTGATGTCCAGGCACGCGGACAAGCTGTCCCTGCTTATCACCTATCGCCTTTTCCACACAGTCGGCATACCGAATCGCAATATCCAGAAATGTTCTTTTCCCCGTCGCCTGGTAGTGAGCGACAGCACCTTCAATCATGTGTCCGAGGTTGTAAAACTCATGGCTCAAGTCTTCCACCTTTTCCCAACGCTTGCTTCCCGCCCATTCATGCGGATGTTGCGGATTCATGGTACGGGCCGTATACAAATAGCCGTCCTCTTCCTGTGCTGAAGCCACGATTGTCAGAATACTGTCGACATAACGCCCCAGCCTCTTATCCGGATAGGTCTGCATTGAATAGCTTGCTCCTTCTATCGTCTTATAGACATCCGTATCATCGAACGAATATCCTTCTACCTTGTATTCGCTACTTGGATGAGCCGCTTTTACGAAGTTCTCATAACGCCCCGTTTCCTCGCATTTGCTAAATGCGAGCGGGATAGTAACTTCACGACTTGCCTTCAACCGTTGCCCCCAAAAACAATCCGTTACCTTAACGGAAGTAAAAGGGACAGGGGTGATCGGATATCCACCATCATGTGTTTGCGCATTGCCCGCCAAACTTATACCGACAAGTGCTATCAATACTATTCGTTTCATATTTATTTAGGATTATGTTTCCGATTATTTCATAAGTTTTTCCGTCTCAAACTATAAAAGAGGCAATGGCTCACGCCAAGCCTCTTTTCACAATTCAAATACTTAATAAAAATGTGTCTATAAAAGTCTATTTTTCAAAAGTATGGATCAATTCACTTTCCATTCAATTACACCGCCCGACTCGCCTTTCTGCAACTGGATCACCAGTTTCAATCCATTAGTTTCGACAGGCATGAAGTCTACAGAATTATAGCAATCCTTCTTGCAACCATACTCGCTTTGAGCTGCCACATCCTTCCAATCGTTGCCGGTTCGATACTGAATTTTCCAACTGCTCGGAACACGGAAGTTACCGTCATAATGATCAAAGTCGAGCCAATAGACTTGTACATTGCGTACAGTCTCCGGTTTGTCGAACACATATTCGATCGATTCCTGCGTCCCCTCTTTCAACCAAAAATACCAATAAGGCTTCGACATATCATCCGAGCTTTTCGGATCCCACTGGTCGTTCACACCGTAGCACCATTCACGGCGTTCATGCGCAATGCCGTCTTTCTGGATCGGAGCACTCACGAGCGTAAAGGATTGTGCACGGGAAGCAATGCTCGGTTCGGGAGTCGGTTTGGCATAAGCAGCCGAAGCCGGAATCCAAACAGCCATCTCAGCATTGCCACGATTATTCCAAGTAGAATAAGGAATCAACTTGACAGGGTATTCTTTTTCAGAAACGATACCGCTTTCCTTGTCACGATCCAATTCCTTGACAACTGTCGACAATTCCATAATTCCATTCAATTTATCTTTCTCGTATTGGCAAGTAAAAGCAGCATCTTCCGGTAGATATTTGTTGAACACATGTCGGTCTGGCATATCAATGCCTTCCAGGCAATATATCACCGGCCCACGTTCGACAGTCAGCAATCCTTCGTCAGCATGCACTTTATCGTGTGCCTTGATCCGGCGTACCTCCATCGGTATACGGAGTTCGACGACATCTCCTGCCTGCCATTCGCGATCAATAACAACATATCCTCGATAAGTCTTATCTTTCAAAGGTTTTCCGTTAATAAAAACTGCATAGGGTTGCCGGTTTCTTTTAGTATATGTATACAGGTCGCTGCCAGGAATAGGTTCATCACCCGTCCAAGCAGGAATACGAAGTCTCAAATTAAAAGAGGTAGGTTTCTGAGGTGAAACTGTCAGTTTGACAATACCGTCCCAAGGATATTCAGTTTTCTGGACCAAAGCTACCGTATCATTGGCCACAACGACCTTGCTACTACTGCCTGCATACAAATTGACATAAATATTATTTCCCTGTGTTGCATACATATATTTAGGGATGGATGCTATAAAACGAGTGACATTGCCCGGACAACAGGCACAACCAAACCAAGGAGCCCGCTCGTGTTGCCCCATCGATTCAAGCGGATTATCATAGAAAAACTTGTCACCACTCAACGAAACTCCTGAAATGACGCCATTATATAAGGCACGTTCCAATACATCTATATATTTGGCATCCCCGGTCGCAAGGAACATACGCTGGTTCCAATACACATTGGCAATAGATGCGCAAGTCTCGCAGTATGCACTATGGTTATGCAACTCATATTCCGGCCCGAAGCCTTCTCCTTGGGCACGCGACCCGATTCCTCCCGTGATATACAGCTTTTTTGTCGCCATATTATCCCATATCCGACAAATTGCATTGAAGTAAGCCGAATCTTTCGTCAAAGCAGCGACATCCGCCACACCAGAATACAAATATCCCGCCCGGACGGCATGTCCAACAATTTCTTCCTGATCCAGAATCGGCTTATGATCCTGGCTATAAGCACTCAGTCTATGCCCGTCCGTTCCACGTCCAGTTTCCTCCACAAAATATTTGGCCATATCCAAGTATTTTCTGTCGCCAGTAACCTTGTACATCTTAGCCAACCCCATTTCGATGATCGGATGACCGGAAGGAACATGTTTCTGTCCTTCACCCGGACCAAAATCTTTGCAAACCAGATTGGCATTTTTGATTGCGACATCGAGCAGGCTCCGTTTCCCCGTTGCCTGATAGTGAGCGACAGCCGCTTCATATAAATGGCCACTGTTATAAAGCTCATGGCTATTCAGTTTCTCCCAACGATGAGTTCCCCACCAGCGGTTCAATCGTTCACATTTATTCGTCACACAAGTAGTCAGATAACCATCTGGTTCCTGCGCCGCCCCAATCAGCGTAATGACACTATCCAGATAAGCATCCAACTTCGGATCATATTCAACGGCAAGTGAATAGGATGCTCCTTCGATAATCTTATACGGATCGGTATCGTCAAATGGGAAATCCCCTTTATGTTCACCTTTTATCAATCCTCCCGCCAGAGCAAAATTGTCAAAACGACCGTTTATTTCACACTGCCTGAAAGCGGAAGGAATAGAAACCGTCCGGTTCACTTCAATACGAGGAGCCCAGAAATAATCAGTCAGATGCACTCCTGTAAAAGGGACCTCCACGATCGGTTCCGTTGAGACATATCCCTGATCTCCGTGATCGCTACAAGCGACGAATCCAAGTCCGATAACCGATAGCAATACTATTTGTTTTAACATGATAGTAAATGTTTTTATGACTATTAATAATTAAGTTTCATTTCCGCAATTGTATACTGATTACAAAAGAACCAAAAATAAGTGTAAAACAATATAACTATCATACAATAAAATGATAAATCAATAAAAAAACGCAGCTCTTTATCATAAAATAGAATCTTGTATTACCTTTTGAATGCCTGTACACTCTTTTTTCTGAAGTTGCCAGTCCGATCCAAGTACCAGTCCGGCATATCCTAAGTATTTAAGATAGTCTATTTCGCAAGTCGTATCGACATACTTTCTTATCTCTTCCAATGGAGAGCCGGCAATCGTTTCACATACTTTCCAAAATTCCGCTTCAGTGAATCCACATCCTTTTTCCCGAAAACAGGAATGATAAAGCATATACATCACATCGTCCAAACTTTTCCGGTTGTTTGTCAACCTGCGTATTTCAATATCCATCAGAAGGCCAAGAATCGGACCCTTGTCGTAATAAGATATCCGCGTTTCCTTTCCGTTGGCATTCCGGTTGAAGAAGTTCAGCCAGATATCGTAACTACTCTGCCGTAAACTCATATACTTTCGGCCTTCAGCGCTCTCGACTGTTCGAATATAATTACTCAGATAATCCAGTACCACCTCGCTATCAATAATTTTCGCCCGGCGAAGTAGCACGGTTTCATAATAAACCGTAAAGCCTTCTGATATCCAAAGCGATGGCGTAAACACCTCTCGTTCATAATCGAAAGGTCCGAACTCAACAGGACGGATGCTCTTCACATTATACAGATGGAAAAACTCATGTGTGATGAAAGACAGAAAATTGATATAAGTGACCCGATCCTTAAAAATAAACGACCCGCTCGTAAAACAGGCCTGTGAGTTGAGATGTTCCAATCCTCCTCCACCCGCTCCCATCAGAATAAAGCAGTAATGCTGGTAGGGAACATCGCCGAAGATAGCCGTTGATGTCGTGATCACCTTCTTCAGATCTTCCACGAAAGTCGTCTTTTCCAATCCTTCGGGTGTCTCCAACGCCAACTGGTAAGACCGTCCATCCAACTCGAAATCAATCGTCCTATGATTTCCGATGTACACAGGACAATCATAAAGATTATCTATATCGGAAGCCCTAAACATAAAAAGCTCTCCAGCCACAGGTTCAAGCCCCGTCGACACCTTCTTCCAAGAAGCATCAGGCCTGAATGCAACCGTCACCGGTTGCTGTTTCTCTCCCTCCACATACATAAAGACGCCATTTGGAACAACAAAAGCCTTATCGACGGTTACCATCGACTCTGCCACACTTTGTGCATTCGCATAGATCCGGTAGGAAACACGGAACTCTTTTGTATCACTATGCTTCACCAACCAACCACTCTTGCCCTGCTTCTCCCAGGACAAAGACCTTCCTTGCAGATCAGTTGCGGCAAAGCCAACCAAATTCTTAGGATAATCGACAATCAAGTAATAACCGGGAGCCCAGACCGGCATTTTCAATAATGTGCAGTCACCCTGCAATTCTGAAGCCGAGAGTTCGACTTGAATATAATGTTCTACCGGTTCAAAGGAGACTCGGTAAAACAAATCCGTAGCAAACAGTCCATGACTAAATAGCCCAAAGACAAGGAAAAGACAAATCCGTTGTACCATACTTTTACTTTTTAGTGATGGAAATAACGAAACCACCTCCTGGAGCCATCCGGATCTTCAGCCGACTCTGCCCAGTCACCGTCAGTTCTTCTTTTTTATAGTCCGTGGCCTGTTTCTCTGCATTCACGCCATCTTTGAAAAGAACCGCTTTATAATTACCTTCACCCAAGTAAGAGAAATCCAGACAAACATCACGCGCATCCCAATTAGTCATTCCACCCAAGAACCAATCATCACCCAGACGACGGGCCGTCACGATATATGTACCCATTTCTCCTTGAAGGATACGTGTTTCATCAAATCCTGTGTTCGGTATTTTCACGATAAAGTCCGTGCATTCCTGTTCTTTCCGATAGACTGTCGGGTTATCGGCCAGCATTGTCAGTGGTGAGTCATGCACCACATAGGCTACCAGTTGATGGCAACGAGTCCCTTGGCTCATCGGATTATAATAAATATCTTTGAAATCTTTCTTCGAAGCGTTGCGCATCGCTCCAGGCGTGTAATCTACCGGCCCTGCCATCATACGGATATAAGGCATCTCGACATCATACTGCATCATATCCTTCTCCACCGTGCTCCATTTCATCTCTTCCATTCCAAAAACGCTTTCGAAATTGATCACGTTCGGATAAGTTCGATTCAACCCCGTAGGTTTATAAATACCATGCAGGTCGAGCGACAGTTTATGCCGCGCGCAAGCCTCAGCAATCCGGTAAACCATCTCGACGGCAGTCTGGTCGTCCCGGTCCAGAAAATCGACTTTGAAGCCGCTGATGCCCATCTCTGCATATTTCCTGCAAGCTGCCTCCAACTGTTCGTCGAGCACATTGAACACCGTCCAGAGAATCAGATCCACCTGTTTTTCCTTTCCATAACGGACCAGTTCGGGCAAATCCACGTCCGGTACAACCGTCATCATATCTCCTTTATAAGGATCATACCAACCTTCATCCAACACGATAAAAGGTATTCCGTTTTCAGATGCGAAATCAATATAATACTTATACGTTTGAGTATTAATTCCAGCTTTGAAATCGACACCGGAAATTCCCCAATCATTCCACCAATCCCAGGCTACCTTCCCTGTTTTTACCCAGGAATAGTCACCAATACGGTTCGAGGATGCCAAAGCATAGACTAAATTATTCACCGGCATCTCCGTATCTTTACTTGAAACAGCCAACACACGCCACGGGAAACTTTTCGTTCCTTCCGTCCGTGCGATATAATTACTACGTTCAGCCACATAGGTCATGTGCCGCCACGGGTGATAAGCCATTTGCGCAGGATAGCCGGCAAAGACGCCTTTCAATTGTTTTTTTTGCCCACCGGCTTTTATGTGCATACCCGGATAACCTTCAAGATCAGCTTCCGTCACCGTCAGTTTCACCCCATCGCCATAATCCACCACAAACGGAAGAAAGGCAACCTTTCCTGTATCCAGTCCGGTCAACGTCTGTTTCTCATATACATTCTGGAAAGCCATCGCATACGGATCTTTGCCCTCTGCGGCAGTCGACCACGCCAAACAGGTTTTATAATCCCGGTCGAAATTGAACTCCGCCACCTCATTCTGGATCGTCAAAGAATCGCGAACAGCGGTCACGAACCTGTAAGCGACCCCTTCGTTATATGAACGAAAAACAAGAGTGAAAGATTCCTTGAAAGATAAGCTCATCTCGTTATACTCCACTGTAAACGAAGGACAGCGATAAAATGGTGATATAATTTTTTCCGTACCCGACCGCATTTTCTTTCGGATAAAGCGCGAATCATGTCCGAATATTTTATTTTCCGTTCCTCCAAGCACCAGGCCAACGGCGCTTTTGTCCAGCAATACTCGCCCATCACGTGTCAATGTATAGGTAACCTGTCGACCGACAGAAACCGCCACCTCCAGCTTTCCGTCCGGCGATCCCAACCTAAACACTTTCTCTCCTGTCGCGAACGCGCAACTCGCAACCATCAAAAACAACCCAATCCAAACTTCCCTTATCATAATCCTTATTTTTCAGTTCTCAACTTTCAATTTTCAATCAACCTTGCTTCCCGTTATCTTAATCTTATAAGGCCATTGCGCATCTTTGTCAGTAGAGCCGTTCATCCAGTGTTCTACCGGCGCACCCATCACTACCAACCAGAGATAAGACAATTTGGCATCTGCAGGAGTGGTGAAAGATATCTTTCCTTCGGCATCACGCCCGACAGTGCCCAACAGCGATTTACCCGCTGCCGTAACGCCAACAAAACCATACCGCCAACCTGCCTTATCGGCATGGATCAGATCATAGCCGGTTACATCCGGCAAACCCTTAAAATCAACTGTTACTGTTTGTCCGGCTTCCGGCACGTCCAACCGAAGAACATTGAATCCGTAGTTTTCTGGACAAACTTCTTTTGCGACCTGTAACCAGCCATTGCCATCGTCTTTCAGATTCGTCTTAAAAGAGGCGAACGAGTTCGCCCATTGCCGAGTCTCGTCATACACTCGATCGTAATCGAGATTAACCAAATGCAAATAGACATCCATCATTTCATCGTTAAACTGTTCCTGTGTCATACCCGTCATCCTTTTGTAGGTCATGACCGGATCTTCACCCTCCAATCCTTGCCGAAACATTTCCGCTATAAAAGGCAAGCCGTGCTTATCACCCCAATATTCGAGGACATAAGGCGAATGATATATATTATCAACATGAAGAAATGCCTTATGTGTCAGATCCTTGAAAGCTATCCAATGATAATTTTCGTCTTTCATCCAGTCCGGATTTACCTGCCAGAGCATCCATTGGGAAGCCATCTCATAAATACCGTTTCCGCCCCAAGCGGCTCCCTGTCCGTCGGCTATGATCTGCAACTGGAAACTGTGGCCGAGTTCATGTGCCACAGCATTCAATTTTTTATCCTGTAGACGGTTAGGAGCAGCCCAGAAAGCACCGATCTTGTTGTCATACGTCCCGCCATAGGCCGTTCCTTCCAGTGAATACATAATCATCACCATCATCCGGTATTTCTCGCTTTCGGAACCAGGCTTCACAAACTTAAGTTTGTCACGATAATAGGTATAAAACTCTTCCAGCTTTTCCTTCAGGTTATTGAGATCGACCTGCATCGACTTTCCTTCCAATGCCGGCGGATTAGCCAAATCATCTCCGAATCCTTTCTGCCAATAAATCACCAGATTGTCAGTACAGGCCATTCGCTTATAGGAATAATCGAAATCGTCCTTCCACCAGTTTTGACCTGAAAATTCTTCCGGTCGGTAAAGGGATTTACCCTCAGGCAGTTTACCTTCCGAAACACCACTGTCCTCACTACCTTCACTTTTGCTGCATGAGCAGGCGCAAAACAACAACATAGTTACAACCGGAACGTATTTGATATATTTGGATATTGTCATAACATTTATCTTCTTTCATTTTTTACAATTCAGGTTCACACATCCATAATTATCTAAATAATAACATATTACCATGAACCTCAAAACTATTATTTTTATTTTCCGAAAGTCCTAATCTTCACGGGAATACAGGAGGCTTTTTTATAGCATAGGCATATAAGCCCAATTCCATGCTCATCCATTTGGGCTCGGATGCTTACCGGATTATTTTATTTAGTGTTAGATTTAAGGAGATGTACCAATATGGAATTTGCCACATCTCCTTATTTGTTATTTACAAATTGAACATCTAATTATTCGTATGGAAGCAAATCGATTTGAGGAGCCTTTTCGTTTTCTGTACGAGGAACCGGCATCCAATAATTTTTCTCTCCGGCAAACGTCATAGTCCGGATCGGCTCTGTTTCTCTTACATACAGCTTCGAACCATCCTTATATTTCCAAATCGTCATGCTATAACGGGGATGACTGTAAACCTCTTCCAATTTTTTCCAACGACGCAAATCGAACCAGCGTTGTCCTTCGAAACAAAGTTCGATCAAACGTTCCTGTTCATATTCCGCCCGAATATCTTTTCCGACAGCAGGGGGCAACAAAGCACGCTCACGTGTCATATTAATATATTTTAAAGCCTCGGCTGTATTGCCTAACTCGAGTTGGCATTCGGCATAATTCAAGTAAACTTCTGCCAATCGAAGTATAAACCATGGAGTATTATTCGATTGCGTACCATTGGTATCATAATTCGGATCCAAGAATTTACGCATACAGAAGCCCGTCAAAGTCGCGTTCCAATAAGCAGGTCCATAACGACTGTCCAAACCAGCGACAACGCCGTCTTCAGCAGGCAGAAAATATTCAACATTGCGCCTATCCGCTCCATATCCCCACTGTTCTCCATCCAACAGGACATTGGCTTTCAGCCGGATCTCCCGATCATTCCAAGGAATTTCATTCGCTGCCCCTATTTCATAATCCGTACCATCGGCACATTGGAAACGGTCTACCAATTCCAATGTCGGAACCATCGCGCACCAACCACCAAAACCGCTACCGGTTCCACATGGAGCCTGCATCAAGAATGAAAGGTTGTTAGCTGTGACTTTATATTGCGTGTCATACAACCTTTCGAATATCACTTCCGGATTTTTAGGATCAAGGAATAAATTGGCATAATCATCCGAGCTTGAAACAGCTTGCAAAGAATAAACCCCCAGATCGATGACCGCTTTATTCGCATCAGCCGCTTTCTGCCATTTTTCAGAAGAAGGCGAACCAAACAATGGACTTGCCATATACAAGAGAACACGTCCCTTCAATGCCAATGCAGCTCCTTTCGTCGCACGCCCCAAATCATCTTCCGAACTATAAACTGCTGGTAAATACATCGCAGCACTGTCGCATTGAGAAACGATATAATTACCTACTTCATCCAAATCTGCACGGGTTTCCGTAAATTCGGAATCCAATTCATGCGTGTGATTAACCAGTACAACACGTCCATATAGAGCATACAGCATATGGTAGAAATAAGCCCGAAGGAAATACCCTTGCCCCTTCAAATCAGACCTCCATTTCATAAACTCTTCCGTTTCGGCCGGAACGTCATCTATGTGTTCAAGAAAATAATTCACATTCTTAATCGCTCCATAATAATAGCTCCACATATCATATTTACCAGAACCATAGCCAATCGCAAAATAAGGATAATCCGGTCCCAAAGTTCCATCCAAAGCATGTTCCGTCCAATAGGTATGCATCTGATGTACTTCGTCCGTCAAACTTGAAAAGCGAGAAATTTCAGCGCTTTCAGATTCTACACTTAAATAACAATTGTTCAAATAGGTTTCAGCCAATGCCAAATCTCCCCAAACAGCCTCGTCCGTAAACGAATCCGTCGGAGCAACGTCCAACACGTCGCAAGAAGATATTCCGATCAATGCGCCGGCAAAAGCCATACTCAATATATATTTCTTCATCTTCATAATTTCCAACTAATTAAAATGTTACACTTACGCCAAAGTTTATAGTCCGCTGCAACGGGTAGCCCAAAATACCTCCGGAAGAAACCAGATAGCCATCATCATTATAATAACTTGCCACTTCCGGATCACATACTTTAATCTGATCTAATGTAAAGAGGTTATTCGCATTCAGATATACACGTGCCCGTTCTATTCCTATATTCTGCAAAACATTTTTAGGCAATGTATAACCGATTTCAACCGATTTCAGACGAAGGAATGCAGCATTCCTCAACCACCAGGTAGAAGAAACTCCGTTGACGGAATCCATATAACCGGAATCATTTATACAAGCACGTGGCCAACGGGCTGCAACATTTTCTTCTGCCGAATTAGTTGAGATCCACCGTCCATCATAAAAATCAGTCAACATATTCATGGTCGGCGTAATCAACTGATGCCCCATGGCCTGTCCTTGGAAAAAGATATTCAGATCGATACCTTTCCAATCACCATTTAATGTAAATCCATAAATAATTTTAGGTATAGGAGAATAGTTTTCATAATATTGCATATCGTCAGACGTGATTTCATTGTCTTTATTGAGATCTTCATATTGCAAATCTCCAATCTGGGTTCCAGCCAAATGGGGTGAATTATCAATTTGGTCCTGTGTCTGGTAAATTCCCAAAGCATGATACAGTTCCATACCACCATAAGCATGACCGGTCACCATTCGCCACTCAGCTTTATTCGTTGCTTCATCTTGATAAACAACCTTATTTTTGGCAAATGTAAAGTTTCCGGTTATTCCCCAGGAAAATTCATCATACTTATCCTGATAAGAAGCGACAAATTCTATACCTTTATTATTCATCTTGCCTATATTTTCTGCAGGCAACGACAAGCCGGAATAACTTGGGATGGAAGCATTCCGATATGCCAAAATATCACTACGCTTAGAGAAGAAATAATCGACATCTAAACTAAACTTACCATTCAAAAATTGGGAAGAAAAACCAAGGTTTGTCGTGCGGGCAGTTTCCCAAGTAACCTCCGGGTTTGCTGTACGAGACAAATACATGGCCTTATTTACAGAACCAAGTTGTATGCTGCTCTCATTAAATAAATATTGAGACAAATATTGAAAGGCCGTAATATTATCATTACCCATCTTTCCCCATGAGCCTTTTAATTTAAAGAAATTGATCGTTGGTTTCAAATTTTCCCAAAACGTTTCTTCAGACATTACCCAGCCTAAAGAGAAACCTGGGAACAATCCCCAACGATGGCCGGGAGCAAAGTTCATGGAACCATCATAACGCATCGTTACTTCGGCCAGATATTTATCCTTATATCCATAATTGATACGCCCAAATACGTTTTGACGGGCCGTTTTGGTTGAATAACCGCTATTTGATTGATCTTCCGGATTATCACTACCGGCATTGATTTCCGGTATTGTCGTTGACAAATAATTTGTCCGGTATGCGCCTACACTACCGAAATCATATTTATTCTGTTCGTAAGCGACGAAAGCATCTACCTTATGATCATCTGCGAAAGTACGGCTATATCCCAAACGGGCATTCAAAGTCACACTGGTGGAATTGTCCGACCATTGATTGACACTGATTGCTCCGGTCTGATCACGGCGATTCACATAATCACCCCACACTTTATCCTTTTCCTGTCCCGAAGATACATATTCATACACATCATACGGATGATTAATGGTTTTTCCGTTCCGAAACATAAAGTCCATAGCTGCATATCCTTCCAGATACAACCCTTTCGTAAGGAAATCCAAATCCACGCGTATAGTCGGTTTCAGATTCAAGTAATTATATACATATTTAGTTTCTCCCGGATCTCTGGTTACCATCACCGCCGGGTTGGTTGAAGCATATTCCATACCAACCAGTGGATACTGCCCGTCAGGAGAATAAGCGCCATAAATCGGCTTACACTTCATAAGAAAGTCAAACAAATAGTTCGTGGAAAACACGCCACGTGTACGTTTTTCCTGACGCCCCCGAATATCCAGACCTATTTTGATCCATTTGCCGACTTTCGCATCGATATTAGAAGTCAATTGATACTGACCGTAATCCTGAGCTGCTTTTTTATAAATAGCATCTTGCCACATATATTGCGCAGAAGTATAAAACGATATCTTATCGTTTCCACCATTAACAGAGACACTGTGTTCGGTCTGTGTTGCCCAGTTTTTAGCAACAGTATCCCACCAGTTTGTGTTCGCATACTGATAGGGATTATCTCCATTCTGTGCCCAAGTTAGCTGCATAATCCCCGATTCCTCATCATCTGTAAATGTAGGTGTTGCCCCATGCCCAGTCTGGTACTCATTAATATAAGTCATATATTGATAAGAATTCAACATCTTCGGCACTCGCGTAGGCTGTGAGAAACCGACACGACCGTTATACGTCAGGGAAGTTCTTCCCTCTTTGCCTCGTTTGGTCGTTACCAGGATGACACCATTGGCGGCACGTGCACCGTAAATGGCTGCAGAAGCATCTTTCAACACAGAGATAGACTCGATGTCTTCCGGATTCAGACGGCTGAAACTACGATCAGCGATACCGTCCACCACAATCAGCGGACTGGTACTTCCGAATGTACCCTGGCCACGTATCTGGATAGTCGCCCCATCTTCGCCCGGTTCACCCGAACGTGTATTAGCAATCACACCGGCAGTCTTACCAGCCAGTGTATTACTAAGGTTAACGGCTGCGATCTTTTTCAGATCTTCCCCTCCGACTGTAGAAATGGAACCAGTCAGTGTCGCTTTCTTTTGTGTACCGTAACCGACAACCACAACCTCATCCAAACCGATATTGCTTTCCTGCAATACTATGTCGAAAACGGTTTTGTCGCCAACATAAATTTCTTGGGATTGCATACCTATATAAGACACGATAAGAACGGCACCCGATGGAACTTCCAGTTCAAACTTGCCGTCAATATCGGTCACAGTCCCGACAACCACCCCCTTTACCTGCACAGAGGCGCCGGGTATCGAAACGCCGTGTTGGTCGACAATAGTCCCGGTAACTCTTTTCTGCTGTTGTAAACTCTCCTTTACCTGTGTAGAACCACCCATCTGATGCAAAGCATCAGATCCTGTAGCGAACGCTACAGAAAATACAGGTGATAAACACAACATCCCAATTGCTGCCAGCATGGACTTGTTTCCGAAAAAAGCACTTCGGCCTCCATCGGAACGCAAACATTGCGATTTGTTCTTTTTACTCTTTTTCATATACAATAGATTATTAGATCGTATAACCTGTCCGTTTTTGCAAAGGAAAAGGATATTCAACATTTGTTATAGAAAAATAATGCAATCTAAATAAAAAATAGTCCAATCGGCAGCAGCCTTAATATTTCCGGTATAATAATAATATACAGCATATTAGATTGCAGCCATGGACGATTTTATCATTTATATAGACACTATTTGTATTCTTAGAGACTGAATGTAACATATATTTTCTACCTTTGTCATAATATGTTTAAAGCAGTATGAGAACACAGTCTGACATAAAGAAAGTCGCTTTCGCCATTCTTTTTTATTTTCTCTTACCTTTCATTTCAAAAGAGGTACAAGCTTTACCTTTCCGTTTTATCCAGTACGAAGTAGAAGACGGATTACCATCCAATACAGTTCGTTGTATCACACAAGACAGTCGTGGTTTTATGTGGTTCGGGACAGAAAACGGACTCTCCCGGTTCGATGGTTACACATTCAAAGTATTCCAAACAAACCCGGGAGATTCGACCAGCCTTGGGAACAACTATATTTACGCATTGCTGGAAGATAGCCGTAATTCTTTCTGGGTAGGATCTGATGAAGGAGCATATCTATACGATCCGGAGATGGAGACTTTCTCATTCTTCGACAGACAGACATCCGAGGGTGAAATGATAAGGAGCCAAATCAGTTGCATACAAGAAGATGGCGAAGGAAATATTTGGTTTGCTACGCTCGGACAGGGAATTTTTGTATTCAACCATCGAACGAACGAACTGGTACAGCATACTGCAGACCAATCGAACACCCTATGTTCCAATTCGATCAGTAGCCTCTATATCGACAAGACGGGGACTCTATGGGCCATGTCGCCAGCTACGGGAGGACATCTGAACAGATACAACGGACAGACATTCGAACCTTTTCCGGTGAAAGGGTCCGACAAAATAACCGAAAACCTGTCCATTTATGCCGTAACAGGAGACGACAACGGTTCCCTGTGGCTTGGAACATGGGACAACGGAATCTGCAAAATAGACCTCCAAACCCACGAACTAACATCCTATATCGCACCCGGTACACATGGCGGCATCCTGCACGTACATGCTCTCTGCTTCTATCAACCCGACATCCTGATAGTTAGTTCCGATGACGGTCTGACTGCTTTCAACACACAAACACAGGAAACAACCCTTATGACTGCTACAGAATTTAACGATGAAAGCCTGTCTAACAAGTTCGCCTATCCGATATATAAAGACCGGGAAGGAGGATTGTGGGTCGGGACTTATTACGGCGGTATCAACTATTCATCTCCACAGAAAAAACATGTGGAAGGCTACAAACATTCTATTTACAGTAATTCAGTTAACGGGAATATCATCAGTCGCTTCTGTGAAGACCGGGATGGGAATATATGGATAGGCACGGACGACGGCGGACTCAGCCATTTCAATACCCGAACCAAAACGTTCACCAACTACATACCTGAAACCGGTAAAAACAGCCTTTCTTACCATAATATACATGCACTTTTCCTGGACAGAGACAAACTGTGGATCGGGACTTACTCCGGCGGATTAAACATACTGGACCTAAAAACAGGAAAATTTAAACTGTACATTGCCGATCCCAATGATCCCAATTCGATCGATGGAAACAGTATCTATTCCATCTTCAAAGACCGGGACGGACAAATATGGCTGGGAAGCATGTATGGCATTTCACTGTATAACCCTGAACAGGACAACTTTACACACCTAAAGACCATACAAACGACTACAAGTGACATCATACAAGACGACGACGGCTTCCTCTGGTTCGCCACTTGGGGAAAAGGCCTGTTCCGCTTTGATCCGAAAACGAATGAATGGGAACATTTCGTATATGACCGGTCCGCGCTGTATGCACTACCGAGCAATCAAGTGAACTGCTTTTGCTTGGATACACAAAAGAGATTGTGGGTCGGGACAGACGACGGGTTATGCCTCTACGACCCAGAACGAAAAGGATTCATTCCTGTGCACTTGAAAGCTCCCAACGTTTCGATCCGAACCATCATCTCTGAGCGTAATTATTTATGGATAACAACGGCCAACGGACTTATCACCTATCTGCCCGAAACGAATGAAAACCGTGTATTCTTCAAGAGTGACGGATTGCAAAGCGACCAGTTCAATATGAAAGCCGGGCTTTTGGCTTCATCCGGATTACTGTATCTTGGGACAATCAACGGATTCAGCATCCTGAATCCGACTGTAGCATTCGAAAACAACTATATTCCACCGGTAGTCATTACTAATCTCCAAATATTCAATCAAGACGAAACAATCCGGTCTAAAGGCGTCCTGCGGAAATCGATTAGCCACACCAATAAGATAGAGTTGTCTCATTACCAGAATGTTTTCAGCGTGGAATATGCCGCCCTCAGTTACTGCGTACCGGTCAAAAACCAATACCAATACATACTGGAGGGTTTCGACAAAGACTGGAACATTGTCGGTAACCAGCGCAAAGCGACCTACACCAACCTGCCAGCCGGCACATACACCTTAAAAATAAAAGCATCCAATAACGATGGCAACTGGAATGAAGAAGGGACTTCATTAACGATCATGATCCATCCTCCTTTCTGGAAAACAACAGCCGCCTACATTGTCTACATACTCCTGTTGTTTAGTCTGACGGGGAGCCTGATCTATTTGAACCGCAAGCGAACCGAACGCCGCCAAAATGCACGAATCCGGCAACTTCGGACAGAAAAAGAAAAAGAACTGCACGATGCTAAAATCAACTTCTTCACGCTTATCGCCCACGAAATCCGAACACCGGTATCTCTAATCATCGGCCCGTTGGAGAAAATCATGGACAATCTGAAAACTTTGCCCCCTGCTCTACAGAACAATCTGAAAATCATAGACAGAAACAGCCAACGACTTTTGTCGCTCATCAACCAGTTGTTGGATTTCAGGAAAGCGGAACAAAACGCATTCATTATCCGTTTCTCCAAACAGAACATCGCCGAACTGTTGCAAAACCTGTATATTCGTTTCAAACCGATGGCGGAACAAAGCGGCATAACCATCTCAATACTAATGGAAGGCAAGACTGTGACAGCCGACGTGGATGCGGAAGCCGTGACGAAGATCATCAGTAACCTCCTGACAAACGCGCTCAAGTATACCAAAGATAAGATCGTAATCGAATGTAGCTCTACAGACAAGCTGCTAACAATCAAAGTGACCGATAACGGTCGGGGTATTTCCGAACAAGAACAGAAAAACATTTTCCTGCCGTTCTACCAGATATCCCAGAACAGCAAGCCCGGCACAGGCCTGGGGCTTTCGTTAGCCAAACTGCTCACGGATGCCCATCATGGAATGATCGAAGTAGAGAGCGTCGCAAACGAATATACAACTTTTATCCTGACGCTCCCAATCCGGCAAGAACAGGACAAAAATGCCAGCCGAATCGATCTGCCATCCGATGTACTTCCGGAAAAAATAACCATTCCTGAAGAAACCGAAAAAACGAACCAGATTTCTTCTCCTACACTACTTATCGTAGAAGACAATTCCGATTTACGTATGTTTTTACAAGACAGTTTCGTATCTTCGTACCATATTTTAGCTGCAGAAAACGGGCAAGTGGGCTTGGATATACTGAAAAGCCATCCGGTAGACTTGATCATAAGTGACGTCATGATGCCGGTAATGGATGGTATCGCATTCTGCAGAGAGATTAAGTCCAATCTTTCATATAGCCATATACCCTTAGTCTTATTAACGGCAAAAACAGACAATTTTTCCAAATTATCCGGCATCCGTAATAAGGCGGATGCCTATCTGGAAAAACCTTTTTCGTTGCAAGTCTTGCGTGCGCAAGTCGAAAATTTGATTGAATCACGCAAAGAACTCCGGAAAAAATTTTCAGAGATGCCTTTTGTCCAGTTAGACAGCATCGCCGGCAACGATGCAGATAAAGATTTTCTTGCGAAGTTGGACGAATGTATAGAGAAAAACTTTTCAAACATGGATTTTTCAATAAACCAACTTGCAGAAGAGTTGGGAATCAGCCGTTCCGGCCTTTTTACAAAGATTAAGAATCTGGTCGGAATGACTCCGAACGAACTGATACAAGTCGTCCGTCTAAAGAAGGCAGCCCAACTGTTGGCTACCCGAAAATACAGAGTTAACGAGATTTGCTATCAGGTGGGATTTACCAATCCCTCTTATTTTTCCAAATGTTTCCAGAAACAATTTGGAATGCTGCCAAAAGAATTTATAAACAAAACAATTGAATAACGATTATGAACATACAACAACTCGAATACATCCTGGCTGTAGACACCTACCGCCATTTTGCCAAAGCTGCAGAACATTGCCGTGTAACTCAACCCACATTAAGCATGATGATCCAGAAACTGGAAGATGAATTGGGCGTGAAACTTTTCGACCGCAATATCCAGCCGGTCTGCCCTACCCCTGCCGGCCGTAAGGTGATCGACCAGGCACGTGTCGTCCTCTACCAGACTTCTCTCATTAAAGATATTGTAAACGAAGAAGAACAGTCTTTGAAAGGGACGTTCCGCCTCGCAGTGTTACCGACAATCGCTCCTTATCTGCTCCCCCGCTTTTTCCAGCAAGTATCGGAGAAGCACCCCGATCTGGATATCCGCATCCTGGAAATGCAAACGGCCCCTACAATGAAAGCCCTCCTGAACGGCGAGATAGACGCTGCCATCATCGCAAACCAACCGACAGAGATGCAGATACAGGGAGACATTCTATACTACGAACAGTTTTATGCTTATGTAGCCCGCAACGAAAGCGTGTTCAAAAAAGAGATGGTCCGTTCCGCCGATATCAGCGACGAACGTCTTTGGCTATTAGATGAAGGACATTGTTTCCGCGATCAGTTGATGCGTTTCTGCCAGATGGAAAAGGTCAAACTCCGTCAGGCTGCTTACCGTTTAGGAAGTCTGGAAACTTTTATGCGTATGGTAGAAAGCGGCAACGGCGTCACTTTCATTCCGGAGCTGGCAACCTATCAGTTAAGCGAACAACAAAAAGAACTGGTACGCCCGTTTGCCATCCCCAAACCGGCACGTGAAATCGTTTGGGTAACCCGCAAAGATTTTATCCGGCATTCGGTCGCAGGTATTCTGATCGAAAGCATCAAGAAATCTGTTCCAAAAGAGATGCGTACGCTGCAAGCGGGATTGAAAGTGGTCTGAAAAAGACCACCTTGTTTATCATCGGATTTTCTAATAGACTATAATAAAAATTTACACTATGGATGTTTTTGATTTATTATTCGGTTTGGGAGGGCAAGCGCTCCAGGCTATATTCCAATTGGGATTTATTCCTCAGGAAAAAGATTTCCTTGAACTTACAGATGAACAGTACCGGCTATTCCGGTTGAAAGAAGGAGAATGTGACGAAAAAATCTTTATAATTGCGCCTGTAAATCCCCAAAACGTGATTGAGACGGACTTCGCCGAACTGCCGATCGTGACAGAATCTCAAAAGAACGCTCTTATTGGGGCAGCCGCAACCATAGAAAGATATTGCGAAGGGGAAGACTTCCATACAGATGAAGAAAAATTACGGTTCGCCGCCAAACATTTGCCGGATGTCTTCAGCCGAGGAAGCCAATATGAAAAGTATTCCAAATTCACAGTCTCCAAACCGCAAAAGGAGAAGTAATTTACAAAATGATAAAACAACTGCCTTTTCTTTGTCATGCAAGTGTAGAAGGTTTCAACCTTAAAAAACTGCTTGAAAACATATTATCCAAGAAAGACAGGACAACTTTTTCGTTTTCTCGAACCACTTTCCTCCAATGATCTAAATCATTTTCAGCAATCATCAGTATAACTGCCCGAAATCATCCCAATAGTTTCAAGAAAACATTCCTTCCAAGAGGTAAACCGAAAATTCGACAGTGGCACGTTCTATTATATGTATGACGAGTTTGAAGGACATACCAGGTATATGCAGGCACTGATAAACAGATTATACGGTTATGACACAGATATAGCAGACAAAACATTCACCAATCGCGCCATACAGGAACTGACGGACGAAGGTGTCTATGGATACCAAAATCTGATAGCAGCCTATTCCGGAGTGGCGGCCAAATTAATGAAAGCGATAGCGAAAGAGGGAACCGTAGCCGAAATAAACTCCGGAAAATTCATCTCGAAATACAAGCTGAAAGCCGCCAGCAGCGTGAACACGGCATTAGCAAAACTGATTGATAGAGAGATTGCCTACAAGTCGGCAAAAGGATACATGATATACGACCGATTCATGTCTATCTGGCTAAGAAGACAACCCTGACGGAATAAATATTTCGGATGTAATGAAAAAAATTATCACTTTATGCTTGTAGTTTCCAAAAAAGCGTTACTTTTGCTGCGTATTTAAAAACAAAGAGACAAAATGAATCGATTTAGCTTTACATATTACTTTTATTACTTTTACTTTAGCAGAGTGAAGGCAGGAGTTTGTATGTAAAGCGTTGATGAATGAATGTATATATCAATAACAATATATGAAGTCCTGCCGGTTTCGGTGGGACTTTTTTTGTAACGGACAATTGAAAATTGACAGTTGACAGTTGACAATTTAAAGAAAATATAAAGAGAAGATGAAAAAGAAAGTAGCAATCCAGGGAATAGCCGGTTCGTATCACGACATAGCCGCCCGTAATTATTTCGAAGGCGAAGAGATTGAAATTATCGGTTGCAATACATTCAGAGACGTTATTTCGACCATCAAGAAAGATCCTTCCATTTTAGGAATGATGGCGATCGAAAATACAATCGCAGGCAGCTTGTTGCAGAACCATGAGTTGATCCGTGAAAGCGGCTTGCAGGTTATCGGCGAATACAAACTGCGTATCTCCCACTCGCTGGTTGCACTTCCGGGAACCAATATACACGATGTCAAAGAGGTCAACTCCCACCCGATCGCCCTGATGCAATGTACCGACTTCCTCGATACGCTGCCCAACGCGAAAGTGGTCGAGAAGGAAGACACCGCCATGAGTGCCCGGTGGATTTCGGAAAACCAACTGAAAGGACACGCCGCCATCTGCGGGAAACTGGCCGCCCAGATCTACAATATGGAAGTCCTTGCCGAAGGGATCGAGACAAACAAACGCAACTTCACCCGCTTCCTGGCAATAGCCGACCGATGGACGGCAGACGAGATGCTCAAAGGTGAAGACAAAAACAAAGCGTCCGTCGTTTTCGCTCTCCCCCACACAGCCGGCAGCCTCTCCAAAGTACTCTCCGTCCTCTCTTTCTACGACATGAATCTTTCCAAAATACAATCCTTGCCGATCATCGGCCGCGAATGGGAATATCTGTTCTATATCAATCTGACATTCACGGATTACCTGCGCTACAAACAGGCATTGGATGCTATCAGACCGTTGACAAAAGACTTAAAAATATTAGGCGAATATGCAGAAGGAAAACAAAGTGTGTAAAACAATTACACCCGCTGACCGTGTAGGTAGCGTACAGGAATACTACTTTTCCAGGAAACTGAAAGAAGTAGCCGAAATGAATGCCGCAGGTAAAAACGTGATCAACCTCGGCGTAGGCAGTCCCGACCTTCCTCCTTCGGAACGGACAATCGAGACATTGTGCGAACATGCTCATCAGCCGAACGAACACGGTTATCAGCCGTATGTCGGTATTCCCGAACTGCGTAAAGGTTTTGCCGACTGGTATAAAAAATGGTATGACGTGGATCTCGACCCGAAAACGGAAATCCAACCGTTGATCGGTTCCAAAGAGGGAATCCTGCACATCTCGCTGGCATTCCTGAATCCGGGCGACGGCGTGCTGGTTCCCAATCCGGGTTATCCGACCTACAGTTCGGTAAGCAAACTGGTCGAGGCCAATCTGATCTCTTACGAGCTGAAAGAGGAACTGGGCTGGCAACCGGACTTCGAAGAGCTGGAAAAGATGGACCTTTCGAACGTCAAGCTGATGTGGACCAACTACCCGAATATGCCGACAGGAGCCAATGCCAGCATGGAACTCTACGAAAAGCTGGTCGCTTTCGGAAAGGAACACGGGATTATCATCTGCAACGACAACCCATACAGCTTCATCCTGAACGAACATCCGTTAAGCATCCTGTCCGTGCCGGGAGCGAAAGACATCTGTATCGAAATGAACTCCATGAGCAAGGCGCACAATATGCCGGGTTGGCGTATGGCAATGCTCGCTTCCAACGCACAGTTCGTACAGTGGGTCCTGAAAGTGAAAAGCAATATCGACTCCGGACAGTTCAAGCCGATGCAACACGCAGCCGTCGAAGCACTGAGCGCCCCGAAAGAATGGTACGACAATATGAACCGCGTCTACCGCAGCCGACGTGACCTGGCGGGACAGATCATGCACACGTTAGGATGCGAATACGACGAAAAGCAGGTGGGCATGTTCCTCTGGGGAAAAATCCCCGCCGAGGCAAAAGGCAGCGAAGCGATAGCCGACAAAGTCTTGTACGAAGCTAATGTATTCCTGACACCGGGATTCATCTTCGGCAGCCAGGGCGAACGTTACATCCGCATCTCGCTCTGTTGTAAAAACGAGACTTTGGAAGAAGCACTGAAGAGAATTGAAAACATTGGCACATTAGCATATTGACAAATTAAAATCATTATTCATATGGAAATGGAATTAGAATCGATCATGTTACCCGGTATAGACCCGCAACGCCCTGTCGTAATCGCCGGTCCGTGTAGCGCAGAGACAGAAGAGCAAGTAATGGAAACAGCAAAAGGAATCGCCGACAAAGGCATCAAGCTGTTCCGAGCAGGAATCTGGAAACCTCGTACCAAACCGGGCGGATTCGAAGGAATCGGTGCAGAAGGCCTGCAATGGTTGAAACGGGTAAAAAAGGAAACGGGTATGTACGTGACTACCGAAGTGGCAACGAAAGACCATGTGTTCGAAGCCTTGAAAGCAGGGATCGACGTGTTGTGGATCGGCGCCCGTACAACGGTTAACCCGTTCGCCGTACAGGAAATTGCCGACGCCCTGAAAGGTGTGGATGTTCCTGTCTTGATCAAGAACCCGGTCAATCCGGATTTGGAGTTGTGGATCGGCGCTTTCCAACGTCTCTATGGAGCCGGTATCCGCCGCCTGGGTGCTATCCACCGCGGTTTCAGCTCTTATGATAAGAAGATGTACCGCAACCTCCCGCTCTGGCATATTCCTATCGAACTGCGCCGCCGTATGCCGAACCTGCCGATCTTCTGCGATCCGAGCCATATCGGAGGTAAACGCGAACTGGTCGCTCCCCTCTGCCAGCAGGCTATGGACTTGAGTTTCGACGGTTTGATCATCGAATCGCATTGCAACCCGGATTGTGCCTGGAGCGACGCTTCACAGCAGATCACGCCGGATGTATTGGATTACGTCCTGAATTTATTGGTCATCCGCGACTCCAACCAGACAACGGAAAACCTGGCCGAACTCCGCCGCCAGATCGACGGTATCGACGAACAGATGTTGGAACTGTTGGCTAAACGCATGCGCATTTCCCGCGAGATCGGTGTCTATAAGAAAGAACACAATATGCCGATCCTGCAATCACCACGCTACAGCGAGATTTTGGAAAAGCGTTCCAACATGGGTGAACAGATGGAACTGAACACGGACTTTGTCAAAGAAATCCTGAAAGAAATTCATGAAGAATCCGTCCGCCAACAGATGATCATCATGAATGAACAATAATAATTTGCCAATAATGAAAATACTGATATTGGGTGCAGGGAAGATGGGATCTTTCTTCACCGATTTGCTTAGCTTTGAACATGAAGTGGCTGTGCTGGAAAACGATCCGAAACGGATGCGCTTCATTTATAACGCCCTTCGCCTGCAGAAGCCGGAAGAAGTAGCCGAGTTCAAACCTGAATTAGTCATCAACTGCGTGACACTAAGCTATACGATCGAAGCGTTCAAGAGTGTCATGCCTTACCTGCAACCATATTGCATCATTTCGGATATCGCATCGGTCAAGACGCATCTGAAAGAATTCTACGAGACATGCGGTTTCCCGTATGTTTCCACCCACCCGATGTTCGGCCCGACATTCGCCAACTTAGGGCAACTGGAAAAAGAAAATACGATCATTATCTCCGAAGGGGATCATCTGGGGAAAATATTCTTCAAAGATATCTATTCCAGCCTGCGCCTGCATATCTGCGAATATACTTTCGAGGAACATGACAAAGTCGTGGCTTACTCGCTCGGCATTCCGTTTGCATCCACCATGGTATTCGCTGCCACGATGAAGCACCAGGATGCTCCGGGTACGACCTTCAAACGTCACATGAAGATTGCCAGAGGCCTGCTTTCCGAAGACGATTACCTATTGACGGAAATCCTTTTCAACCCGCGCACGCCTCATCAGATTGCACGTATCCAGGAAGAACTGGACATCTTGCAGGGAATCATCAAAGACAAAGATTCGGAAGGGATGAAGGAATACCTGACAAAGATCAGGAAGAATATCGAATAAACGTCTTCATCCTGACCGGAGGTATGTCAAAATCCCCTTGTCCCCACGCTTTATGCCATAGTCGTCAAGCGCAGGAACAAGGGGATTTGTAGTTTCGAGCCTGTTCAAATCAGGGATTATTCGATTGACAGAATAAATGTGAGGCTTATGATTTCGGGATCAATATAGATGGAACATCCGCTCCATCATCCGCCATTTCTCGGCAGAGGTTGCCCCCGGACGAGCAACCTGGAAGATGGACATATACGTCTCCCACTCCTCCTGGCGAGGCAAAGCAGCCAACCGTGCAAAAGCCTCGTCCCAGTCAAAATCAAGCGGAGTCTCCACAATCATAAAAAGACGGTTACCCAGGATATAAATCTCCATTTCCAAAATGCCGACACTCCGTATACCTTGCAGAACCTCCGGCCACGCCTCGTTCTCCGTATGCCGTTTCCGGTATTCGGCGATCAGTTCGGGATCATCTTTCAGATCCAATGTCTGGCAATACCGTTTTGTCGGTACGCCGTACTCCTTCGTTTTATATCCAGTCTGTTTCATCTTCTCAAATCTGATTATGGGATTTATTTAAGACCTCTGTTCTTCAATAAAGGTTCCGTGCCCGGCTCCTTGCCGCGGAAGTTCTTGTACATATCCATCGCATCGTCGATTCCGCCCGGTGTCAGGACATACGTACGGAATTTGGCTGCCATTTCAGGATTGAAGATATCGCCAGTTTCCTTGAATGCTTCGTAAGCGTCGGCATCCAGCACTTCCGCCCAGATATAACTGTAGTAGCCGGCTGTATAGCCGCCGCCCATCGTATGGTTGAAATAAGTCGTCCGGTAGCGGGGAGGAATTTGTTCCAGCAAACCCCGGTCACCCAAGACCGCCTTTTCAAACATCATGACATCAGCGCCGTCGTGTACTTCTTTCAGGATATGAAAATCCATATCGAGCAAGGAAGCAGCCAGATATTCGGTCGTTGCGAAGCCCTGTCCGTATTTGCCGCTCTTATCCAGTTTCCCGATCAGGGCAGCCGGAATGACTTCGCCCGTCTGGTAATGCTTTGCGTACACTTTCAACACTTCCGGTTCGAATACCCAATGTTCCATAATCTGAGACGGCAGCTCGACAAAATCGCGTGGGACACCCGACACTCCGTAATAATGAACATCTTTGAAAAGATTATGCAGGCCGTGACCGAACTCATGGAACAACGTCTCCGCTTCGTCGGCGCTCAACAAGGCAGGTTGCCCTTCCGCCGGCTGGGTAAAGTTGCATACGATCGTAACAACCGGGGCCAGCCGCTTGCCATCCTTATAGGTCTGCGAACGATAGGTTCCGCACCAGGCGCCTCCCCTTTTGCTTGCACGCGGGAAGAAATCGAAATACAAGATTCCTAAATGCGTACCGTCCTGATCCTTGCATTCGAAAGCCTGCGCTTCGGGATGGGGCAACGGGATATTCCGGACCGGTGTAAAAGTGATACCGTACAATTTATTGGCGACATAGAAAGCGCCGTCGCGGACATTATCCAATTTCAGGTAAGGACGCACCTGGTTCTCGTCCAGATCGAACTTCGCTTTTTTCGCTTTTTCAAAATAATAACGCCAGTCCCAGCCTTCCGCCTCGAAGTTACCGCCTTCTTTCCTGATTTCGGCATTGATATCGGCCAGCTCCTCTTTGGCCTTAGCGAGAGCAGGTGTCCAGACTTCGTTCAGCAAGGCATATACTTTATCCGAAGATTTCGCCATGCGATCTTCCAGGACGAAGGAAGCATAATCGTCATATCCCATCAGTTTCGCCTTTTCGAGGCGCAGGGTGATCAGATCGCGGACGACTTTCTTATTGTCGGCCTCATTGCCGTTATTGCCCCGGTTGATGTAGCCGTTGAAGATTTTCTCACGCAAAGCGCGGTTATCCGCATATTGCAGGAAAGGCATCACACTCGGATTATGCAACGTGAAAAGCCATTTCCCCTCCATCCCGGCTGCTTTAGCTGCTTTGGCCGCATTCGCAACCAGGCTTTCGGGCAGGCCGGAAAGGTCTTCCTTTTTATCGACCACCAACTGAAAATCGTTTGTTTCCTTCAGCATGTTCTGGCCGAAAGTAAGCTGAAGCATGGAAATGCTGCTGTTCAGCTCACGCAACTTCTCCTGTTTGTCGGCAGGCAGATTGGCTCCGCCACGAACAAAATCCTTATAGGTTTCTTCCAGCAGTTTCTTCTGCTCCTTGTCCAGATTGAATTTGGCTTGGTTGTCATAAACGGACTTCACACGGTCAAAAAGGGCCGGATTCAGGCTGATATCGTCACTATGTTTAGAAAGCAGCGGAGAGAGTTCGCGGCTGAGCGCCTGCATTTCGTCATTCGTATTTACGCTGTTCTGGCCATAAAACACGGAACTCACCCTTTTCAGCAACTTTCCGCTCTGGTCGAGCGCGACAATTGTATTTTCAAAATCAGGCATGGAACGCTGTTTCACGATCGCATCGATCTCCTGTTTCTGTTCTTCCATACCTTGCAAAAAAGCAGGCTTGTAATCGGCTAACGTAATCTTGTCGAACGGAGGGACGCCAAACGGAGTGGTGAACTCTGTCATAAAAGGGTTCTCTGTTGTTTTTTCGTTCTTGTCGGTCGAACCGCATGCGCTCAACATAACGGCCAAACCGGCAGCAATAAATGTTCTCTTCATTCTTTTTCCTGGTTTATATATGAATAAATAACTATTTCGATAACCGTTACAAAAATAGGCAATATCTTTCGGAGATAAAAACGGTCAGGGCGGCTGCGACTGATTTCTTGCCTTTTTCACCCCTTATTGTCACATTTATAAAAAAGCCATTGGTTCGGATCGAAACTACTACCGCATCTAATTCGATTTTCTACCCCTTCTAATTCAAATGGGTCTTGTTCACATTTGCTGTATGGCTGCTTTTAGTGTATTTGATTAATAAAAGAGCACAGCTTAAAAAATAAAAGTCTATATTATAAGTGCAAACAAAAAATATGGACAAAATCATT
>NZ_JACOOJ010000023.1 GCF_014287585.1 Parabacteroides hominis | reverse complement strand
CAGTTCTCTTTTATTTTTTACTTATTTCTGTAGGATTACTTCCCGAAGAGAGACAATTGAGAAGACCAAAGATGTTTTAAAAATAAAAATGGATAATAAACGGGCGGCATAACAAAAAAAGAAGGCATCCTTTTCAGACACCTTCTTTTTTATTCAAGTAAAGCATGGATTCTATACCAATGGACATACCGGACAGGAATGGGAGGAGGATACAAAAACAAAATAGTCCATATAATCAGCTTTTGAAACTAACTATATGGACTATCTGTGTACGCAGGATGAGACTTGAACTCACACGCCGTAACCGGCACTACCCCCTCAAAGTAGCGTGTCTACCAATTCCACCACCTGCGCGAGAAAAGGTGCCCAGAACAGGACTCGAACCTGCATGCCTCTCGACACACGCACCTGAAACGTGCGCGTCTACCAATTCCGCCACCTGGGCCTTTCTTCAGTACATTAAAAAAAGCGGCCTCATACCGCCTCTGTTACCGATTGGAGCGGAAGACGGGACTCGAACCCGCGACCCTAACCTTGGCAAGGTTATGCTCTACCAACTGAGCTACTTCCGCGATAACGGGTGCAAAGATAGAGGTATTTTTTTATTCTCCAAAACCTGACTGCACTTTTTTTGCACTATTTTTACAGTCCGCACCCGTCCAAAATCATATCTTACTTTAATCCAGTCGCTTCCATCCACATGTTTGCCATCAGTTGGCGACCGGGCAAATCGGGATGCACACCGTCATTCGACCAATAACGTGCCGGAGCCAGCTTCACTGCTGCATCGAAACCCGACTGGAAGGGAACGAATACGGTATTGAATTCCTCCGACAGTTTACGGGCGGACTTGCGGAATTCATCGAACATCGGATACCATTTGGAATCTTCTATAGCCGCCCCGTCACGCAGAGTGAAGGGTTCGCAAAGGACTATTTGCGTATTCGGGAGTTTCTCTTTCGTATATTTCAACAAGGCACGCAGATCGTTTTCGTATGTCTCGACCGTTCCTTTATAACCATGTGTCAACGTATGCCAGTAATCATTCACCCCGATCAGAATACTCAGGACGTCCGGCTGGAAAGCAAGGCAATCGATCTCCCAGCGTTCTCGAAGCTGATAGACTTTATTACCGCTGATGCCGCGGTTGTAAACCTTAGGCTGCAAAGCCGCTTTCCTCTCCAACAACTGCGTAGCGCAAAAGAGCACATAGCCGCTACCGAACTGTTCCATCGTATTGCAACGGTTACTATTCTTGTCGCGGCCGCAGTCCGTGATGGAATCTCCCTGGAACAGGATCACACAATCTTTTTTCAGATTAATCTTCGGAGCATGTACAGATGTATTTTCTTTTACAGCGGCTTTTGCGATCTCCGGGATCATCAGGGCGCCGAACCCTGCCAACGCTCCCTTTTTAAGGAAGTCTCTTCTGGAATTCTTCATGGGTAGAAATAAGTTTATTTTATTACATTGATTGAATTGAATACAAAGATAGAAACTTTACAAAAAAACGTATCTTTGTTTCTTCATATTTTCAAAAAGAATAATTTAACATGTTTAGTAAAATAGTTGCGATAGAGCCGGTCAGTTTGATTCCTTCGGCAGAGAAAGCGTTGCATACGTTTGCAAATGAAGTAGTGATGTACCCCGATATTCCAGCAGATGACGAGGAGATCGTCCGTCGTATCGGCAATGCCGACGCGGTACTGCTGAGTTACACTTCGAGTATCCGCCGCGAAGTAATGGAAAGATGCCCCAATATCAAATATATCGGCATGTGCTGTTCGCTTTACTCACCGGAAAGCGCTAACGTCGATATCATTTATGCCAACGGGCACGGCATCACGGTCACAGGCATCCGGGATTATGGAGACGAAGGAGTGGTCGAATATGTCATAAGTGAACTGGTACGTTGCTTCCACGGGTTTGACGGGCCGGCCTGGGATGGCGACGTCCGTGAAATCACCGGGCTAAAAGCAGGTATCATCGGCTTGGGTAAGTCGGGTGGCATGATCGCCGATGCACTCCGGTTCTTCGGTGCGGAAATATCTTATTTTGCCCGCAGTGAAAAGGAATGGGCACGTGAGAAAGGATATCGTTTCCTTCCTTTGGACGAACTGCTCGCACAAAGCGAAGCCCTGTTTTGCTGCCTGAACAAAAACACCGTCCTGCTGCACGAGGCCGAATTCCAGAAGTTGGGTGATAAAAAGATACTGTTCAACACAGGACTGTCCCCTGCCTGGGACGAGGAGCCGTTCGTCAAATGGTTATCAGGCAATAACCTCTGTTTTTGCGATACCGTCGGCGCTTTGGGCGGCACTCACCTTTTGAAGCATCCGCATGTACGATGCGTACAGACCTCAACAGGCCGCACCCGCCAGGCATTCGACCGCCTGAGCGAAAAGGTGCTGGCCAATCTTTCAGAATACAACGGGTGAGACAATATTCAGCAGGGTGTTCACGACCGACCATCCTGCTATCTCCGCAGTTGCGCTATACACGTCCACGACGGCATGCACCTGATCGTTCCTGATCTCGACTTTCTGCGTGTCTCCCTTAAATCCGGGAGTCGACTGTATGGTCACCTGCATGGCTTCCGGGCCGACAGAGGCGCGTGAGGCGGCCACCGTGACGTTCACTTTCGTAGGGAACAGGCGGATGGCTTCCACGGCATTGCCAGTAAACACCACTTTTCGTTCGTTTTGCAGAGCATCCTCATAAACCGGAGTTCCCTTCAAAGCGTCAGGTCCCTTCTCATTGAAGAAACGGGCTGTCGCATTCCCCATCAAGGCAGCCGTACGCAAAACGTCGAATCCTCCGGTAGCTCCCGAAGCGATATAAATACGTGTCCCGTTCTCTTTAGCCGTTTCGCATACTTCCCGGTAAAACGAGTCGTCGGCCAGCGCACCGATCGAAAGGGTAACGATGGAAGTTCCGTTCTTCAAAGCCGGAACGGCGAACTCCCGAAGAGCGGTCGGAGAAGCAGTCTCCACCAGTATATCGGGTTTCAAGGCCAGCAATTCATCTGCCGTAGTACATACTGTACAACTTTTTCCGATCTTTTCCATCTGGCCGGCAATACGTTCAGCTTTGGCAGCCGTACGCGAATAGACTCCCACCAACTCATATTCGGGCAATAATCCTTTAACGACAGCTTCCGAAACTATTCCGGCAAGCCGTCCGCATCCTACTATTACAAATGTTTTCATGTCAACAAAAGTTATATTTTGGCAACCAATTCCCGGAAAAGGACGGTCATAACCGCAGCCGCTTTATTGGCTGCTACAATCACATCGGCCCCGTCGTTCACAAAATCATCGGCAAAATGATAGCCTTCATTCGTTATCACGGACATACCGAATACACGCAGGCCGGCATGACGGGCCACGATCACCTCCGGAACCGTACTCATTCCGATCGCATCGCCTCCTACCCTTCCGTAGAAAGCATACTCTGCCGGAGTCTCGAAAGAGGGGCCTGTCAGTCCGACATATACGCCTTTCTTCAACGAGATACGGTGGGATGCGGCAATTTCTTCGACAAGCCCGATAAACTCACGGTCATACGCACGCGTCATATCCGGGAAACGGGTTCCGAACTGTTCGTCATTCGGGCCGATCAGCGGATTAGGCATCATATTGATGTGATCGCGTATAATCATCAGGTCACCGACTTTGAAACTCGTATTGATACCGCCTGCCGCATTGGAAACCAACAGGTTTTTAATCCCCAACAGCTTCATCACCCGGATCGGGAACGTCACTTGCCGCATCGTGTAACCCTCATAATAATGGAAACGTCCCTGCATGGCAAGCACCTGTTTTCCTCCTAACCTGCCACAGATGAAGTTTCCTTTATGCCCCGCGGCTGTCGAATGCATAAAATGCGGGATCTCAGCGTAAGGAATAACCACGGCATCCTCAATCTGGTCGGCAAGGGAGCCCAAGCCGCTACCTAAGATAATAGCTGTTTCCGGATTACCGGTAATACGGGACGACAAGTAATCAGCCGCTTCCCGATAAAAAGCATTGTCATTTGTATTCATATACGTTCTAATTTATTTTTCATACGGACAAGAGAATGGATAGCCCTTGAGGAAACTTTGGTTTCCTGCCGAGGAAACTTTGGTTTCCTGCCGAGGAAACTTTGGTTTCCTGCCGAGGAAACTTTGGTTTCCTGCCGAGGAAACTTTGGTTTCCTGCCGAGGAAACTTTGGTTTCCTGCCGAGGAAACTTTGGTTTCCTGCCGAGGAAACTTTGGTTTCCTGCCGAGGAAACTTTGGTTTCCTGCCGAGGAAACTTTGGTTTCCTCGCCTACGATTCTTTCACCAACTTATAGGCAAGCTCGGCTGTCCGCTCCATAATCTCCTCCTCGCCCGGAACCTTTTTATCTTGCATCAGGATTTTACCATCACAGATAACGGTATCGATACAACTGCCGTTCGCTGCATATACCAGGTTGGAGACAAAGTTATGATTCGGGATAAAAGCCGGAATGTTCAAGTCGACCAGGCAGAGATCAGCCAGATAGCCTTCGGCAATCCGTCCGGCTTTCAGCCCGATAGCCGAAGCACCGGCTTCTGTCGCCGCCTTGAATATTTCACCGGCAGGAATCGCTTCCGGATCTTTCCTCCAGGCCTTGCCTAAAAGCGAAGCGAGCTTCATTGCCTCGACCATATCCAGATTATTGGAAGAGGAACAGCCGTCAGTCCCTAAAGCGACGGTCACACCGGCTTTTCTCATCTCACAGAACTTGAACCGGATGCCGGAAGCCAGCTTCATATTGGAGGCAGGATTGTGTACGACCTTCACATCATGATCGGCCAGCATGCGGATTTCGTCGTCATCGACATAGATGCCGTGTGCGATAATCAGACGAGGAGACAGTACACCCAACTTATTCAGGTAACGTACAGGCGTCAGGCCGAACTTTTTTACTGAGTCCTGCACTTCTCCTTCCGTCTCTGCCAAATGCAGATGGACAGGGGCATCATGTTCCGCGGTAAAACTATGTATCCATTTAAGAAGTTCACCGGAAACCGTATAGATGGCATGAGGACCGGCGGCATACCGTATCCGGTCACTGTAATTCCCGACCACTTCCGCCATCAGCTTTTCATTCTCTCGCTTGCACCGTTCCGCCAACTTCAGATTGAAGCCGTCGAAGCAGGCGCCCGCCACCAACGCACGCATTCCCATCTCTTCCACCGCATCGGCAGTCGCCTCGTATTGATGATACATGTCGGAGAATGTCGTCGTCCCGCTTTTTATCATTTCAAGGCAGGCCAGTTTTGTACCCCAATACATATCTTCATACGTCAACTTATCCTCATTCGGCCAAATCTTCTGTTCCAACCAGGGCATCAACGCCATGTCATCACCGAAACCACGGAAAAGCGTCATAGCCGCATGTGTATGTGCATTCACGAAGCCGGGTATCAAAGCCTTACGCTTTCCGTCGATTACCTGATCCGCCTGAACTTGCAAGTCCGTACCGATGTGCCTGATCTCATTTTTCTCAATATAAACATCTTTCACGGCATCATTCAATAAGACGCCTTTTATCAATATGCTCATATAAACTTCGCTTTCATGTTCTTTATCTTTTCATCCCGGATGCGATCCAGCAAACCGGAAAGTTTGTCCTGCTTGACAGCAGCAAAAGCACAGCTTTCTTTTATCTCGACAATGCCTAAATCATCCTTATCCAGTCCCCCTTTCTGGAAGAGGAAGCCGACTACATCCTTCTTACTCAGTTTATCTCGTTTTCCCCGGTTGATCGTCAGCGTCACCCACTCGGAACGGACGGGCTTCTTTGCTACTTCCGGCAGGAAAAACTCATCCGGCTCGCGGGTGATATATTCGGGAACCGTCTCTTCCGCATTCAAGATCAGATAAGCGACTCCTTCTGCGTTCATACGGGCCGTACGTCCGTTACGATGCACATACGCCTCTTCACTCACCGGAAGATGGTAATGGATCACATTCTTCACTTCCGGAATATCGAGACCGCGGGAGGCCAAATCGGTAGAGATAAATACGGTAGCACTGCCGTTACGGAAATGCGACAAGGCACGTTCGCGTTCCGGCTGTTCCATCCCTCCGTGGAAGTATTCGTTATCCACATCCATTTCGGTCAGGTAGTTGCTCACCCGTTCCACCGTCTCCCGGTAATTGCAGAAGATAAGGGCAGAACCGCCTTTCAGTTCGCCTAAAAGTTTGTACAAGGTTTCCAACTTGTCCTTAACGGGAGACTTGACCACACGCAGAGTCAGTCCTTTCGACTCCTTCACATCTTTCAAGAACGACAACCGCACCGGAGCCGTGATTCCAGTGAAAGCAGGAATATCGACTGCTGCCGTTGCCGAAGTCAGCACCCGGCGGCGCACGCCGGGAAGATGTGCTAAGATCTCCTTCATTTCAGCAAGGAAACCCAGTTCGAGCGATTTGTCAAACTCATCCAAGATCAGCGTACGCACACTGTCCAGGTCGATATTTCCCCGTTCCAAGTGGTCGACGATACGTCCCGGCGTCCCGATCAGGACCGTAGGCGGATGTTCGAGGCTCTTCTTCTCCGTGCGGATAGGATGCCCTCCGTAGCAACAATTCACCTTATATCCGGCCCCCAACGAACGGAATACCGTTTCGATCTGCAAGGCCAGCTCACGGGAAGGAGCGATGATCAAGGCCTGTATCTTTTTGTCCTCATCCGTCAACGTCGTCAGCAAAGGCAAAAGGAAAGCCAGCGTCTTGCCTGATCCTGTCGGACTGAGCAGCACCATGTCTTTTGTCGTCCCGGCATCCAGTACCGCCTGCTGCATCTCGTTCAAAGCAGCAATGCCGGTATTGGCAAGCGCACGGGCGACTATTTCATTATTCGTCATATCAATTGAATCGTTTATAAAATTCGGCTACCGACTCGATCCCCTTGTAAAAGAAATCAAGCGTACAGCTTTCGTTCGGCGAATGGATCGCATTCTGTTCGAGGCCGAATCCCATCAGGACGGTCTTGATGCCCAACACCTGCTCGAAGGTCGAGATAATAGGGATACTTCCACCACGGCGCACGGCCAACGGACGTTTGCCAAAAGCTACGGCAACGGCATCTTCAGCCGCCTTATAAGCGGGAAGGTCGATCGGGCAGACATAGCCCTGTCCACCGTGTTTAGGCGTCACTTTTACCTTGACATAAGCCGGAGCCACACGGGTGATATACGCTTCAAACAGTTTTGAAATCTTCTCATGGTCCTGATGTGGAACCAAACGGCAGGAAACTTTGGCATAGGCTTTGGAAGGAAGGACCGTCTTGCTGCCCTCTTCCGTATAACCGCCCCAGATGCCGCAGATGTCGAAGGATGGACGGCAACTGTTACGCTCCAACGTCGAATAACCTTTTTCACCAAACAGTTCATCCACTCCGATAGCGGCCTTGTATTTGGCTTCGTCAAACGGGATTTGTGCAATCATTTCGCGTTCGGCAGGGGAAACTTCCTCCACGTCATCATAGAAACCGGGGATCGTGATCCGTCCGTCGGCATCGGTTATGTCAGCCATCAATTTGCACAACACATTAATCGGGTTGGCGACTGCACCCCCGAAATGCCCGGAATGCAAATCACGGTTGGGGCCTGTCACTTCCACTTCCCAATAGGCCAATCCGCGAAGACCGGTGGTTAACGAAGGTGTTTCGGCACTGACCATGCTGGTATCGGAAACCAGGATAACATCTGCTTTCAACAATTCTTTATGTGTACGGCAGAAGGCTTCGAGGCTCGGCGAACCGATCTCTTCTTCTCCTTCGAAGATAAATTTCACATTACATTTCAGCAAATCCAGATTCAGGGCGGTTTCGAAGCCTTTTACCTGCATCATGGCCTGCCCTTTATCATCGTCCGCACCACGCGCCCAGATACGACCGTCCCGGATTTCGGGTTCGAACGGGCGGCTCTTCCACAGGTCGAGCGGCTCGGCGGGCATTACGTCATAGTGCGAATAGACCAAAACGGTCGGAACATCACGTAGAGACGCACTGCCGTGCGTCTCTACACCGTCCGTCCCCATCATCTTTTCCCCATACACGACCGGATTGCCTTCGGTCTGCATCACAACCGCTTTATCGGCACCGGCGGCAAGCAGGAGTTCTGTCCAGCGTTTTGCACATGCCTCCATATCAGGCTTATGTTCATACTTGGCACTTATCGATGGAATACGGATCAAAGAGAAAAGCTCTTCGATGAAACGGTCTTTGTTGGACTCGATATACTTTTTTACGGATGTCATATTTATTCTTATTTTTAGTCTTTTCCCACTACAATACTGCTACCATTTTTCTAATGTTGGCAAGTCTTTCTAAAAAGGATTTATCAGATTTTGCCATTTGCATATCATACCGGGTTTGCTGACGAATCCAAACTTCTGCATCGATGCCAAGCGCAGCTTCAAACAAAAGAGCATATTCTGTCGAAACAGAACGCTTACCATTTAATATTTCATTAAGCAATGTCGGAGAAATACCCATTTGTGCTGCAAGTTTCCGCTGAGAGATACCCCGATATTCTATCTCATCTTTTATCAATTCGCCCGGATGTATCGGTTCGGACGGAGTCAAATTATTGGCAATCATTTTAGGATCAATACCTTGAAGTGTAATCATAGCTACAATCATTTATAATGGTTTGACAATTCTATTATATTACATACTGTAACAATCGGTTCTTCCATCGAATCTCTTACAGTAAATTCAACCCGATATCTATTATTCACCCGCATAGATGAAATACCAGCCTTATCACCTTTCAACACCTCATAATTCAAGGAATTTATCAAAAGAAGTTCTTCTACCTTCTTGGCATCCAAAAGAAAATCTATACACTTTTGATAACGCCTTATAACATCAGGTTGGAAACGATGCTTCTTATCCTCGGCTTTTCCTTTCTCGTAAAGATCACGCAAATATGCTTCTTCAAATGTAACAACCATATTGTTCTCGTATTTACATACAAATATAATGTATTCTTTCCTGATTCACAAAAATGTGAACCATTTCTTTTATGTATCTTCAGGCATTGTTCCGCCTTTCCGCTTATACAAAAACGACTGCCAACGTTCCTCCACATTCCCCTGGCAAAACATTTCATAGCGTGCCATTGTAAAAAACAAATCGGAGAGGCGGTTCACGAACTGCATGATCTCAGGTGATACCGGATCTTTCCGGTTCAATGTCCACAGACGGCGTTCGGCACGGCGTACGATCGTACGGGCCAACTGCAAGTGAGCGGAAACCAAAGAACCGCCAGGCAGGATAAAGTAACCGTTATCTTCCATCTTCGCCGACAAGGCATCGATCTGTTCCTCGCAAACAAGAACCAGATCATCGGATATTTTGTTCGGATTCTTATCACGAATAGCCAACGGAGTCGCCACATGTGACATCACCGCCATCATCTCCCTTTGTATGTTTCCCAGCAGACCCTGCCACTCATGTTCAGCCGGGAGCAATGCACGGATAATGCCTATTTCGGCATTCACTTCGTCCAACGTCCCGTTCGCTTCGATCCGGATATCGTCTTTATCCACCCGCTCGCCTCCGTGAATCCCGGTGCGGCCTTTATCTCCTCCACGCGTGTATATTCTCATATCAATTTATTCCTTTCCGAACAGATAATTGGTAAACCATTCGTTTCCGGCCGGGTCCGCCCAATACAAATGCGTATATCCGGCCCAAACATTCTTATAACGATAAAGCGGAGTATCCGTTTCCACTCCTTTGGCAGTATAAGCGACAGCACAGGACGGAAGCGGATTATTTTGTTCCACCAGGCGGGAATAGTGGAACTCATGCCCTTTCAGGCGGGCATCGTTATACAATAAGGTACGATATCCCAGACGCAACTTCATATTCTCCATGGTCGCAGACTGGTGCAACACGCCTGCCATCGGATAAACGTCTCCATTTTTATCCCGTATCTCATCACATAGATACATCATACCACCACATTCGGCCAGCAACTTCCCCCCATTCTCGGCATACCGGCGAATGGATTGAAGCATCGGTTTGTTTGCCGATAAAGCAGCAAGATATAACTCAGGATAACCTCCGGGAAGGTAAACGAAACCGGCTTCCGGCAAAGAAGTGTCTGTCAACGGGCTGAAATAAGTAACTTCCCCTAAATGATGCAGATAACGGATATTCGCTTCATACATAAAATTGAATGCAGCATCGCGGGCAATCGCAATAGGAAAAGAAGATTCACGGTTATAGGTACGGCGACCTGCGGACGTAGGAACGGCAACTGTCTCAACCGGTTTCGTCAACTCCAGCAACCGATCGATGTTTACATGCTTCTCGACAAGTTCCGCCACACGGTCGGCAAACTCTTCAAAGCAGAAATCTTCATCGAGCGACAACCCTAAATGGCGGCTGGGGATCTCCACATCCGCACACTTGGGAAGATATCCCAACGCCTCGACTCCGGCATCTTCACAGGCCTGTTTCAAAAAGGAATAATGGCTTTCGGAAGCGACAAAATTAAAGACAGCTCCTACTATTTGTACTTGCTTGTCGAAGTGTTTAAACCCGTACAATAAAGGAGCCACTGAATATGCCGTACTTTTCGCATTCACAATCAGGACTACCGGTATTTTCAGCATACAGGCAATTTCCGCGCTGCTCCCTTTCATACCGTCATATCCGTCAAACAGTCCCATCACCCCTTCGGTCACCGCCACATCCGCTTTTTCCGCATAGCCGGCATACAAGTCACGCACATGTGCCTCCGACATCATAAACAGATCCAAGTTCACGGACGGATTGCCGGCTGCCATCCTATGATGGCGCGTGTCTATGTAGTCCGGCCCGCATTTAAAAGGCTGCACCTTGAACGAACGGTTCTTCAAGGCACGAAGTAAACCGAGCGTAAAGGTTGTTTTCCCGCTCCCCGATGAAGCAGCACCGATCAATAGATGACACATTATTAATATTGTTCCTTCTCGTTCGGGAAATCTTGCGTCTTTACATCTTCAATATATGCCTGTACAGCACGGGTTATTTCTTCTGCCAGATTCGCATAACGACGCAGGAAACGGGGAGAAAATCCCTGGTTGATCCCTAACATGTCATGCATAACCAACACCTGTCCGTCCACGCCGCCGCCAGCACCGATACCGATAATCGGAATAGTCAACTCGGAAGCGACCTGTGCAGCCAAAGCAGCCGGAATCTTTTCCAATACGATAGCAAAGCAACCGATCTCTTCTAACAGATGAGCATCTTCAATCAACTTCTTCGCTTCCTCTTCCTCACGGGCACGAACCGTGTATGTTCCGAATTTATTAATGGACTGAGGCGTCAATCCCAGATGTCCCATGACAGGAATACCCGCACACAGAATGCGTTCGATAGATTCCCTAATTTCAGAACCGCCTTCAAGCTTGATGCAATCCGCATGCGTTTCCTTCATCACACGGATAGCCGAAGCCAACGCTTCTTTCGAGTTACCTTGATAAGTACCAAAGGGCAGGTCCACCACAACCAACGCACGTTTAACGGCCTTCATCACCGATTTGCCGTGATAGATCATCTGGTCCAACGTGATCGGCAGTGTCGTTACATTACCAGCCATTACGTTGGAAGCCGAATCGCCCACCAGGATAACATCCATACCGGCCTGGTCGATCAGTTGAGCCATCGAATAATCGTAAGCAGTCAACATGGAAATCTTCTCTCCACGCTGTTTCATTTCTATCAGGCGGCGTGTGGTCACCTTTCTATTATCCTCTAAATCCCTCTTTGCAACTGACATAATGATTTTTATTAAATGTTACAGGACGCAAAGGTATACAAAATGTTTAGAAAGTGACATCGATTCCTGCCATAAAGGTTGCCTTCGGCATTGGATAGCCCTCGTTTATCGAATAGCGGGTAGCCGTCAGATTCTCGCCTTTTACAAAGAGCTTCAAACCCTTATCTAACGAACCGAAACGATAGGAAGCGCGGGCATTCAGAACCGTGTAGTCCTCTTTTTTATTATCTTCCGGCGTCTTTCCAACCGTGGTATAAAGATCGAAAATAGACTGTACACTCATATTAAAGGTAAAACGTCCGGGCGTATAGGTAGCACTGGCATATAATTTATGTGCCGGAGCCGCTTCTATTTCCTTATTCATATATAAATAGCTGTAATTCATATCCAGATTCAGGTTCTTACAAACCTGATAACCGGCTTCGAACTCTATACCTTTATTATAAAAGCGCCCGATGTTGGACATCTGCCGGTTTACAACCGAAATCATGTCCTTGCCATCAATATAAAAAGCAGTCAGTTCGGCATGTAAACGATTATCCAGCAGGAATTGGCCGATAGACAACTCATAAGTCAACATACTTTCCGGTTTCAGATCTGGATTCGCTTTCGAATAAGGAAGATAAGAAATATACAATTCACGCAACGTAGGACTTCTATAGCCTTTAGAGAAAGACCCTTTTATCGTATTTCCTTCAAACGGACGAATCGCAAAACCGGCCTGCGGAACCCACTCTCCCCCATAAGCACTACTATGTTCATAGCGTACCCCGGCATTCAAACTCAAAATATCAAACAAATCCTGCTGCATGATGGCATACCCCGCCACTTCATGGACCGATTTATCGACAACTTCCCCGATCGTACCTTTAATCGAATCATTCCAGGCATGTCCGCCCCAATTCTTATAATCGACACCAGCCGTAAATGTATTCCCTTTCACCAGGCGGAACGACTGGTATAACTGGATTCCCGTATTATGGTCGTCCGAATAAAACAGGAACGGGCTCGGTTGCTCTCCTTCCGAATAGCCGTCGTTGATTTTATGATGCCCCCAATTATAGAAAACACGTAGTGCCCCACTTGTTTTCTCATGATGATTCTCCAATGCAAAAGAGGTTGTTCCACGCAAGATATGCATCACATGATCAAACTTGGGAGCGGTGATCATACCAGGATCTTCCGTATTATATTTAGCAAGACTTAAATTTCCGGTCACTTTATAATGGTCATCAATCCGATATCCCAGGTTTGCAAAACCATTCGTGATATCAAATTTTGAATCAGGCCGGTGCCCATCCGTACGATCATGATTGACAGATATGAAACTACTGAAGTTTCCGACATTATATCCATTGTTAATCATATACTTCTGCGTATTATACGAACCGAACATGACACGTGCCTGCGTACGGCGTCCCTGCTGCTTATGCTGGCGGGTAATTATATTAACAACCCCTCCCATTGCATTAGAACCATACAGCAAAGAACCGGGTCCGCGGATCACTTCCACACGCTCTATATCCGAAGCCACATAGGTGTCAGGCAAAGAATGCCCGAACACTCCTGCCCATTGCGGCTGCCCGTCGAACAGCATCAACACCTTGTTGCCCTGTCCGACACCACGAATATTCACCGTTCCGGCCGATCCGGAAGAAACTCCAAAGCCGGTAATTCCTTTTTCTGTCACAAACAATCCCGGTATACGTTCTGACAGTACCGGTAACAATGCCGATTCGCTGCTCGCTTCGATTTGGTCCCGGTCTATCACCGAGATAGTAAGCGGTACACTGCTCCGGTTCACTTGTACCTTATTTGCCGAAATCACAACCCCCTGCAAATTAATCAGACTATCGATTGCAGCCGGATCATTTGCAAAAACCAGAGAACTGCACAAAAGCCCGGAGGCAAGTAAAATTACTTTTTTCATCTCTCATCTATGTATTAAATTTCTACTGTCAAACGCTTAATCGTGTCACACTTTTCATAATTCGTGCTACCATACGGATAAAAAATATATCTAATCCGCCCGGCTCATAACCAATTTACCATGCTTAAGCCCCTTTATCGTAGTCAACCGGTCCGACAGTTCAGTCAAACGGTAAGCCGTACCCATCACGGTCGCGATGTGCAGACAAAAATTCCGGTTCACATAATATTGGGAAGAAGACAGGATAACATCCTGATAATTTTGTTGGATATCGGCAATCCGGGAAGTAATCTCCTTTTTTACCTGATCGTACATAAGGATAATCGTACCCGCCACAATATGGTTACACTGCCATTTCTTTTCAGCGACATTCTTCTCCACCAGAAAACGAATAGCCTGCGAACGATTGGCAAAACCATTCTCGCTCACATATTGGTCTAACGATTCCAGCAGGTTATCTTCCAATGAAACACCAAAACGCTTTAAAGACATATACAGCTCTTTTATTAAAAATTCGGGCATAAAGGTAGTATATTTTTTATATCAAAGGGTTGTATAAATGGTAAAAAGTAGAATTTGAAAAAGATTTTTTTATTAGGCTTTACATTATCTTTCCTTCCTACACCTGCACAAAAAAATACTTCTGCTCATGCGATATATTTCGTGGTTGAAACGCCTCCTCGCCCCAATCGCCCCAATGACTTATTGTAAAAAACATCTTTAAAACGGCTTACAAACCTCTTGTCAAGTGTCTTCTGAACAATTGTATCCAAGACGAAAAAAGTAGTTATGGAAACGTCTTACTCATGAATTGCGCAGAAAATTTCCGCGACGACCGTCTTCATCGCCATGAAGTCAATGTTCATACATAGTGAACTCGGCAACTCGGAGCAGCAAAGACGGTCGTCAGGGCGATGAAGACGGTCGTCAGGAAATCTTCCGCCGCAACCTCCGAAAAGAGCCTTGCCTCCCTTGCTATATTTCTGTATCCTCCTTCATATTCTCTCAAATATTCGATTCTCCGGGAGTTAAACTTTTCCGGGATGTAAGGAATCATGGAAAATCAATTGACAGATGCAATGCTATTTGGGAAACCCTGGCAGCTGATCAGTCTATTATGTTAGAAAAAGGATCAAACAAGTAGAAAAAAGACAGATTGGAATAGCGATCGTTTTCTCTTGAAATAGAAAAAAGAGGGGTTATTGTAAAAATTTATGGGAGCAGACTTTTCACAAGCCCGCTCCCATTATAATCTAATCGTTCTAACTTAAAATATTACAGAATCAAATGTTTCTTAAAAGTTTCTGCCCATATCCCACCACAGACGAGTTCCGCCCGTATCAGGACCGCCCAATAACTGAAGCAATTGTTCGTACTGCGTCGGATTGTCGCTGATCAATGCCTGCGGATAGAACAGACGGCGGATCATGATATCCGTATCGATCGTTCCACCACTATTGTTGACAGCTACCTTAAACAGTTTCGGATATCCTGTACGTCTTTGTTCCGTCCAAGCTTCGCAACCTTCCGGATAGATCGCCAGCCATTTTTGTGTAATAATCTTTTCCAGTTTTTGTTCGTTGGAAAGAGCGTTGTCCCACTTTGGCGTCACTTTGGAGACAGCAGCCACATCAAACTTCGCGTCGAATGCATCCTTATAATCGGCCGGAACTTTCTCGCTTGCCAGATAGTCGGAAACGTTATCAGCTCCCCACTGTGCAAAAGAAGTTTCGACACCTTTCTTATAATACTCGCCCGGATCGCCGGAAATATATCCACGAAGAGCCGCTTCGGCACGCAGGAACCAGATTTCGGCAGCCGTCATCAGAATAGCATCCGTGTTCTGGGCGACCGTACTGGCCGAATGGTCGCTATATTTTTTATGCGTGACTCCCGTTCCCTGGCGGACTCCCTTATAAGTTCCGGCAATATTGAATAAAGCTCCTTCAGAACCACCGGAAGCCGGAGTATAATATTTAGAAATACGCGGATCGTCATATCCTACCAGGAAAGATTCCATGCTTGCATTCATAAAGACTTCACCCCAACCCTTATTGATTTCCCCCAACGGGTTCGTGAATCCGCTTGTCGTAGCATTCACTGCAATTACGTCCGCCGGTTCTTCCAGTACGCCACCTTCATCAGACAACGCTTTTTTAACCTCTTCGGCAGCTTTAGACGGATCGACAACGGATAAACGGATAGCCAGGCGCAAACGCAAAGAATTGGCAAATTTGATCCAGTCGCCATAAGTCTGGTTCGGTGTCAGATAATCTGATTTCTTAAAAGGATTTTTATCCGGATTGGCCGCTACATACGAACGGATAGCCACCAATGCTTCGTCCAGATCGGCAAAAAATGCATAATAAGCCGTTTTCATATCTTCCGGTTCGGAACCGGTACTTTCGCCGTAATTCGTATAGATCAGCGGTCCGTAGATATCGGCAATACGATGCATCAGTTCCACCTTCAGGATTTTAGCGACACCCAGAAATTCAGGCCTGTCCGCATTCCTGCGTTCTGCATTCTTGGCTGCGGTCATTATATATCCATAAGTATAAGTCCAGTTGGAAGAAGTCCAGCCATCGTTCAAGTGATAGGTGGAGTTGTTGCTATTAAAACTACCGTTCATATCATGGAAATAACCGGAGAACATATCGGCTTCCAGATTCTGCATCGTCTGGAACGGCCAGTTCTTGCCACCACCCCAATCATAGTTGAAATAGATACCTTGTTCAACGATCGTAAGCGGCAAGGTGTAGTACATATAATCGTACGATTGCAGTTCCTCGTTAAAACCGTTTGTTTTCGTATTCTGCGATTCGAAGTCCTCCGTACAAGCCATCAGTCCGGCCACTCCTGCAATAAAGAACGCAGCTATATATTTATTGAATTTGCTTTTCATAATACTCTTTTTTTAGAATGAAACCTTCAGATTAAAACCTAAGCTCCGGGTAGTCGGCATACCGAACACATCCACACCCTGGTTGCCATTGCCACTGGACAAGCTGGCATCCGGATCGAACGGAGCATCTTTATAGAAGAAGAACAGGTTACGGGCAACAAATGAGAGTTGCACATCCTGGAATACTTTCGATTTCTCCATCAACTTTCTCGGGAACGTATAGCCTAAAGAAAGTTCACGCAAACGAACGTTTGTAGCATTATACATATAATATTCGGAACATCCGTTACGTCCGCCGACCCGGCTATAGAAAGCTTCTATATTTTCTTTTTCAATACGTGTACCTTCCAAATCGATGAAACCGGCATTACGGGCATCGGCTGTAGCCTGTGTCACGCCTTTGGAATCCAGGTCGGCCTGTGTGATAGACAATACATCACCCCCAAAACGGCAGTCAACCAGGAAATACAAAGAGAAATCTTTATAAGTAAAGGTATTGCTCCATCCCAGCAAAGCATCCGGGTTTGAATTACCGACCTTCACATTATTACCGGTATTTACATTCGGCAAATTGTTTTCATCAAAAATGATCTTGCCGGCTTCGTCGCGTTCGAAAGCATTTCCGTACAGGTCACCCAGCGAACCGCCTTCTTTAATACGCATCATATACATCATACTGAAGCCCTCGTCCCCATAAGCGAACGATTTCAGGTCCGGATGCAATTTCACTACTTTGTTCTTGTTGGTTGAGAAATTGAATGAAGACTTCCAACGGAAATCATTTGTCATAACCGGTGTGACGCCAACCGTTAGTTCCACACCTTCGTTCTGGATATTACCTGCATTTACGTAATAATATTTATACGGTGCACCTGCAAACGACGGCATCTTCAGCAACTGGTTCTTCGTATTTGTCTTATAGTAAGTGAAATCCAAATCCAAACGGTAATTGAAGAACTTCCATTCCGTACCGACTTCCCAGGATGTGCTCAATTCAGGTTTCAAGTTATCGAAAGCAGCCGCTTCGTTCACGATGATCTTACCGCCTGCACCAATCATATCGACAGGATTACTTACATACAGAGGAATATCGTTACCCACTTTAGACCAGGAGCCTCTCAGTTTACCGAAGTTGATCCATTCCGGCATATCGAGCGAATTATTCATGATCCATGACAAACCGACCGACGGATAAAAGAAACCTTTATTCTTATGTTTGGTGAATGCCAGTGTGGAAGACCAGTCGTTACGGGCCGTAACATCCAAATACAGGCTTTCTTTCCATCCCACCTGGGCTGTCGCGAATATAGACTGGAGCGTACGGCGCTGGTTGATGATCTCGTCACAGCCGGCCGATGTGTTCATATTGATATTGGCAACAGTAAATACGTTCGGATAATAGAGGGAAGCCGTCTTGGAATCCAAGCGTAACTCGTCTACCCGCGTACTGTTGATACTTGTACCTAAGGCTGCATTCAAAGACCAGTCGTTCCATTTCTTGTTAACCATAGCCATAACATCTCCGTACAACAACATTTCCGTATGGTTCAGGTCGATGTAGCGACCGTTCGTACCGGCGATATCGACCGAGGTCGTTGCATACATTTTCTGCTGGAACTTATCGTTCGTATAGTCCACATTCCCACGAGCCTGGATTTTCAGCCAGTCTGTAACTGTCACGGCCGCAGTCAATGAAGCCAACGCACGGTAACGCTTGTCGCGGCTTGTCACACGATTCACCAGCCAATAGGGGTTCTGCTCAAAACTGTTAATAGCCGTATGCCAATTCTGTACCGGCATATTCCGTTCGAAATCGATCGTTTCGTATCCATCTCTGTAGGGAGCCATATCCTCGCCACGCGGAAATCCGTACAGCCCAACCAGTGGATTCATATAATAACCACCGGAGGTCGGGCGGTTCTTGATAGACTGCGTCATCAGATTGACGTTGGCATCGATATTCAGGCGATCGTCAAAGAACTGTGCCGTTTCACGGAAGTTCAGGTTATGCTTCTGCAGTTTGTTCTTTTCTACGATACCGCTTGCACTGGTATTTGCATAAGAGAAATAAGTCTGCAATTTATCGTTACCTCTTGTCAGTGACAACGAGTTGATAGCCGTTACCCCATTCTGGAAAAAATCGCCTGCATTATCATAATCTTTCAGGTTCCCATCTTTGCCCCAACTCTGGTCGTCCTTACGACCGTAATTGTTCTGGAATTCAGGAAGACTGATTGCATGATCGACCGTCAGGTTGGAAGAGAAAGTAACGCGCTGCAAACCAGCCTTACCTTTCTTTGTCGTGATCAGGATCACACCGTTGGCAGCCTGCGAACCGTAAAGGGCGGCAGCAGAAGCCCCTTTCAGGATACTCATGCTTTCGATATCGTCCGGGTTCAGGTTGGAGATACCGTCACCGGAGTCACGGTTACCACCGTTATTTTTACCTCCCATTGCGGAAGAGGCTTGTTCGCTGATCGAGTTCAACATCGGAACACCGTCGATCACATATAAAGGCTGGTTGTTTGCATCTGCATTGGCAGAGCGTACACCACGGATCGAAACCTTTGCCGAACCACCCAGACCGGATGAGTTCTTATTGATCTGCACACCGGCCGTCTTACCAGCCAATGCCGTAATCATGTTCGGATCTTTGGCACGTGTCAGTTCGTCACCTCCAACCTGCTGGCTTGAATAGGTTAAGGAAGCAGCTTTCTTCTTGATACCCATGGCAGTCACAACCACTTCATCTAACTTCTGCGTATCTTCGGACAAAGTCACATCGATAGTAGCCTGTCCGCCATATTTCAACTCCTGCGAATCGAATCCGATATAAGAAAATACCAATATGGCATCGGCCGGAACATTGTCGAGCGTATATTTACCATCTATATCGGTAATCGTCCCGTTTGTCGTTCCCTTCACCAAAATATTAGCGCCGATAACCGGTTCGTTGTTCTTATCGACAACCACACCCGACACGCGTTTACCCTGTTGCTGCATGACAGCTTCTTTCTTATTCAGGATAATCTTTTTGTTAACAACGGTGTAAGCGATATCGCTATTACCGAACATTTTATTCAGTACATCAAAGATATTCTTTTCGTTTACACTGACAGAGACCTTCTTATTTATGTTGACCACGTTAGCATCATAGATAAAGGAGAAGTCCGTCTGATTCTCTACCGCTTCCAGCACGTTGGCAATCGTACTGTTCGACATTTCCAACGATAAAGTGGTATTCTGGGCATAGGAATTGTTTGCTACTGCAATGCCGAGACTCAAAAAAAGAAATACAACACTTAATCTCATAACTAATGGTATTTTTAGGAAAAAAGCGTAACTTTCCTTTCCTATAATTTCTAAGGTTACAATTTTATTCATATTTTTGTGATGCTTATTATTTATAATAAAGTTATTTGTGAGCTGCGTCAACAGCTTTTTAGACTTTTCATGCGGGGGAATGCGTCAACATTCTTCCGTATGTTTTTTTAATTCCTTTTATGTCTTCATGGGCAATCCGATTTAAAATGGTTATACACTCTATTTTTTATTTTGATATTTCTATTACTGATATTTGCAACGTATTGTCGGTATTCATCACCGGCTTCTGTATCTTATACTTAATACCGGAAGCGAGTTTGAGATATTCCATAACCTGCGGCAACTGCTCATCCTTGAAACGCGCCGTGATAACCGAATTCAGCACATCGTTATCCTTCACGTCAAACCTGACATTGTAATGGCGGCTCAACATCTTCAAAACCTGTCGCATCGAATGGTTACGGAAAATGACTTCACCGTTTATCCAGGCCGTGTCGTAATCCGTATTGACGGAAGTAATATTCAGTTTGCAGGTCGATTTCGAAAATTCGGCTCTTTCATCCGGCTTTAAAAGCTGGGAAACCGTTTTGCCGTTTTTCTGATTAATATTCAGTTTTACAGACCCTTCCACCAATGTGGTCCCGATCACCTCATCATCCCGGTAAGCCGACACGTCGAAAGTGGTTCCTAAAACTTCTATCGAATAGGCTGGATCGACTTTTACGATGAAAGGCTTTTCCGGATCTTTCGTTACTTCAAAATAGCCTTGTCCGGTCAATTCCACCTGGCGACTTTCGGACCAGAAGTTCTGCGGATAGGTCAGTGTACTTCCTGCATTCAGCCAAACTTTCGTGCCGTCAGGCAGTTCAAAGCGGGAAACCACTCCGGGATTGGTGCGCACTTCAACCATGCGCACCCTTTCACGTCCTAACTGCATAAACATATATGCAGATAAAATCAATACCGGAATGAACAACACTGCTGCTACTTTTTGCAATAAAGACAAATTCCTATACAACCTAACTTTTTTATTTTGTTTACGTACTTTCGATTTAAAACGGACAAGCGCCATTTCAGGGTCTACAGACTGCATGACATGCAGGCGATCCGTTACTTGTAACGTGAAATATAACTGCTCGAGCACCTTTTCATTTGCGGGCGACTCCGCCAACCAGGCTTCAACCTCGGCTTGTTCGCTCTTAGTCTGTGTCCCGTCCAGATACTTGATTAATATGTTTTCGTCTATTGTCATCTTTTTTTCCTGTTTCTATAACTAATACAATCCAGAAAAAGGATGTACTAAACGAAAAAGCGATTTTTTTTCAAGAATTTATAAAATCTTTTTCATCATCTCATCTGTTATATTAATAATCAATTAGTTATAAAGTTAAGCATATGAAAAAAATAGTTTTACTTCGCCACGGCGAAAGTGTTTGGAACAAAGAAAACCGTTTTACGGGATGGACAGATGTCGATCTTACCGAAAAAGGCGTAGAGGAAGCGACAAAGGCCGGTGACTTATTGAAAGAAAAAGGATTCAAATTCGACAAAGCGTACACATCTTATCTGAAACGTGCTGTTAAAACATTGAATTGCGTTCTGGACCGGATGGATCAGGATTGGATTCCGGTAGAAAAGAGTTGGCGGCTGAATGAAAAGCATTATGGCTCGTTACAAGGACTGAATAAAAGCGAGACGGCTGAAAAATATGGAGATGAACAAGTACTGATATGGCGCAGAAGTTATGATATCGCCCCTCAACCTCTGAAAGAAGACGACCCGCGCAATCCGCGTTTCGAACTCCGTTATAAAGATGTACCCGATAGCGAACTGCCCCGTACCGAATCATTGAAAGATACGGTGGAACGAATTTTGCCATATTGGAAAGAAGTGATCTTCCCTTCGCTCGAAACATCCGACGAGATATTGGTAGCCGCTCACGGGAACAGCCTGCGTGGGATTATCAAATATCTGAAAAATATCCCGGACGACGAGATCGTACATCTTAACCTGCCGACAGCCGTGCCGTACGTATTTGAATTTGACGATAATATGAATCTTGTGAACGATTATTTTCTCGGCGATCCGGAAGAAATTAAAAAATTAATGGATGCAGTAGCTAATCAAGGAAAGAAAGATAAAAAATAAAGCCAGGGAGTATTTGTTCTATTTTGAATAAGAATCGCTCTTTATTCAAAATAATTCATTAAGTTTGCAATAAAAAAGAACCTGGTGGTCTACGAAAACGAAGAAACTATACACAAATTAAATAGCGGTGACGAACAAATGTTCGACACCGTTTATAAACAATATTACAGGGGGCTATGTGCCTTTGCCTCTCAATACGTAGCAGAATCCGAATGTGAAGAAATTGTACAGGATGTTATGATGTGGGTATGGGAAAACCATACCCTTTTAAATCCGGAAATGTCCCTGAAATCCCTGTTGTTTACGATGGTTAAAAACCGCTGCCTGAATAATATAACCCACAATCAAATCAAACAACAAGTCAGGGAAAAATTATATGATAAATTCAAAGATCAGTTTGAAGATCCTGACTTTTATCTGGAAGGAGAATTGATCGCTTTGGTAACCAAAGCGATCCGGGAGCTCCCGGAGGATTATAGACTGGCGTTCGAACTGAACCGTTTCCACCATCTTACTTATAATGAGATCGCAGACCGGACAGGTGTTTCTCCTAAAACTATTGCATACCGTATCTGCCAATCCCTGAAAATACTCCGTACGGAACTAAAAGACTATATGCCGCTACTGCTTTGGCTGCTTTATAAATAGGTGTTTCATCTGCTCGAAGCGCATATTTGGTGTTTACAACTGCTAAATGTAAAAGAATTATGATTTATGGCTGATGAATTATGAATTTAAATTACATTTGCCTTATCATTAAAAATAAGTATTAGGAGATGAAAATTATCACATACAATGTAAACGGCCTGCGTGCCGCCGTAGGAAAAGGATTGCCCGAATGGCTGGCACAAGAACAGCCCGACGTGCTTTGTCTGCAGGAAACCAAGTTGCAACCGGATCAATACCCGGCCGAAGCATTTGAGTCGCTCGGCTACAAAGCGTGGCTTTTCAGTGCGCAGAAGAAAGGTTACAGCGGGGTTGCGATCCTGAGCCGCCGCGAACCGGACCACGTGGAATATGGGATGGGGATCGAAAAGTACGATAACGAGGGACGTTTCATCCGGGCCGATTTCGGGGATCTGTCGGTGATCAGCGTTTACCACCCTTCGGGTACGAGCGGCGACGAGCGTCAGGCATTCAAGATGGAATGGTTGGAAGATTTCCAGAACTATGTGGTGGAGTTGCAAAAGTCGCATCCGAAACTGATCTTATGCGGGGATTACAACATCTGCCACGAGCCGATCGATATCCATGACCCGATACGCAATGCGACGAACAGCGGCTTCCTCCCGGAAGAGCGGGAATGGATGACTCGTTTCCTGGATGCCGGCTACATCGATACTTTCCGCCTCCTCAACCCGGACAAACAAGAATATACCTGGTGGAGTTACCGTTTCAGCGCCCGTGCCAAAAACAAGGGCTGGCGCATCGACTATTGCATGGTCAGCGAACCGATGAAAGAACAGGTGGAAAAAGCGTATATCTTAAATGAGGCCGTCCATTCGGATCATTGTCCGGCGGTGATCGAGGTATCGTAAATTAAATTCCTCACCGCCTCCTGGTAATCAGCCAACCGGGAGCTTTTCAGGACTTTTTTCCGAAGCCGTTTCTCTGCATCCGGCAGCAGATAGTCCCAAAGAGTCTTTATTTTGTCAAGTATCTGATGTTCGCCTCCCTCCAGACGGGAAGAATAGCCCGCTATTAGTAAGGTATGGAAAGCGGACAGCTTTTCCTTCTTCTCCTGGGCAGTAAGCGGGATATCGGATATATATTCCGTTGCCAACCAAGGAGAAGACAGCAGACCGCGTCCGAGCATGATACCCTTCAAACGGGGGAAACGTCCGGCTAACAAACGAATATCCGGCAAAGTCCGGATATCGCCATTATAAAAAAGCGGAAGCGAGCATGAATCGTAAAACCGGGAGAAAGCCTTCTGGTCCGTCTCTCCTTTATATTGCTGCGTGCCGATCCGCGGATGCAGCGTGAGATGCGTGAGGGGCAGCCCATTCAGAAAAGGAAGAAGTGCCTGTGCCTCATCCGATGAATCCCAGCCTAACCGCAGTTTGACCGAGAACTGTATCTCCGGAAATTCAAAAATCGTTTCCAACAACGCTTTCACCTCATCCGGATAAGGCAGGATACCCGCTCCCCGGTGTTGTCGTGCCTGCATAGGGAAAGGACAACCTAAATTAATATCGGCACGCCGATAGCCCGACTCACGAAACAAACCGGCAATCCGGCGGAATTCTTCGGGCGAGGCTGCGATCATCTGGGGAACCAGCGAGGCGGATGTATTTGCTTCCGGTGCAAGATCCCGTAGCTCCTTATTGCGGAAGCCACCCTTTTCAAGACGGACAAACGGAGTGTAATAGGTCTCGACTCCCCCGAATATTTGTGCATGCGCTTCCCTGTAAACCGAGTCGGTATAACCCTGCAAAGGGGCGAAATGAATAGCATACGGTTCCATCATTCCGGAAACATTTCAGTGAAGAGTGAATGAAGACGTGCTTTGGCCGCTTCGAAATCCTGCTCCGCCCCCAATTCTTTCTCAAGCGAGGTAACCCCTTTATCTTTAAAGCCGCAAGGATTGATCAAGGAGAAGTAATCCAAATCCGTATTTATATTCAAAGCAAAGCCGTGCATGGTAACGAAACGGCTGCTTTTCACACCGATCGCACAAATCTTACGGGCTTTTCCCGGTACATCGGGATCGATCCACACACCTGTAGCTCCCGCGAGTCGCTCCCCTTTAATACCATAAAGAGCTAAAAAACGGATAATCGTTTCTTCCAGCCTGTCGATGTATTGCTTGAGCCCCAACTTCCAAACGTCGAGATCGAAGACCGGATATCCGGTAATTTGTCCTGGCCCGTGATACGTGATATCCCCTCCCCGGTTGATATGGTAGAAAGAAATACCCCGCTGTACAAGCAGTTCTTCCGGGATCAGCAGGTTGGCATCCTTGCCGCTCTTCCCAATGGTCAGTACCGGCTGGTGTTCGCAGAAAAACAACCGGTTTTCTCCGGTCATGCCTTGCGCTTTCGCCTCCAACAGGGCGTTGAAAGCAGCCGTTTGGCGTTCCAGTGCCTTTTCATACTCGATACGTCCGAGATCGTGATATACAAAATGACTCATATGATTATCGTTCTTGTGTGAATATTCTTTTCGGACAGACGGACCGTCGTGCCGGATTCCGCCCGGAGCTTCTTCCGTTTACGCACTTTTTTGCTGCCGGATTCAGGATCGGGATCACCGCTGTCATGCCCCATTTCGATCTTAAGCAGTTTTCCCATCAGCGACATGATCTTCGCCTGCCGTTTCAACATATAAGGAGAAGGTTTTGCCGAATTGAACTTGCGGGGATTCGGCAAGGTCGCGGCGATCAGAGCCGCCTCCGCCTTCGTCAGTTTATAGGCCGGCTTTTTAAAATGAGCCTGTGCGACTGCTTCGGCACCATAAATACCGTCTCCCATTTCGATCGAGTTCAGGTAGACTTCCATGATGCGTTCCTTTCCCCAGATCCATTCGATCAGGACGGTGAAATAAGCCTCGATGCCTTTTCGCAAATAGGTCCTTCCGGGCCATAGGAACACGTTCTTGGCGGTCTGTTGCGAGATGGTGCTCGCCCCGCGTACGCGTTTGCCTTTTTCGGCATCGGCACGGGCTTTCTGAATCTGTGTCATATCGAAACCGTGATGGTCGAGAAAAAGATTGTCTTCCGAAGCCACGACCGCCTGTGCCAATGGCTGGGCGATCTTCTTCATCGGCACCCATTTGTGTTCCAACTTGAAGGGCTTACCATCCTGGAACTGTTCGTACATCCGGATAAACATCAGCGGAGTGTAGTAAACAGGAATGAACTTATATGCCACCACAGCCAACAAACTGGAAACAAACAGGAACAGCAACAGGTTCCGGCCTCCTATCAGTATTTTTTTCAGTATGCGCATCGATTCATGTCTTTTCGAACGGCAAACTTACGGATTTATTTCCAATATTGTTCCATCTGCTCCAGTGTCTTACCTTTGGTTTCGGGAACGAATTTCCAGATAAACAGGGCAGCCAGCACTCCCATGACACCATAAACCCAGTAGGCCATACCATGATTGAACGTATCGGTCAGATACTGGTTCTTATCGAGCATCGGGAAAGTCCAGGAGACAAGGAAATTGGCAATCCACTGCCCTGCAACGGCTATACTCATCACCGTCGAGCGGATCGTATTCGGGAAAATCTCCGCCAACAATACCCAGCAGACCGGTCCCCACGACATCGCGAAACCTGCCGTGTACACCAACATGCAAACCAGCGAGCCGATACCGACGGAATGCGTATAGAAAGTCGTCCCCAGGATCATCATCGAGACAGCCATGACCAATGCCCCGATAATCATCAATGGACGGCGTCCGAACCGGTCGACCGTAAAGATAGCCAGCACGGTAAAGGAAAGGTTCACGGCTCCCACCACGATCTGCTGCAACAAGGCGGCATCGGTGGCAGCCCCCATTGTCTTAAAGATCTCCGGCGCATAATACAACACGACGTTGATCCCGACAAACTGCTGGAAACCGGACAGCATGACACCGACAAATATGATCAGCATGCCGAACGAACGTACGGGGAAGACTAAGGAAACAAAAAAACTACCGATCAAGGCGATCTCCAAAGCACTCGTATTGCCAGCCAGTTCCAGTGCCCCGTACAAAAGCAGAAACAGCACCAGCCACATCCCCATAAACAGGAAATAGGGACGCATGGAGGGTTCCTTTTTCCTGAAACTTTCTTTTATTTCTACCAGTTCAGGAGCCGCTTTTTCTTTTCCCATCAAGCGGTCCAGTACAGACTGGGCCTTATCCGTTTTGCCACGCATCACCAAATAACGGGGCGTTTCCGGCACAAACATCAGAAGGAACAGGAAGAGCAAAGCCGGGACGATCTCGGACGCGAACATCCAACGCCAGCCGATCGCATGCAGCCAGGCGGCATTTCCCTGCAACGCAATGCTGTAATTCACAAAATAGACGACAAGCATACCGAAGATGATCGCGAACTGATTCCACGACACTAAGTTTCCCCGTTTCTCCGCCGGCGCCATCTCGGCAATATACATCGGAGAAACCATAGAAGCCAATCCGACTCCTACCCCTCCGACAATCCGGTAACACACAAAAAGGTACATGTACGTGTGGTCGCCGCTGCCGGGCATTCCGACAAACAGCTCCGGCCATGCCGAACCGATTGCCGACAACAAAAACAGGATAGCAGCCAACACAAGCGTAGGTTTCCGTCCATACCGCTGGCTGATCCAGCCGGCAAAAGAAGCGCCTAAGATACAACCGATCAGGGCACTGCTCACAACGAACCCCTCAAGCGCATTCGCCTGATCCAATGGTAACCCGAAAGGTTCGATAAAGAATTTACGCAGCGATTCGACCGTCCCGGATATCACCGCCGTATCATATCCGAACAATAATCCCCCCAATGTCGCAACAAGGGTAATTCCAAAAATGTAGTAGTTGTTGTTTTTCACGATAGAGATTCATATAGGTAAATAATGGTTTATCCGTTACTTTTGGTTTGATTCAAAAGTAACGGATAAACCATTATTTATATGTTATTAAATGTACTGGTTGATAATCATCTCATACAACTCCTGTTTTCCGCTGATCTGCTTCGGTTCGCCACCGGCATGGGCGATCGTACGCAGGTCTTCGAGGAGAAGTTTGCCTTCTTCGAACTTCTTGCCGTCACCCTGGTCGAAGCTGGCGTAACGTTCGGCACGCATTTTCTTGTAATCGGAATGTTCCAGGATATCGGCGGCGGCCATCAAAGCACGGGCAAAGGAATCCATACCGCTGATATGAGCCAGGAAGATATCATCCAGATCGGTCGAGTTACGGCGTGTCTTGGCATCGAAGTTCGTACCTCCGGTAGTCAGGCCGCCTGCTTCGAGGATAACCAGCCAAGCCTGTGTCAGTTCGTAGATGTCAACCGGGAACTGGTCCGTATCCCAACCATTCTGATAATCACCGCGGTTCGCATCGATGCTGCACAACATACCGGCATCGGCGGCAGCCTGAAGCTCATGTTCGAATGTATGTCCGGCCAATGTGGCATGGTTCACTTCGATATTGATGGCAAAATCTTTGTCGAGGCCATAATGGCGCAGGAAACCGATAACCGTTTCCGTATCCACGTCATACTGATGTTTAGTCGGTTCCATCGGCTTAGGCTCTACCAGGAAAGTACCCTTGAACCCGTTCTTGCGGGCATAGTCACGTGCCATCGTCAACATCATGGCAAGATGTTCCTTTTCGCGCTTCATGTTGGTGTTCAGCAAGCTCATATACCCTTCACGTCCGCCCCAGAACACATAGTTTTCGCCACCTAAGGCTATACAAGCGTCGATCGCGTTCTTGATCTGCGTGCCGGCACAAGCCACAGCAGGGAAATAAGGATTTGTGGCAGCCCCGTTCATATAACGTTTATGCCCGAACACATTGGCGGTAGACCACAACAACTTCTTCCCGGTCGCTTCCTGGTGTTGTTTGGCATATTCGACCATCGTATGCAGGTCCTTCTCGAATTCGGCCAATGTCGGCGCTTCATCCACAACATCCACATCGTGGAAACAATAGTAAGGGATGTTACATTTCGTCATAAATTCGAAAGCAGCATCCATTTTATACTTGGCACGGGAAATACGGTCCGCCCCTGCATTCCAAGGAAAAGTTTTCGTTCCTCCACCGAACTGGTCGGCCCCTTCAGCACACAATGTATGCCAATAGGCCATAGCGAAACGCAGGTGGTCTTTCAGAGTTTTACCCATTACGACCTTGTTTTCATCATAGTAATGAAAAGCCATCGGATTTTTTGACTCGCGTCCTTCAAACTCTATTTTTCCTATTCCCGGAAAAAATTCTTTTTCACCTTTAAAGTAATTCATGATAATAAGTATTTTATTGATTATACAATTTTTTCGTTTATTACGCCAGTGCTTTCTCCAACCGTTCTTTCCAGACCTCGAAAGCCCCGCAGTACTTGTCCGCTTTCAGCCCGTCCGGCTCTATCACATCGATCTTTTTCAGGGAAGCAAACGCCTCTTCCGCCGACGTATAGATACCCGCACCGATACCGGCGCCTTTGGCAGCCCCGACAGCCCCGTTCGTATCGTAAAGTTCGATCACCGTCCCCGTCACGCCTGCCAACGCATCCCGGAAAATCGGGCTTAGGAACAGATTGGCATTACCGGCACGGATCACCCCGATATCGATTCCCATCTCATTCATGATATCCATGCCATACTTAAAAGAGAACACGATCCCTTCCTGAGCGGCACGGGCGATATGGGCTTTATTGTGAATATTGAAATTCAATCCATGAATGGAGCAGTCCACCTGCTTGTTCTGCAACATACGCTCCGCACCGTTTCCAAAAGGCAGGATCGACAGACCTTCCGAACCGATAGGAACGGTTGCCGCCAACTCGTTCAAGGCAGGGTAGTCTATGCCTTCCGGAGCCACATTCCGCTTCACCCACGAATTGAGGATTCCCACACCGTTGATACACAGAAGGACACCTAAACGCGTCTGGTCGACCGAATGGTTCACATGCGCAAACGTATTCACACGGGACAGCGTGTCGTAGTTCACCTTGCCGTTCACACCGTACACGACCCCCGATGTGCCGCCCGTAGCAGCTATTTCACCCGGATTCAGGACATTCAGCGACAACGCATTGTTCGGTTGGTCGCCTGCCCGATAGGTAACCGGCGTACCCTTCTTCAAGCCCAACTCCGAAGCAACCGATCCGAGCAATTCCCCTTGCACGCCGAAAGTCGGACGGATATCCGGGATCAGTTCCTTGCTGAACCCGAAATAGTTCATCAAGTCTCCGGAAACGCTGTTATTCCTGAAATCCCAGAAAATTCCTTCCGAAAGGCCCGAAACAGTCGTTACGATATCGCCCGTCATGCGCATGGCGATAAAGTCGCCTGGCAACATAAATTTGTATACCTGTTCGAATATCTGCGGTTCGGACTCCTTCACCCATGCAAGTTTGGAAGCCGTAAAGTTTCCGGGTGAGTTCAGCAGGTGCGCCAGGCATTGCTTTTCGCCAATCGCCTTGAAAGCGTATTCGCCATAGATCACCGCACGGCTGTCACACCAGATAATGGACGGACGCAACACCTGCATCTTCTTGTCCACCAGCACAAGCCCGTGCATCTGGTACGAGATGCCGATCGCATCTATCTCCGTTCCCTTGATGCCCGCCTTCGTGATCGCGCCCTTTATCGCTTCTTTCAGATACATCCACCAGCCATCCGGATTCTGCTCAGCCCATCCGGGACGTACGGCTTTGATCGCCGCCTCTTCTTTCGGATAAAAATCGGAAGCAAGCGTCAGCCCCGTATCTTTATCGACAATCGAAGCCTTCACCGAAGAGCTTCCGATATCACAACCTAATAAACACATACTATATCTTTATATCTTATTAAACTTCGAATGTAACTTGTTATATTTCACCTTGTCGAACCGGTAATAGCGGGCTGCCCGGTGGTTCACTCCCGTTTCCACTTCATCTGTTTGCACGACGTATTCCATCGCCGCCATCTTTTTATGGAAATTGCGCACATCTATCGCCTTATTATAAATGATCTCGAAAATGCGCCGCAACTGATAGGCCGTAAACTTCGACGGAAGATAATCGAAAACGATACCCGGTTCGACATCTACCCACCGCCGTATCTCCTCGCCGGCAGCTTCAACAATCTCCTTATGGTCGAATGGCAGATGTGGCAATTCATTGACAGGCGCCCAGATAAGGGTATCGGACATCTCACCCTTCGTCATTTTCTTCCCGAACTTGCACAACGCCAGATAAGCGACCGTCACGATTCGTGTGATCTTCATCTTGGAAGCATTTTCCAGCCATTGCACATCTTCTTTATTCTTGGTACGGGCTGGAGATCCAAAAGTGCGGAACTGTTTCAGGGCAACACGTTTCAGGCCTGTCGCTTCGTTCAAGACACGATAAGCGGCCGTATCCAAATCTTCACTCTCATAAATCAGGCTTCCCGGCAGTTTGTAGTGTTTCTCGTCACTACCGGCAACTTGTCTTTCGACGAGCAACACGCACAGTTTATCTTCGTTTGCCCCAAGCAATACGCAATCGACCGAAACGTGTGGATAAAACATGTCACGCTTATTTTCCTGTGTTTCCATAATATCATAATAAAGATTCTCCGCAAATATAAGGTTAAAAACGACATACGACATAATGTAATTCAAACAATATCTACTTAAGAAAACCAAAATCCCGCTATTTAACATACGTTACCACTCGCTAAAAAAGGAACAGTGCCGAACCTGAATTATAGTGCGATTATCCAGAAAGGGAAGATACTTCTAACATTTATTTAATACATTTGTTATTTAAAAAAAGACGCACTATGGATATCAAACATCTACAGTTCTCATTCCGAATGTACTGGGCTAATATGAAGGGCTTACTGAACGTGGTGGCCGAAGGGATCATACTTGTCGCCTCGCTCGCCTCCCTCTTCATCCTGGTCTATCAGTTCGGATTCAAATATTCGGCCCATGTCACCCATATGCTGGAAGCAAGCCGGGTTTATCTCTTGTTAGCTTTCTTTACGGGGATATCGCTCCGGTATATTTTGAAATTCAAAGAGATCATACAAGAGAAGATGTTATATCTGGATATCGGCATTTATTTTTTCCTCTTTGCCGTACTATCGGGAAAAGTATTTTTTAAAGAAGCCATCCATCAGTCGTTGCCTTACCTCGGTTTCCTTACGGAACCGCTGTTCGTCTATTTCCTCCTGCTGTTGCTGAGTGCCATTCATTTGTCGCGGCAGACGTTCACGCTGCTGCAAAGCCATATTAAGCCGTCCCTCCTGTTCCTGCTGAGTTTCGTGTTTGTCATCCTTGTCGGTTCAGGATTGCTGATGTTGCCAAACGCCACGGTGCACGGGATTCATTTCGTAGACGCTCTGTTTATCTCGACCACCTCCGTCTGCGTGACCGGACTGACGACAGTCGATGTGGCAACGACATTCACACATACGGGACATCTCATCATTATGTTTCTTATCCAGATCGGCGGTATAGGAGTCATGACTTTTACCAGTTTTTTCGCCCTTTCCTTTATGGGGCATTCATCTTTCACCAGCAAGCTCGTACTGAAAGACATGCTGAACGAAGACCGGGTGAACGGACTGTTCCGGGTGATCCTTAACATCCTGTTCGTGACACTGTTTATCGAAGGCATAGGGGCTTACCTGATTTATCTGGATATAAAGGGAGCTTTACCGGGAGGCACGCAGGAAGAATTGTTCTATGCAGTATTTCATGCCGTTTCGGCTTTCTGTAATGCGGGGATCTCGACCCTGAGCGGGAATATGTATGATCCGCTGGTCGCCCAAAAGTACAACCTGCATGTCTGGATCGCCTTGCTCATCGTATTCGGAGGGTTAGGCTTCCCGATTGTCTTCAACTACCTGAAGCTGTTAAGACATTTGCTTGTCAATACGTTCAAGATCGTGATCGGGCAGCAGAAGCATTATATCCATACTCCCCGAATTATCAATATCAACACGTACATCGTGGTGATCAGCACGCTGGTATTGCTTGCCGGCGGTACCTTTTTCTACTACCTGCTGGAAATGGATAATACGCTTGCTGGATTGCCGTTCAGGGGACAGCTTGCCAATGCATTCCTGGGAGCCGTCACCCCACGTACGGCCGGATTCTGCGTCGCGGATATGGGGACGCTGACTACCGGGACGCTTATGCTGACACTGATCCTGATGATAATAGGCGCCGCTCCCATGTCTACCGGCGGCGGTTTGAAAGTAACGACCGTCTGTGTCGCCCTGCTGACCGCGCACAACGCCGCCCGCGGAAAAGAGAATGTGGAAATCCGCAAACGTGAAATATCACCGGAAACCATACGCAGGGCTTTCGCCACAATCGTTTTCTATTTCTGCTGGCTGGGGTTGGCCGTCTGGGTACTGTCCATTACCGAAAAAGGCGTATCGGTCTTTACCTTGACCTTCGAGGTCGTATCGGCACTCAGCACGGTAGGGTTAAGTTTGAATTTCAGCCCGTTGCTGAGTATGTCAGGAAAACTGGTCATAATCTTCACCATGCTGGTCGGGCGTATCGGCATACTGACCTTCTTTATCAGTTTCTACAAGGAATACAAAAAGAAGAATTATACCTATCCACAGGAAAATATATTAATGTAACATAAAGAATACAATATGAAATATTTAGTAATCGGATTAGGAAACTTAGGACGTGCCATCGCCGAAAGCCTGACACGTATCGGAAATGAAGTGATCGGCGTAGATATCAACCCGCATAAAATCGAAGCGGTCAAACATACCATATCCGGAGCAATCAGCCTCGACACGACGGACAAGGATGCTTTGAACACGCTGCCTCTGAACGAGATGGATGCCATCTTCGTCACCTTCGGCAAAGACTTCGGGACCTCCATACAGACTGTTGCCTTGCTAAAAAACTTAGATGTGAACAAACTGATCGTACGGGGGATCTCTCCCATCCACGAAGCAGTGATCCGCTCGATCGGCGTTGCTGAGATCATTACTCCGGAGGATGATTTTGCCGGTATGTACGCATCCCAATCCTTACTTGGGGAACTTTTCAAACAATGGTACAGGGTGACGAGTACGCATCATCTCTATAAGATAAAAGCACCTGCTACCTTTGTCGGACAGACCCTACAGACCATAGACCTGGAAGAGAATTTCGGAGTGCGCCTTGTCGGTATCGAACGTCCCAAAACAGAACGCAACCTGATCGGGTTGAAACAAACCCAATACTTCGTCATCAACAAAATCACCGATGACCTGAGAGTAGAAGAGGGTGATTTGCTCATCCTCTTCGGCAAGATGGAAGTGTTGCACAAACTGGCAGAGATTTAACGCCGGTTTATTCTTTTTGCGGTATCCTGGTTACCAAAACCTTATCTATACGAGCACCGTCCATATCGACGATCTCGAATTCGAAGTTCAGCCAGCTCAATTTCTCGCCGGTCTTCGGAACCCGTTCCAGAATCTCCAGGATCAGGCCGCTGAGCGTATTATAGTCGTGCTCGGCATACAAATCTTCCATGTCGAAATATTCAAGGAAGTCATAGAAACTGTACTGCCCGTCCACCAGCCAGGTTCCATCAGCCCGCTCGACGATCTCGGCCTCTTCCCCCACATCGGGAACCTGCCCGATCAGACCTTCCATGATATCTTTCAGAGTAACAATCCCCTGGATGCCTCCGAACTCGTCCGTGACGATGCCATATTTCACACGCGCCTGCTTGAACTGTTCCAACGCATTATACACACTCTGGTTTTCCGGCATAAACTCCGCAGGACGTATCACCTGGGACAAAGAGAAATCCGGCTCGTCGATACGACCGAACAAGTCTTTCAGATAAACGACGCCTTTTATATCGTCAAACTTTCCGGCGGCAACCGGATAGATGTTGAATAGATTTTCCTGTACTTTCCCGCGTATCTGCTCGATGCTGTCCGTCAGGTCCAACCATACAAGTTCGCTACGATGTGTCATGATAGAACCGACATTACGGTCGCCCAGATTAAACACACGTTCCACGATGTCCTGCTCGACTTCCTGCACTTCGCCGACATCAAAGCCCTCTTTGACAATCGCTTTGATCTCTTCTTCCGTCACCCTGTTTTCCTCAGTCGCATCGGTTCCGATCAGTTTGACGGTCAATGCCGTACTCTTGGATAACAGCCACACGAAAGGCGAGGCGATCAGCGAGAGAAAATTCATAGGTTTGGCAACCAGCATCGACACCCGCTCCGCATAGCCCATACCGATACGTTTAGGGACCAGCTCGCCCATGATCAGTGTCAGATAGGTGACGATCACGACAATCGTAGTTTTCGAGACTCCCAGTGCATAGGGTTCCAGAAAAGGGACATGGCGCACGTGTTCTGCCAAGTCAGACGCAAAAGCCTCGCCCGAATACAAACCGGTCAAAATGCCGATAAGCGTAATCCCGATCTGGATAGTCGAAAGAAACCGATCCGGTTCGTTTGCCAGCTTCAAAGCTGTTTTAGCAGATTTGTTACCACGTTTTGCTTCTACTTCGAGGCGCGCTTTACGTGCCGACACCAAAGCAATTTCCGACATAGAAAGAAGGCCGTTCAATAAGATAAGACCAATAATAATAAATATTTCCATTTGCTATATACACAGCGATTGATTAGAGAAGCGAAGATATGAATTATTCGAACTCTCACGTCTAACAAGATGAAAATAAATCTAATTAATATATAAAAAAAGCCATTCTATCTTCGCAGACAGAACAGCTTTATGTGTCGATAAGTTTTACTAACTCTTCTTAAAGTTTTATTAGAAAAACAGTATCGGGAGATAGATACATATTATTCGATTACCTCGCCCTGCTCATTCAGAACAACCGTCTGTTCCTTCTGATCTTTGTCGGCAAGCACGACTTTGTACTTCTTGGCGCCATCGGCACCGGCAACATAGGCTTCCTTCACTGTGCTGCCCTCGTAAGACTTGACAATCGCATCCTGTACGGCTTGAGGAAGTTCTTTAACCTCGATTTTCACGAAATCATCCTGCATTACGTTTTCAACTGATGCCTGTACTGCTGATGCCTGTACACTTTGTGATGCGAATGCCACACATGCTGCTACTGCAACCATTAAAACAATCTTTTTCATGACTCTAACAATTTAAAAGTTAATACCTAAGTGATTACTAAAACCTTTATTCAATCTGATCAAATAAGTACAAGGATCGTACCACAACAGCGTGCCAAAAACATGAGAAAGTATTCCAGAGCTTACAAAATAAGGGGTAAAAAAGCAGCATCTCACCGGATGCCAAACCGCAAAACGTGGGAAAGAGTGTAGAAGTCCGTGTATTTTTTCTACAATAAATGTGGCATACCTCTCCCAATCTCCATTTTAATTGTTAATTTAGCCGCATCATTAATGAAATCTAATAAAATATGAATTTAAGTGATCCCAAAGATTGTCTGTATTGCCAGAACAATCAGACTTTACACGATCTGATGATCGAAATTGCTCCCCTCTCGGTATCCAGACTGTTCCTGTTTAAAGAACAAAGCTATCACGGGCGTTGCCTGGTTGCCTACAAAGACCATGTGCACGACTTGAACATGCTTAGCGATGAAGAGCGGAACGCATTTATGGCCGATGTCGTACGGGTGACCCGTGCGATGCAGAAAGTGTTCAATCCGCAGAAGATTAATTACGGCGCTTATTCGGATAAGCTGTCGCACCTTCACTTCCACCTGGCCCCGAAATATGAAGGAGGCCCTGATTTTGGAGGAACATTCACCATGAACCCGCAAAAAGTGTACTTGACGGATGCGGAATACCAGGATATGGTTGAAAAGATAAAAGAGGCGTTATAAGGTAGACGCGAATGACACGGATAACGCGGATAAACAAATTATAAAATCCGCATTATTCGCGTCATACGCATCTACTCTATTAATGCTTCTGCGTCTACTTACTTTACAAATGAAGATTTCAGCAGGTAACCGGCACTTTTTTTCACGCCTTCGAACTGCTTGCCGCTATCGGTTCCTTCCATTTCAACGAAAAAGTCTTTATAACCGTTCGCATAAAAATGCTTGAAGATCTGTTCGAAATTCATCATGCCGGAATCTCCTAAGACGTAGCGGTCCTTGATGTGGAGCACTTTGATACGGTCTGCATATTTTTTGATATACTCGACCGGGTCTTGCTGGCCCATAACCGCCCAGTAAACGTCCATCTCAAAGAATACCAATGACGGATCGGTATTTGCCAGGAAGATGTCATACACCTTTTCGCCTTTGTTATGGCGTCCGAACTTCATTTCCGTACCGCCGGGAACCACTTTCGCAAACTCCATATCGTGGTTATGGTAACCGAACGGAATACCGGCTGCTTTCACGATCTTTCCTGCTTCATTGAAGACTTCACAGACATATTTCGTTTCTTCCACATTCCGGGTACTGGGCTGACCGGGCTGGACCAGATATTTCACACCTAACTTGGCATGGTCGTCAGCCGTCTTTTTCCAGAATTCCTTTATTGTATTCAGATTGTCTTTCGTATATTCGCGGACAGGAGGATTTACATGCGAACTCAGGATCTTAATACCGGCATCATCCGCCATCTTCTTAAAGTCCATCAATTCGATATCACGGATCTTACCTTTACCATAACCGGCAAGTTCAATGGTCTGATAACCCATCTTTTTCAATTTCTTCATTCCTCCCGGAACATCCTTGTATAGCTCGTCGCCTAAAGAATAGATTTGCAAACCGATATTCTTAGCTGCCATCGCTTCGGAAGCGGCAGATGTCGCAGGCTGCGCTGCAACGGCATTCCCTACTTTACCGGCCATCAGGCCACCCAACGTAAACAGGGACGCATTTCTCAAAAAGTTTCTTCTATTGATCATGGTCTATTAAATTTAGATTGCTCCAAAGGTATGATTTTATTCTGAAAGTTATTTTATTTTCATCTAAAAAACGATGGCAACCTCACCAAAATATTCCATTGCATAAATGGTTCACTTCTTGGCAGATTTGAAACATAAATAATGATTTATCAGTGAGCTAACAGACAAAGCTGCGCCTTATGCCGCAGGCTCTCTTTTGCCGTCTGCTTCAGCAGACGGTTTAAAAGATTTAGAGGCAAAGCCTCTTCCTTTGTGGACTTCAGTCCCTTTCATCTATTGTATTAAAAGGGGGTAAACCCCACAGAGGAACCGGCAAAGCCGGAACAATCATCTATCCGTCTGCTGAAGCAGACGGCAAAAGAGAGCCTGCGGCACAAGACGCTGCCTTGTCTGTTTGCTCACCCATAAATCATCATTTACAGGTTCAAATATTCTTAGATTATCCTCTAAATACCCTCTGGCTATTTTATTTAATCAGGGTTCACACTGTCCGGAGGACTCTGTAGATCAGCATGTTGCTGTGAACCCTGTGAATGCAAGATTAAAAAAAGGCGGGATTGATCGATAGGATTGGATGATCGTAAACCGGTTTCACAGCCTTCACAACAAATCGCTGGCCATTAGCCTTTTACCAGCCCGTGAACCCTGTTTTCTGTTTTTGTCATATAAGGGATCGGATTGGTTCCTGTCCCGTAAAATATAGGTTATAGGCTAAAAAATACAGCCTTTAGCCTGTCCGGGAAAAGCCTATAGGGTAGCAGCAAAAAGGTAGGCATCTATCCGGCAACCGATGCCGACCTTTTCGGGAAGCGACAGGCATCTATAGGAACAACTTCACAGACATACAAGGATATATTCAGGTGCGATTGCCCTGTTAAAAACAGGATAACCACACCTAAATATTTCAGTTATCGTTCTTAATGCTTTCGACCGGATTAGCTGTAGCAGCTTTCCAACTTTGGAAAATGACGGTTGCCAGTGTTATGACCATCACGACAAACAGAGCGGCTACAAACACCCACAGATAGAGGGGCGTCTTATAGGCAAAACCCTCCAACCACTTTGTCACGCCGTACCAGGCAAGCGGAGCAGCCAGAACGAAACAGATCAAGACTATGGCGACATAGCGTTTGCTCAACATCTCCAATATGCCGCCGACAGTCGAACCGTGCACCTTACGGATACCGATCTCTTTCTTCCGGTACTGCGACTCGAACACAACCAGGCCGAACACACCTACCAGCGAAATGATGATCGCCAGCAGGCTGAACAGGAATACCATCATGCTCAGGTTCTCTTCCTGCCGGTAAAGGCTGTCGAGTATGGTATCGTAAAACTGCACATCCACCGGATAAGCCGGATCGATCTCCGCCACTGTTTTACGGATATGGCTGACCGCTTCCGCCAGGTCGGCCCCGGCTTTGATGCGTATATAAGAGACCGGCAGCGACCCCCAATAATTAATGATCAGCACGCCGCCTTCCAGGTTGCCCCGAAGCGAAGAGAAATGCGTATCCTTCACCGAACCGGCGATCTCGATGGGATAGTCCTCACCCAGCCAGGGAATGATAAAGGAATCTCCATCTTTCATATCGTACCGCTTACGCATGGAGTCGAAAACGATAAACGTCATTTTCTCCCCCTTTTCATCGCTTTCCGTCAATTGCCGTCCGTCCGTGCGTTGCATCCCCATCACATCTATAAAATTCCACGACACAGGCAGAGCGTCGAGCTGTACGCCTTGATCCTTATAGCTTCCTCCCCACGTCATATAACGATCCTGAGCGCCTAACTTCTGCTGGGAAAAGGCGACGTCCTCTATCCCCGGATATTCTTTCAGCTTATTGACATACAGACCCTTGCTCTCACCCTCCATCTTCCCGTTCAACTCCACGACGGCAATACGGTCTTTGTCAAACCCAAGCGGGAAATGCTGCATATACCGGTTTTGCAGGTAGATAAAGAAAGCCCCGATAATCAAGACGATCGACACCACAAACTGGAACCCCATCAATACCGTACGCAGCTTGCGTCCGGCAGGCGACAGCCCGAACGATCCTTTCAAAACCAATGCAGGCGGGAACGAAGTGATATAATATGCCGGATATAAACCTGCAATCAATCCCACTACCAATGACAACGCGCCGACCGACACCAGCAACTCCACATTATTGGCCAACGTCAGATCCGCCTTCACAAAAGCGAGTATTTCGGGACGGTTCAGCAGATAAATCAGGAACAGGGACAACAGGAATGAAAGAAAAGCGATCCCCATCGCCTCCACCAGGAGCGACAGGCGTAAAACCGCATCCGGGCTTCCCAACACTTTCTGCGTATTGATGCTCTTGATCCGCAAAGGTGTCAACGCAGTGCTGAAGTTTGTAAAATTGATAGCTGCCACGACAATGATCAGAAAGGCGATCACCACCAGCAGCCGGGTTGTCTCCGGGTTGCCGCTCTTGACCAGGTTGCCATCCTGAGACTCGTTGAGGTAATAGATATCTTCGAATGGACGGAGCGATATTTGCACATCTTCGTCCCCCTCATGGCTCTTGCTGAAATCGAACGTGCGGCTGAAATTTTCGGCCACTGTCGCGGGAGAAGCGTCCGGGGCCAGCATGACATAGCAATAGTAATTCCGGCTGATCCAGCTATCCTTCGTCTTGTCATCGTTCAGAGCCGTATAAATGATGTTATTCAGTTGCGTATTGCCGGGAAAATCTTTATACACGCCTCCTACGACCAGGAAACCATTAGCTTTCTTACCCCACATGCTTTCCTCCATATTCAGCCGCTTCCCGACCGCCGGGTCATGGCCGAAAAACTTACGTGCCATGCTTTCCGGGATCAGCACATTCTCGCCATCTTTGAGGCAATCGGCTCTCCCTTCCAGCATCTCGAAACGGAACATGTCCGTGATTTCAGGATAACAGGTAATGAAAGACTCTTTAAAACCCACTTTGTCCTGCCCCTGCATAATCGTAAAATAGTAGTCGCCGGTATAAGGGCAATACAAAGTCGCACGCTCGATCAGAGGCGACGATGCAATCACCGCATCAATAAACGGGCGGCTATGGATGATCAGTCCTTTATAGTCCTTCACATCCACCTCGACGCGGTAAATACGCGAAATGTTCGGATGGCAACTGTCGAACGTACGCTCGTAGCGAACCTGCATCATGATTATGATAAAAGCCGCAAAAGAGACCGACAATCCGACTACGTTTAAGGTCGTAGCCAGCCTAAACCTTCTCAACGCGCTTAGGAAATTTCTTAGAATCGTTTTCATCTCCATTAGTTTTATTAGATGGTCCTCAATGGCAACCCTATTTTACAGGAACCGCTATTCAGATAAACTCGTTCACCGACGAGACGATGCTACCATCGAACAGGTTGATGATCCGGTGGGCAAAACTGGCATCGTGCTTGGAGTGGGTCACCATGACGATTGTCGTCCCCTCACGGTTCAACTCGGTCAGGAGTTGCATCACTTCCGCACCGTTCTTGGAGTCCAGGTTACCGGTCGGCTCATCGGCGAGGATGATCTTGGGGTTGGAGACCACGGCACGGGCGATGGCTACACGTTGCTGCTGACCTCCGGAGAGTTGCTGCGGGAAGTGGCCCGCGCGATGGCTGATGTTCATGCGTTTCAGGATATCGTTCACCATCTGCTTACGCTCGGCGGCTTTCACCTTCAGGTAGGTAAGCGGGAGTTCCACGTTCTCGAACACGTTCAGTTCGTCGATCAGGTTGAAACTCTGGAACACGAAACCGATGTTGCCTTTGCGGACCTGTGTACGTTCCTTCTCCTTGAGATGCCCGACTTCCTTGTCTGCCAAGTAATAATCGCCCGATGTCGGATTGTCCAGCAGCCCTAATATATTCAGCAATGTAGACTTGCCACAGCCGGAAGGCCCCATGATAGCGACAAACTCGCCATCTTTCACTTCCAGGGAAACATTATTCAATGCAATCGTCTCCACCTCTTCCGTGCGGAAAAACTTACTTAAACCTTCGATTTTTATCATGACTTTTTTGATTTATGATTTTATGTTTTAATTCTTGCCTCTTAATTCTTTAATTACTCTGATTTTATGTTTTTTACCGGATTCTCGTTAGCGACATGCCAGTTCTGGTATGTCACCGTTATAGCCGTGATCACACCTACGATGAGGAAAGCCAGCGGCAACACCCACCAATGCATCGGCGTACGGTAAGCGAAGTTCTCCAACCAACGATGGACGCCGTACCAGGCGACCGGAGCGCCGAGAACAAAGCATATCAGCAAAATCCAGAAATAGCTCACGTTGAACATATACAAGATCTCTCCCGTCGTCGATCCCAACACCTTGCGCACGGCGATCTCCTTCCGCTTGTATTCGCTCTCGAACACGACAAGGCCGAACACGCCCACAATCGAGATGAAGATAGCGACAAGACTGAACAAAGTGATCAAAGAACCGATCTTCAATTCCTTTTCGTAGGTATGCTGCAAAACTTCATCATAAAAGCGGACCACGAAAGGATACTCCGAATCGAACTTCTCAAGCGACTCGCGCACATGTTCCATCCCGGCGCGGAGATCGCTTCCGGTCTTAAACTTCACATAGGCGGCATTATAATAGTGGTCTTCCTGCCCCCACTGGTATTTGCCCCATAGATAGAACGCCATCGGAGTAACCTCCTGGCGGAAAGAGGCGAACTTGATATCCGGGATAAAACCGATGATCTCGGAACCGTTGATATTGTCATTCAACTTCAAGTCGTACTGAGCCTTCGCCTTTTCGTTGAATATATAGCAGCCTGTCTCCTTCTGATCGTCTTCCGGACGGAAATCGCGGCCTTCTTTGACCTCTATGCCCATCACCTTCAGGAAAGAAGAAGAAACAGGAAGACACTGGAAGTTTATTTTATTTCCATTATAGTCACGCCCCCATCCCATATACTGGTCCTGACTTGAAAGCAGAAACTGGGAGTAAGTCACGTCCTCCACACCAGAGAACGATTTCAACTGATTCGTGAAAGCATCCCGGTTCTTATTGATATTACCATTCAGGTGCACGATGATCATCTCCTCCTTGTCGTAGCCCAACGGCGCATTTTGCATATAATAATTTTGCAGATACATAAACAAAGAACCGATAATCAGGATGAAAGAAGCCACAAACTGAATACCGACCAGCAAACTCCTCATCCGGCGTCCGGCAAGCGAGAGGCCGAAACTTCCTTTCAACACCAATGCCGGCGGGAAAGAGGTGACATAATAGGAAGGATAAAGACCGGCCAATACGCCCACGATCGCCGCGATCACCGCCGTACCGGCTATGATCATCGGCTGTGCCCCGAACGACATATCGGCATCCACCAGCGAGGCCACCGGAGTTTTCGGTACTATGTATAAGAAAAGAAGAGAAAGCAGATAAGCAAACATACTGACGCAAATCGCCTCTGCCAACAAGCTCCCACGCAACATGCGGTCGGAACTGCCCAATACCTTCTGCGTATTGATACTCTTAATACGCATAGGGGTCAACGCCGTGCTGAAATTGGTAAAATTGATACCGGCGATAATAATGATAACAAAAGCGATGGAGAAAAGCACAAGCAACGTCTGGCGGCTCGCTTTCGGCATCGAATCGAAATCCACGTTATTCAGGAAATGGACATCCGGCAAAGAGGTCAGACGAAGATCAAAGCTATTCTCTTCTCCCCATTCGAACTCATTGCCAAAGACTTCTTTCGCATTAAAATTATTCCTGAAATTATCCAGGACATTCTCCTTATTGACCGGATCGTCGAGACGGACAAAGAAAAAATAATTCCAGTTCCCCCAGTTATCATAGTTTTCCTTCGGATTCATAGCCGCGTACATCACGTTTTGTAAAACCGAATTACGTGGAAAATCCTTATATACACCTTTTACGATTTGTGCATTCATCTCAGTGTCGGGAACAATAAGTTGTTTGCCGACAGCCGATTCATTCCCGAAAATCTTCTTCGCCATACTTTCCGGAAGAATCACGCTACCCGGTTCATCCAAAGCCTGGGCGGTTCCTTCAAGCATATCGAAATGGATTACGTCCAAAAGTCCGGGAGTCACCTCCCAGGCATTTTCCCGATACCCCGTCCGCTGCCCGTTTTGCTCGACATAGAAGAAAGGGCTACCCACCCAGGCGCTCAAAAGACATCCGCCTTTTATATGGGGAGACGATTCGGTAAACGCCCGTGCAAACGGACGGCAGATAATAGCTTGTGATCCCTTACTTCCATGCACGATATCCACCCGGAAGATAGCATCTGCATTCCGATGGCTGCAATCGAACGTATAATCATAATTCACCTGCATCATAATGAGCATAAAAGCCACAAAAGCAATGCTCAACCCCAACACATTCAAAACAGAAGCCGTCTTAAACCGACGGAGCACACTAATGAAATTTCGTAAAATCGTTTTCATACCTACTTATTTATTTTATTCACTTTTAAGACTGTCGACCGGATTCGCATTCGCTACACGCCAGCTCTGAACCGAAACAGTCAACAGCGTTATGGCCGTTACCGACACAAACGCCAGCAAAAAAATCCACCACGAAAGATTCACCTTATATATAAAACTTTCCTGCCAACGGATTATTGTATAATAAGCGACCGGAACAGCCACAACGAAACAAGCCGTCGTGATTTGCAAATACGCCTTATTAAAAAGACGCAACAATTCGCCGACCGTTGCACCGAAAACCTTCCGGACACCTACTTCTTTCCGTCTATATTCGCTTTCGAGCATCACGACTCCGAACACGCCGATCAGGGAGATCAAAACCGTCACCAGGCTGAAAAAGGTGATCTGCCGGCCGGCACGGAGTTCCTTTTCGTAGAGATAGTCTTGCATCTCGTCGAAAAGGCTTAGGCTTGGCAGGTAATCGGGGTCTATCTCGCGGAGGGATGCGGCAAGTGCTGTTTTCAGGTTCGCGTAGTCGGCGCCGGCACGGGTACGAACCATCAATTGAGAAAGTGAACCGACTATTTGATTCTTGCCGACATAGAAGGCAAACGGCTCCGTGATGCTTTTGAAAGAGTTGTACTTCAAGTCCGGCATAAAGCCGGCTATCTTCTCGCGTATGTGGGTTTCACCCCAGTCGTAAGTCTTATCCAAGGAGAGAAGGTCGCCCGGCTCGAAGCCATATTCCTTACGTGCCATCTCGTTGAAGATATAGACACCGTCACCGAGGTCGTCTTCCGGCTGGAAGTTGCGTCCGGCAGTCGGTTTGACGCCCAGCACCTCCAAGATCGAAGGATCGGCTTGAATCGTCAGATAGTTAATCATTTCGCCTTTATGGGAACGCCCCATACGGGTATAATTATCTGTCGCCCCGATCAGATGCGAAACCATAGAGACAGACTCGATATCCGGTATTCCTCCCAATTTTTGCCGGATCAGTTCCGGTTGCCCCTTCAATTTGTTTGTCAGGTTATCGGCCACGACCACCTGCTCCTTATCAAATCCGAGCGGCATACGAAGCATTTGCCTGTTTTGCAGGTTTACAAACAAAGCCCCGATGATCAGGATAAAGGAAACAATAAATTGCAAACACACCAGACAATTACGCAGCATTTTCCCTTTCGGGGACAAACCGTAATTGCCTTTCAGCACCAAGGCCGGCGGAAACGAAGTGATATATCGTGCAGGCCAGTAACTCGCCCCCACCCCGATCAGGATGACAAACACCCCTGCCCCGATGACCAACGGAAGCCTGCCTTCCAAGGATAGCCCGCCGACCACAATATCTGCAAACGAAGTCAGAGAAAGATTATACACATAAAACAAAGCCAACAGATAAGCCAACAGGCAAATCCCGACAGCCTCCAAAACCAACGAGAAGCGGATCGTCCCGACAGAGCCGCCCAAAACCTTCTGCGTGTTGATGCTCCTAACCCGCATCGGAACCTGCGCATTGCTGAAGTTGGCAAAATTGATAGCGGCGATCACGACGATCAACAAGGCTATGCCCGACAACAAACGCATCAACGCATAGCTACCTTTCTGTTTCTGGGTGTCGAAGCTGCAATCCGTCTCGAAATAGACATCGGGAAGGGCGGTCAACCGCAAGTCCATCGTCTCCCAAGTCAACTGCTCATGGTGGAAGTTTCGCTTGAAGTTGTCGATCAATCCATTGCTGGAAGCCGGATTATCAAGGCGGATATAGCATTCGAAATTATTCTGTGTCCAGCCGCCTTTGCCGTAACTGTCCGGGATTTTCCGGTAGATGGCATTCCTGACGATCGAATTATCAGGAAAATCCTTATAGACGCCACCGACGGTGGCGGTCCAGCCCTCGCCGATGATCTCCTTGCCCGATACGGACGATGTGCCGAAGAATTTCCGGGCCATGCTTTGCGGGATCAATACCTGGCCCGCGATGTCCAAGGCACGGCGTTCGCCTTCTATCATGGTAAACTCGAATACGTCTGCGTAATCGGCGGAAACGGGGTATAGGATTTCCAAGAAGGGCCTACGCTCACCGTTATGCTCGACCGTCACATTCTCTTTATCGACAAACCCGTTCAGGAACGCTCCTTTCTCTATATGCGGCGACGAAGCGGTGAACGCCTCGATCAGCGGACGGCTCAGACAGGCTTGCGCCCCATACTCCCCATGTGTGATCTCAAGCCGGTACAAGCGATCGGCATGCTTATGGAAACGGTCGAATCCCCATTCATACGTCACCTGCATCATCAAAATCAGGAATACGGCAAAAGCAACAGACATCCCTATCAGATTTAAGGCTGTCGGTAACCTGAACCGCCGCAACGCACCGGAAAAGTTGTGTAACAAAGTCTTCATAATACTACAGTTTTATTTTTCACCTTCAAAAATACAAAAAACGTGCCATTCTAATTAAACGCCAATAAATCAACAATATAAAAACAGATCAAACCGGCAATAGTGTCAAAAAATTAGACACCGCTGTCCATTTATTGGACACTTTATCCGACTGCTATGCCCTCAGTCAGGAGGTATCAAAAAGCAGCGTTGAAATTATTAAAATAGACAATAAGTCCCCGAAAAACGCCATTAGCATCTAACCAACTATGTAGCAATTATTTGCACGAAAAGCCTGTTTCTTAAAAAATATTACCATTGCAAGAAATTCGAATTATATGGGGTAGAAAATCAAAATAGACGGTATAGTAGTTTCGATTTGGACTAATGTATATTTTTCAATCAATACAATAAGGTCCCTAAAGGCAAAAAGTTCCGATGAAAAGAATTCGTTTCAGACACCGATTTCGATTTTTACCTAAAAGAACAACCCGATTCTACCGGAATCCACTATCTTCGTACATTAAATTCATTTTTCAACAAAATCGAGGAAAAGGCAATGTTTCTTCTATTTTTCATAAAGCTGCTGACAGGAATAATCCTGTATCTTACCGGCCCCCGGACACTCTTTCCGGAGGCCTGTTCCACCCTGCTCTATTCTTCCGACGGCCAGTTGTTAGGAGCAAGGATCGCACCGGACGGGCAATGGCGTTTTCCTCCGGCGGACACCCTTCCCGGCAAATTCGTGAATTGTCTGCTGACATACGAGGACAAACGTTTCTACCGGCATCCCGGAGTAGACCCGGTAGCCGTAGTCCGGGCCATGCGGACCAACCTGCGCCGGGGCAAAATCGTGAGCGGAGGAAGCACGATCACCATGCAATTGGCGCGCATCGCACGGGGCAATCGCGACCGCACCCTGTATGAAAAAATAGTCGAGACAGGTTGGGCGTTCCTGTTGGAAACGGCCTATAGCAAGAATGAAATCCTGAACCTCTATGCCTCGCACGCGCCGTTCGGCGGAAATGTCGTAGGCATCGAAACGGCTGCCTGGCGCTATTTCGGACGGAGCGCCGCCGAACTGTCGTGGGCCGAAAGCGCAACGCTTGCCGTGCTGCCCAACTCCCCCGCCCTGATTCATCCCGGACGCAACCGGAAACGACTGAAAGCTAAACGCGACAAACTCCTGACCGCTTTAAAGGAAAACGGATTGCTGGATGAAACGACCTGCGACCTGGCGCTGATGGAGCCGCTCCCCGAAGCGCCGGTTCCACTCCCCGACGACGCGCCTCACCTGCTCGAACGGCTGGCCGCCGGTAAGCCGGGAACACGGATCACGACTTCCGTCAGCCGGATGCTGCAACGGCAGACACAGGAGATTGTCAACCGGTATGCCCGCGACTACAGTTCCAACCATATCCACAACCTGGCCGCCATCATCAGCGACACGGAAACCGGAGAGGTGCTTGCCTACGCCGGGAACGTCACCTTCCGGGCGGATGCCCGCCGGGGAAACCAAGTCGACATCATCACCTCACCCCGCAGCACAGGCAGCATCCTGAAACCGTTCCTGTATGCGGCGATGCTGCACGAGGGACAATTGCTGCCGGGTACGCTCGTCTCCGATGTCCCTCTTAACATAAACGGATTCTCACCACAAAACTACAACAAGACTTTCTACGGAGCAGTCCCGGCACACCGGGCGATCGAACGTTCGCTCAACGTCCCGCTGGTACGGATGCTTTCGGCCTACAACACGGGACGGTTCATGTCGCTGCTGAAAAAGTCAGGGATGACCACGCTCCGCTTTTCCGAAGAGCATTACGGGGCTTCGCTGATCTTAGGAGGAGCCGAAGGGACGTTATGGGACCTCACCGGCATGTACGCTTCCCTGGCGCGTACGCTCGCACATTACCGGCCTTACAACGGGCGGTATAATCCGGCGGATATTCATCCACTCACCCCTTTCCCGGCTCCCCCGGCCGATCCGGTCCGCTCTGTCGCAGACAAAAGGCTAACGGACAAGCCGCTCCTCTCCGCCGCCGCCATCTGGTTCACCTTCGAAGCGATGTCGGCCCTGAACCGCCCCGAAGAGGAAGCGGACTGGCAACAGTTCGGCTCCATGAAGCAGGTCGCATGGAAAACGGGAACGAGCTATGGCGGACGGGATGCCTGGGCGATCGGGACGACTCCGCGCTATACGGTGGGCGTATGGGTGGGGAACGCTTCGGGAGAAGGCCGGCCGGGACTGACTGGCGTGGGCAATGCCGCTCCCGTCCTATTCGACCTGTTCTCGCTTCTTCCGGGAAGCGGTTGGTTCGACATGCCTTACGACGAACTCGAACCGATGGCGGTCTGCCGTCTGAGCGGACACAAGGCTTCTGCGATCTGCGACCGGGTGGACACGCTCTATATGCCTCGTTCTGCCGACAATACGGAGGTTTGCCCCTACCACCGGCTTGTCCATCTTTCTGCGGACAGCCGTTTCCGGGTGAACAGCTCATGCGAGTCGGTCGAACGGATGATCACCCGTCCGTGGTTCGTACTGCCTCCTTCCGAAGAATATTATTACCGGAACTATCATATCGACTATGCGCCTCTGCCCCCTGTGAAACCAGGATGCGGCGAAGACCTGGGCCGCCAGATCGAACTGATCTATCCGGAACATAACGCCATCCTATATCTTCCGAAAGGCTTCTCCGGCAAACGGGAGAAATTCGTGTTCAAAGCCGCCCACGCCCGTCCGGATGCCATCCTCTACTGGCATCTCGACGACACTTATATCGGTGAAACGACGGACCACCACCAGATCAGCTGCTCCGCTTCCCCCGGCAAACACCGCCTGGCATTAATCGACAACCAGGGTAATCGAAAGACTATATCGTTCGAAATAAAATAAACCATCATTTGCCAAACCAGCCGTAACTTTGATTCTGTGAGTTCCGGGTAAACAAATGCGGGCGCTACCTGTTTTTATAAAAAACGTCTTTAATTAATTACAACTTTAAAAAAACACAGAATTGATATGAAACGTATATTTTTAACAGTAGCGCTCGCAATGGGAAGCATTGCCGGCTATAGCCAGACAGATGATAAAGGTTATGAAGATGGAAAATGGGTGCTGAAAGGTATCACAGGTATAAATATGTCACAAACAGCCGTCAGCAATTGGTCCGCCGGTGGCGAAAACTCCTTTGCCGGGAATGCCTATCTGAATGGTTCGCTTACGCATAAAAGCGGGAACTGGCTATGGATCAGCAATCTCGGACTGGACTACGGATTGACGAAAACCAAATCACAGGGCGTACAAAAAACATCCGACAAGATCGCCTTCTCCACCCAGTTAGGCTACCAGGCAAGCGAAAAATGGTATTACACGGCGATGGCCGACCTCAACACCCAGTTCTATAAAGGTTATAATTATCCGGACAAATCGCATTATATCTCCAAATTCTTCGCCCCCGCTTATTCCAATATTTCTTTAGGTATGGATTTCCGTCCGAAAAGCAATTATTCCCTCTACCTCTCCCCGATTGCAGGAAAACTGACATTTGTGGAAGACGACTATCTGTCTAATGAAGGTGCGTTCGGCGTCGATCCCGGTGACCGTTTCAGGGCGGAGATCGGAGCTTATATCAAGGCAAAAGCAGAACAAAAAATCATGGAAAACGTGAATCTGATCACAAGCGTGGACTTTTTCACTCCCTACGACAAGCAGTTCGGCAATGTGGACGTGAACTGGGATGTCCTGATCAACATGAAGATTAACAAATACCTCAGTGCCACGCTCAACACCACGCTCAAATACGACAACGACGTGAAAACCTTTAATGATGAAGGCGAAAAACACGGCGCCAAAGTTCAGTTCAAAGAGGTTTTAGGCATCGGCGTAGCTTACAATTTCTGATAAAAAGCGGGCAGTTGCCTCTCTTTTTTCAAAAAAACCCGCCGTAATCGGTTGCAGTATTCAAAGAAAGGAGTAAATTTGCACGTTGAAAATAAAAATGATTAGAAATGATCAATAAGATTAACGCTCTGCTTAAGGAAGTGGAGAACCTGAAAGCGGCAAACGCTGAAGAACTGGAAGCATTACGCATTAAATACCTCAGCAAAAAAGGTGAAATATCTTTGCTGATGAACGATTTCCGCAACGTGGCGGCAGATCAGAAGCGTGAAGTCGGCCAGCACCTCAACAAACTGAAAGAGGCAACCCAAAATAGAATAAACGAGCTGAAAGCCAGCTTTGAGAATGTACAGACAACGAACGATGACATCGATCTCACCCGTACAGCCTATCCTATCGAATTAGGAACCCGCCATCCGCTTTCACTCGTAAAGAAAGAAATCTGCGACATTTTCGGACGCTTAGGATTCAGCATTGCTGAAGGGCCGGAAATCGAAGACGACTGGCATGTGTTCTCTTCTCTGAACTTTGCAGAAGACCACCCTGCCCGCGACATGCAAGATACGTTCTTTATCCAACATAATCCGGACGTATTGCTTCGTACACATACTTCTTCCGTACAGACACGTGTCATGGAGAACCAAGAGCCTCCTATCCGTATCATCTGCCCGGGACGTGTATATCGTAACGAAGCGATCTCCTATCGCGCACACTGTTTCTTCCATCAGGTAGAAGCCTTGTATGTGGACAAAAACGTTTCTTTCGCCGACCTGAAACAGGCTTTACTGTTCTTCGCCAAAGAAATGTTCAGCGCAGATACGAAAATCCGCTTGCGCCCATCTTATTTCCCGTTCACCGAACCTTCTGCCGAAATGGATATTTCTTGTAATATCTGCGGAGGAAAAGGCTGCCCGTTCTGTAAAGGAACCGGCTGGGTAGAAATCCTCGGTTGCGGCATGGTAGATCCGAATGTACTTGAAAACTGTGGTATCGACAGCAAAGTATATTCCGGCTATGCATTAGGAATGGGTATCGAGCGTATAACAAACCTGAAATACCAAGTAAAAGACTTACGCATGTTCTCTGAAAACGACGTTCGTTTCCTGAGACAGTTTGAGTCAGCCAATTAAGTTGAGAACCTAAATCATTTACCATCTCCCCGGGTCCTTAACCAGCCCGGGGAAAAACACACTAAAAATGTAAATGGTTATGATAAAGGTTTTACTGCTTATAACAGGAGGGGCAATCGGCACTCTGTTCCGCTTCGGAGTTTCCACGTGGGTACAGCGTTCGATGCTACACTCCTTCCCTTTCGGGATACTTTCGGTCAATGTGATCGGTTCTTTTCTGATCGGCTTCTGTTGGAGCATAGCCGAATACTGTAATATCTCTGCCAACGCAAGAGTTTTCCTCTTCACCGGACTGTTCGGCGGATTCACCACATTCTCTTCGTTTGCATTAGATACAATGTCGCTGATGAAAACCGGCGAGTACAGACTGGCATTCCTGAATATCCTGGCCAGTAACCTGTTAGGACTGTTAGCCGTATTCTTAGGATTGCTTCTTGGTAAAAATGCAATGACACTCATTAAATAAGATATGCGTAAAGAAGAACGATATAAAGGGGTTTTAAACTGGTTCAACGAAAACGTACCGGTTGCCGAAACGGAACTGCATTACGACAATCCGTATCAACTGCTTATTGCCGTGATCCTGTCCGCCCAATGCACGGACAAGCGTGTGAATATGATCACTCCCGCCCTCTTCCGGGATTTTCCCACCCCCGAAGTCATGGCCGCTTCCACCCCTGAAGTGATCTTCGAATATATCCGGAGCGTCTCTTATCCCAACAATAAATCGAAACATTTGGTCGGCATGGCGAAGATGCTGATGTCCGATTTCGACGGCGTGGTTCCGTCAGAGATCGACCAACTGCAAAAGCTGCCCGGCGTAGGGCGCAAGACGGCAAACGTCATTGCTTCGGTCGTTTACAACAAACCGGCGATGGCGGTCGACACGCACGTATTCCGCGTCGCCAACCGCATCGGGTTGACAAACAACAGCAAGACTCCGCTGGAAACAGAAAAAGAACTGGTAAAAAACATCCCGGAAGAACAAATCCCGATCGCCCACCACTGGCTGATCCTGCACGGACGTTACACCTGCATCGCCCGCAAGCCTAAATGTGAAGAGTGCGGCCTTAAACCCTGGTGCAAATATTTCCTGAACCCCAAGAAAACATAACGCATTATGAAAGCTGACAAGCGGGAAATAGTGACATTCGTTATAGCTGCTCTCGCTACACTGGTGGCAGTCTGGTTCTTTTTGGGCAAAATGCAAAAAGAGAAAAAGGCTGTGCGGACTGATTTATATATGCTGGTCGCTCCGGAATCGGATGCCGTGCTACGCGTAAACCGGCCTTCCGCCTTTGCCAAATACATTTTATCCCGCGAGCGTGAACATGCAGCTTTCGCCTCCAAAATTCCGGAGATCTACCTTTCCGTTATCCGGAACAATCCGGATCTTCCTCCGATGCTTTTCTCCTTCCATCCGCAGGGTGTCGTATTGTATATGCAGGCAGACGGGCAAACGATCGGACGGATCGAAAAGAACACGTTGCAAAAGGCTTTCGGCGCATTTGCTCCACAAAAGCAGGTTAAAGAAGACATTACTTTCACCTATTATCCGGAGGCAGGCAACCACTTCTTCGGTTATTACCGATATCAGGGAATCTGGGTTGCCAGCTACAGTAAAAAGCTATTGGAAGAAGTCGCCCGGATACAGCGGAACAGACAAAACTACCTGCTCCCCGACCAGGATCGCCTGCGCAAAACATTCGACCCGAACGCTCCGCTGAACCTGATGATACAGGCAGACAGCCTCAACCTCTACGTCGCCCTGCCCGATTCCGGCGAATGGCGCATCCGCAACTGCTGGCTGGGCGCCGACCTGTTCAGTAACGAAAACCACCTCTGCTACTTCGGCAGCCTCCCTCATAATGCAACTGCCGACAGTTTATATGCCCCGCTGGGAGACACGCTGGCAAAGCGGATGGAACAGGCATTTCCGCAATTCAGCGTCACTAATCAAACGAACCAGGAGAATGGCCGGGTCTTTTACACCGGGTGTTTCAATCCCGAATGAAAAACAGGCACATCAGTCTATTTACAATAAAATGATTACCTTTGTTTCCAAACCTTTTAAAACTACAGACATGACACAACAAAATGCAATCAAAATCTTTGAAGAAAGAAAAGTGCGTACCGTATGGGACAGTGATAATCCACGCCGCTATTGGAGCGACCTGAAACGGAAGTTATCAAAGGGGGGAAGCCAGTTGTACGCTGAAATCTTACAACTGAAAATGCTTTCCTCCGATGGCAAATACTATAAAACCGACGTTGCCACCACCGAACAACTATTCCGCCTGATCCAATCCATCCCATCCCCCAAAGCCGAACCTGCTTCGCTACTCCGTTCCCTTCGTTCGCTGTCGCGTCTGAAACTCGCTTCGCTCAAACAGCAGACGCTCCGGGCGCTCACTGCGGTCTCTGCGCTTAACGCTCACCAGCTTAGGCCGGAAATAGAGCCTGACGGCTCTTTGGGGATGGCCGATACCGCCTGCTTCTTTGAGATTGCGCATCAAGTGAAGCAAGCCTCGTGCCGCAGCCTCTCTTTTGCCGTCTGCTTCAGCAGACGGAAGGTGATTGTTCCGGCTTTGCCGGTTCCGCTGTGGATTTTAACCCCTTTAAATACAATAGATAAAAGGGACTGAAGTCCACAGTGGAAGAGGCTTTGCCTCTAAATCTTTTAAACCGTCTGCTGAAGCAGACGGCAAAAGAGAGACGGAAATCTTTAACAGTTAGGGACATATTAACAGAAGTTGATAACATGGATTTATTAGACAAACTCCAAAAGGCCTACTCTAAGCTTAAAAAAGAAATAGCCAAAGAAGAGACGATCAATAAAGAAGAAATCCTAACAGGGATCGATGCCGGATTGAAAGAAATGCTCAAACGAAAAAGAGGCGGACGTAAGGCTAAATCATTAGGAGAATTGATTGATGAATTATAGATCATCCCTGTAGCAATTTCTTCAACATCTCCAACGCCGTCCCCGCCGCCAGGCGGATATTCTCTTCCCGTTCCGTTCCGAAATGATGGCATTCGGATACGACCTTTTCTTTGAGGGCGGCGGCGATCCAGACCGTTCCAACCGGTTTTTCGGGAGTCCCGCCACCGGGGCCGGCAATGCCGGAAGTGGCAACCGCACAATCGCAACCCAACGTATGGATAGCGCCCAACGCCATCTGCTCCACCACCGGGCGGCTGACCGCCCCATACCGGGCCAGGCTCTCTGCCGAAACACCTAACACATGATGTTTTACTTCATTGCTGTAGGATACGACACCCCCGCTAAAATATTCGGAACTACCTGCCACACGTGTAATCAGATGGGCGATATATCCGCCCGTGCAGCTTTCAGCCGTTCCCATCAGCAGGTGGCGGGAACGGAGCATTTCTCCTATTTCATTCTCGATATTCATCACCCCAACTTATTAAGCACCCGGGAGAACGGTACGGCATCCATCGGGCAGAACTGCTTATCCAAATACTTATAATATCCGGTAATGGCCACCATCGCCGCATTGTCTGTCGTGAAAGAGAACTTCGGGATATGCACCTTCCAGCCGAAACGCTTCGCATGGTCGAGGAAAGCATCCCGAAGGCCGGAATTAGCCGATACGCCACCGGCAACGGCCACCTCCTTAATGTTCAGATCTTTCGCCGCCCGGCGCAATTTGTTCATCAGGATGTCGATAACGGTTGCCTGCAAGGACGCACAAAGATCCTGCTTGTTCTTTTCGATGAAATCAGGGTCCTCCTGCAACTGATCGCGCAGGGTATAAAGGAAAGAGGTTTTCAATCCGCTGAAACTATAGTCGTAACCGGGGATATGCGGCTTGCTGAATGTAAAAGCCTTCGGATTCCCTTCGTTGGCAAGGCGGTTCACGACAGGACCGCCGGGATAACCCAAGCCCATCACCTTCGCGCATTTGTCGAACGCTTCACCGGCGGCGTCGTCGATCGTCTGCCCGATCACTTCCATATCGTTGTAAGCATTCACCTTGATGATCTGCGAGTTTCCACCCGAAACCAAGAGGCAAAGGAACGGGAACGAAGGGGCATGATCGTCTTCCGGCGTCTCCTTGATAAAATGAGCCAGCACGTGCGCCTGCAAGTGGTTGATCTCGATCATCGGGATATTAAGCGATGCGGATAAGCCTTTGGCAAAGGAAGTTCCGACCAGCAACGACCCCATCAAGCCCGGTCCCCGGGTGAAAGCAACGGCACTTAGTTCGGATTTATCGATACCGGCACGCTTGATCGCTTCAGCAACCACCGGGATAATGTTCTGTTGATGTGCGCGGGAAGCCAGTTCGGGAACAACACCGCCATAGGCTTCGTGAACAGCCTGACTGGCAATTACATTCGACAGCATCACGCCGTCGCGTATTACAGAGGAGGAAGTATCATCGCACGATGATTCGATTCCTAATATTGTCACACTCATATCTTCGTTTCAATTTTTGTGCAAATTAACGAAATCTATCGGGATATTGTTGTAGTTTTGTGCTTAAATATAGTAAAGATATCAAAGGACTTAAATACATAATCATCACCCTGCTCACCCTGTTCTGGATATTCTACGCGACTCCAGCCATCTTGTTGCGCATTCCTTATGTGCAGCAAAAAGTGGCAAATGCGGCAACGACAGAATTATCCAACCGTTTAGGTGTGCCCGTACGGATCGGGAATGTAGACATCGAGTGGTTCAACCGCCTGGTGTTGGAAAACCTGTATCTCGAAGATGAGAGCGGAGCCGTGCTGTTCGATGCCAACCATGTGTCGGCAGGTTTCGAAATCCTGCCTTTGCTGAACGGCAGGATCGTGTTCTCGACAGTCCGCCTGTTCGGTTTCTCCGTCAGCCTGAGCAAAGAAACGCCGGCGGACAAGCTGAACCTGCAATTCGTCATCGACGCTTTCGCCAGCAAAGACACGGTGAAAAAGCAATCCAATATCGACCTGCGCTTCAACTCGATCCTGATACGCCGCGGCAACTTCCGTTACGATGTGAAGAATGCAGCCGCCACTCCCGGAAAGTTCAATGCCAAACATATCGACATCCGGAACATAAGTGCCAAGATCTCGATGAAGGCATTCAACAAGGACAGCCTCAATGCCAACATCAAGAAGATGAGTTTCGACGAGGCTTCGGGCTTTTCGCTGAACAAACTGTCGCTCAACATCGTAGCCAACAAGGACAGCGCGATCATTAACAACTTTGAAATCAAGCTGCCTGAAACGAACCTTAAAATAGACCGCGCCCATATCCATACCCGTGAAGCAGTTAGTGCGTCCGATTTGCTGGATCATTCGCCCGTCGAACTGAATATCGCACCTTCGCAAATTTGCCTGAAAGACCTCTCCGCCTTCGTCCCGGCATTCCGCAATTTCTCGGAGACCATCGAACTTTCGGCCGAGGCATCGGGCTACATAAACAATATCGACCTGAAACGGCTGACACTGAAATACAGCGACAAGATGCTTTTCATCGGCAAGATGGAGATGAAAGGGATCACGCACCCGGAAGACGCCTATATCTTCGGACAGGTCAACAAGATGTATATCACGACCGAAGGGGTTTCAGGCCTGGCTAACAACTTCAACGATCGTCCGGTCAAACTGCCGGATGCGATCGTCAAATTAGGTACGATCAACTTTACCGGCGAGATCTCCGGTTTCTTCGACAACCTGGTCGCTTTCGGCAAGTTCTCGTCGGCGATCGGTTCCGTCCAGACCGACCTGATATTCGGGAACGACAAGGAGAAGAACATCGCCGCCTACCTGAAGGGCCACCTCTCCACCTCCACCCTGCACCTGAACGAGCTTTTTCCAGACGGTAACCCGTATGGGACAGCCAAGTTAGACCTTACGCTGGACACGCACCGTCCTGCCAACGGGTCGTTTTCGGGTAATATCAAGGCAAATATAGACGAGTTAGAATACAAGGGCTACAAATACGAGAACATACTCCTCTCAGGCAACTTCAAGAAAAACGGGTTCAACGGTGTGCTGGACATCGACGATCCGAACGGCAAACTGTATGCCGAAGGGTTGTTCCTGCACGAGGGCAAGAATTCCATGTTCAACTTCACCTCGCGTCTGGAACATTTCCGGCCGGACAGCCTTCATCTGACAAATAAATACGAGGCTCCGGACATCTCCTGCTCGCTGAATGCCGACTTCACGGGAAACAATATCGACAACCTGGAAGGGAGCATTACGCTCGACAGCCTCTCCTTCAAGACCAAGCAGGACAGCTTTTTCCTGAAAAAATTCAAGGTGGAGGCTACAGGCCATTCACTGGACCGCCATCTGACCATTACCTCCGACGTCCTGAACGGCGAGGTGACGGGTGCTTACTCCTTTACGACGATCGTCCCCAGCCTTATGCAAACGCTAAAAGGATATGTCCCGGCTCTGATCAACGTCACGCAAAAGAAACAGAAGGTGATGGAAAACAACTTCTCTCTCTTGCTGACTATCGAAAATACGGAAGCCATATCCAACACCTTGAAACTGCCTTTTACGATGCTGAACCAGGGACGTATCACGGGGCATTACAACAACCAGTACAACCGCTTCCGCTTCGAGACCTACCTGCCTAAATTCAACATCGGCAAGTCTATGTTCGAATCCGGTTACCTGACATGCGACAATCCCGAAGACAGGGTAAACCTGAAACTCAAAGTAACCAACTACAATGCCAAAGGGTTGCGCAACTACATGGACCTGAAAGTAGATGCAAAAGACAACCTGATAAAGACGCAGATCGGTTGGGCGAACAACAAAGAACGCCTGTTTAAAGCAGATCTCTCCGCCTCTACCCTCTTCATCGAGGAAGAACAGGAAAAAGGGCCGGCCAAACTGCGTACGGAAATCTCGCTGAACGAGAGCCCGCTGATCCTGAACGATTCCACCTGGCACATCGCCCCGTCTACCATCAGCATTGCAGACGGCAAGATCGGGATACAAGACTTTTCCGTCTCCAACGGAACCGAATATCTCCACATGGAAGGGACGGTTTCGAAAGATCCGGCCGATACGCTGTTGCTGGACCTGAAACAGGTCGAGCTGAGTTACATCTTCGACATCCTGAATATCCCGGTGCTCCAATTTGCCGGAAAAGCTACCGGAACCTTCAACATCACCGACCTGTACGGCAGCCGGATGCTGAACACCGACCTCGAAGTACAAAACTTCTCGTTCAACCAGGTACAATTAGGGCGCCTCAACCTTTTCAGCGAATGGGACGACCAGCAAAAAGGCATTCTGATGTTAGGCAGTATCTACAAGAACGATACGACTTGGACGGATGTCAGCGGCTACATATATCCCGTCGGCAAAAACGCCGGGCTGTCGCTCTTCTTCGGAGCCAACGATCTGGACGTCGCCTTCCTCCGGCCTTTCGTCGAAAACATAGCGAAGAACATGCAAGGGCGCGGTTTTGGCAACGTCCATCTGCACGGGCCGTTCAAAGCGTTGAATGTAGAGGGAGACGCTTACGTGCTCGATGGCGGGCTGGGTATCGAATATCTGAACACCTACTATACTTTTTCCGACTCCATCCACCTAACTCCGGGAGCGATCATCGGGCGTAACGTAACGGTGCATGACAAGTTCGGCAACTCGGCAAAGGTAAACCTGACCGTCAATCACAAGCATTTCAAGGATGTCAGTTTCGACGTAGGAGTCCAGACAAACAATATGCTGGTATTCGACGCGCCCCAGAAACAGAACCCGCTGATATTCGGAACCGTCTTCGGGACCGGGACAGCCTCCATAAAAGGGAACGGGCAATTGATCAACTTCGACATCAATATGCGAAGCGATCCCAAGACATCCGTCAAACTCGACTTCATGAACAATTCTTCGGCGGCAGAATACGACTTTATTACTTTCGTCGACAAAAAGGAACTGCGCGAACTGGCACTTACCCAGCCTGCCGACTCCATTAAACCTCTTATCTTCAAAAACGAAGACGACGGGGCGGAACTCCGTATGAATTTCCTACTCGATGTCACCCCTGATGCCGATATCGAACTGATCATGGACCCGATCGCAGGCGACAAAATAACAGGAAACTGCAACGGAAGCCTCCAGATACAGTACGGGACGAAAACCGACTTGCGCATGTATGGAAACATCGGGATCGTACAAGGGAACTATAATTTCAGCCTGCAACAACTCATCCATAAAAACTTTAAGATACGGGATGGCAGCATTATCAACTTCCGGGGAGATCCCTTCGAGGCAACGATGAATGTAAATGCCATCTATAACGTGACAGCCAACATACAGGACCTGGACCCCAGCCTGACATACGAAAGTTCCCGACGCAATACGCCGGTCAATTGTGTATTGAAATTAGACGGTGTGCTGCGGAATCCGACTATCTCGTTCGATCTTGAATTGCCGAGTTCCAACGAAGAGCTCCAACGGCAGGTCAAAAGTTTGGTCGATACAGAAGACATGATGACCCGGCAAATCATTTATCTGTTGGTTTTGAACAAATTCTATACGCCGGAATACAATGCACAATATAAATCGAACGATTTCAGCGCAGTGGCCTCATCCGCTCTTTCCTCACAGATATCCAGTATCATGAACAGCTTCACCGACAAAGTGCAACTCGGTACAAATATCCGGACCAGCCAGGACGGCATCGAAGATACGGAAGTAGAAATGCTGCTGTCCAGCCAATTGCTGAACAACCGCCTTATCTTCAACGGAAACTTCGGATATAAGAACAGTACGATAAACAACCAGAAAAATGCCTTCATCGGCGAGTTCGACCTCGAATATCTGTTGACGCCAAGCGGCGATATCCGCTTGAAGGCCTACAACCATGCCAACGATATGTATATGATTCTAAAGCAAGCCCTGACGACACAAGGAGTCGGCATCATGTACAAAAAAGACTTTACCCGCTTCTCCGACATCTTCCGCCGCCGGAAGAAATATCCTTTGATCCCCCTGCGCCCGGCCTTACCGGACAGCACACAAACAAAACAGGAAAAAACGACAATAACCCCAGATTGACTCATATTCTATTTCGAGTCAAACCCCGGATCGTTTTGATTTGACTTTTTGCCGGCTTTTTACTGGAATTGGTAACGATTGAAGAAACGGCGTAGGCAGAAAATGAAAAAACGATGCCTCTTTGTAATCGGGGCAGGAGAAAAACCGGATATTGTGGAAAACCTGAACTCACGGAGAATCGCCTGTAATAAAAAAGTTGAGACCATCTTCCGGATATCTTAAATCCATTCCGGGGCTTTCCCGCCATGACGACCGTCCTCGTTTCCTTTACGACCGTCTTCGTCGCCATGAACACGGTCGTCATGCTATATACACTGCGCACCTCAGGGCAATTACGACCGTCTTCATGGCAAAAAATTGCGCACCTCAGGATGAGAGAGTCTTTTTTACCCTCAAAAAGCCGGATTTCAGGCCAATTATTAAAGATTGTATTTTGTTGTCAAAGAACCGGTATTACACAATAAGCCTCCTGCTCTGCCACAAATAAAAAGTACGAATATGAGAATATTTGAACCGTTAAATACCGATTTATCTGTTACTTTTGGCTTGATCCAAAAGTAACCAAAAGATCAAGGCTTAACCGTCCAGGCTACTCCGGGTAAAGGCTACGCTGTCGCCTGCGAAACTCGCTTCGCTCAAACAGCGCAGGCTCCTGCCGCTCCGCCTTCACCCTCCGCTTTACGCCTGTCCGCTTAGGCCTTTCTTAGAAAGCTCCGCTTTCTCTTGGGATTGCCGATACCGCCTTTTATATAGGTATCGGCAATCCCCGAAGCCCATCAGCCTATCTTTTGCCGTCTGCTTCAGCAGACGGTTTAAAAGGATTTAGAGGCAAAGCCTCTTCCTCTGTGGGTTTTAACCCCTTTTAATGCAATCAATGAAAGGGGTTAAAATCCACAGAGGAACCGGCAAAGCCGGAACAATCATCTATCCGTCTGCTGAAGCAGACGGCAAAAGAGAGCCTGCGGCACGAGGCTTGCCTCACTTGATGCGGGATCGCAAAAGAGCAGGCGGTATCGGCAATCCTTAAAGAGCCGTCAGGCTCTAACTACGGCCTAAGCTGGTGAGCGTTAAGCGCAGAGACCGTAGTGAGCGAACGGAGCGTCTGCTGTCCCAAGCGAAGCGAGTTTCAGACGCGACAGCGAACGGAGGGAACGGAGTAGCGAAGCAGGTTCGGCCTTGAACTTTTGGTTACTTTTCTTTCAAGAGAAAAGTAACAGAAAGATCATTGAAATATTGTTATGCAAAGAACAGAATCAACAACTGCGCCGTTAATACCCGGAGAAACATTGTCAACGGATAGACCGTTGCATACCCTACCGACGGAGCATCGTTTCCGGCTGTTGCATTCGAATAAGCCAATGCAGGCGGGTCGGTCGTACTGCCGGCAATAAGCCCCATCAACGTAAAGTAGTTGACCTTGCAGAAATAACGGCCGATACAGCCGATGATCATCAACGGCACAAACGTAATGATGAAACCGTAGCCGATCCAGGCAAAACCACCATTATTCACGATCGTATCGACAAAACCGTCACCGGCACTGATACCCACGCAAGCAAGGAAAAGCGTAATACCGATCTCTCGCAACATCAAATTGGCACTCTGTGTCGTATAAGTAATCAATTTATAATGATAGCCGAAGCGGCTGATCAGAATCGCCACAACCAACGGACCACCCGCCAGGCCTAACTTGACAGGCTGCGGAATACCAGGGAATGTAATAGGAATGCTCCCTAACACGATACCCAATGCAATACCGACGAAGATCGTGATCAGGTTCGGTTCGTTCAGGCGTTTCATAGAGTTGCCCAAAACCTTTTCCACATTGGAAACCGCTGTTTCGGTACCGACCACATTCACACGGTCGCCCACCTGCAAAGTCAGCCCCGGTTTGGCGACCAGATCGACACCGGCACGGTTGATACGGGTGATGTTGATACCATATAATTTACGCAGCTTCAACTGTCCCAGACGCTTACCGTTCAGTTCCGGCTTCGTGATCAGGATACGGCGGTTGACAAACTGGCTCTCCATACGGATCCACTGCTTACGCTCCATATCGATCTCGATACCGATAAACGTCTTGATTGTCTCGGCATCCGTCTCGGTCGTGATAACAAAAACTTTATCGTTTTCCTGAAGGACCGTATTGGCGGAAGCGATCTCGATCTGCTTGTTGCTGTCACGCCAGACGCGGGAGATAACGAAGTCACGATGTTCCAGCAGGTTCGACAATTCGGCAACCGTCTTGTTAAAGATAGCCGGATTCTTCACAACCAGCGATACAGGTTTAGCCTCATTGGTATGCGAAGAATCTTCGCTGTTCAACTGTTCGTTCTCCTTATCGAAACTCACACGGAAAATATACTTAATCAGGATAATGGACAGGATAATACCGATCACACCCAGCGGATAAGCAACAGCATATCCCAAAGCAATCGTATTGTCAGACACTCCGTGCATATCGGAAAACGCCTGCTGGGCAGCACCCAATCCCGGTGTATTCGTGACTGCACCCGACAAAATACCGACCATCGTAGGCATCGGAATACCGGTCACATAATGCAGAATGACAGCCGTCACGACTCCTAAGAACACAATTCCGCACGCCAGCATATTCAACGTTATCCCCCCCTGTTTGAAAGAAGAGAAGAAACCCGGTCCGACCTGCATACCCACGGAATAGACAAAAAGTATCAATCCGAACTCTTTAAAAAAGTGAATCACGTTGTGGTTGATCGTAAAACCGAAATGCCCTAAAATGATCCCCACAAACAACACAAGAGTGATCCCCAAAGAAACGCCGAAGACCTTGATCTTTCCTAATTGTATGCCCGCAGCGATCACAAAGGAAAGCAGAAGTATGGAGTGGCCGATGCCTTCGCCCCATAACAAATCATTAATCCAATTCATAATAACATGTGTAGTTTATAATCTTAAATTTGCCTTAAAGTCTGCAAAGGTAGCCATTTACTTTGTGTTTAACAACATAAATACTATCTTTACCCACCAAATATTTTAAAAGATGAGAAAGAGCTGTTATATCTTATTAGGCTTGCTGGCCTGCCTCTCGCCAGCCTTCGGACAGAGCGATGCGGACACCGTAACATCCGCATCTGAACAGGTTCCTGCAAAAATAGTCACCATCAATACGAGCGCCGGAACCCTGAAAGCGAAACTGTATGACGACGTTCCCAACCACGTCCGCACCTTTATCGAACGTGCCAAACGGGGCGAATACGACGGGACGCTGTTCACACGCGTGCTCCCTGAATTTATGATGCAGGGCGGCGCTCCCGATTCGCGCAATGCCCCCGCCGGCGCCCGTTGCGGTTTCGGAGACCGGAATTCGGAGATCATGCCGGAGATGCGGCCCCACCGCTTCAACAAGCGGGGCGCATTGGCCGCTCCCCGCCAGAACGACGACATCAACCCGCAAAAGAAATCGGACATGTCGCAATTCTATATCGTGCAAGGAAAAGTCTACACCAACGGTGAACTGGACACGCTGGAAATGATCGCCAACCAGGATATCAAGGAGAAAGCCATGCAGAAGTTCTTCTATCCCGTCCGTGCCGAACTGCGCATGCAGAAAGCCAGCAACAAACGCGAGTACCAGAAACGCCTGCGTAAAATCAACGCCCAGGTAGATTCGATGGTGCGCGCCACGCCCGGCCACCTGTTGTTCACCAAAGAGCAACGGAAAGCCTACACGACCGAAGGCGGTTGCCACCATCTGGACGGCAACTATACCGTTTACGGCGAACTCGTCGAAGGCTTCGACGTCCTCGACGCCATCGCCGGCCAACCCCGCGACGAATACGACCGTCCGAAAAAAGATGTCCGCATCATTAAGATAACAGTGGACAATTGAAAATGGAGAGTGGAGAGTGAACTATTATTTCTTAATTATTAATTCCTGATTTTAAATTCACAAAGGTGTTAAAACGAGATTTCATCATGATACAGATCGAAGAACTTGCCAAAGTAGTCCTTCAGATCATTATGAACCGCAACACGAATGCGGCCCGCCATACCCCGGAGCTGATCCAAACCGTCTACAACTCCCTCAAACTGGACCGTCCTGCCCTTATGACGGTCCCGCCCGAAGAGCTTATCCGCCGTCTCGACAGTGACGACAACGGCGGAATCCTCCGCCTCGAGATAGCCGTCAAAACCCTGATCGAGGAAAGCTACCTCTATCCCGACGAAGAGCAGGCGATGCTGCAAAAGGCCAAGACGCTCTTAGAATATATCCAAACGCACGACAATACGTTCTCTTTGGAACGAGTGAACATGCTGGATGAATTGAAACAGCGTATTCACTGAAAGAAACAGTTAAACATTTAACCAATATCTCAAGGATATTTCCTACTTTTGTGCCGTAAAAGTAAACAGCAATGGCAAATAATGAAGCGGCACACGAATTAATGCTCCAAATCCTGAAAACGCGAATGACCTTTCGCCAGACCATACAAAGAGTATTAAAGTCTAACAATGTCGACATGACATTCGAAATGCTCCAGGTGATGCACCGTCTATGGAAGAAACCCGGAGTAAGCCAGCAATACCTGGCAGAACAGACGGCTAAAGACAAAGCCTGCCTGACCAACCTCATCAATAACTTAGAGAAGAAAGGCTGGGTGGAACGCCGGGAAGACCCGTCGGACCGGCGCAACAAGCAAATCCACCTGACGGAAGAAGGCGAAAAGCTCTCCCTTCAGGTCAAGCCCCTCCTCTATAATATCTACGATGAAGTCGGGGCGCGGATGACTGCACGGCAAATCGAACTGTTCACAAACAACTTAAAGAAACTGGATGAGATACTGGATAAAATATAGTTTAATCTTGTTACTAATGTCCACAAAGCCTGTTGCGGGAGACGCGCAGCAGACCTATCCTCTTACCCTCGACGATCTGTTCCGGCTGGGTACGGAAAACAGCCTGCACCTGAAAGCCAGCCGGATGCAGGAAGTCATTGCGGGAGACGAGGAAAAGACAGCCCGCACTGCGCGGTTGCCGGACATCAGCATCGGAGCCACGGCAGGATACATCGGCCAGACGACGATCTTCAGGCAAGGACTGTCGAAACCGACCCATCCCGACATGCCCGACTGGTCGCACAATTATAATGTGGAAGTCACCCAACCGCTCTACCAGGGAGGCAAAATACGCGGAACCATCCGGCGCGCCACCCTCCAGAAACAGGTAGCCTCGCTCTACACGGCAAACGACCAGGCGGATATCAAGCTCTCGCTCCTCCGCCAGTATATGGATCTTTTCGCCCTGTACAAAGAAACGGAGGTGCTGGCCCGCAACATCGAAGAGTCCCGGCGCAGGCTTGAAGATATCCGCCGCTTATGGAAAGAAGGGATCGTCACGCGGAACGACGAGATACGCAGCGAACTGCAACTCACCAACGACGACCTCGCGCTCCGCGAAGCCAAAGACAACATCACCATTGTCTCCCAACAACTCGACATCGTGCTCGGCCTCGATGAAACCCTGCTCCTGCTGCCGGACACCACGCTCTTGTCCGCCGGCGTCACCCTCGGCAGTTGCGAAGCCTACATACAGCAAGCATACACCCATTTCCCCGGCCTGCAAATCGCCCGCTACAACACACGCCTGGCCGAAAACGACATCCGGATTTCGAGAGCCGACTACCTGCCTTCCCTGGCAATACACGCCGGCAACACCCTGTCCCGCCCGCTCACCAGCACGATGGACGATATGTTTGCCAACAACTGGAACGTTGCGCTCAGCCTATCCTACAGCCTCTCGTCCCTTTACCGCAACAAACACAAAATGCACGAAGCGCGGCAATATGTCAGCCTCCGCCGCAACGCGGAAGAACAGATGATGCAGGAGATACGCGTCAATGTGCGCAGCGCCTATATCCGCCACCAGGAAGCGATCGACCGGGTAAAAGCATTGAAACTTTCCGTCAGGCAGGCAAATGAAAACTACCGGATCGTAAACAACCGCTATCTCAACCAACTGTCGATCCTGACAGACCTTCTGGATGCCAGCAGCGTACGCCTCGAAGCCGAACTGCAACTCACGACCGCCCAGAGCGAAGCGGTCTATACCTATTATCAACTCATGCACGCATGCGGCAACTTATAAACCCATAAAAGATGAACACCTCCAACCATCATAAAAGAAGACAACAACTGATCCGGCTAAAGATCCGGAACATCACGTTGAACACCGTCTGCACCCTCCTGATCCTGGGAGGCATTTCGTGGACAGTCAACTACTTCCGGAAATATGTCTACTACGAGATCACGAACGACGCGGTGGTCGACCAGTACGTCATCCCGGTCAACATCCGCGTGCCGGGCTACATCAGCGAGGTGCGCTTCACCGAACACCAGTTCGTAGAGGCAGGCGACACCCTGCTTATCCTCGACGACCGCGAATACCGCATCAAGCTGAAAGATGCCGAAGCCGCCCTCATGGACGCCCGCTCCGCCCGTGACGCGCTCGGTTCAGGCATCCGCACGTCGGAAGTGAACGTATCGGTGCAGGATGCCAACATCGCCGAGACGAAAGCAAAGCTCTGGCGGCTCGAACAGGACTACCGCCGCTATGCCAACCTGCTCAAGGAGGAATCCGTCTCGCGCCAGCAATACGAGCAGGTGAAAGCGGACTACGAAGCCATGCAGGCACGCTATAACGCCCTGATGCACCAGAAGCAGGCCGCCCAATCCCAATATTCGGAGACATCGAAAAAGACAGGCAGCGCCGACGCCGCCATCCTGCGCAAGGAGGCAGAATTGGAAATGGCCGAACTGAACCTGAGCTACACCGTCGTCACCGCCCCCTACGACGGCTACATGGGACGCAGGACGCTCGAAAAAGGACAGCTCGTGCAAGCCGGGCAAACCCTCACCTACTTAGTCCGCGGAGAGGACAAATGGATCACCGCCAACTACAAGGAGACGCAGATCGCCAATATCTTCATCGGGCAGGAAGTCCTGATCAAAGTCGACGCCCTCAAGCGACGCACCTTCCACGGCGTCGTCACCGCCATCTCCGAAGCGACAGGCTCGAAGTACGCCCTGGTTCCGACCGACAACTCCGCCGGCAACTTCGTCAAAGTCCAGCAACGCATCCCCGTCCGCATCGACCTGCAGGACGTTTCGCCCGAAGATATGCAATTGCTCCGTGCCGGGATGATGGTCGAAACAGAGGCCTTGCGCCACTAACCCGCCATCCGCATGAACCGCCTGCAAGCACTGAACGTACCGATCCGTCCCTGGGTCCCCCGTTGGTTAGGACTTCTCACCGCCTTCGTCATCCTGCTCCCCATCACGCTGGTAAACGGAGCGTACACGGGCGACATCGTCGAGGTATCGGGCACGTTAGGCGTCATGAGCGAAGACATCCGGATGGCCTACTACGCCACCTCGGTAGGCATGGCCATCGCCTATCCGATTATCCCCAAGCTGCGGCCTGTCATCACGACCAAGACCGTGTTGCTGATCGACCTCCTGCTGCAAGTCATCCTCAGCTTCATCTGCGCCAACGCCAGGCAAATGGAGATCGTCATTACATGCAGTTTCTTCATCGGCATCCTGAAAGCCTTCGTCATGCTGGAATTCACCACGATGACGCGTCCGTTCTTCAGCCCGAAGAATGTCCGAAGCGAATTTTATGCCTACTTCTACCCGCTCGTCTTCTCAGGCGGACAGATTTCGATGGCGCTCACGGCTCAACTCGCCTACTCCTACCAGTGGCAATACATGTACTATTTCGTCATGATCCTGCAACTGCTCGCCATCCTCTTCGTCCTGCTTTTCTTCCGTTACGCCCGCCGGCCGATCCGGTTCCCTTTCCGTGAGATCGACTGGAAAAGCATGCTGGTCGGCTCTACCGCCATGCTGCTGGTCGTTTACGTTGCCACCTACGGAAAGCAGCTCGACTGGTTCTCCTCGGATAAGATACTGGCCTATACGCTGGCGGCTCCCCTGCTGCTGTGGCTATTCGTACGCCGGCAATATTCGCAAACGCCCTTTATCCGCCTTACGGTGCTGAACAGCAGCAAGGCGTTGATCGGTTACGTGTTCATGATCATCACGATGGTGCTCTCCTCCTCCAGTTCGGTGCTCACGAGCTACCTGAACTCGGTGCTCCGGATAGACAGCGTGCATACCAATTCGCTAAACCTGTGGATGCTGCCGGGGTTCGTCTGCGGGGCGTTCATCTGTTACTGGTGGTTCAGGTGGCAACGGTGGCGTTTCAGGATTCTGATAGCCGGCGGCATGTCGTGCTTCGCCGTCTACCTGGCGATTCTCTACTTCGGCATCGAGCCGGACGGGACATACGAGATGCTTTACCTGCCGATGTTTTTCAGAGGGATGGGAATGTTGATCCTGTTCATCGCTTTCGGCGTTTATGTGGTGGAAGACCTGGATCCGAAGCTACTGATCTACAACGCTTTTTTCCTGATCACCTTCCGGTCCGTCCTCGCACCGTCGATCGCTTCCGCCTTCTTCAACAACATGATCTACCGCCTGCAACTGCAATCGATGTCCGTCCTCTCCGAGAACATGCGGATGGACAACCCGCTTGCCGCCGGCACTTTCAACCAGTCGCTCAACAACGCCCTGGCGCAAGGCCACCCGCTGGAAGAAGCCACGCAACTGGCCACCAATACACTCTACAACACGCTGCAAACGCAAGGTTTGTTGTTAGGGCTCAAGACATTGCTGGGCTATACATTGCTGTTTGCCATCGTCATGGCCGTCGTCTCCCGCTTCATCCCGTTCCACAAGACGCTGAAGGTAGAAATAGTAAGAACCGGCGAAGATATGGTATGATATCCCCGCCGGTTCCCTTTCTTGCCGTATTACGTATTTAACAAGTCAGATTGCCTGCCGATTTGAGGATCAGGATCTTGTCATTCTTGTTTTCGGTGGTCACCGTGTTGTCGACGAGCCAGCCTTGCAGCATTTTTTTATATGCGTAATTATATTTAAGGAAAAGCGACATTGCCGTTCCTTTTGTTTTCACCTATTGATTTTATAGATATCCATGTAAGCCGGCGTTCTTCTCGATAACATGTAATCAGTTTATTGCCGTAAACCGTTACAAACGGTAAGAAAATCTTTAATAAGAGAGATACAATATCAAGGAAAAGGCCGGGACAACCGCACAACAACCTGTGACACAATCGCGTCACCCTTACAGGACTTAAAAAAGGAGCATGTATTTTTAAACCCAGATCTTACGCCCTGGGCTAAGATATGTCGGGCTTACAGGCTTGCCTTGTGGTGCAGGCTCTCTTTTGCCGTCTGCTTCAGCAGACGGTTTAAAAGATCCGGAGGCAAAGCCTCTTCCTTTGTGGACTTCAGTCCCTTTCCATATATTATAATTAAAGGGGGTTAAAACCCACAGAGAAACCGGCAAAGCCGGGAACAATCATCTATCCGTCTGCTGAAGCAGAGCAAAAGAGAGCCTGCGAAACAAGGAAAGCCCCGTTTGTTGGCACATTGCACCGATATGCAGTGTCCGGGCACTGTAAGCGCCCACCCCAAAGCAGGCGGCATCCCCATCCTCAACAGAGCCGGAACGGCTCTACTTCCGGCCTAAGCTGGTGAGCGTCAAGCGAAGAGACCGCAGTGAGCGCCCGGAGCGTCTGCTGTCTGAGCGAAGCGAGTTTCAGACGCGACAGCGAACGGAGGGAACGGAGTAGCGAAGCAGGTTCGGCCTTGAACTTTTGGTTACTTTTCTTTCAAGAGAAAAGTAACAGAATAATCTTGATCTTTCGGTTGCTTTTGGATCAAGCCAAAAGTAACGGATAAATTCGTATCTTTAACCCTGAAAAATCAATATTTATTATGGACATTACACCTCGTTTCAAACATATCCTGCCTGTTGCCTTCATCTGCCTGACGACCGCAACACCGCTTTTTTCACAATCGTGGCCGGAGATCACGGCCGAATCGCGTCCTGCAACCCGCTGGTGGTGGCTGGGGAGCGCGGTAGACACGGCGAACCTGACTTATAACCTGGAAACCTATGCCCAGGCAGGGTTAGGCGGCGTCGAGATCACCCCTATCTATGGCGTACAGGGAAACGACGCACACGAAATCCCGTTCCTCTCTCCCGACTGGATGCGGATGTTGCAACACACCCGGTCCGAATGCAAACGTCTCGGAATGGAAACGGACATGAACGCCGGAACCGGCTGGCCTTTCGGTGGTCCGATGATCTCCCTGGAAAATGCAGCGACCAAAGCGATCTTCCGGGAATATGCAGCCAAAGGCGGGGAAAGGCTTCGGACCGCGATCGAAGCGGAGGATCGGAAACAACGGGACGTCGCCAACCTGAGCCGTCTGATGGCCTTTTCCGATAAGGGGGAACGGATCGACATCACATCAAAAGTGAAAAACAACCGGCTCGACTGGACGGTCCCTGCGGGGAACTGGCGCCTGATAGCTCTATTTTGCGGGAAAACATTCCAGCAAGTGAAACGGGCGGCTCCCGGCGGGGAAGGTTATGTTATGGATCATTTTTCCCGAAACGCCGTCAAGCAGTATTTCGCAACCTTCGAACAGGCTTTCCGGGAAAACAAGGTTCCCTATCCGCATGCCTTTTTCAACGACTCGTATGAGGTGTACGGAGCCGACTGGACACCCGGCCTGCTCGACGAGTTTGTCCGCAGGCGCGGATACCGGCTGGAAAATTACCTGCCGGAATTCCTGAATCCCGTACGGACGGATACGACCGCCCGCATCCTCTCGGACTACCGGGAGACGCTGGCGGAACTCCTGCTGGAGAACTTTACCCGCCAATGGACGGAATGGGCGCACCGGGGCGGAAGCCTCACCCGTAACCAGGCACATGGTTCGCCGGGCAACCTGATCGACCTGTACGCCACGGTCGATATCCCCGAATGCGAGGGGTTCGGCCTCTCCCGGTTCCATATCGAAGGATTACGCCGGGATTCGCTGACACGCAAAAACGACTCGGACCTGTCGATGCTCAAATACGCCTCCTCGGCAGCCCATATAGCCGGCAAAAAATATACCTCCTCGGAGACCTTCACCTGGCTGACCGAACACTTCCGTACGTCGCTTTCACAATGCAAACCGGATATGGACCTGATGTTCGTATCGGGTGTCAACCACATGTTTTTCCACGGTACTCCCTATTCGCCCCGCGAGGCGGAATGGCCCGGCTGGCTGTTCTACGCGTCTGTCAACATGTCGCCGACAAACAGCATATGGAAAGATGCCCCCGCCTTTTTCGATTATATCGCCCGTTGCCAGTCGTTTTTGCAGATGGGCAAGCCCGATAATGATTTCCTGGTTTATCTGCCGGTATACGATATGTGGCAGGAAGCAGGCGAACGTTTCCTGGCTTTCGATATCCATAAAATGCAACAACGGGCTCCCCGGTTTATCCATGCCATACACACCATTTACGAAAGCGGATATGATGTCGATTATATTTCTGACAACTTCATCCGGAGTACCGGCATCAAAAACGGGAAGCTGGTGACTTCGGGCGGTTCCCTATACAAGGCGCTGGTCGTTCCCGCCGCCCGTTATATGCCCGCCGATATTTTAAGCCATCTGGTACAATTGGCAAAAGAAGGGGCCACGATCGTCTTCATCGGGAACTACCCGGAAGACGTACCCGGTTTCGGAGATCTGGATAAAAGGAGAAGACACTTTCGCCAAGCATGGGACAAGCTACCGAAAACCGCCTCTTTCAGCGAAACCGCGACGAGCAGCCTGCAAAAGGGGCGGATCATCACCGGTTCCGACTACGCTCTCACCTTGCAGGCTTGCGGAGTCGCACAGGAAGAGATGAAAACCCGTTTCGGCCTGCAATGCATCCGCCGGTCCAACGCTACCGGACATCATTACTTTATCACCTCCTTGCAGGATAAAGGGGTCGACGGCTGGGTTCCGCTGGGCGTCCAAGCCAACGCTGCCATCCTGTATGACCCGATGACAAAAGAAACCGGCACTGCCGGCATCCGCCGCAACGAAGGAAAAACGGAAGTGTATCTGCAAATACCTTCCGGAGGTTCGCTGATCTTGCAGACTTTCACCGGAGAGGCTCCCGATTGTCCCGCCTGGAAGTATATACAAGAACAGCCGGTCAGCATCGGCCTGGATCATGACTGGATATTGAATTTCCGCGATAGCGAACCGGCCATTCCGGGGACATTCGTGATAGACCGTCCTGCCTCCTGGACCACACTCGACCATCCGGACGCACGACGGAATATGGGGACTGCCCGGTATAGCCTGACATTCAGACTGCCCGAAATAGCAGCCGACGACTGGATACTGGACTTGGGGGACGTACGCGAAAGTGCACGTGTCCACATCAACGGGCAGCCGGCGGGAACCGTCTGGGCTGTCCCTTTCCGCCTGAAAGTCGGAGACTATCTGGTTCCGGGCGTTAACCGGATCGATGTGGATGTGACCAACCTGCCCGCAAACAGGATCGCCGATTACGATCGCCGGAAAACAGTCTGGCGAATCTTCAAGGAGATCAACATGGTCAACCTGGATTACCAGCAAAAACAATACGACAAATGGGAACCGATGCCATCAGGGCTTAACAGTCCTGTCCGCTTGATTCCCGTCGCCACAAAGCAGGTGTCGCCTTGACTCGCGGCCATTTTTACAGGCGGCCGGAAGTAACAATTTCATACTAATTAAAGTAAAAAAGATTCTTTCTGTAAAGTTTTTACTACCTTTGGCAGTCGCAAATGAGATAGTTAGTGTTACATTAGTTTTTAAATATAATAAATTATGGCGAAGATAAAAGGAGCTGTTGTTGTAAACACAGAGCGATGCAAAGGATGCAATCTTTGCGTAGTAGCCTGCCCGTCGGATGTGCTCGAATTGCACCCGCGTGAAGTAAACAACAAGGGATACCATTATGTGTACATGAAAAACCCCGATGACTGTATCGGTTGTGCAAGTTGCGGGTTAGTTTGTCCGGACGGTTGTTTAACCATCTATAAAGTAAAAATATAATAAACAGATATGGCAGAAGAAGTAAAATTAATGAAGGGTAACGAAGCCATCGCCCATGCGGCTATCCGCTACGGTGTAGACGGTTACTTCGGCTACCCGATCACTCCGCAGTCGGAGATACTCGAAACCCTGATGGCCGAAATGCCGTGGGAAACAACCGGAATGGTCGTGTTACAGGCTGAAAGTGAAGTGGCAGCCATCAATATGGTATACGGAGGTGCAGGTACAGGCAAACGTGTGATGACCTCCTCGTCCAGCCCCGGTGTCAGTCTGAAACAAGAAGGTATATCTTATATCGCAGGGGCCGAACTGCCCTGTCTGATCGTGAACGTGATGCGTGGCGGTCCCGGTCTGGGGACGATACAGCCCAGCCAGGCTGACTATTTCCAGACAGTCAAAGGTGGCGGACATGGCGACTACCGCCTGATCACGCTCGCTCCCTCTTCCGTGCAGGAAATGGCGGACTTCGTCGGATTAGGTTTCGAACTCGCTTTCAAATACAACAATCCTGCCATTATTCTGGCAGACGGTATCATCGGCCAGATGATGGAAAAAGTGGTATTGCCTCCTTTCCATACACGCCGTACAGAAGAAGAAATCATAGCCGAATGCCCGTGGGCTACACAGGGAAAGACAGCCGGCCGTAAACCGAATGTCATTACTTCACTTGAATTGGACCCGGCAAAGATGGAAGAAAACAACATCCGCTTCCAGGCTAAATATCGGAAGATCGAAGAAAATGAAGTCCGCTACGAAGAGTTCCAGTGCGAAGATGCTGAATATCTGCTGATCGCTTTCGGTTCTTCCGCCCGTATCTGCCAGAAAGTGGTCGAAATCGCACGTGCGGAAGGCATCAAGCTCGGGCTGCTCCGTCCTATCACATTATGGCCGTTCCCGAAAAAAGTGATTGCTGCTTATGCTGATAAAGTAAAAGGTATGCTTTCTGTCGAACTGAACGCCGGACAAATGGTTGAAGATGTACGTCTGGCCGTAAACGGTAAGGTAAAGGTTGAACATTTCGGCCGCCTCGGTGGTATCGTGTTCACCCCGGATGAAGTTCTAAATGCGCTTAAGGAATTAATAATTAAGAATTAATAATTAAGAAATCATTTAGTCGACTTGTCTTATTTTTTAATTCTTAATTCTTAATTTTCAATCATGACACGCGGAAGTAAAATTGACACGATATTGACCTGGTTATTCATGGTTTTGGCTGTAGCGGCAGTAATCTGCTACTTCGCCTTCCCTGAAAACCGCCAGCCATTCCTGTATTGCGGTGGCGCGGCAATCTGTTTCCGCTTGGTTCAATATCTGATGAGATTTATTAGCTAAATAATTACGAACATGGAAGTTAACGAAATAATTAAACCGGAAAACCTGGTATATGGGAAACCCAGGTTGATGAATGAAAATCCCATGCACTACTGTCCCGGTTGCAGTCACGGCGTGATACACAAGCTGATTGCCGAAGTGATTGCCGAGATGGGTATGGAAGATAAAACGATCGGCGTCTCTCCTGTCGGATGCGCCGTTTTTGCCTATAATTATCTGGACATCGACTGGATCGAAGCGGCTCACGGACGTGCGCCTGCTATCGCGACAGCTGTTAAGCGACTGAATCCGGGCAAGATGGTATTCACTTACCAGGGCGACGGTGACTTGGCTGCCATCGGTACCGCCGAAACAATCCATGCCGCCAACCGTGGAGAAAATATCGTGATCGTATTTGTCAACAATGCCATCTATGGTATGACAGGCGGTCAGATGGCTCCTACGACACTGGAAGGAATGCCGACGGCAACCTGCCCCTACGGTCGTAACATCGCCCTCAACGGTTACCCGCTGAAGATCGGCGACCTGCTTGCACAGTTGGAAGGGACCTGCCTGGTCACCCGCCAGAGCGTACAGACTGCGGCAGCCGTCCGCAAAGCTAAAAAGATGCTTCGCAAGGCATTCGAAAACTCGATGGCCGGCAAGGGCACTTCAATTGTCGAATTCGTTTCCACCTGTTCATCCGGTTGGAAAATGACACCTGAAAAGGCAAATAAATGGATGGAAGAGAATATGTTCCCGTTCTATCCGTTAGGAGATCTCAAGAACAAAGAATAATTAATCAGCAAATTATTGACAATGAAACAAGAGATAATAATAGCAGGTTTCGGCGGACAAGGGGTTTTGTCAATGGGTAAGATCCTGGCTTACTCCGGCCTGATGGAAGGGAAGGAAGTCAGCTGGATGCCTTCTTACGGCCCTGAACAACGTGGTGGTACAGCCAACGTAACCGTTATCCTGAGTGACGACCGCATCAGCTCTCCCGTACTGAACGAATATGATATTGCCATCATCCTGAACCAGCCCTCTATGGACAAGTTCGAAAGCAAGGTGAAAAAAGGCGGCATCATTATTTATGACGGATATGGAATCCATACACCGGTGAAACGGACCGACGTCAGCGTATATCGCGTGGATGCCATGGACGCGGCTACGGAAATGAAAAACGAGAAAGCATTCAATATGCTGATCCTTGGCGGACTGCTGAAAATCGTCCCGATGGTGAAACTGGAAAACGTTCTGTTAGGCTTGAAGAAATCCCTGCCCGAACGCCACCACAAGCTCATCCCGATGAACGAGGCTGCCATTAAGAAAGGTATGGAGATTATACAGAAAGTGTAATCTTGCAAAAAGAATATAAAGAGGGCGTTTCTATTTCGTAGGACGCCCTTTTGTTATATCTTTGCCCCTCATGAAGCATAGCTTATACATATTATTACTCTTGATAATATCCGCTTCGGCTCTGCATGCGCAACGCCGGCCGGGCGGAGACCGGAAAGGATTCTCGCTCGGCAACCTCTCCAAAGCCAATCAGGAAGTTCCTGACAGCCTGCTGATTCCCGATAGCGCATCGACGGACAACAAGCGTATCACGGCCTACCGCCTTACGCCTCTGCTGGGCGATCCTTATATTGCCCCGTTGGACACACATAAATTGAATTTCGCCAACAGCACGCTGGTGGAATCCGAATCGCTGGCAGTCGGCTATCTGGCCAATACGGGGTCACCGGCACAAACCCGTATCTTTTCCGAACGCAAGGAACCACGGGATTTCCTGTTTGCCGATGCTTACGATTATTATATCACGGACCCTCAGAACGCCCTGTATTACAATACGAAAATCCCCTATACGAACGTGATGTATACGACTATGGGAGGAAGCGAAAGCAAAAACGAACGATTGAAAGGCACGCTGACCATGAACTTCGGCCCGAAGATCAACGTAGGCGGCGATCTGGATTATATCTACAGTCGCGGATATTACAAGAATAACGGTAATAAGTTGTTGAGCTACCGTCTTTTCGGCAGTTACAAGTCGGATCGCTACGAAGCGCATGCCTACCTGAGCAACTTCAACTTCATCAATTACGAAAACGGAGGGTTGGCCAACGACTCGGTTATCACCAACCCGGACCAATATTTTGCCGGCGAGAGAAACCAGGACGACCCTAAGGCTTTCGACACACGCTATCCGGTCAAGGCATGGAACCGTGTACGCGGCAAACAGTATTTCCTGAGCCACCATTATAACCTCGGATTCGAACGCGAACTGGAAGGGGAAGTGGACACGTTAGGAAATCCAGTAAAAATATTTATTCCTGTATCCAGTATCATTCATACACTGGAATATCAGGACAACCGCCGCCGTTTCCGCTCGGAAGCGAACCAAAATCTGAACGAATGCTATCTGACTCCGGATGGGGACCCGCGTGTATTCGGCTTGGAAAACGGTACGGGTGTCGACGACCGTACTTCCTATTGGAATCTGCGCAATACTTTCGGGCTCTCCCTCCGCGAAGGTTTTCAGGACTGGGCTAAGTTCGGCATCACAGCCTTTGCGACTTTCGACAAGCGCAAATTCCAGTTGCCGGCCCAAATACCGGGACTGTCTTACGATCCCGAATACGGTAGCGGGTTAGACGCCTCTCCTTCCACCATCGAATTTCCGGTTACACAGGTTTATGACGAATTCTCTACATATATCGGAGCTGAAATCTCCAAACGCCGAGGAAACATCCTGACTTACAATGCCCGTGGAGAACTTTGCGTCGTAGGTGACGACATCGGGGAATTCCGGGCTACGGGAAACCTGCAAACCAAATTCAAGCTATTTAAAAAAGACGCAACGATCAGTGCGGAAGGATACATCAAGAATGTCACTCCTTCATTCTATATGCGGCATTTCCATTCCCGTTATTTCTGGTGGGATAACCGGGATATGAACATGATCCAGCAAATCTACGCCGGAGCCAAGATCGACCTCGAATCGACACGGACACAGTTGTCTGCCGGGATCGAAAGCATACAAAACTATGTATTCTTCAACAAGCAAGGAATGCCGGAACAGAAAAACGGAAATTTGCAGGTGATAAACGCCCGCATCAAACAAGACGTCATGTACCGCGCTTTCGGATGGGAAAACGAAGTAGCCTATCAGTTGAGCAGCGACAAAAGTGTACTGCCTTTGCCTCAAATCAGCCTGTACACCAATATGTATCTGAAATTTAAGGTAGCAAAGGTGTTGATGGTGCAATTGGGGGCCAATATGTATTATAATACTTCTTACTACGCCCCGTATTACGAACCGGCTACACAGCAGTTCCAGGTACAGGACGAAGTGAAAGTCGGTAATTACCCGCTTGTCAATGCCTATGTCAATTTCCACCTGAAACAGGCTCGTTTCTTTGTGATGGGCTACAATCTGAGTTCCAAGTTCGTCAATCCGAACTACTTCTCGCTGGCGCATTATCCGCTGGATCCGTTCGTCCTGAAAATGGGCGTGGCTGTCACATTCAACAACTGATTTTATGAAATCGAGGAAACTGATAGGAGTCTATACAGGGCTGCTGATAATCGCCGTTGCAACCATGATCATGTTATGGCGTCTGAAAACCATGTCGAAAACAGAGATTCTCCCACGCGATTATCCGGAGATCAAAGAAGAGGGAATCCTGCGGCTGGTGACCGAATACAATCAATCGGGTTATTATGTGGCAGGCGATACGATAGAAGGTTTCCAATATGAACTGAGCCAGGCCATCGCCCAATTATCAGGCTTGGAAGTACAGACGCTTTTAGAAATGAGCTTGGCCGAGAGCTTCGATATGCTCGAAGAGAACAAATGCGATGTTGTCGCCCGCAATATCCCGATAACCAGCGAGATCAAAGAGAAATATCTGTTCACAGAGCCGATCGTCCTCAACAAACAAGTCCTGATACAACGAACGGAAGAGGCCAACAACGGGCTTAAACCGATCCGTAACCAACTCGATCTGGCCGGTAAGACTTTATATATCCCGAAAGATTCTCCTTCCCAACTCAGGCTACAGAACCTGGGACATGAGATCGGCGATACGATTTACGTAATAGAAGACGAGTTATATTCCGGGGAACAGCTTGCCATCATGGTAGCCAAAGGAGATATCGATTATGCCGTCTGCGACCAGCAAATAGCCGTCCTTTCCCAAAAACAACTTCCGGAAATAGATATCAAAACAGACATAAGTTTCACGCAACTCCAATCCTGGGCAGTCCGCAAAGACTCCCCTATCCTGCTCGACAGCCTGAACAGCTGGCTGGACCAGATACGCAAGAACGGTACATTCAATAAGATCTATAAGAAATATTATAAATAATGTAACGGCGAATTATCGCTTCGGCACATTATTCATCATGTGACGGCAACACGAAAGAGAAAGTCGAACCGACACCCAATTCGGATTCCACGTGCATGGAACCACCCATTTTAGTGACCAATCCCTGGCAGATGGCAAGCCCCAAACCGATTCCTTCCACATAATCGTTCACTTTGACAAAACGGGTGAAAAGACTCTCCAGTTTATCTTTTGCAATGCCGATTCCCGTATCCTTCACATAAAACTTCAGACGTTTATCCGGCAGGCAGGTATATCCCAAAGTGATGCTTCCCTCTTGGGTATTCTTTATGGCGTTATTCGCCAAGTTATTGATCAATTGCAACAGGCGGATGCTGTCGGTCCCGAAATGACAAGTGCAACTGCCTTTTTCCAGGAACAATTGTACACCTTCCGGCATACGGAGTTTGACAGAGGCAAATGTCGTATCCATCAGCTCGTTTATATCGACCGGTTCATAACTGATCTTGATGGCATCGGCTTCGATCTTGGATAGATCGAGAATATCGTTTATCAGCTGCATGAGCAACTGGTTGTTCGTTTTAATGATCTCATAATACCCCTGACGTTCCTCATCCGAATCGGCAAAAGCCATCAATTCGGAAAAACCGGTGATCGCATTCAACGGGGTACGGATCTCATGACTCATATCAGCCAGATACTTGGACTTCATCTTGTCGGCAAGTTCCGCTTTATGCCGGGCTTCTTCCAGATTCAGTTCCTGTCCCTTACGTTCCTGAATATTGATCGTGCACCCCAAAATCACAAATGCTCTTCCCCGTTCATCCCGTTCGTAAACGGTTGCCGACGATTCACGCCAGTGGTAATCATCCATTCCCGGATATTTCACACGCAACTCGATTTTCACTTCCGACATTTCTCCCGAACATAACTTCCGGAAAGCCTCATCATGCATCTCCCTGTCGTCAGGATGAACCCGCGCGGCAAAGCGAGGCCATGAGATATCAATCAGTTCGTCTTCCTTCCCCGGCAACCAGTTATTCACCTGGACAACCGCATCATTATAATTTCGTTTGCTATCGGGATTTACAAATATGGAACAAAGCCGGATGTCGTTTGCATGCAAAGCCATTTTGGTGAGTACTTGCGAACGCTTCAGTGTGTTTTCCATCTTATTGCGGGCAGTGACGTCGCGCCATAGAGCCAGCAACAGAGGTTTGCCGTTACTCAGTGCGATCGGGAATTTTGTGACCTCAATATCTTTCCGAATGCCATATACATCCGAAATCTTGCCATTGAACTCAACAGTTCTACCTGTCATCATGACATCACGATCCAACTCCAAACGCTCTTCTGCCGACATGATCGCATCAAAACGCAGTTCGAAATCATTATGCCCTTCAACCTTTTTCGTATCGATACCGGTTATTTCTTCCATGAAACGATTCCAATACAGATATCTGAAATCATCTTCGGCATCTTTTACAAAAACGCCTAACGGTAGTTTATCCAAAATCGTATTGATCAATTCATGTAATGAATCTTGCTTTTGTAAGATTGGCTGAAAATCCTTTCCGCCATAAGTACTGCCCATAACAAAATGCTTTAAAACGCTAATTTGGGTCTAAAGATATTTATTTTTATAACAACACCCTTGAAAAACATCGTTAAAATCAATATCTTCTTGAAAAAAACGACTGTTTTGAAAGAAGAGCAGCCTTCCGTGTAATAAATATTGCCAAATATTACCTACCTTTACCGGGAATTTAATGATGAAAGATGAGATTTGACGAATTGGATTTAGAAGAGGCCGTATTGGATGGTCTTGACGCAATGAATTTTATGGAGACAACTCCAGTGCAGGAACTAACGATTCCGGTTATTTTGGAAGGGAAAGACATTATTGCCTGTGCACAGACTGGAACAGGAAAAACAGCGGCTTATGTGTTGCCGGTAATCAATGAACTCAGCAAAGGATTACATCCGGCCAATGCTATCAATGCCATTATCATGGCTCCCACACGCGAATTGGCCCAACAGATCGACCAGCAAATCGAAGGTTTCACCTATTTTGTCCCCGTTTCCGCCGTTGCTGTCTACGGAGGAACGGACGGTATTGCCTGGGAGCAACAAAAGCGCGGGATGGAAATGGGTGCCGATATTGTGATCGCTACCCCCGGACGTTTATTGTCGCATATCAAACTGGGGACTGTCGACCTGTCGCAGGTATCCTTCTTCATCCTTGATGAAGCGGACCGGATGCTCGACATGGGATTTTATGACGATATCATGCAGGTCCAGAAGCAACTGCCACCGGCTTGCCAGACAATCATGTTCTCCGCCACGATGCCGCCCAAGATCCGGACGCTGGCTCAAACGATCCTGAAAAATCCGGTAGAAGTCAAGATAGCCATCTCCCGTCCACCCGAAACAATCATGCAAACGGCCTATGTCTGCTACGATATGCAGAAATTGCGTATCTTGGAAGACCTGTTCTCACAGAGCCGTCCGCAGCGTGTCATTATATTTTCGTCTTCAAAAATGAAAGTAAAGGAGTTGGCATCCACCCTCAAACGAATGAAGTTCAACGTGGCTGCCATGCATTCCGACCTTGAGCAGTCACAGCGTGAAGAGGTAATGAAAGAGTTTAAGAACGGACGTATCGATATCCTCGTTGCCACCGATGTCGTCTCGCGCGGAATCGATATCAACGACATCAAGTTGGTAGTCAATTTCGACATTCCCCACGACCCGGAAGACTATGTGCACCGCATCGGTCGTACCGCCCGCGGAACGAACGGCGAGGGATTAGCCATCACTTTCATTTCCACCGAAGAACAATTCCAATTCAAACGTATCGAAGAATTTCTGGATAAGGAAGTCTACAAAATACCGGTCGATCCCAAATTCGGTGAAACCCCTTTATACGAGCCCGAAAAATACTCCAACATGCGTCGCGGCAGAGGACGCCCCCGCAAAGACGGCGGAAAAGGAAAAAGCAACAGCCGCCCCGCCGGCAATAACAACCAACGCCGCAGGGGAAGGCCGAGAAAGGAAGCATAAATAGCGTTTATAAAAATAGAAGTGTATCAAAACTCTCCTGTTCCCGCGCTTGACGTGGAAACAGGAGAGTTTTGATACACTTCCTGATTATGGCCTACCCGATTATTCTACAACCGTCTCCAGCTGTCAGTGTAAAGATGTGTTTCTATCATATTAAAGAGAATTCCTGTCATGGCGGCACGAACCCATAAATTATATCTTGTTTATTTGCATCACCCAGGTGACATCTACTTCATTTTTTCTACCTTTGCCACTGAAAAAATGGACAAATATGAAAACACTTTACCCTATCATCAGCCTCTTTATCTGCTTACTGGCAGGATGCCTAAGCACAGATCCGCAACAGAAAAACGATATGTCTTCCCCGGCAGACAGCGTTTATACTTATGATTACATACAATCGATCTATATTACAGAACACCAGCGAGCTTTAAACCTGCTCGATACTGCCGAGACGAAAGGGATAATATCGGATATGAAAGCGAACTATATGCGATTCCAGATATACAATAACAGACGTATGTTCCATCTGGCCGAAACATATCTGAACAAAACCTTGCAAAGCGACTCCATGAAAACGGCTTCGCCTATGCTCGAAATAAGAATAAAAAGAGATGTGATAACGGCTTATATGCTTTCAGCCGAATACCAAAAGGCCATGAAGCTGGCAACCGAGATATACGAAAAAGCAAAACAAATCGGGTATAAACGGATAGAAGGCGACATCTTGTTTCAAATCGGCACGATCTACCGGGAACAAGGATTGCAGGAAAAGGCAGAACCCTACGTCCGGCAAGCGATCCAAATGTTTGAAAACAGCAACGACATACGCGAATTAGCTTCCTTGACCTTTATATACGGGCAACAAATGACCTATTATTATGGCAAGAAAGAAATAGACAAGGCCATTGAAGTCGGGAAGAAAAGAGAAAAACTGATCGGCAAAATGGCTGAATTAGGAGGCGCTCCTCCGGGATATTTAGATGAACAATATGGTTTTTTATTCAGCAAAATGGCGGTATTCTACTTCGATAAAGGACAAAAAGAAAAAGCAGCCGAAGCATTCAAACGATATCGTGCAACAAAATTCGCCCAAACATCTCACGGTAAAACAGAGGCGCTGAACTACCTGATACTGGCGGGCAGATATGACGAGGCTGCCAATTGCCTGATGAGTGAAAAAGAGTTCGTCAACAACCAGGATAGCGTAAGCACCGACTTCCTCTGGTTCCTATCGCGGCAGGCCGACATTGCAACCGGTTTGGGCAACTACCGGGCTGCCTTAAACTATAAAGACCGCATATCGGTCATCACCGACAGCATCACTACACGCGAAAAACAAAATGCCGCCCTTGAATTGGCAACCATCTACGAGACTCATCAAAAAGACACGCGAATCAAAAAGCAGGAGGCAATGCTCGACCGGCAGAAAATAATCCAGTTTGCGACGATCAGCATGTTGCTGCTTGCCGGCCTTACGATCTACCTGGTCGTCCGCCATCTGCATACGGTCAAACGAAAAAACCGTTTCCTGGCCAAACAAATAAACAACCAATTGAAATGCCAGGAAGAACTGCACCAGGCGAAGATCGAAGTCGAAAGGCTGAAGCAAATGCCTGAAAATGTACCGCAGGAAATAATACACGAAAGCACAAAACAGGAAGATGATGAAAATAACGTGGTGAAAATGTCTCCGGAAGACAAGAATCTGTTTGATAAACTGGATCGCTTGATCGAAGAAGAAAAACTATATCTGGACCCGGATATTACCAGGGACCGTTTGCTCAAAGAGATCCATATTTCGAAAAACACGTTTGCACAACTGATCCAAACCTATGCCGGCACGAACTTCAGCGGATATATCAACAACAAACGGCTGGATTATTCCATCCACCTGCTCCGGGAATATAATTATACGATAGAAGCGGTAGCGACGGATGCCGGATTTAATAATGCAAGAAGTTTCTATCGTATCTTCCGGAACAGATATGGTATGACACCGTCGGAATACAGGGACTCGCTCACTCGCTAAAACTTTATCCTGACCAATGAGGGTGTGTCAAAACCGACACATCCTCTTTTTATATCGTTTCCTCCTTTTCCCGATATAGTATTTTTCTATGCCGCAATTTTCCGAGTTGTATAAGTAATAATTGCCATTTTCGTTC
>NZ_JACOOJ010000022.1 GCF_014287585.1 Parabacteroides hominis | reverse complement strand
GACCATTATCAATGCTTTACGGGCAAAACTTGTGGCGAGAATGTTCGCCGTTATCAAAAGGGATGAATTTTATTCTCCTATTTTATCGGAAAATATTTGCTAAAAACATAAGAATATGAGTGACAAAGACGATTTAATTTACGATGAAGACGATTCTGTAGCATTTATCCAGAACTATCTTCCCCAGGAATTGAAAGGGAAATTCAGTAATGACGATATTAATTACATTGTAGACCTGATTTATGAATTTTATGAGTCGAAGGGTTTTCTTGATGAAAATTCTGATGACAATGCCGAAATTGATATTGATGAAGATGAATTGATCGGGTTTGTTGTAAAGAATGCGCAAAAAGACGGTGTAGGCAAGTTCGCGCCTGAAGACATCACTTTTATTGTACAGGGAGAACTTGAATATTGCGATTCCATCAACATGTTCGATTAATAGACTGTTGTATAGTTACAATAATCGTTTATAAAAGAATAAGAAGATGAGAAATTTTAAGTTGTTATCAGTTTTGCTGCTTTGTATGGCAGTCGTTTTTACGAGTTGTGGAACATGGAACAATACCGCTAAAGGGACAGCTATCGGAGTCGGCGGAGGTGCGGCAGTTGGAGCCGGCGTCGGCGCTTTGGCTGGTAATACTGCGTTAGGTTCGATAATCGGTGCTGCCGTGGGCGGTACTGCAGGTGCCCTGATCGGTAAGAAGATGGACAAACAGAAGAAGGAACTGGAAGCTACGCTGCCGGAAGAAACGACTGTCGAAACCATCAACAACGGTGAGGCGCTGAAGGTCACATTTGATTCAGGTATCTTGTTTGCAACCAATTCAAGCACTTTGAGCGATGCGTCCAAGAGCGCTTTGCGTAATTTTGCAAACAGCTTGAAAGCTAATCCCGATACGGATATCAAGATTGTCGGATATACGGACAATACCGGTAAAGTCGACTATAACCAGACATTATCTGAAAAGCGCGCAAAGAGCGTGTATGACTATCTGATGTTGCAAGGCGTCAGCAGCGACCGCATGGTTTATGAAGGCAAAGGCGTTCACGATCCGATTGCCTCTAACGATACTCCGGAAGGACGCGCACTGAATCGCCGTGTCGAAATTATCATCCTGGCTAACCAGAAAATGATCCAGGAGGCACAGCAGGGAACATTGCGCTAAGAAGTAGTAAATTTGAATTTATAAAAGGGATGTCCGAAAGCCGGATATCCCTTTTATTGTTAGCAACCCATTATTACTTAGGTTTGTTGTATATTCATTTCATTAAAATAAATGTGATATGACAACAAACATCATGAAACAATTATCAGCGAAATCCTCCATATTCGGTTGGATGGACATATTGATCAGCCGGAAACGGCAGGCAGGTAAGGATGCGACGGCAGATTTGTATCGGGCTACCCGCAATTGGTTATGGAAATATTCCAATGGACGCGATATTCCTGTCCGGCAGGTCAGCCCTCCCGTAGTAGATAGCTTTGTTTGTTATCTTCGTGGCTTAAACTCTCTTCGTGCAAACACGATCAATTCCTACTTGAGCGGTTTTCGCGCGATGTATAACCAAATTATTTGTGAAATCGGCTATAGGCCCCGTTTCCTTCCTTTCGGGCATGTCGTAATCCGTTTGGAAAAAACGGTCAAACGCGCAGTCCGGTTGGATGTATTGGAGAATGTGACCAAACTGGATTTGCTGCACGAACCGGACTTGAAATTGGCAGCCGATCTTTGTGCCTTTTCTTTTATGGCTTGCGGGATACCCTTTGTTGATCTGGCGCATTTGACTCATGAAAATATTGAGGGGAATATGTTGATTTACCACCGGACAAAGACACGAACGTTGATTCGTATGGAACTAACCCAGGGAATGCGGTTTTTATTGGATAAATATGCATCAAACGGCAGTCCGTATCTTTTCCCTATCTTATCTGAAAAAAAGGTGGGCTATGAACGATATAAAGCCTTGTTACGGAAATATAATAACAATCTGAAAGAATTGGGCAGGCGTTTGGGAATAACAGTGCCTCTTACTTCGTATGTGATCCGGCACACATGGGCAACGGAAGCACATCGGCATCTTATTCCGATTGCACTTATCAGCCAGGCATTGGGGCATACGTCAGAAAAAACGACTCATTATTATGTCGCTCAACTGGACCAATCCGAATTGAGCAAAGCGAACGCGATAATTACAAAAACAATAGATCAATTAATATTGAGGCGGGAATACCCTTAATTATGATATAAGGGTGGCTTATTATCTTTGAAAGTGCTGTTTATAGACAGCTATCTTCAAAGATGTGACAAAGATAGATATATTATTTTGGAAAAAACATACTTTAAAATAACAAATTCGCCTGCTTATGTTTAAGTGGATGCTTTTTTTTATTGCTTTTAGGCACGTGAAAGGTTGGAGCATCAGATTTTTGATGTTCAACTATGTCGTGGAAATCAGATTAGAAGGTAAACTTTGTTGTCTATAAGGGGAAAATTTCAAGAAAAAGCAGAACTGATCGTCTTTACTTCCCTTATATCATAATTAAGGGTATTCCATTACGATTACAGGTAACATTCGTCTCACCAACGAATAATAAATTTTATATTATGGCAACAGAAAAGACCATTTTGACAGTCGACTTGTACGACAATGTGTTAACCGAAAAACCAGGCGATTACGCCGGCAAAGTCCGTATCACCGGAACACTGCATAACAAGGAAATCGCAGCCCGTATCGTGGCAAAACGTACTGAATACCGTCAGGAAACTATCGAAAACATCTTGGTTATGGCCGATGAAGAAAAGCGGGGAGCCATAGCCGAAGGCAAAAGCGTTGTAGATGGTATCGGACAGTATCTTCTGAATATCGGCGGCCCGTTCGACGGGAAAAAGTCCGATTACAAGTCTCCGGATAATAAATTAGGCGTTACGTTCACCCCCGCTGCAGCTTTGTGGAAAGTTTTGGACAACATCTATGTCAATGCCGATATCGCTACCGTAGGCCCGATGATCGAAAGCATCATCGACTCCACCACCGGCGAAAAGAACGGCCAGTTAACCCCCGGCGCCCCTGCGATTATTGCCGGAAGCAATGTCTTGGTGAAAGGCGACGATCCCTCGGTCGGCCTTTATTTCACTCCCGAAGATGGCGGCGAGCCGGTCAAAGTTCCGTTGATCGTGACAAATACAAAATCCCAGATCATCATTTCTCTCCCGCAGCTAACAGACGGCCAATACTATCTGAGCATCACGACACAAGCCGGTCCGAACTACACAATCGTGAAATCCCCACGCACATACCGGTTCCCGATCCTCCTGACAGTCGGTGGTTCGGGAGGCGAAGAGGAACGCCCCGGCGAACTGTAAGGAAGTCTTTCTGCTATCCCCGCTGATATGAGAACAGCTATCCCCCCGGATATCACCCCTCATATCACCGGTGATAGCACCCCTCATATCCGAGGGGATTATACCGGTCATATCACTGGGGATATGAGGGTGTCATAGAAAAAATGTTAAACAGTCTCCAGTAGAGAAGTTTATATTTAATAACTATTTAAACAATAAAAATATGAATGATTTAAGTAATACGTTGCAGGCTATATCTGGGCTTTTCGGGTTATTGTTTTTGGTGTTTGTGATCCTTTGTGTGATTCTGTTTTTTAAGGTGTGGGGGATGACAGATGATGTGAGAGTCATTAAACAACGTTATTTATTAGAATCGCGTAAACGTATGTATGATCCTAATAAAGAACCTCTTTTTGCGGTGGGTGATTTAGTCGTAGATAAAAGCGGAAAACAAATGCGAGTAAAAGAAATAGTTAGTGGTCTTTATTCCTGCTATACGGGTAGAGGCTCTATATATGTTGGTGATTTTGAAGAATGGGAGTTGAAAAAATTTGAAGAATGAATTAGTTCTAAATGCGGATTAGCTTGTTAAACACATGAATACCATGACAAACGAAAGACAACAAGGCTACTTGGTGGAGAACACTCTTCTCATCATTGTAGAATTATTATTATTGACGGCTACGCTTTTCTCTATTCTTGGTCTGGCGGCCGGGAGTGTGAGGCTTTCGAATACATTGCTGCCAACCAATGTTTTTGATTATGAAGGTTGGTTATGTTATGTATTTGGAACGATGGGTGTAGTGGGATTCTTATTTGGAATCTTTGCAGCCATACGTGGTATCTTTACAACAGATGTAAAAAGCTATGAAGTTTCGGCTAAAGGGGCGTCGCGAACTTCCGATGGTTGTATGGCTCAACTTATGGGCGTATTTCTGACTCCTGTACTGTTTGGTTTTATGGCTTACGCCCTTGCTTATTACTTGTTTTGGGTGATCCTGGAAGCAGGAGCGTATCTACTACCATACATAATAGGGGGACTGCTGGCTGTTGGTTCTGTTGTGTATGCCGTAAAGATGTGGAGACGCAGGAAAACAATGCAAATAAAGAAACAGGTGATAATCTCTCTTATTATATTATTGCTGTATGGAGGCATGGCCTTCTTTTTTACAAATGGTATTTCGCTAAATGAAGGTATGCAGCAAATAACGGATGTGGTAAACCCTGTTTGGAAAAACGTATTGAAAGAAAATTCCCCATCTGCTAAAAAAGCAGACAGTAAGATGTTTGATGATTTCCTAAAGCGTTTTACAAGTGATATGGAGTTTCAATATGCTCATGTTAAATTTCCAATCGGGAATCTTGAGTTCCTGGATCCGGAGGCGGATCCACAAGGGGTGATCGAGACAAAGAGAACTCCTTTTACAAAAGAACTTTGGATTCTGAGAAGTAAAGAATCTTTTGACAGTATGAATGAATCGACTATAAAAGCCGGTTTTAAAAGGATAAACGATAAGAAAGTGGTATGGTCGTTGATGTATTCAGAGATCGGTTCCGGCAGTTATTCAGAGTGCTTCACTTTTGAATATATGGATGGTAGCTGGTACGTCACACAGGGAGATTATGATTTTGGCACTGATCTGCCAACCTATGAAGAGCAGGTCGAAGCGGTGATATCTATGAATGAGAGTATGACTGTAAAAAAATAATATCATGAAAACAATTATTTATCTGATAGCAAGCCTGTTCATGCTTGCTTCTTGTGGAGATTCAGGACTAAAACAGAGAAACCTATTACAGGAGGTTAATTTGATTCCGGTGATGAAGGGGGGCAGGGTTACTACCTATTCTTATATCAATACTGCTGGCGAGGAGGTCTTTATGTCGCCTTTTGTGGAAGGAGCCGGACTCTTTTTTGACGGTTTGGCAAAAGGGAAGATAAGCAGCCGTGAGACAAAAGGTGGAAGGTGGAGATATATCAATGCAAAGGGTGAAGTGGTGATCGATGCTTCCGCATACAGGGAGGTGACAGACTTTTCCGAAGGGATTGCCTGGTGTGAAACCCGTGACCGGAAATGGGTCGCTATCAATACCAAAGGGGAAGAACTATTTGTTTTGGACGGCAGGCCTATGGGACTTTTCAGTGAAGGGCTGGCTGCCTGCAAAAACAGTTCTGACAAGGATGTCTTTGTTGATATGAAAGGTAATACTGTGTTGGAACCGGAGAAATACATTTGGCAATATACTCCACAGTTTGTTAACGGAAGGTGTTGTGTGTATTATGACCGGAAATATGGCGCTATTGATAAAAAGGGAAAAATAGTGATTGATCTTGTATCCGAGAATCCTTTCTTCTTTGATTGCAATGGAAATGCGGTGTTGACGACGGATGAGGGGACTTCTTTGATCGATTATAATGGAAAAACACTGATTCCGGCGGGACGTTTCAAAGAAATAGAGAATGACGGGAAATGGTATCGTGTCTCTGAGGATAGGCAACATTATGGCTGGTGCGATGAAAAGGGAAACATGAAAATCGAATGTATGGTTGAAGGTAGTTCGTATAGTTTCAGTAACCTGTTTCTGAACAATGAATTTGCTTATGTTCAAATAGACCGGAAACATTTTATGATCAATCGGCAGGGGGAAACGACACCGGTTTCTTCCTTATCTTTAGAGATACCGTTTGTAAATGGCTTTTCCTTTGTACGTGCGTGGCAGGGTATAGTTCCTATCAATAGTTCTTTACAAAAGGCGAATAACGATGTTTATGCGGAATTGTGGTTCAATGCAAATAAGACAATAGAGTTATTCCGTAATATCCATACGGATTATACTATTACGAAGTAAGAATATCAAATGATAATTAAAAAATTAGAGAGTATGAATGTATTTATATACAAAAGGATGAGGCAAAGTACAATAGTTTTGTTGGCACTATTTTTTGTCTTATATGCAAAAGCTACAATTATAACAATCGGTGATTGGGAGTACGACGGAACTGCATGTACTGGCTATTTAGGTTCTGCGGATGCTATTACGATACCAATTTCTTATGTCTATGAAGGAGAAAAAATTACTGTAAAAGTTGTTGGTCGACTTGGAGGAATGGGATCTGGGTCAACATTTAATACCTGTAAAGCAGCAAAAATTACTATACCGATTGCTTCTATTAGTGATACATTTCACGATAATGAATATCTAAAAGAAGTTATATTGGATGTAGAGCGTCCATGGATAATGTATTCTTTTCATGATTGTATTAATCTGGAGAAAGTTGTATTTACAGAGAAGATGTCTGAATTGGCCTTACAAAATGCTTTTCAACGTTGTCCATCATTGAAAGAAATTTATATGCTGAATCCGACACCTCCCATTTATAAAAGTACTTTTTTCATAGACTCGGAGGTGAAAAAAAATGCTACTTTATACGTACCGAAGGGTTGTAAAACAGCTTATGAGGCTGCAGGGTGGAATGTTTTTAAAGAAATAGTAGAAATAGGAGAAGAAGATAAAAGTAATATATTTATAGATAATGGCTTACGTTATCAAATTATTGGGCAAGAGGATGTGGCAGTATTAGGACCGGAGCAGAATTCTATAGCGCAATGTGATATTCCAAACCAAGTTATTTATGAGGAAACTACTTATAATGTTACGACAATAATGGCTGGAGCATTTGGAAATTGTGGGGCATTAAGTCGTATTACATTGCCTAATTCATTAGTGAAAATAGGAAATGAAGCTTTTAAAGCATGTAAATCTTTAAAAACTATAACTATACCTGTATCGGTTAAGTCGTTCCATTATAATGTATTTACTGATTGTTCTTCTTTGAAGGCGGTAGAAGTAGATGTGAATCATACCTCTTTTTCTTCTGTAGATGGAGTCCTTTATAATGTGGATAAAAGCAATTTGATTTTTTGTCCAGCCAATTATCCAAAGAAAATATTTAAACCGGAACATAATTTGAAATCCATATCTTCTTATGCTTTGCATGAATGTCGAAATATAGAAGAGATTGTGTTTCCGGATGGATTAATTCAAATAGGAGAACTGGCAATTTCTTCTTGTGATAAATTAAAATCAGTAACAATTCCATCTTCTTTAGTTGATTTAAATAAGGATATTTTTGGCGATTATAAAGAACAAGGTGCTTTTAAAGAGCTTCATTGTCAGAATGCACTTATTCCTCCTACGTGTTCAGATATAGTATTTGCTAAAATGAATATTAATACCATGACATTATTTGTACCTAACTATGAAGCAAAGAAGGTCTATCGGAAAATAGTTCCATGGAATCGCTTTAAATACATTTTAAAAGAAGGTGAATGTATAGCTTTTACATGGTCTAACTTTACATTTGGATATGTTTCAGAATCAGATCGTACAATTGAAGTAATAGCTTGTGAAGATCATACAATTTTTGACTATGAAATACCAGAGACAATAGAGAGGAACGGTATTATTTATACTGTAGTAGGTATTGGAGAGGGGGCTTTTGATGGTTGTACTCATATCAATACAATAACGTTACCAACTACATTGAAAGAAATAAAAGATGAGGCTTTTGCGAATTGTAACGGATTGACAGCTGTTTATTTTAAGTCAACGCAACATCCGACATTAGGAAAGGATGTATTTGAAAATGTTGATTTACAGAAAATAACCGCTTATGTACCTCAAGGTTGTAAGAAACATTATACTGATTGGGACGTATTTGTTAAGGTCGTTGAAGAAGGTGATGTTGTATTGGGAACTAAATTTACTGATGAAGCTGGTTTTTTTCAGTGTTGTGTTTTGTCGGGGAATACCGTTTCGGTTGTAGGGCCGGATATTGAAGACGGTTCAACTTGGACTGTTACGGAATGTACGATCCCGGTAACTGTTTCACATGATGATAAGACTTATAATGTAATAACTATTGGCGAATCGGCTTTCTACGGATGTGATAAACTTGTAAAGATTACGTTGCCTGACGGTTTGAAAACCATATCCAAAAATGCGTTTAAACATTGTTACGCTCTTACTTCCATTGATATTCCGGCTTCTGTCGAAACGATCGGGCAGTATGCGTTCGATATGGATGAGATGCTGACTCAGGTTACTTTGCATGAAGGTTTGAAGGAAATCGGAGAAGGTGCATTTGATGAGTGTGGCGTGAAGGAAATCACAATTCCTGCCAGTGTGACGCTTATGGGATATGTTGAAGAAGGTTGGAACAATCCTTATATCGGCATATTGGAACGGATCAACGTACAACCCGGTAATACGGTTTATGCTTCGGTAGATGGCATTTTGTATAACAAAGCGAAAACGATCCTGATGCACTGCCCGACGGACTATCCGGTTAAGAATGTGACATTGCCGGCGGGTATTATCAGGATTGTCGATAATGCGATGGAGCATTGCGGGTTCATAGAAAGTATCGTGCTGCCGGAAGGGCTGGAAGTAATAGAAATAGGGGCCTTTGAATATTGCGATGCACTGAAGTCGATCACCATCCCTTCTACTTTGAAGGAGGCCGGCACTTATTTGTTCGGAACGCCTTATACGGAAGATGATTTTTGCGCTCTTCAGGAAATACATAGCAACCATAAAGCTCCGGGAAATATAAAAATGGATGGAGATCCTTTGGCTACGATCAATAAGAATACTTGTACTTTATACGTCCCCAAAGGTACAAAAGCCCTGTATGAAGCAGCCCCCGGTTGGAAAGATTTCAAAAACATCGTTGAAGAAGGAGGCGGGACGGCCGTTCAATCCTTCACCATCGGGCAATTGCAGTATAAGGTGACGGCAGCCAATGAGGTGATGATAACGGGAGTGACTGACAAGACCCCTGAGTATTTCGATATCAAACCGAGTGTGACCTACGAGGGCACGACCTATAATGTGACGGCGGTAGGTGAAAGGGCGTTTTACGAGTGCAGTAATCTGGTACGCTTTCAGCCGGAAAGGGTTAAGATGCCTCTTAAAACAATTGGCAAAGAGGCATTCCTGGCATGCGGAAAGCTGACGAATTTGTTATTGGGCAGTACGTTGGAGACAATTGGAGACGGTGCTTTTATACAGTGTTCTTCTTTGCAAAACATAGAGATACCGGCTGGCGTGGCCTCTATCGGCGAAGGAGTGTTCGACGAATGTGTCAAACTTGCCCATATTGCTGTCAATTCGGCCAACCGGCATTATACCTCAAGCAATGGCGCCCTTTATAATAAGGATAAGACAATTCTTCTTGTTTGTCCGAATATGCGAGGTGATTCTTATATAATTCCTAATAGTGTGAAACGAATAGAAAGCGGCGCTTTTTATTATTGTACGAATCTCAAATCGGTTACATTGCCGGACGGTTTGGAATCGATAGGCGATTGTGCATTTGATTTTTGTACGGGATTGGAAAGCCTTACTTTGCCGGCCAGCCTGAAAAGTATCGGGATGGGAATTGTTGATCATTGCGAGAAGACGTTGAAGGAGATCCATAGCAAAATGGCCCAGCCTCTTCCTTTGGGTGAATATCCGGAATATGCGTTTTTCTATTATTCGAAACAAAGTGACATTTGTACTCTTTATGTCCCGAAAGGCTCTAAAGACAATTATTCGAAGGCTGCCGGTTGGAAGAACTTCAAGCGTATTGTGGAAGAGGGAGAAAGCATGAACCCGGAAGTTCCGGAGGTGACCGACAGTACCCTCACTGTCGTCTGGGAACCGGTTGCCGAAGCGACCGATTATATTCTTAAAATTTATCGGGATGCTGTTAAAACAGAGTTGATAGCGACTTATACGTTTGATGCTAACGGAAAATTGAAGTCTACAGGATTCTCTTATCAGTTGAAAGGCTTGGAAGCCGGTTCGACCTATTATATCGAAACGACAGCTGTCAAGCAGGCCAATGGCGAAACGGTTATCCTGGCACAAAGTACGACGGTTGCAGAAACAACCGGGAGTTCTGTCGACAATGAAGAAGTCTCTGTGAACAAGCCGCAGATTCGTATAGGGAATGGACAAATATGGATACAATCGCCTTTGGAAACTGAGGTTAGGATTTACAATCTGTCCGGCTATTGTGTCTGCGCCAAACGGATATCCGGAACGTCTTCGATCCGCCTGTCTTCCGGAATGTATATTGTTCTGATAGGAGAGGTGCGTTATAAGATCGTAGTCCGGTAGTTATCTGGTTTATTGTCTATCATAAAGAGAGAAGAGGAGAGGTTTCCTGATTAGAGGCCTTTCCTCTTCTTTGCTTTAACACTCGTTTATAACCGTTCCAAAATCTTCAGACAAGTTAATTAACACTCTTGAAAAGGGAGAATGCAAACCTTTTTTAGTTCATGTTGTTTAAATAGTAACTTATATATAAGTGCACAAATAATAGTATAAACTGTTTTAAACGTTGAATGAGATGAAAAAGATTCTTCCTTTTTTCTTATTGGTTCTTTTACTGGCGTCTTGCCAGAAGGACCCGGACATGTCAAAACTAAGCGATGATTTCGTAGTATTCACAGATCACAACAAGGATGCTAATTTCGAATCGTTTACAACTTTCTACATCCCTGATAGTGTAATGGTTATCGGTAACAGTGAAAAACCGGAATTCTGGAGTGCAACTGAAGCTAACGATATCGTCTCTACTTTGGTTAGTGGCATGGAAGGTCGTGGTTACACACGTACAATGGATAAAGAAGCCGCAGATCTGGGTTTGCAGGTTTCTTTCGTGAAAAATGTAAATTACTTTACCAACTATCATGACAATCCTTACTGGTGGTGGGGTTATCCGGGATATAACTGGTGGTATGGCTACTGGGGTAACTGGACTGGCGCATGGAATGGATGGTATTATCCGTATCCTGTAGTGTACAGCTATAGCGTGGGTTCTTTATTGGTTGAATTGGTCAACTTGAAAGCTCCGCTGCCAAAATCTACAGATGCTAAACTGCCGGTTCTCTGGACTGCTTACATGACTGGTTTGCTGTCCGGTTCCGACAAAGTAAATATCGAACTTTCTACTCGTGCTATCGAGCAGGCTTTTGTACAGTCACCGTACTTGAAAAAATAATTAAACGCGAATTAAAAGATAAATTTGAGTCTTATGAAAAAGATATATAAATCAATAAAATTAATCGCTTTACTTGTTGCCTGTTTAGCGATACCTTCTCTGGCTGGAGCCCAGGTTGTAAAGAACATGTATTTTAATGTCGACTGGCAGATCAACTCTCCGTTCAGTCAGAATTTCTCTGACAAGACAAGTGGTTGGGGTGCACATGCTGAAGCCGGTTATTATGTAATTCCTAATTTCTCGGTAGGTGCATTTATCTCTTATCATACCAACAATAAGTATATCGATCGTCAGACATTGCCGGTAAGTTCTACATCGGCTATCACTTCCGATCAGCAGCATTCTATCTTCCAGTTGCCTTTTGGTGCAGCTTTCCGTTACAACGTAGCTCCTGAAAGTCAGTTCCAGCCTTATGCTGGTGTGCAGTTAGGTGCGAGCTACAGTGAAATGTCGACTTATATGAATGTAATGAAAGTTTACGACCGTAACTGGGGTTTCTATGTATCTCCCGAAATCGGTATGAATATGTATTTTACACCTCAGAAACAGATCGGTCTGCATATCGCTGCCTACTATAATTATGCAACCAATAAAGGAGATGTCCTGAGCTATTCTATCGACGGATTGAACAACTGGGGTATCCGCTTAGGTCTTGCATTCTAATGAGAAGTTTGTTCTTTTAAGTGTTTTATGTAGTTTATGGGGAACGGGAGGCTGTCGTAATGACACCTCCCGTTTTTTTGCTTTACAGGATTTGCAGTTTGAGGCCGAACGAGAGGCTCAGATAGTCTTTGGGTTTCAGGTAACTGTTCCCGATCTTGTTTATCAGATACAGGTCGCAGGTGCTGAGTTCGTAAAAGAAAGAGATGGATTTATGCCAGCTCTTTTTTGTATCTAACTTCAATGTGAATCGCTCTCCTATGAAAACATGGGAACGGATGCGGGTGGAGAACCAGTAATAACCTTGCGGATATTTGTCTGGCTGCTTGCCCCAGAAGTCCCGGTCTAAAAGGGTATTGATATAGACACCGCAGGCAAGAGGCTCGAAAGAAAACCTGTCGCCAATTTGGATATTCCAGGGGTAATAATTCTGTTTAAGCGTAAGGGCGGCCATAGCACGATGGTCCGAGTTGCGGGGAACTATTCCCAAATATACATCTGTTTCCCAGTGATTGCGATAATAATTCCAACCTGTTCCGAGTGAAAGCATACCCATCGATCCGGCAAACTGGAATTTGGTATAGCGGGGAATGAGCTTTTCCCATCTGGAAATGTATTTTTCCACACGTTTCTTATATCGTGCATCTTCCTCGATTTCCTCCTGTGCCTGTAAAGTGCCGGCCAGGAAAAGAAATACTATCGTCCATTTAAAAATCGATAACTTCATACGTGTAGTTGTCCGGGGTTAGGGTGAATAATAGGTAGTTGCGTTTGGCTATATTGCTACAGCCGTAGTAGATGATCCCATCGTCAAAAAGGTCTTCCACTTGTAACTGATGGTTATGCGCATTCAGGCAGAACAGCAAAGAGGGGAATTCACGGATATATAACTGGAATACGTCTTTTACGTTATTATCGAACTGTTCGCTTCCGGGACGTGCATGCATGGCGACGACCGTACGGTTGTAATGACGGGTACTGTCTTGCAGTTCTTCTTTCAGGAAACTGAAGTCGGGAACAGGGTGCGAATAGTCGTATTCGATCGCATTGGTGTTGAGGCAAATGAATTTGATGTCCCGGACGATAAAGGAAAAGTTTTCTTCTCCGAACAACTTATTGAAAACCTGGTCGCCATTGCCGATTACGTCATGGTTGCCGATCAATCCGACATACGGAATATCGAGCTTCGACAGGATATCGACAGCCCACTCATACTCTTTCTTCATGCCGAACTCGGTATAGTCTCCTCCGTGTATGATGAAATCGATGCTGTCTTTTTTAGTATTGATATGTTTTACGAAATCTTCCGTCTCGTCGTAGCTGCGTTGTGTGTCGCCCATCAGGACGAAGCGGATCGTGTCTTTATCTTTTGTCGCTGCCTCGATAAGCGGGATGTTGTGACCGTTGATATCGCGTTCGGAAATGGTGAGCCGGCCGTCATACGGATGGTAATCGATCAGGTCGCATGCAGACAAGAGTATGCACAGGAATAGTGGTAGAGTTTGTTTATACATAACATCCTAACTTTTATTTGTGGCAAAGTTAAGATGTTATGCCACTTTAAAAAAGGTCAAGATGCAATGAATAATGTGCCAATAAGCTAATGTGCCAATAAGCCAATGAAGGCTTTCCTCCTGTCGGCATATTGGCACATTGGTTCATTGGCACATTATTTAATGTAATTATAATACCGGTTAAAGAAGTTTTCGAACCAGCCTGTCTTCATCAATCCTTTTTCGAAAAGCAGGATTCCTAAGAGGGCGCAACCGATTCCTAACATTACATCGATAATATAATGATGTGACGAATAAACCGCCGTTCCCCAAATTCCCAACATAATGATGGCAAACAAGACAATTACAAATTTATTGCATTTATTGATAATCGCATAGCATAGCGCAACAACCATATATGCGGCATGTAATGACGGAACTGCCGCGAATACATTCGCGTTACGGCCATAGATGGAATCGAAGATCGAAAGGCCGGTCAATGCGTCGAACCTGCCGAGGCCGGCAATATTACCGGGCGTATTGAGTATGGGTTCGAAGCCATAATTGATTGCATACCAGGGTGGTGCTGCCGGGTGGATATAATATCCGGCAAAGCCGATCAGGTTGACGAAAAGGAATACCATCGAATAACGGAGGTACAAATTACGGTCTCCCTTGAGGTAGAGCCACAACCCGAAAGCGATCGGAACCGGAACCCAGCAGAGATAAAATATACCCGCAAGGAAGTCCGCTATCTGGCAATTATGGATCGCGAAATACTCGCAAGGAATCAGGATATTCCCATTATCGTTTATGCCGAACAGGCTTTTTTCCAGATTATACAGGCTTTCCACATCGATCGGGTTCGCCTCGTAGTTCGGGAAAACGCGCATCCAGTCGTATGAAATGCCGAAAAGAGCAAACGGCAACAAGGCAACAGCCAATTTACGGGTTGTCTTGCTGGCGAAGAAGAGGAGCAGGTACAGGCCGACCATGAATACATGCTCCGGGCGCAATCCGATACATACGGCTGTCAGCAAAAGGAACAGTGCTGTCAGGCCGATAACAGTGCCTGTCTCTTTCTTTGACGGGAGTACAATAGTGTCTTTCATTCGTTACTTTTGCTGCTCAATAGTTTACGACAATGGTTCAGGCGCGCGAATGCCGTGATGTTGGAGAATATCGCAACGATCAGCAAAGGAATGACGAATATCATGATCGGTTCGAATGTCTCGTTGTTTTCCATCATGGGAGCAAAGATACCGCAGCAAAGAGCGCCTAATCCGGTCAATACCACACGTTCAGGACGTTGCATGAAACCGACTTTGCATTCAAGTCCCAGCCCTTCGGCACGGGCGCGGACGTAGCTTACCATCAGTGAACCGATCAGAGCAATGAAGGCAACGATCGAACTGATTACATATCCCTGATTGATCAGGTAGAAGCAGATCCCGAAGAAAACCGTCAGTTCGCTGTAGCGGTCCAGTACCGAATCGTACAAGGCGCCGAACGTGGAACTCATTTTGCCGATACGCGCCACCTGCCCGTCCATCATGTCGAACAGTCCGGCAAACAGGATGATACCGCCTCCCCAGCCGATATAATAGAAATCACCTCGCTCTCCCTTCATTCCGGCATAAAGGAATATGCAGGCAGCCACAATATTCAGGATTAATCCTGTCGTCGTAATAAAATTGGGGGTGATCCCAATTTTAATCATTCCATGTACGATCGGGTTGATGATCTTGTAGATCGTCTGTTGCAACCAATCTCTAAAAACTTTGAATTTCATATCTTACTATTTTGTTTTTATTTTGAGTTCGCTTTCTGGAAACGGCCCCTGATCCTACAGTTCTTGTAGACAAAGACACGTTGCATATTATAGTTCCAAAGAAATCCGACAAGCAGCGAGACGACTATCTTGGAGAAGACGAACAAGTCGTCGATATAATGTTTCAGTGTCTCCTGGACCCAGGGATTCCTGCTGATCGTTTCCGTCATGAAGTAGATCCCCCAGGTGTTCAGTAAGATACTGCCGATCCAGACCAGCAGGTATTTTGCCATCACATGTCGCTTCTTGCATTCTTTGGACTTGAATGTCCATTTATAATTGATGATGCAGTTCACAATCCCGCCGCAGACAGAACCGGTGAAGGTTGCATATACGTAATAAACTCCAAATAATTTGACTAACAAGATTGTGACTAAAAAGTCTGTCGCACTGGCAATCTGCGAAGAAAATTGGGCTCGTATGAACATGAATATCCCGCCTTTCTCCGAAAACGCTCTTGCACTTTTCTTTATCCAATCAACCATCTTGCACCGATTAGCAGGATGAGGCTATATATTCCAGCCAAAATATCATCCATCATTACTCCGACTCCGCCCTTGAGGCTTTCCATCTTACGTATGCCCAACGGCTTGAAAATATCGAACAGGCGAAATAGCGCGAATGCTGCCAATGCATACCACAGGTTACCTGCCGGTGCTGCCAAAAGCGGAATCCAGACACCTACCATCTCGTCTACCACCACCCGCGAAGGATCTTCTCCCCAGATGGACTCGACTGCGTTTGCCGAACGGATGCCGGCAATCGTAAAAATGCCGACCAGTAATGCGGTTATAATAAGAAGCAGGGTAGGAGATACGGCGCAAGACAATGCAAGCCATATCAGCGTAGCTAATAAGGCTCCTGCCGTTCCCGGAGCAAACGGAGAAAAACCGGAGCCGAAGCCTGTTGCAATAATAATATGAATTAGTGGAACTCTTTTCATCCTGTCAGTAAAATGTGTGCAAAGTTATAAAAATAATAAAACTTTCCCCCTTATCCGGGAGAAAGTTATACCGGGAATTCCATCAGCATGGAATTTTAGTTTCATAGGCATGGAACAAAAGTTTCATAGGCATGGAACAAAAGTTTCATACCTATGAAACTAAATTTGTATTACCTTGAATTTTAGTCCAGATAGTTAGGAGCTTTTTCCCCGATCATATCGCGCAACGTCTGTTTAACCATTCTCCATTGCTGGAACAGGTCATGTACAGGCTGGTGTTCGAAGTCGTGCATCGGGCTCTTGCAGAAGAATGACAACCAAGTCTGGATGCCACACATGCCGGCACGCAGGGCCAGATCGCTGAACAACACCAGGTCAAGTGCGATAGGAGCAGCCAGGATGGAGTCGCGGCAAAGGAAGTTCACCTTGATTTCCATCGGGTAGCCCATCCAGCCGAAGATGTCGATATTGTCCCATGCTTCTTTATTGTCCTTGCGGGGAGGATAGTAGTTGATGCGTACCTTATGATATACGTCTCCGTACAAGTCAGGATATTTTTCAGGTTCGAAGATATTGTCAATGACAGATAGCTTGCTGACTTCTTTTGTCTTGAAGTTTGCAGGATCGTCCAATACTTCGCCGTCACGGTTCCCTAAGATATTAGTGGAGAACCAGCCGCTTACGCCTAACATACGGGTTTTGAACATCGGAGCCAGCACTGTCTTCATCAAAGTCTGTCCGCTCTTGAAGTCCTTGCCGGAGATAGGCACATTCATCTTTTTAGAGAATTCCCACATGGCGGGAGTGTCCACACACAGGTTAGGAGCACCCATGATGAACGGAGCGCCTTCGGCGATAGCTGCGTATGCGTAGCACATGCTTGGGGAAACAGCTTCCGTATTGTTGTCCTTCATCGCTTTTTCCAAAGCGGCAAGCGACATGTGCTCGTCTGATAGCGGAATATAGATTTCCGTACTTGCAGCCCACAGGACAGCGATGCGCTCGCAGTTGTTGGCAGCCTTGAATTCACGGATATCCTGGCGGAGTTGTTCAACCATATCCCAGCGGGTAGCAGCTTGTTTGATGTGCGTGCCGTTCAGACGCTTTGCCCAGTTATGGTCGAATGCGGCCGGCATCGGCTTGATTGCCTCCAATTCGTCTTTAACGCCGTTCAGGTCTTTTTCTTTCAAGACTTCTGCATACATGGCCGCTTCGTATGCATTATCAGGGAAAATATCCCATCCGCCGAAAACGATGTCATTCAGGTCGGTCAGAGGAACAATATCTTTGATCGCTTTTTCTTCTCCGTTTTCTAAACGCATTGTTGCTAACTGTGAGATTGAGCCGATAGGCTTTGCCAATCCTTTACGTGCAGCCAACGTACCTGTAATCATAGTAGTGGCAACTGCGCCGCCTACCCCAACAACCAGAATACCAAGCTTTCCCTTGGCTTCTTTAACTTCGATTTTTTCCATGTCAAATTAAGTTCAAAATGATTGGGGCAAAATTAGGCTTTCTGGTTGAGACATAAAAGGCTATATGTCGGCTTAATTGGTCAGAAATACTATAAAATAGGCTTTTTTCACGTATTAATGTATAAGAGCCTCTTTTTCTAACTCCCTATGATAATAGGGCTGTTCACCAGGGAAAGTATGTTGAATGCATCTTTTTTGGATTGTTATGAATAAATTTTCCGGTTTTATAGTGCAATATCCATTTTTAATGCTTTCCTTTGTACCCGACAAGCAAAACTGTTTGTGTAGTTCTTTATCTCCGACTTAATATTCATTGCAGAATATGATTTAGCAGACATTGATCTTTCCTAAAAGTTTTATTGTTTCAATTTTTTTATTAATTATTTTATATCATTTTTTGTATGAATATTTACATTGGTAACCTGAACTATCGGGTTAGAGAATCAGACTTACAACAGGTTTTGGAAGAGTATGGTACAGTTGAATCAGTTAAATTGATCATTGACCGTGACACTCGTCGTTCTAAAGGTTTTGCTTTCGCAGAACTTCCTAACGAAAACGAAGCAAGAAACGCTATCGAAGAATTGAATGGCGCTGAATACGAAGGCCGCCAGATGGTTGTAAAAGAAGCAACACCGAGACGCTAATAAATATAGCATCAAAGTATATGAACGGGGATATAGACAAGATTCTATATCCCCGTTCTTCGTTTATTCCTTTTTAATTGTTACGTTTGCACTTAAATTTGCAATCGATGAAAAGTCTTTTAAATATTTCCTGTTTGCGCATTAGCCTGCGCCTCCTGTTCTGTTTGGCCGGAACTTCATTTATTGATACACTTCATGCCCAGATTCCGGACTGCGTTTTCAAGACGGATTACCGGATCGATCCGGAAAAGAAGGGGGAGCTTTCGGTCGAAATAGATAATCTGAGTTTCTTTAAGGATGATGAATATACTGGTTCCTTTATGAAAGGCTATACGCTGCCGGGGCTTTGGTTGCAGGCAAAGGCGGTCTATTATCCGTTGGAAATGCTGAAACTCGAAGCAGGTGTGCATCTACAACGTTTCTGGGGGGCGAATCGCTATCCGAATATGGCTTATCAGGATATTGCACATTGGAAAGGAGATCAGTTCCAGAAAGGTTTTCATGCACTTCCCTGGTTCCGGGCGCAGGTGGCCTTGTCCGACCATGTGAATATCGTGCTGGGCGATTTGTATGGGGCGGCCAACCACAATCTGATAGAGCCGTTGTACAATCCGGAGTTGAATATGCTCGCCGATCCGGAGATGGGATTGCAATTGTTATATAATTCCCGCCGGTTCGATTTGGATGCGTGGGTAAATTGGGAAAGTTTTATTTTCAGGGAAGATGTCCACCAGGAAGCATTTACGGTCGGGTTGTCTACTCGTTTCAAGTTTAACGATCCGGATTCGCGTTTTCATTTCTATGCCCCTTTGCAAGCTTTGGCCCAGCATCGGGGAGGAGAGATCGATACGATCCTGACCAATTCTGTCCAGACGTTGATGAACGGTGCTATCGGAGTCGGAGGCGTGTGGAACACAGGCCGTAAGATATTCAAGAATGTAAATGTGGAACTGGATGTTACCGGCTATTATCAGCAGGCAGGTAAAATATGGCCTTTCGATAGCGGCTATGGCGTGTATGCACGTGCGTCTGCCGATATTTATGATTTCCGTGTGAAGACTTCCTATTGGAGATGCCATAAGTTTATTTCCATGTTCGGCAGTCCGTTTTATGGGGCTGTCTCGACATCCGATGAAAGTCTTACTTTTGAAGATCCTTCCATGTTATACTTTGGCTTGGAGTATTCGCGTGAGCTGGCAAAAGGTTTCTCGCTTGGCGTTGATCTGGATATCTATGAACATCTGCCTGTCGTTTTTCGCGGCACGGAGCAAGATGGCTATAAATCGTTTGCCAAAACCAGTTTTTCTGCCGGGATCTATCTGAGGGTAAACCCGTCTTTCCTGATAAAGAAATTCTAAGAGTTAATTGTTGTCTGGCATTTTATCAGAGGAGAATGTTGCTGAATAAGCAAAGTTAGTAAAAATATTATTATTTTTGTAGGCGGGATGTTAATAGAATGGACTTAAATCGCTGGTAATATGTTCGATATTTCTTTATTGTATGAACTGAAGAAGGGGAATAGAGAAGCCTTTAATGGCGTTTTCCGCTACTACTATCCTCGAATGATGGCTTATGTTGCTTCTATGGTTGAGCAAAAAGCAGCGGAGGATATTGTTCAGGATGTTTTCCTGTATGTTTGGGAAAACCATGAAAAGCTATATGTCAGTGAGGGTTTCCATTCCTATCTTTTTCAATCCGCTTATACCCGTTGCCTGGACTATTTCAAGAAAAACCTCTCGATTGAAAAATACCATTCTCATACTTACGAGAAATATTTGGAAGATTATCAAAACCTGTTGAAAGGCGACAATCCAGTTATAGAAGAGCTTTCCGTTAAAGATTTCTACCGCCATTTGTATGAATTGCTGGAACACCTGCCCGCACAGCGTCGTGAAGTTTTCATCCTTACCTATATAAAAGGGCTGACGACTAAAGAAGTTGCGGAGCAAACCCGGATACCGCAGCGTACGGTGGAGAGCCATTTGTATTTGGCACTCCGGTTCCTGAAGGGGCATATGTCCAGGAACGACTATTATATGCTTTGTGCCATTCTTCTTTCGCATGGCATACACGCTTGATAAGATAAACGAAAAAAAAATCATTTTAGCTCAGTAGTTTTTCGTCGTTGGTCGTTTAGCTTATATAGCAAGGTGAAAAATGGAGTTTAATTACGCACTTTTAGCAAAATACTTGATCGGCAGCCTCTCCCAAGAAGAAATGGAGGAGGTGATGAGGTGGCGTGATTTGTCGGCTGAGAATGAAACTGTTTTCTCGGAAGTGTTCCGTTTGCGTCTTTCGTGGAATGCCGCGAAATATGCGGATAACGAGCGGATTGATATGGCTTTGGGAAAGATAAATACCCGGATTAACCGGACAAGGCGTTATCGAATTGTACGTTCTTTGCTGAAATATGCAGCTATTATTATACTGCTTGTTTCGTTTTCATCTGTCGGATGGAATTATTTTAAGCCGGAAACTTATGTGACTATAGCCTTAGGAGATAGTGAAGGCGTGAAAAAAGTGACGCTGGATGATGGCTCGGTTGTTTGGTTGAGAGGAAATTCCGAATTGAAAATACCGCAGTCATTCAGTTCCGTTAACCGGACGGTCTCCTTGCAAGGAGAAGCATTCTTTGACATCGCAAAGAATGCTAAATCGCTATTTATCGTTGCTACCGATTATGTGAAGGTAGAGGTACATGGAACTTCCTTTAACGTCAATGTCAATGCCGGGAATAAGTCTGTCGAAACCGTTTTGGTAAGAGGTAGTATCAGCCTGCACACCCTGAACGGAAAGAAAATCATAGAAATGAATCCAGGAGAACGGGTCGCCTATTCCTGGAATGAAAATACCTGTTTTACGGATCATGTCGATGTGAATGTTTGTGCGACATGGCGCTTTAACCAACTGGTTTTCGAAAATACTACACTTCGTGAAATCGCCAACCAATTATCAATCAAATATAATGTAAATGTAAACATCGAGTCGTCGAAGTTGGCTCAACGCCGGTTTCGTTGCGTGATAAATGAAGACGAGCGTTTGCCGGATGTTCTGGAGCAGTTATGCTATCTGGCGCCGATTACCTATCGAATTGAGAGTTCCGAAATTTATATATCTGAAAAACAAACAAAAAAATGAATGTCTATGGGAAATTGAAATGTAATCTGATGTAAACGGTTCCGTAATATCGGGGATATTCCTTTGCAGCGGTTAATAAAAAGCGCTGTCCGGTATAGGAAGTGTTATTGGCGGGTACGGGTGTGCCCGGTAAAAAGTTAACTGGTTTTTATAGTACTAACAAAAACGAATCACATGGTATGAATAAAAAAGTATCTATTGCGACATTATCAGCATTCTTAGTCGCAGCATCGCCTGCAATGGCGGTAAATGAAGCGAATACTTTGTATGTGAATCTGGAATTGTCTTTGAACAGGACAACTGTAGGTATGGTCATACAAAGTATCAGCCAGCAAACTGGCTATGAATTTTCTTACGATGAATCCATCTTGAGTAAAGAAATCTCTAAAGTATCCGTCCGTGTAAAAAATGAACACATCGAAAGTGTTTTAAAGAAAGTCTTTAAGAATACGGATATTTCTTATCGGATAGTCGATAACCGGGTTTTCCTGCAAGATAACGCAAAGACAAAAAGTGTGTCTTTAGCAAGTGTTCAACAGGCCAGGAGGACAATCAGAGGTACGGTTATCGATAATACCGGTCTTCCCGTTATCGGGGCGAATGTCATTGTGAAAGGAAGTGCCGGTGTCGGTACGGTGACAAATGTCGACGGTGATTTTACATTGGAAGGCATTGAAGACGGTGCGACATTGATGATTTCCTATATCGGTTATGTAGACCAGGAGGTTGCCGTAACAAAAGGCAAGAGCGATTACAAAATTACGATTCACGAAGATACACAGAATCTGGATGAGGTAGTTGTTGTCGGCTATGGTACACAAACCAAAGTAAACCTGACAGGGGCGGTGAGTACGATTGGCAAAGACGAATTGATCAACCGGCCGGTGACGAATGTATCTTCTGCCCTTCAGGGATTGACTCCGGGGGTTACGATAACATCCGGGACGGGAAGGCCCGGAGATGACGGTTCGACTATCCGTGTTCGCGGGGTGGGAACCTTGAACAACGCCAATCCGTATATTTTGGTGGATGGCATTGAAACCGGAACTTTCGATTCGATCGATCCTAACGATATCGAATCTATTTCTGTTTTGAAAGATGCAGCCTCGGCTGCCATCTATGGTTCTAAGGCTGCCAATGGTGTAATCCTGGTTACGACCAAACGAGGGAAAACCGGTAAAGCGACAGTCTCTTACAATGGTAATGTCAGTTTTTCGAATGTGTCGACTTTGATCGATCGTCTGAGTTCTTATGATTATGCCCGTTTGTATAACCAGTTGTTGACACAGGACGGCGCATCTCCTCGTTTTACAGATGACGATCTCCGTTTATTTCAGGATGGAACAGATCCTTATGGCCATCCGAATACGGTTTGGACAGACTATATTTTCCGGACTGGATTTCTGCATAAACATAATCTTAATGTCAGCGGAGGTTCCGAGGACGTGAAATACATGGCTTCGGCCGGCTTTTTAGGACAGGAGGGAACGATGAAGAATTCCGACCGTTCCCAGTTCAATCTGCGTACGAATTTGGATATTAAGCTATCTGATAAATTTACGATGCGTACGAATATGGCCTTTATCCATAACCAATATTCCGAACCAAATGCATCTTATGGAGGAGGTTCTAACCAACTTATATGGCAAGCCAATCGTATAGCTCCCTGGATTCCATATAAAAAAGAAGACGGTTCTTACGGTTCGATATCGGATGGAAACCCGGCTGCTTGGCTGGACATCGACAGCCGGAAATATCATTTGCAGCAGAACTTCTCTGGAGTGCTGTCCTTTGACTATCATATTATAGACGGCCTGACTTTTACATTGCAGGGCGCTTATGTGACGAATATAAAGGAAACGAAAGATTACCGCAAGGAATGTTGGTATGACGACGTTAATTATCACGGGCCGGATCAGTTGACGGAAACGATTTCGAGATGGAGTCGTTATACGTTGGATGCATTGTTGAATTATGACAAGACTTTTAACCAGGACCATCATTTCAAAGCGATGGCAGGTTATAAGATCGAAAAGTATGATTACCGGAAATTAGAAGCCTTTCGTAAGAGTTTCCCAAACAGTGAAGTGACCGATTTGAACGGTGGCGATTCTTCGACACAAACCAATAGCGGTTATTCTCGTGAACTGGCTTTATTGTCTTACTTCGGACGTCTCAATTACGACTACAAAGGTAAATATCTGTTGGAAGCTAATTTCCGTGCCGATGCTTCTTCCCGTTTTGCAAAGGGCTATCGTTGGGGATATTTCCCCTCTTTCTCCGCCGGATGGCGTATTTCGGAAGAAGATTTTATGGAAAACACGCGAAGCTGGTTGCAGTCTTTGAAGTTCAGAGGATCTTGGGGATTGCTTGGAAACCAGGATGCCGTATCGGATGAATATTATCCCTATTTGCCTACTTTATATATTGGTAAAAACTTCCCGTTCGGTGGAACGGTTCACCAGGGTATCACGGTTGTAAGCCATAAGGTAACGACTATTTCCTGGGAAAATTCGACAAACTGGGGGATCGGCTTTGATGCCAATTTCTTGAACGAGTTTATGTTGAGCGTCGAATATTATAACCGCAAGACATCCGACATCATTATGGATATTCCCGTTTCCGATACATTCGGTATATCGGGAACCTATCAGGACAACAAAGGTTCTTTACGAAACAGCGGTGTGGAAGCAAGTTTCGCCTGGAACCATTCCTTCAATAAGGATTGGAGAATGGGAGTCAATGCGAATTTCTCCTACAACAAGAATAAGTTGCTGGATTTGGCCGGTGTCAATGAGATTATCGACGATTATCTGATTAACCGTGTCGGTGCACCCTATCAATCATTTTATGTCTATGAGGTAGACGGATTATTCCAGAGTGATGAAGAGGCTGCTGCCTATGAAAAGCAATATGGTAATCCGTGGTCGGCTCCTTTCAAAGCGGGTGATTTCCGTATTAAGGATGCAGACGGAGACGGGAAACTTTCCTCAAAAGATCGTGTGATCAAAGGTACACAACAACCTAAAACGACCTATGGCCTGACGTTGAGTGCAGGATGGAAAAATTTTGATTTGTCGGTATTTATGCAAGGTGTGACAGGTACAAATCGCTATTTCACAAGAGATGTTGTCGGCTCCTTTATTGGTGATACTTCGCATCCGAGTACGAACTGGCTGGAGGCTTGGACTCCTGAAAATACGAACACAGAATGGCCTCGTTTGTTCTTGGAAGAAAATTCCGTTAGTGCACCTAATAAATGCCGTTCTTCTTTCTGGGCTATGAATACGGATTATTTGCGTATTAAGAATATCAATTTCAGTTATACGTTCCCGAAGGTTGTTACGAATAAATTAGGAATCGCCAATGCGAAGATTTACTATACAGGCGAGAACCTTTTCACTTTCGACAGCCTGCCTTTCAACGCAGATCCTGAGTCTTCTTCTGGCAATTTGGATATTTATCCGATTAATAAAAGCCATTCTATCGGTATTAATGTAACGTTTTAAATGATTACAATATGAAACTAAAACAAATATTCAGTCTCGCCCTTTGTCTTGTCGGGGCGGGAGTCTTTACTTCTTGTGATGATTTTTTTGATTTGAATCCGAAAGATCAGTTGACGACAAACACATTCTGGAACACCTCCGAGGATGTCGATGCTGCTGTAACCGCTGCATACAATTGGTGGGTGAATAACTATGTCGGGTCGAAGTTCATCTTCTACGAAGACAGCTATTCGGATATCGGTTTCAATTATACGAACGCTTCTAACATGAGAAACATGGGGAGAGGTAGCGTTTCTCCAACTGCGGCTCCGAATTATTGGAGGCAGTATGAAACGATACGCCGTTGTAATTTCGTAATTGAAAATATCGATTTGGTTCCGGCATCTGCCATGACGGAAACGAAGAAGAATGATTTTCTGGCACAAGTACGGGCAATTCGGGGATATAGCCATGCTTACCTGGCAACTTGGTACGGGGATGCCGTTATTATGGATTTTGTACCTGCAACGGCTGACGATGCCAAACTTCCGCGTGAGCCGGAAGCAAAAGTGAAAGAGCATGCCATGAACGACCTGATGTGGAGCGCCGAACATATAGCTGAGAAACCGGCCGAAAAGGGACGCATTGCCAAAGGTACGGTCCTCTCGATGATCGCACGCTTCAATTTGTTGTGGGGTAATTATTCGGAGGCGCTGGATGCAGCAAATAAAGTGATCGCTCTGAACCAATACGAATTGGATCCGGATTTTCTGAATATGTTTTCTATGTCCGGACAAAACTCGAAAGAAATTATTTGTACCTACGAACATGTTCAAACCACTTATAAATATGGTGACGTGATCCGTTTCTATAACAATTCGGATGGCGGTTGGGCCTCTTTTGTCCCGACTCAAAACATGGTCGACATGTTTGAAATGGCAGATGGCAAGTCGATCGATGAAGCCGGTTCCGGCTATGATCCGGTCCACCCGTTCTACAATCGTGATCCGCGATTGAAAAATACGGTTATCTATTCCGGATTGGATTGGGTAGGACGTAATAATGTACCGCGAATTTTCAATACTCTTGACAAGACTTTGCCGGGCGGTTCTTCTAATAAGGATTATTATACGGCGGCAGATAATGCGTCTCATACCGGCATGTTGTGGGCTAAATATTTGTATCCCAACCAAGGACAGTATTCTACTTCCATGAACGACGATGCCTTGTGTCCGATTATTTTCCGGTATGCGGAAATACTGTTGACGAAAGCCGAGTGTTTGGTCGAACTGAATCAGGATTTACAAGAAGCGATGAATATTATCGACCGGCTACGTTTGCGCGGGGGGCATATTGCTGTCGACCGTTCCAAATACGACACACAGGCCAAAGTTCGCGAACTGGTAAGAAGGGAACGCACGATAGAATTGGCCGGTGAGGGTTTCCGTTTTGAAGATATCGTTCGCTGGGACGAATACGACAAGAGCGGAGCCAAAACCGGAAAGAAAGTAGCAGAGACTGTTATGCCGGGTGACTTGTATCGTTTGTGTGGAACCGTCGATTATGACGAACCGGATCCGGACCGTCGTGCCGTGATCGATGTGAATGCTTCTCGCGAAGACCGCTTGGTAGAAGTGCGTTATTTCGACAAGAAGCAATTCCATCTGCCTATTATGCAAGCAGAAATGGATGCGAACCCTCAATTGGTTCAGAACGATGGTTATTAATAGATCAATAAAACTTATTTACAATGAAGTATATAAAAAAATTGATATATGTCCTTTTACTCACAGTTGCCACTCAGGTGGCAACTGCGCAGATAAAGATTCTTTACGGGCCTTATTTGCAGAATGTAAAAGAGAATGAAGCGACCATTGTCTGGGAAGCGGATAAACCTTCCATCGGTTGGGTGGAATTGGCTCCGGATGATGGGACGCATTATTACGGAGAGGAACGGCCTAAATATTTCGATACGACTAACGGAGTTAAGAACACCTCTTTACTTCATACAGTTAAGGTCAAAGGCCTGACTCCCGGTACGACATACCGGTATCGCATCTATGCGCAGGAAGTCTTGTCGCACGAAGGTATTTCTGTCATATACGGACGTGTAGCAGCCTCGGATGTCTACAAAAAGAAAGCATTGACGTTTACAACTTGTGATTCGCAGAAGAAAGAGACAAGTTTTGCGATGATTAATGATATTCATGGTCGTGAAGGTATTATCACGAAACTGCTGAATACTGCCGGTTATAAAGATAAGGACTTGATTATTTTTAATGGGGATATGGTCTCTGTGTTTCAGGATCGGGAAACTATTTTCAACGGGTTCATGAAAGAAAGTATCGATTTGTTTGCTTCCGAAAAGCCAATGTACTATGCACGTGGCAATCATGAAACCCGGGGAGAATTTGCTACTTCGTTCCAGAAATATTTCTCTCCGAAAGAACCGTTCCTGTATTATCTTTTCAGACAGGGGCCTGTATGTTTCATTATGTTGGATACGGGGGAAGACAAACCGGATTCCGATATCGAGTACAGCGGTATTACCGATTATGACGGTTATCGTACGGACCAGGTGGAATGGATGAAGGAATTATATAAAAATGAAGATTTCAAGCAGGCTAAATTTAAAGTTGTCATTGCACATATGCCTCCTTCTGCTGACCTCAATATCTGGCATGGACAGAAAGACGTCCTGAAGAAATTCGTACCTATCCTGAATGAACTCGGAGTGGATCTGATGTTATGCGGACACCTCCATCGGAACAAATATGAGGAACCGAGTGCCGGTATCAAATTTCCGGTATTGGTAAATTCAAATAACAGTGTGGTTTCTGTGGAGACTAATGGTGATCAGATGAATCTGGTGGTTCTTGATTTGGATGGTAAAGTCGTTACAAAAAAATCATATACGGCAAAATAATCTCTGTTATTTCGGTTCTTCAGCAATGGTGGATAAGTTGGAATTGATCTTATTCTTATGGAGGAGTAATGATTTTGGTACTAAACTATTTTAAGTGAGGGGGTGTCAAAGTTTTGTCATGGCGGACTGAATTTTTGACACACCCTCATTAAAATTAATAGCTGCATGAAGACCGTTCGGTGTGGTAGTCTTGATAGCAAATTGACAATTTGTTATGTTAGCCGTATAGAGATTTGCTTCTATCCGTGCCTTTGTCATGGTATCTACAAATAGAGGAAGGAGGAGTAGTTTAGGGTTATCATTATGTTCGTATTCTCCATAATATGAATCCTTTTGCTTGTTGTGTGGTATAATTTCTGGAAAGTGTTAGCTGGAAGGGTGAAAATTTAGCCAAAACGTTAGTTGTAAAACGGTTTTTTCGAAAGAACTTCCAGCTCTTAAAATGGTATCTTCGGGGCTTTTACCAGCCTTTTCACAGTCGTTTCCGAGCTTGTTTCGAAGCGTTCAGCGAAATCATCTGAATGATTTTCTGTTTTTATCCTGATCGTTTGCCTGAATTGTCTGAATGGTTTTTCAAAACCATTCAGATCATTATAAAAATCATTTAGATGATTTCGGGAGACTTATGTGGAATCACGCAGTATTGAGGCTGAAATGGGAAAATAGAAAGATCTGCGCGTTATAAGAATGGCCTTAAATAAATCAAATTGACAGTAAAAACTCTTATCCGTAAACTCAATGTGTTAGCCATTTTGATCCGTAAAATTGTTTTTTGTAATATTTCGATCGACGGGTTTATTGGAAGGAATGTTAAGATTAGATTAATTTTGGATTGTTTCTCAGTATTTTTTCCGAGTTGTTCGTTTAGCATTAAGTAAAAGGAAATAAAATGGATTTTGATTATAGACTTTTAGCGAAATATTTGACCGATACACTTTCTCCTGAAGAAATGGAAAAAGTGGAAAGGTGGCGTGTGTTATCAATTGAGAATGAAGATATTTTTTCTAAATTGGTAAAACTTCGCGTTTCGTGGAAGTTTACTCAATATAATACGCCTGAACATATAGAAAAGGCGTTGAATGGATTGAATGTCAAGATAGATAGTAGAAGACGATTTCAAATATTTCGTTCTGTGATGAGGTATGCAGCCGTAGTCTTGCTACTTGTTTCTTTTTCTTATGTGGGATGGGATTATTTGAAACCTGACAATTATGTAACGATTACGGTGAAGCAAAGTGAAGATGTAAAAAAAATAAAACTTGCGGATGGATCGACTGCCTGGTTAAAATCGGGTTCCTCTCTGAAAATACCCGAAACTTTTACGGCAGACAATCGTAAACTCTCCTTGCAAGGAGAAGCATTCTTTGACGTTGCAAAGAATGCACAATCTCCACTATATATTTCAACGAATTATGTGAATATCAAGGTTCTTGGAACCGCTTTCAATGTTAAAACAGACGAGGAACACCAGAACGTAGAAACCGTTTTAGCGAGAGGCAAAGTTGCCTTACTCGATAAGCAATGGAAAGCTGTCTTAGATATGTCGCCGGGAGAAAAGGTGACGTATAACAATCGTAAAAACGAATATGCCACAGAGGTTGTGGATGTGAATATATGTACGGCGTGGCGACTGAACCAGTTCGTCTTCGAGAATGTCACGCTCAGGGAAATAGTCAACCAACTCTCCGTAAAATTTAATGTGAACATAAATTTGGAATCATCGAAGCTTGCCCAGCGCAAGTTCCGGTGTGTGATCAACGAGGATGAAAGCTTGCCTGACATCCTGAAACTCTTGAAGTTTTTGGCCCCTATCCGATACAGGATAGAGGGGGATGAGGTTTTTATATATGAATAATAAAAAGGAAGTGCCTATGGTGAAATAACAGAACAGAAAAGCAAAACACACACAAGCAAAAGAAAACTATAACTTAAAAACTTAGTACTAACATTATTGAATCACATGTATGATTAAAAAAGCATCAATTGCGACATTAGCAATGTTTTTGTCAGCCGCATCGCCCGCCATGGCGACAAGCGATGCGCATTCTTTGTATGTGAATCTGGAACTGGCCTTGAATCAGACAACGGTCGGTACTGTCATACGGAGTATTAGCGAACAGACTGGATATGAATTTTCTTATGATGAAACTTTATTGAATAAGAAAATATCCAAGATTTCTGTTAACCTTAAAAACGAACATATAGAAAATGTTCTGAAAGAGGTATTTAAAAATACGGGTATCTCTTATAAGATTGTAAATAACCGTGTATTCCTGAAGGATAATAATACAAGAAGAAGTGTCCAGTCTGAACCTGTTATGGCTGTGATGCAACAGCAGAAAAAAATTATTTCAGGCGTTGTTGTCGATGATACCGGATTGCCGGTTATCGGTGCGAATATTGTCTTGAAAGATGGAGCAGGGGTTGGAACGATCACAAATATTGATGGGGAATTTACGTTGGATGGAATTCCTGATGGAGCCACTTTGTTGATTTCATATATCGGGTATCTCGATCAGGCGATTCAAGTAACGAAGGATAAGACAACCTACCAGATCACTTTGCACGAAGATACTCAAAAGTTGGACGAGGTGGTGGTAGTAGGATATGGTGTACAGAAGAAAGTGAACATGACAGGCTCTATCTCAAATGTGAAAGCGGAAGAATTGTCCGTTATCCCTAATACGAACTTGTCAAACTCATTGGCTGGACGTGCTCCGGGTGCAACTATTACCGGTAATTCCGGTTTGATGGGGTCTTCTTCTGAAATCCGTATGCGTGGAGGTTTTGGTGATCCGTTGTTTGTAATCGACGGTGTGATCCGTGATAAAGAGGCTTTTGATAATCTGGAACCGTACGAAATCGACCAGATGAGTTTCTTGAAAGATGCGGCATCTGCTTCTATTTATGGATCTGCTGCCGGTAACGGTGTCGTTTTAGTGACGACTAAAGGGGGTGTAAAGAACCAAAAGCCGGTTTTCAATTATCAAGGTTCCTATGCTTTCAGTAAGTCTACTCAGGAACTGTTTGCAGATAGATGGACGGCTATCGACGATTTGGATTACCAAAATGCCGTTGCTCGTTTTCAGGGGACGAAAGAACCTAATGGTGAAGCCGAATATGCTTATTTCCGTGATAACAACATTAACTATAATGTCAATGATTATATCTGGCAGAATCCTTGGAACACGAAACATTCTTTGAGCGTGACGGGTGGTAGTGATAAGGTTCAATATTATGTAATGGGATCTTTCCTGGCTGAAGAAGGTTCTTATGTCTCTTTGGAAAATAAGAAATTTTCTTTGCGTTCGAATTTAACGATGGAATTGAGCAAATATATCAAGATGAATGTAAATTTGGATGCAAACCAATCTAATGATAAACGTTTCTATTGGCCGTTCTCGGATGATGACGATCAGGCTGTATATGATTTATATCGTTGTACGTTCAATGCGATGAAAACAACACCGTTTTATTCTAACTTGGATGGTACTCCGTCTGCTACTATTACGGATTACCCGATCTACCAGGATTATGGTTCTTGGCAAGGATGGAATCCGGTAGACCAAGTGGTGGGTGATCGTTATTTGAAAACTCGTCGTCGTAATATGAACGGTATTGTTTCGTTTGACTTCAATCTTGACTTTATCACGAAAGGCTTGAGTTCGAAGATCGTGGGGAGTTATATCGGACATGACTATTCTCGTAAGAGATTTATGACCTTCCAGAAAAACTACAAGTTCCAGCAGGCAGATCCCGAAGGAAACCGCTTTTTGCCGGCTCCTTTGAATCTGAATGAATATAATACGTTTAACTTTTCCCAGAATTATGAGAATCTGGATTATCGTATGAAGCAATTGTGGACAGAACAATTCAACTGGTTTGTAAACTATGCAAATACGTTCGGCAAACATGATGTCGGTGGTATGATTGTTTTTGAACAGGCTGCAAATGGAGGAGAGTGGACACAAGCGAAAGCTGAACAACCGCTTGCCAATATTGACCAGATGTTTAATTATTCTAAAGATGCAGAACGCCGTTGGGGGGATGCAGAAGAATATACCGGTGGGCGTCTTTCCTGGATAGGACGTTTCAATTATACGTTCGACCAGAAATATATTGCCGAGTTTTCTTTCCGTTATGATGGCAACACGTTGTTCCCAGACGGACATCGCTGGGGATTCTTCCCGTCCGTATCTGCCGCATGGCGTATCAGCCAAGAACCATTTATGGAGAAGACATCCGGTTGGTTAAGTAATTTGAAATTGCGTGCATCTTATGGTACGACCGGTAATGATTTGGATTTGAGCAAAGATCCGATCGATAAAATTACGGCTTTTTCTTATTTACAGAAATATAATACGGGTGGCACATATATATTTGGAAGCAATCTGGCTAATACGATTACGGCAGGCGCGACTCCCAATCCGATGTTGACTTGGGCTACTTCTACTACTTATAATGGAGGTTTGGATTTCGGTTTCTTTAATAATCGTTTATCTGGTACGTTCGATGCCTTCTATCGTAAAGAGGTCGATATTCTTGGACCGCGTACAGTGACGCTTCCGAGTACTTATGGACAGTCTTTAGCTCCTGAAAACTATGCAGAGCGTTCTTGGAGAGGCGGTGAACTGGCCTTGACCTGGATGGATAAGGCTGCTAACGGAGCAATCGATTATTCTGCTTATGTGAATTTAGGTTTTGCCCGTGATAAATGGGACGTTTTAGATGTTTCTGCTACTTATCAGGAAGGAGGAAATTTGCATGCATTGTCGCCGGTTGGTAAAGCGAATGGTATATTGACTGGTTTGATTGCCGATCACTTGCTGACGGATCAGGCTGAGGTGGATGCTTTGAAGGCAACAGGTTTCAAGCAATTCGGACGGGATCCTTATTTAGGTGGTATTTTGTATAAAGATACGCGTGGCGATGGTTATACGGAAGGACCTGATGGCCGTATCGATGGCAATGATGCTTATAATTTATTGAGTGAAAATGGAACACCACGTATTAATTATGGTTTTGGCGGTAATATTAAATGGAAAGGTATTACTGTTGATGTCCATTTCCAGGGGGTCGGCAAATATGACCGTTTTGTCGGTGGTGTCGATGGTGGTTTTTATCAGCATGGTGGTGCTGTCCGTCCCTATTTTCCGATTTGGACAAGCGACAAAGTATATGATCCGGAATATAATCCGAATGGCGTTTACCCGCGTATCGTAGGTTCAAGCTGGTATGAATCAGGAGCTGGAAACACCAGTTTTTGGATGCGTAACGGTGCTTATCTCCGTTTGAAAAATTTGAATATCGGTTATGATTTACCGAAAGCAATTCTTCGTCCATTGGGTATTTCCCATGCTCAGGTATTTGCTAATGCAACCAACTTATTCTGCATTTCGGCAGTAACGGAATTTTTGGATCCTGAACAGAAATATTATGATTCATATCCGTTGATGAAAACATTTTCTTTTGGCCTTAATTTCTCGTTCTAAATTTAAATCGGAAAGAATATGAAAATGAAAAAAATTAAATATGCAATAATCAGTACCGTTCTTGTTTTAGGCGGAATGGTGACAGGTTGCGATACGCTGGATATCGATAACCTGAATAGCTATGATGAATCTATGGTCTGGGATGATGCCAGCCTGGCAACAGCGTATGTGAATAATCTTTATTCGGAGTGTTTTGGTAACTGGAGTGCCGGAGCTGATAATAACTCCGAACAAGTGACGGGTATGCCTTGGTATTTGGGAACTATTACGGAAACAGGTGGTTCTTATAAAAAATGGGACTATACGACGATTCGCCATATTAATGAAGCGATTAAACGCTTGGAAGAAGGTTTGTTGGATAGTAAAACAGCCAATGAGTTATTGGGGCAGGCTTATTTTATGCGTGCTTATACTTACTATTGGATGGTTCTACATCATGGCGGTGTCCCTTATATTAAAATTCCTCAGGATAAAGACAAGGATGATTTGTATGTGAAGCGTAATTCTACGCCGGAATGTTTTCAATTTATGGTTGAAGATCTGGATCACGCCATAACTTTATTGCCGGAGAAGATTGCAGGCAGTTCTGCAGATTATGGTCGTATAGACCAGTGTTTTGCTAAAGCATGGAAAGCTAAGGCGTTGTTGTTGAAAGCTTCACCGCAATTCAATCCGAGTAACCCGTATGGTAATCCTTATTGGGATGAGGCTTATACTGCTGCAAAAGAAGCCTATGACTTTTGTGTTGCTAAAGGTATTTCATTAACTCCTGAATATGCTGATATCTGGATACAAGAGCAGGGACCGGAAGTTGTGTTTGCCGTAGTGAATTCGAATCCGAACAAAACTTCGTCTTGGGAATATACGACGCGTCCGGCATCTGTCAGTCGTGATAAACCTTATAATAATCCGACTTGGGAATTTGTCAAAAATTTTCCGATGATGGATGGTAAGCGTTATGATGATCCGACCGGAAAATATTATGTAAGTGATGAACAGGCTTTATTAAAATCTTTCTGGTTGAATAGAGATCCTCGTTTTAATAATGTATGTTTATATAATGGCCGTGAATATCCCGTGGCAGGAAAGCCTTCCGATTACAGACAGTATAATGCGTTGGGCATTAGTAGTCCGGATGACCAGTATGGTGTGAATCCTGCTGCGCATACAAACGCCGTGAATAATGATATTTTTTCTGGTCTTTATATTTATAAAGCAGCAGATTTGACATTGACTCAGGACAAGGTTATGACGTATGATATCGATTATATCCTGATGCGTTTTGCTGAAGTGATGTTTATTTATGCCGAGGCTGCTAATGAAACAGGTCATTCGGATGTGGCTGTCGAAATGTTGAAACAAATTAGGAAACGTGCCGGAATTGAAGTAGGAAGCGATGGGCTTTACGGCTTGAATGTTGGTAGCCGTGAAGCAATTCGCCAGGCAATTCTGGATGAGCGAAATATAGAACTGTGTTTCGAAGGTCATCGTTTTTGGGATTTGCGTCGTACGCGTAACATGATGAAACTGGCCGGTTGGACTAAGCATGGCATTGAAGCGATTGCTATCAATCCGGATGGAACTGATATGAATTTGAATACGGCAAGAACAAAGATGAACAACAACGAATTGACAACAGGCGATTTTCGTTATGTCATCCATCAAGTTCCTTATACGGAAGCGGCAGAAAGAGAATTCGTAATTGAAGAGTCTTTCTATTTCTTCCCGATTCAGAAAGTCAACCTTGATGAAAATCCAAATCTCGAACAAAATAATAATTGGGGCGGAACTTTTAACCCCACAATGGAATAAATTATTACTTTTGTTTTTTATATATGAAGAGGGAGACCAAAAAGACTTACAACCCCTTTGGTTGTCCCTCTTTTTATTTTCTATTATTTATTAACTTAATCTGTGTCAGGCGATGAAAACTAAATTCTCTTTATTGATTTTTGCTTTGCTGTTCATGTGTTCCGGAATGATGGCTCAAGATAAAATAACGATCGGAGTTATCCAATATGATTTGAGCGATATAGATAAAAGCTTTAAGGATCTGCATGATCAGGGATTCGGCTCTTGTGAACTTAATTATAGAAAAAACGCATTTACGAAAGAGTTTGCTGAAAAGGTAAAGGCTGCATCAAAGAAACATAATATCAAGGTAACGACAGTTGTCGGTGTGCCGGGCAGCAAAAACCAGTGGAACTTCCGGCAGGGACCGGCTACGATCGGTTTGGTTCCAAAAGAAGAACGGGCAGAAAAAATTGAAGTATATCATGAAATGATTGATTTCTGCGCAATGGCTGGGATTCCCGCTATGCACTCCCATTTCGGTTTTATCCCGGAAGATCCCTCTTCCGAACAATACAAGGATTTTATTAAAGTTATGCAAGACTTGGCGAATTATGCCAAAGAGCGTGATATGATGATTTATTTTGAAACCGGGCAGGAAACTCCGACGACGTTGATCCGTGCCATCAAAGATATAGGCACAGGCAATGTATTTGTAAATTGCGATTTGGCTAATTTATTAATGTACGGGAAAGCGAACTCTTTGGATGCCGTGAAGCAATTCGGAAGCCTGATCAAGGAGTTTCATGCTAAAGACGGTAAATATCCGGACCCGAACAATCCGTATGAATTGGGAGCCGAGGTTCCTATCCCGACAGGAGAAGTCGATTTTCCGGCAGTTATCGCGGAATTAAAAAAACAGGGCTTCCAGGGAGCATTGACTATCGAATGTGAATTAAACGGTGCACGGCATGATTATGTTGTCCAAACCCGCAAATATTTGCAAGATCTATTAAATACATCTGCAAAATCAACTAAATAATTAGTATATTTGTCAGATGTTATTTATATTTTGAAAGAATTAGTAGCTAATCTATATAAATTATTATTTTACTATGAGAACAAGCAGAAGAGGTTTTCTGAAAACCCTTGGAGGGGTTGCACTCTTTTCGATTGTGCCGCGCCACGTATTGGGAAACGGGTATATCGCTCCAAGTGATCAATTGACTAAAGGTATTATTGGTACCGGAGGTATGGGAAGAGGCCATGTGGGTTATGCCGGTACACGTTTGGTTGCCGTTTGTGACGTTGATAAAAATCACCTTGAACTGGGAAAGAAACTGGTGAAGGAAAAAATAGCCGCTTATCATGATTTCCGCGATTTGATTCTGGACCCGAATGTCGATATCGTGCATATTGCCACCCCGCCTCATTGGCATGGCATCATGTCTGTCGAGGCCGCTAAAGCAGGAAAAGACATCTGGTGTGAAAAGCCGATGACCCGTACGATCGGAGAAGGTAAGCGTGTGATGGAGGCCGTACAGCAATACGGACGTATGTTCCGCCTGAATACCTGGTTCCGTTTTACAGACCAGTTCTACGGACTGGGAACTCCCGTCAAGCCGTTGAAGAAACTGGTGCAGAGCGGACTCTTAGGATGGCCTTTGAAAGTGACGATCAGTGCGCATACCGGTTTTAACTGGAAGTTTTTCTGGGTGGGTAAAGAATATCTTGAACCGCAATCGGTTCCGTCTGAGCTGGATTATGATATGTGGTTGGGCCCGGCTCCTTATAAGCCTTATAATGCCCATCGTGTACATCAGACTTTCCGTGGATATTGGGATTATGACGGAGGCGGACTCGGTGACATGGGGCAGCACTATATCGATCCCGTACAATATATATTAGGTAAAGACGATACCAGCCCGGTTAAGGTCGAAGTAGATGCGCCGCAACAACATCCGGATGCTGTCGGTACTTGGCGTTCCATCACCTACACGTATGACGATGGTTGCCAGATTATCCTTTGGGGTGGTGATTTCGGTGATCCGAATACGCCGTATATTGCCGGGCCGAAAGGTAATGTATATAAGAATTTTGTATGCGATATTCCTGATTGGGAGAAGAAGCTTGCCGACTTCCCCGAACCCGAACCTCAGGTTACGGACTTTATCGAATGCGTGAGGACACGCCAGCCTTTTGCCCTGAACGAACGGAATGGTTTCCGCTCGGCTACTATTGTCAATATGGGAGCAGTGGCTTTGCGTCTGAACCGGACGCTGAATTTCGATCCGGTAAAACTTGAATTTATTGACGACGAGGCTGCAAATCGTTTGCTGGACCAGCCGATGAGAGCACCCTGGAATATTTAATTCATTCAAAATTCGAAACATAATGAGAAAAGCATATATATCAATAGCAGCCTTACTGTTATGCGGAAGCATGCTGATGGCGCAGACCCCGGCCAACCGTACGGCCAAAACGACCGCTGCCGATGTGTTGGCTCAGATGCCTGCGGCGAAACAAGCGGCATACAATAAACTGATTGGTGATTTGAGTTCTACCGGCGAAGAGGGTGTTCTGATGCTGGTAAACATGATAAATGCTCCGGGCAAAGGCAGTAACGCAAATGTCGATTACGCTTTGAGCGGCTTGACGCATTACGTCATGGGGAAAGGAGAGGAGAATGCCAGGTTAGTGACTGCAAATGCTTATCTGAAGGCTTTGGAAATGGTGAATGAGCGCGAAACGAAAGCGTTTATTATCCGCCAACTTCAGATTTTAGGAAAAGACGAATGCATAGATGTACTGGCATCTTATCTGAATGATGAGTCATTGAGCGGTCCCGCTGCCAGTGCACTGGCTGCCAACGGTAGCAAAAAAGCCGGACAGGCCTTGGTTGCAGCCTTGAAGAGCCGAACAGGTTCTCCTAAAACACAAAAGGATGTGATCCGTGCGATTGCCGATGCTCAGGTGGATGAGGCTGAACCTGTCTTGCAAGCTTTGCTTGGCGCTTCGGATCCAAATATGCAAAAGGTAGTGTTGTACGCTTTGAGCCGTGTGGGATCTAATAACTCAATGGAACTTTTAGCGGATGCAGCAGCCAAAGCTGGCTATGCGATGGATAAGACAGGAGCGACAGAGGCTTACATCGCTTTGTTGAATCGTTTGGCTTATCCCGGAGATCCGGCAAGAGTTGTTAAAGCAGCCAAGAAATTGCAGAAAGAGGCGGCTAAGGCAGGACAGGAACAGACACGGGAAGCGGCTTTGCAGATACTTTTAGCAGCCGAGGAGCCGGCCAAAGTCTCCAAGATAGTCGTTGCTGCCATGAAAGATCCGAGCAAGAACTACCGGAACGCGGCTTTAAGTTACGCTTCCAACTTTACAGATAAAGAGCTGTATATCGAACTGATGAAAATGGTTCCGAAAGCCAAGCCGGAACTGAAGGTGGATATCCTGAACTGGATCGGACGCGAGGCCAAGAAGCCCTCCAAACACGACGTTATCCGGAATCTGGAAATACGTTTCGATCTTCCTGCCAAGCAAATCCTGTTGGAACAGCTCGGTGATGCAAACTTCGACGTGAAACAGGCTGCTACCTGGACATTGGTGAAGATTGGGGATAAGTCTTATATTCCTTCGTTGGCCGAATTGCTGAAAAGCGATGACAAGCAGGTGGTCCTGCTGGGACAGGATGCTTTGGCTGCCTTCCCCGGTGATATCGACGGGGCAGTGGCGAAAGCTGTCTCTTCTGCTGCCAATGCGGGTAAAATAGCCGGACTCGAATTGTTGGCTATGCGCAAGGCTACCGCCAATATCAACACCGTACTGGATCAGATCCAGACGGGTTCCCCTGAAGTGAAAGCCGCGGCTTATGTGGCTTTGAAGGATGTGGTGGGAGAACGGGATATAACCAATATGTGCGGAATGTTGGAAACGGCTGATGCATTGGCTGTTCCTCCTATGCAACGGGCTGTTATTTCGGCATTGTCCTCTCTTCCGGCTGCCGACCGGGTCGAAACGGTGACACGCCGTATGTTGCAGGCTGGCAATAAGGATTATTTGTATTATCTGGTATTGTCTTCTACCGGCCAACCGGATGCGTTGGCAACGATCGTGAAGGGTTTCCGTTCCAATACGGGTGTCAAACGGGATGCTGCCTTCGAAGCCTTGCTGAACTGGAAGGGTATTGAAGTGGCGGACGAATTATATACGATCTGCAAAGAAAACCCCTCTTCCAATTATTTTGACCCGGCTCTCACTACTTATGTGAAGCTGGTTTCCAATCCGGCATTTACAGGTGAAAACCGTTTGTTAAGCCTGCGTAAGGCAATGGAAATTGCTAAAACGGATGCACAGAAGATCGCGATCCTGCAACAGATTGAAAATACCGGAACATTCTTAGGCATGTTGTATGCCGGTGAATTCCTGGATCAGAAACCTGTACAGCAGGCTGCCGCCAATGCCGTCATGAATATTGCTTTGGGAAATAAAGAGTATATGGGTACGAATGTCCGTGCTTTATTGAACAAAGTGATGGAAGTGCTTGACAATCCGGATGCCGGATACCAGAAGGAAGCGATCAAGAAACATCTGGCCGAGATGCCGCAAGGCGAAGGATTCGTTTCTTTGTTCAACGGTAAGGATCTGACCGGCTGGAAAGGTCTGGTACAGAACCCGATTGCCCGTGCGAAGATGAAACCGGCACAATTGGCCAAAGAACAGGCCAAAGCCGATGAAAACATGCGTCGGGATTGGAAGGTCGAAGATGGGCTGTTGGTATTCGATGGAAGCGGTTACGACAACCTGTGTACGGAAAAACAATATGGCGACTTCGAAATGTATGTAGACTGGATGCTCGATCCGGCCGGCCCTGAAGCGGATGCCGGTATTTACCTGCGTGGTACGCCTCAGGTACAGATTTGGGATACTTCACGTGTAAACGTAGGGGCACAGGTCGGTTCCGGTGGATTATACAACAACCAGGTGAACGAAAGCAAGCCATCGAAAGTGGCCGATAATAAATTGGGCGAATGGAACAGCTTTTATATCAAGATGGTTGGTGACCGTGTAACAGTCGTGCTGAATGGTGAAAAAGTCGTGGATGACGTGATCCTGGAAAACTATTGGGATCGCAAGCTGCCGATTTTCCCGATCGAACAGATCGAATTGCAGGCTCATGGCAGCAAGGTTTATTACCGGAATATTTATGTAAAAGAGCTGGAACGCAAGGAACCGTTCAAACTTTCAGCCGAAGAAGAAAAGGAAGGTTTCAAGGTTTTGTTCGACGGTACGAATATGCATGAATGGACAGGCAATACGGTCGACTATACCTTGGAAGACGGTTGTATCTCCATGATTCCGAGCAAGAGCTACGGCGGCAACTTGTATACGAAAGACGAATATGGCAATTTCGTATATCGCTTCGAATTCCAGTTGACGCCGGGTGCTAATAACGGTGTCGGTATCCGTACCCCGATGGAAGGGGATGCAGCTTATGTCGGCATGGAAATCCAGATTCTGGATTGCGAACATCCGATTTATAAGGATATTACTCCTTTGCAGCATCATGGTTCCGTTTATGGAATCATCCCGGCAAAGGCCGACCATCATAAGGCCTTCAAGCCTGCGGGCGAATGGAATTATGAAGAAATTGTAGCCGATGGCGATAATATCAAGGTGACGGTCAACGGTGTGGTGATCATGGAAGGCAATATTCGTGAAGCGACAAAGAACGGTACTGCCGACCATAAGGAACATCCGGGTCTGTTCAATAAGAAAGGACATATCGGTTTCTTAGGTCATGGTTCTCCCGTTAAGTTCCGTAATATCCGTATTAAAGAGTTGAAATAACGCTTTTTTATCCATAGTTAAATAGCAGCATAGGCAGGAATTAGCTTATGCTGCTATTTTTTTATGATAAATTACAGGGTTGAAATGCCTTGAATATTGAGGGGAATAAAATTTGTTGATCTGATTTATTATAACGACTTTTGTACAAAAGATAACTAAAGTCGTATTCATGGAAGTAGACCAGTATCAATTAATATTAGATAATGCTCAGGTTGGCTGGTGGAAAGCTGATTTTGAAGAAAGGTGCTATATCTGTTCGGACTATTTGATTAGTCTTTTGGAGTTGGATGGCCCGAAAATCCCCATAGCAGATTTTCTTTTGTTGATTCGTGAAGACTATCGGGACCGTATCGCCAACGAATTTGCTTTCTTCAAAGGTATTGGTATATACGAACAGATATTTCCGATGAAAACTTGCTATGGTTATAGATTTGTCCGTACAAAGATTTATAAACGGGAAAAGGAAGCCGACGGCAAGTTGACCGTATTGGGTATTTTACAGTTGATTCCTTTTAGTGAAAAGGAGGAGAACAGGCCTGTTGTGAACGGGCAGGTCGATAGTGTTCTCAGGCATTTGGGGAGCTTGTCGCGTGCCTTGCATTCTTTTATCCAGACAAATGATTTGCACAAATCGATCCATTTGGCTCTTACGGAGATTCTGTTTTCGATCGATACGAAAGGGCGTGTATATATTATGGAATATGAAGATGAAGGGCAGATCGGCTGCACATATGAGGTGTGTAGTGAAGGGATTGAGCCTGTTCGTACGTCTCTGCAAAATATTCCGGTTTCGACATTGCCGTGGTCTACGCGGAAAATACGGAATTTATATCCGATTCTGATTAATAATCTGGATGAATTACCTCCTGAAGCAGTTGAGGAAAAACGTTACCTGAAAGCGCGCGGCACTTGCTCCTTGATTTTGATACCGTTGATAATCAAAGGTGAGCCTTGGGGATATATGGGGATCGATATAGTGGATAGATATCGTATGTGGAGTCTGGAGGATTATCAATGGCTATCGTCTATTTCCAATATCATCAGTATAATAACGAAGATGGCCCGTACCAATGAAGCGTTGGATCATAGTGAAAAGTTGCTTCGGAATATCTATACCAATATACCGGTCGGTATCGAGCTGTATGACAAAAACGGTTATTTGGTGGATCTGAATAATATGGATGTCGAGATTTTCGGCCTTCCCTCCAAAGAGTCTGTTTTAGGTGTCAATATCTTTGAAAATCCGATGATTAGTGATGAGATACGAGAAAAACTGGTTTGCCAGGAGCCTGTCTCTTTCCATCTGGATTATTCGTTTAATACCATTAAAAAAGATGCTTTTTATCCGACGGCAAAGAGCGGTACGATCGATATTTTCACGAAAGTCAGCATGCTTTATGATATACATGGCGATCTGATTAATTATATGTTTATCAATCTTGATAATACGGATAAGGCTGTCGCTTATAACCGTATCGAAGAGTTTGAGCATTTTTTCAGTTTGGTCAGTCGTTTTGCGAAAGTAGGATATGCTAAATTTGATTTGTTGAGTTGCGAAGGGTATGCTATCGACCAGTGGTATCAGAATTTAGGAGAAAAAGAAGGAACGCCGTTATCGGAAGTTATAGGTGTTTATAACCGGATTCATCCGGAAGATCGAAAGGCTATGCTTAATTTCTTTGAGCAGGTAAAAAAAGGACGGTCTGATAGTATTCGGAAAGAATTAAGGGTGAAGCATGGGGACGGTTGGCGTTGGACTCGTGTGAATGTGATGCGGAATACACAGTCTGCCGACCCGGCAAAGTTGGAAATGATTTGTGTGAACTATGATATTACCGAGTTAAAGGAGACACAGATGCAGCGCGAGAAAGCGGAGGAGTTGGACCGTTTGAAATCTGCATTCCTTGCCAATATGAGCCATGAGATCCGGACTCCGCTGAATGCTATTGTCGGTTTCTCTACGTTGCTGGTCGATACGGACGATCCGGAAGAAAAGAAGCAATTTGTCGGGATTATCCAGAAAAACAATGAACTGTTGTTGCAGTTGATCTCCGATGTGCTGGATCTGGCAAAGATAGAATCCGGTATAATAGAATTGAAACTTGTCGAGGTCGACCTGCGGGAGTTGTGTAAAGAGTTGGTCGTTTCGATGCGTATCAAAGTGCCGGCGGAAGTCGCGCTCTGTATGGCTCCGGACCTGCCTTCCTATATTATGCGTTGTGATAAGGTGAGGCTGACACAGATCATATCCAACTTTATTAATAATGCCATCAAGCATACCAGTAAGGGAACGATCATGCTTGGTTACGAGGTACGCCAGGATGAAATTGAATTTTCTGTGACAGATACCGGAGACGGCATGTCGCCGGAAGTGCAGCAGCATGTGTTCGATCGTTTCTATAAAGGAGATAGTTTCAAGCAGGGGACAGGTTTGGGACTCTCGATCTGCAAGAGCATAATAGAACAGGTAGGCGGAAAAATCGGGGTAAGCTCCGAAGAAGGGAAGGGCTCCCGTTTCTGGTTTACTTTACCCCGTTAGACTTATATCTTATTCTTTTTCACCGTAGGACAAATCGCCGGCATCGCCCAACCCGGGAACGATGTAAGAATGATCGTCCAGCTCGTTGTCGATAGCCGCTACCCATACGGTCGTGATGTCGTCCGGCATTTTACGTTGGATATATTCGATTGCCTGTTTGCTGGCAATGATGGAAGCGACATGGATATGCGCCGGGTGGCCTTTGGTGCGCAATGCTTCGTAGGCCAGTTCCATAGAACTGCCGGTAGCCAGCATCGGGTCTGTTATAATCAATGTTTTATCCGTTAAACGGGGAGAAGCGATATATTCGATATGAATATCGAAATTCAGGCGGTCCTTGTATTTCCTGTAGGCGGAAACGAATGCATTTTCCGCATTGTCCAGATAGCTGAGGAACCCCTGATGGTAGGGAAGCCCGGCACGCAGGATCGTACTGATGACGACTGAATCGTCGGGAGTATTCATCGGTGCTATCCCTAAGGGAGATTGAATGTCTTTTGTGCTGTAAGTGAAATCCTTACTGATTTCGTAAGCCATGATTTCACCGATCCGCTCGATGTTGCGACGGAAACGCATACTGTCTTTTTGTATATTGACGTCGCGCAATTCTGCGACAAATCGGTTTAACACCGAGTTTGATTCTCCGAGATTAACTATTTTCATGATTGAATTGTCATTTTCCGGCGTCGAAATTACTCATAATTCGGACAGGTCGCAAAAAAGAAGGCAACCTTTTTTAGGTTGCCTCCCTTTGTCAGGTAAAAAAAGCATTACTTCTTTTCTCCGGGTTTGTTAATTGCATCCAGCAAATATTTACCCGGTTTAAATTTTACAGTTGTTCTGGCCGGAATCATAACCGGTGTACCAGTCTTAGGGTTACGAGCTAAACGCTCTGTCTGCGGACGCGGTATCAATGTACCGAAACCGATCAATACAATCTCCTCATTGTGAGACATAGCTTCTGTTACGATGTCGACATAAGCGTCCAACATTTTCTTCGCTTTTTGTTTCTGTAATCCCGATCTCTGGGCCAGAGCCTCAATCAATTCTGCTTTGTTCATGAATGTTTCTATTTAATTAATGATATTCAAGACAAATGTACGCTTTTCTTTGATATGTTGTATAACTTTTTGCATATAAAGAAATAAGTGTTCATTTCTTATTTAACAACGCGTGTATACATTTGTTACGATTTGCGGAACAAAAAATGTTAAATAGCCTTTGGTTGCGATATTTGAGAGGCTTTTTTATATACCTGCTGATTGATTTGATATTTATCGTTACTTTTGTCCTGCAAAATAAAACATACGCAAAATGAGAATAGAAGAGAATTACTCGCTGGAGAAACATAATACTTTTCACCTTCCGGTGAAGACCCGTTGGTTTATGGAATATACGAATGAAGAAGAACTGGGACGGATCTTCCGGGACGAATATTTTCAGGAATGTTTGTCGTTGCATATCGGGAGTGGCAGTAATCTGTTATTCATAAATGATTTTAACGGGATTATCCTGCATTCGCAGATCAAGGGTATCTCTGTTGCGGAAGAGACGGACGATTCGGTACTGCTTCGCATCGGGGCTGCCGAGAAATGGGACGATGTAGTCGCTTATGCCGTGTCCAAAGGTTGGGGAGGAATAGAAAACCTGTCCAACATTCCGGGCGAAGCCGGAGCTGCCGCTATCCAGAATATCGGGGCGTACGGTACGGAAATCAAGGATGTGGTCGAGACGGTGGAGACGTATAACCGGCTTTCGTTCGAGAAACGTACGTTTACGAATGAAGAATGCCTCTATGGTTACCGGGACAGCTTCTTCAAGAATGAGCATAACGACCCGCACATCGTTACTTATATCAATATACGCTTGAGCAAAAAGCCTCGATTCTCTGTCAATTACGGTAATTTGAAGGAGGAACTGGCTAAGTATCCTGAGATAACGCTGCAAGCAGTGCGGGATGCCGTGATCTCGATCCGTCGTCAGAAATTGCCTGATCCCGATGAGTTGGGAAATGCCGGAAGTTTCTTTATGAACCCGGTTATTCCGGTTGCCCGTTATGAGAAGCTGAAGGAGCAATATCCGGATATGCCGTCTTACCCGGCGGGAGAGGGGAAGGTGAAGGTCCCGGCAGGCTGGTTGATCGAACAATGTGGTTTTAAAGGTAAATCTCATGGTGCGGTCGGTGTATATGAAAAGCAGGCATTGGTGTTGGTTAATTTGGGTGAAGCCAAAGGACACGAGATCGCACTGGTTGCCGAAAGTATTCGTACGGCTGTTCATGACCGGTTCGGTATCGAGATTATGCCTGAGGTAAAATATGTAGGATAAATGGAAATTACGTTTTTAGGGACGGGGACTTCTACCGGAGTTCCCGAAATCGGTTGTCAATGTGAGGTGTGTACCAGTTCGGATAAACGGGATTGGCGTCTGCGTACGTCCGTACTGGTGGAGACGGATGGTAAACGGATTCTGCTGGATTGCGGCCCGGATTTCCGTTGGCAGGTGATCCGCAACAAGACGTATCATCTGGATGCGGTTCTGATTTCGCACGAACATTACGATCATGTCGGCGGACTGGATGACCTGCGCCCTTTCTGTCGTGAAAGGGGTGTGGACGTGTATGCGGAAGATAATGTGGCGGAAGCTATCGAGACGCGCATCCCTTATGTGTTCCGTGCCCATAAATATCCCGGAGTTCCGAACCTGGAACTTCACCGGATCGGGAACGAGCCTTTTGTGGTTGCCGGAATCCCGGTTACGCCGGTCCGGGTGATGCATGGGAAATTGCCGATCTTAGGGTATCGTATCGGGAATATGGCTTACCTGACAGATGTGAAATATCTTCCGGAAGAAGAGTATGCCAAACTGGAAGGCTTGGATGTATTGATCCTGACCGCCCTTCGCCGGGGTTCCCATCCTACGCACGAATCGCTGGAGGAAGCGCTTGCCAATATCGAACGGATAAGGCCGAAGGAAACGTATCTGATCCACATGAGCCACCGTATCGGATTGCATGCGGAGGTCGAGAAGGAGTTGCCGCCTCATGTTCATCTGGCTTACGACGGGTTGCATGTTTCCTGTTCCTGAGCGGAGATGAAAGACACTTCTCTTTGTTGCTACGATCGGATCTCTTCAACAAAATTTTTTAAAAAATAATCCTTCATTCCTTCATCTAAGGTGTTACTGTCTTGTAAATAAGAACTTTAAAGATGAAGGATTTTTATGTCTTGTCTCATAGCTTTTTATTGCGTAAGTAATATGATTGGTCTTGTTCGACAATAGTCAAACGCTTGTCCGATATTTGACAAACAAGCGTTTGACTGCTGTCGAACAAGCATTCGATAGTTGACGGTTGAAATAGAAGCAGGCAGGTTTGTGTTAAGAGAATGGCTATTTGATCTTAAATAGCTGCTGATAGATGCAGTATTAATATTATTTCCTTCATCTGTAATAACGTGAATACAAAATATTTAAGTGTACAGATGAAGGAATGAAGGATTATTTTTCAAAAACTTTTGTTGGGGGATGAGATCTCTCCGGCAATCAATTCATACCCCTTGTTGTTCGGATGGAGGCCGTCACCTATAAACAGACTTTCGTTTATTTTGCCGTCTTGCTGCAATAGGGCTGTTCCCGGATTGGCAAATTCGTAACCTTCCGTTTCCACCATCTCCTTAATGTCGAAGTTGATGTTCCTGACCCATTGCTCCTGATTGCGGCGGGGGAGGATGCCGATCACTTTGACGGAGGCTTCCGGTTGTCGCTGATGGATGGCGGAAAGGAGGAAGCGGAGACCTTCGACGATCTCTTTGTCACTGTTCAGGCCGCAGTTGTTCGTGCCGATCATCAAAACGACTTTCCCGGCCTTATAGCCATCCAGTTCGCCATGATATACACGCCAGAGCACGTTTTCGATACGGTCCCATCCGCAACCTGAGTTCTGGAAACCGGCAGGACGCATGACTTTTTCCCAGGTCTCCCGCCCGTTCTTGTTGCGGTGTTCCGGTTCGCCACCCCAATAGTGGGTGATCGAGTTTCCTAAAATGACCGCTTTGGGCGGATGGTTGCGCACTTGCTCCAGAATAGCACGGTGGCGGGCACGCCATTCGTACATATGCGGTTCCCGGCGTTGCGTGGCGGGAATGGTGGTCGTCAGGTGGCCCAAAGGGATATGCAGGATTTCCCGGACCTTTCTTTCTACGGCTGCCGCCTGTTGCTTCATTCCGAAGTCGGACGGATGCACGTGGTCAACCCAACCGTCGGCAGGCATGTCCAGTTCTTCACGTGTCAGATAATATACATCTTTGATCCCTTCGGACTGAATCTGTTCGTATGCCTTGCGGGAGGCGCGGTTTACCTGCGCGATTTCTCTGTACTGTATGGTGTCTGTGTACATATTGCTGTATCCGTCGTGTTCGATCAGCAAGATGGGAGCCGACTGTTTTTCGCGGAGTTGCTTGACGGCGGCGATCGCCAGAGCGGTCACCTCTTCTTCCTTCTGATTGGGCAAGTTTGGCATGCAATCCAGTATGTACAGCCGGGCATCCGTTTCATTGATAAATTGCAAAACTTCTTTTGCCAGCTTGCCGTTGCCGGAAAAGCCGAGGTTTATGAGCGGATAGTCCAGCGAACGTTGGAGGATCGTTCCCCACGCCATCGCCGGACGGGAGGCACAGGCTCCTTGAGCGATCGAAGTACCGTACAGGACGATCGGCCTTTCGGGAGAAACCGGGATGAATTCCAGCTTCGCATCCTCCGGCGTACCGATCTCCAGCCATTTCACTCCGTTGTACAAGGGCAGATAGAGCCGGTATTCGAAACCTTGTTTGTGGTAGCGGTCTTTACCTATATTATTATATGTATAGGTGATCGTGTCCTTGAAAGAATAGTTGCCGAAGCAAAAATGCCATTCCCCGTCGCTGTTAATGCTGTAGAGGTCGACCCCCGACACTCCGGTCGAAGGCATATGCGGCATATTCAGGCTACCGGTAACGGCGTAGCGGACTTTGATCTGCGGAGCATCACTGTAAAAATAAATGGCGAGTCCTGCCGAATGCCGTGACAGGTTCCATACCGGTTCGCTCACCACGCCTTTTGCACGATCGGGCAAGCGCGTGTAAGAACTCCCGATCTCTTTTGTGAATCCTTGATTTTGGATAACCGGAAAACCGGCTTCCATCGGGTTGTGCCATTTCCATTGGGCGGCGGCCGGGAGGAAAAGCAAGCAGCAAAACAGTAAACAAATAAGCTTTTTCATGGACATTATCTCCTTAATAACCGTATTATGATACAATATCAACAAAGATAAGACAATTTTGCAAAAGCATTTCCTGATTAATCCTGTATATTTGCCGCCAGTTAATTAAATTTGAAAACCATGAAAATAAAAGCTCTTATTGCGCTCTTTCTGATGGGGAGCATGTCGCTGATGGCTCAGAAAAGCTATCAGTTGCAATCGCCGGACAAAAAACTGCAAGCTGTCGTTACGGTAGGTGACGATATTCGTTTCTCGTTTACACACGACGGGACTGAAGTTCTCGCCGCTTCTCCGATCTCCATGACGTTGCAGAACGGGGTTGTCTTGGGAACCAGCCCTAAAGTATCGAAAGTGCTGAAAGCGGCAGTCGATAAAGTGATCCCTTCTCCTTTCTATAAAAAGACGGAAGTGCAGGATGTCTATAATGAAATGACACTTTCGTTCCGGGGTAACTACGGTCTTGTTTTCCGTATGTACAATGATGGTCTGGCCTATCGTTTCACGACGAAGATGAAGAATGATATTGTCGTGGTGGATGAGGAAGCCGACTATAATTTCTCTTCCGACCATACGGCTTTTGCGCCTTATGTGAACAGCAAGAAGGCTACTTTTGAAGAACAGTTCATGAACTCTTTCGAGCAACCTTATGTACACGAACCGATCACGAAGCTGAACAGCGAACGTCTGATGATCCTTCCGTTCCTGGTTGAGCTGGACGGTGGCAAGAAACTCTGTATCACTGAGGCGGACCTGGAAGATTATCCCGGTATGTTCCTGAATAACTCGACTGACAAGCCGGTGTTGAAACCGGTGTTCGCCCCTTATCCGAAAGTGAAAAAGCAAGGCGGTCACAATAATTTGCAGATGTTGGTGGAAGAGCGCGAAGATTACATAGCCAAGACAAGCGGCACGCGTGCTTTCCCGTGGCGTGTGTTTGTTGTCTCAGAGGATGACAAGCAGTTGGCCGATTGCGATATGGTGTATCGTCTGGCTTCTCCCTGCCGTTTGCAGGATGTTTCCTGGGTGAAACCGGGTAAGGTGGCATGGGACTGGTGGAATGACTGGAATATCTACGATGTGGATTTCCGTGCCGGTATCAACAATGAAACCTATAAATATTATATCGACTTCGCTGCCGAGCATGGCATCGAATATGTGATTCTCGATGAAGGCTGGTCTGTCAATTTGGCTGCCGACCTGATGCAGGTCATCCCGGAAATCAATATTCCGGAACTGGTGAATTATGGCAAATCCAAGAATGTCGGTATCATCCTCTGGGCCGGTTATCACGCATTTGATCGTGATCTGGAAAAAGTGGTGAAACATTATTCCGATATGGGCGTGAAAGGATTCAAGGTTGACTTTATGGATCGCGATGACCAGGAGATCATCGACTTCCTCTACAGAGGCGCCGAAACTTGTGCAAAGTATAAGATGATGGTCGATTATCATGGTATCTGTAAACCGACAGGCTTGCAACGTACTTATCCGAACGTGATCAACTACGAAGGCGTTCATGGCTTGGAGAATATGAAATGGGCAGAAAAGACCTATGATATGCCGCTTTACGACGTGACGATTCCTTTTGTCCGTATGGTTGCCGGTCCGATGGATTATACACAGGGTGCTATGCGCAATGCGATCCGTAAAAATTATGCTCCGATCTATACCGAACCGATGAGCCAGGGAACGCGTTGCCATCAGTTGGCTACTTATGTGATCTTCGAGTCTCCGCTGAACATGTTGTGCGATAATCCTTCCAACTATAACCGGGAACCCGAATGTACGGAATTTATCGCCAATATCCCGACCGTATGGGAAAAGACAGTTGCTCTGGATGGCAAAGTGGGTGAGTATGTAGCCATTGCCCGCCTTCACGGTGATAACTGGTATGTCGGTGCTTTGACAAACTGGGATGCGCGCGAGATAGAGCTTGACCTGTCTTTCTTAGGCGACGGCAACTATAAACTGGAATTGTTCAAAGACGGCATCAATGCCGATCGTGCCGCTTGCGATTATAAAAAGGAAGTCATACCGGTTCCCGCCGATCGCAAGGTAAAGGTGAAGATGGCTCCCGGCGGTGGTTGGGCTGCTAAGATTTATAAATAAAACGTATTTCCCGTGTAGTTGTAAAACACACGGTCCCCGAATGTCTGCCGGAACAACGCGTATTTGTCTATACCCGTACAATGACAAATGCCGATCTGTTCCGGCAGATTGTTTTTCAGGTAGTCCGCTATGATACTGAATTTCTCGTCCTGGGCATTGTGGATATGAAAACCTCCGGCCAGGAGTTTGAACGTATATCCGGGAAAACTCTTTCCGATAGTCCGGAGAATATTGGTGATTCCCCGGTGGGAACAGGCGCTCAATACGGAATATGTGTTTTCTGCTATCAGTGCGACCGCCAGTTCGTCATTGAAAATATCGGGAACAACTCCTTCGGGCGTTTGGGTGAAGAACCGTTTGAAGTGAGTATCTTCAGGATTTATAACCGGAAGGTCCGGGAATAGGAACAATCCGGGAACAAGCTCCGTTTTTCCGGTGATAAAACGGAAACGGGACAAGTCAGGCAGACCCGGATCGATGACTCCGTTTTCCCGTTTATCTTTAAATTTCCGGTAAAGGGCTTCCTGTTTACAGATAACCGGAGCTTTCTTATTGACGGTAAGAAAATGCCTCAATCCCCCTGTATGATCACTGTGTCCATGCGACAGGATAAGGAAATCCACCTCTGCAATGTCGATACCCGAAAGCGTTGCATTGCGGATAAACAGATCCGACTGCCCCGTATCGAATAATATTTTATACCCGCCGTTTTCAATGAGCAATGATAGCCCGTGTTCCGCCTGTAAGTTCCGCCCGTAAACGGCATTCTCCACGAGTGTCGTGATCTTGTAATGCATAATCTTATCCTTTTAATTCCCAATTACCGGACAAAAATAAAAAATCCTCTTAACAAAAACTTGCTAAGAGGATTTTTTAAGGTTCCTGGCGGATTTTAGACCGACAAGATATAGAAATAAACTCAATTCCTAAAGCACGAGCAATATAACTCCTTGCCGTGCCAATCCTTTTTGCTGACCACCGGAGAAGAAACGCCAAATACTCTACATCTATATACCAAAGTCGGTTATCATGTTGTCTACAAAAAAGAAATAGATGGAATCTTTTTAATCCACATGGAAAAAGAAAATTATGGAAAATGAAATACTTTACAATGATAGAATAAAAGAAACTATTGAAACTTACAGTGTTTCTGCCCAAGCCTATTAAGACAAATTCATGGATATGGATATACTGTCAAATCGGATAGGAATAATTGGCCATATTACTTGTGACTTGAAAAGAAGGATTGTTTTTATGGAATTTCGTTGTAATATTTAAAACTCTCCATTAACTCATTACAGATAACTTTTGCAATTTGATCCGGAAGTTCCTGGCCTGTATTCTGGCTTGCAAACTCCAAATCGTTACTTCCCATCATCATTGAGGACACCATGTTCTCCACAGTCTTGAATGCCGGCAAGACATTGTTTCTGATTTGTTCCTTTTTCACCCTTTCCGAAGTCAGGGTTTGCGCATATAATTCCGCCAACCTGTATGCGCTGGCATAAGACTGCGCTTGTTGTACAGCAGCTTCGACAAGCGGTATATCTTGCCCTAATTGGCCTGCCGCATGTACCTGAGCCGGAGAGAAGTCTTCTACTTTTTCCGGATATTTTTCATATCCAGAAATCAAGATATGCCGGTCGAAGCCTCGCGGGTCTGTCGGCAAAGAAGCCCCTTTCGCCCAATCGACAAAACCGATACCAGACGCATCCGGCTTCTGTTCGTACTCCTTCTCCATATTTTCTTTGAATACACGGCCTTCTGACGCGCCCATTCCCCACAAGCTCCCCTGCTGTTTCAACCTATGTTCTTCGTCGAAGAAACTTGTTTGGAAGAAATCGGTACTATCCAGACTATCGTATGCTTTTATCAACATATTCGGTTCGGTCGGATAAAGCATTTTAGGATAAATCTTGCTTATCGCATTACGGATAATGCGGTCGTAACGATTACCTACTTGAGTGTTATGGACGATCTGTCCGATTTTAGCCTGAATAAAAGCTGCGTTATTTTCAGAATAACGACTTAAATCATCCGATGGCTTTTTCTTATCGATTTCCGAACCGTCCGCATAAAAGGTAATATTACTTTCCGCCTTGACAATCTCGACAATCAACTTCTGCTCATTTAAATTATAAAGGTTATACCCGCCGATAACAATCTTTGCCCCGGTTCCATTTGTTCCCAAATGTTCGTCCATTTTATCAAGAATTCCTGTAGTACCGGTACCAGTATCAGTATCGTTGGGAACTTTGAGGCTGACCGAATCGCCATCGCCGGAATGGATGTAGACTGGATTGTTATAGAGCTTCAACCGGTCGACTAAAAAATGTGTACGACTGCTTGCCATTACAGTTTCACGGAATACGCCGTACGGTAAGTTTGCAAAAAGATCTTTTTGTTTCACTCTGAAATTTGCGTTCCGATCATCCACATTCGGAGTATTTTCAAGCGCCCACCTTATATTGAAGTTAGGAATATGTTTGCCATTCAACTTCCAACAAGGTTCCCATAAAAAACCAAATCCTTGAAAATTAATCGGATATTGGGGAAGAGTCAATTCCGCTAACTTTTTCGATACATCTTTTTTTCTCGTTTCATAATCATCCTTTATGATGGGACTGAACGAATTTAGACCGACAACCACACTCAGTCGTTTCGCTTTTTCTTCATCTTCACCAGAAATAGCATCATCAAAATATCTTTTCGTTATATCCTTCACTCCGTTTTCAGCATAATAAGAGACGATATTCGCTACATAACCCGTGGGTTTCTTTCCTAAATTCAAAGGCAGAGGTTTATATGTATTCCTGTAGCCTGTCGTTTCGATTTTAATATCACCCGGATTCGGTTTATCCACTTTAAAATTATCTGGATTCGGACCGAGCTTATCTGTTGCATTTATGACAAATGAAGCACCAGTCAAAACAGAATCATCCTTATTTACTAACAAAGTTTTGTCATTGGATTCCAGATCATCCTTAATTGCTTTATCGAAATCGTTTTTCGTGACTAATCGATTTTGTTCAAAAAAAGTACGGTGACTACAAACGAAAGTATCTTCAAGCAATTGTTTCTTTACTTTATTATATCTTATTCCTTCCTGCTTATTTGCTGGTCTTCCGATCTCCTTTCCGTCTGCTAAAAAATAAATCTTTCTCTGAATCGGCAGACTTGTTTTCAACCGGTTATCCACGAACCCGGAATCAGTAAGCATTCCGGAGAATTTCGACGGGCGGTTATCGACGAATTGTACCTCCGGATTATTAGGAGACATTTGCCTAACGGAAGATATTATCGTATTTCTCCGATATGTTTTGCTTTCATTCATATAGCCAGCTATTTAATCTTACGAATTTAAGGATTGTTTTTTAATTTTCCAACAAATAAGTCAGGGCAAACACATCTAATTTCTTTAGCTTCGCCAAAACTTTCCTTCGGCAACTGTTCCGTATGTGACTTTTCCAAAGCCTTGTAGTAGTTTACCTTTGCGTCATTACTACCTTTCAGATAGGGTTGCGGCGGCATGTGTGTACTACCTGAAATCATAACCGGAACTGTGCGATACATTCCGGCATTCTCACGGTCTATCGAGTATCCTACGACCAGGCTGTCCACTTGTCACCAGATATCTTCCTTTCGTCACTATAATTTGTCAGTCTTGTTTCTCTCACTACTTTTGAAACAAGAAGATAAAGAATATGTATAGAACTCTATTTTTAGGAATCCTCTTGTCAGGTGTATCCTTAGTGGCTTGGTCGCAGCAACAAGATACGATTGCCGACCAGCGTTTGAAAGAAGTGGTGGTGACTGCTAAACTACCGTTAGTAGAAATGTCTGCCGGAAAGACGACTTATCGGATGGATGCGTCCATCACTCAAAGCACCGGAAGCCTCTATGACGTATTATCTTCCTTGCCGGGGGTGATGATAGATTCCGGTGGAAATGTTCTGTTGAACGGGCAGAGTGGTGCAACAATCCTGATGGATGGCAAGCCCACTTACCTTTCGGGAGATGAACTGATGAGCTTATTGAAATCCACTCCTGCTACCAATACCGATAAGATTGATTTGATAACCCAACCTTCTGCACTTTATGATGCGGCAGGCAGTACCGGACTGATTGACATCCGTACAAGGAAAATCAAGTTGCGTGGCATGAATCTGAGCTTGAACGGTAACGGTAGTTTAGGTCGGTCGGGCAGTGGTTATGGCAGTGTTTCTATGAACATTCGTGAAGATAAGTTCAATTTTTATCTGACCTATTCTTATTATCGGGGAAAGAATGTCATTGACATGTTCATCGACCGTGCTTTCAGCCGGGATGAAGAAAGAATGACGCAGGACTCTTATCGGAAACGGGAAACCGATTCGCATTATTTGCGTACCGGATGTGATTTCTATCTCAATAAACGTACTGTTTGGGGAACTTCCTTTAGCGGAAATATCTTCGGACGGAAAGAGAATGCCGATATGTTTACGGAGATTCAGGAAAGAAAAACGGCAGGAAATACCTATAGCCATACAGACTGCGACCGGAGAAATCTCTCATTAAGCACCAATATGGTGCACAAACTACAGAAAGAGGGTGGAGAGATTAGTGCTTCTTTTGATTATTTTCATTACTATAGAACTGAAAACCAGCTGATGGATAGCTTTAAACCGGATACGTTGAAAGGGGATATGCAGGGAAATATCAACTTATATATTGGGCAGGCAGACGCCGTCTATCCTTTGAATGAGAGGTGGAAGTTACAGGTAGGAGGAAAGGCTTCGTTTGTGGCGATAGACAATACGGCGGGTTATATGCGTCCGTCCGTTTCCGGTTGGCTGCCCGATGGCTCGCTTGGCTCTCGCTTTGTGTATGACGAAAATATGAATGCAGCCTACTTGCAAGCTGGTTATGAAACTGACCGTTTGAAACTTGCGGCAGGGCTGAGGCTGGAACATACCCGCGTGCACGGCGATTTCGGAGGGAACACGGTGCAAAAGGATTCTTCGTTTACCACGAATTATCTTCATTTGTTTCCTACATTATCTTTGCAGTACAATGGGGCTTCTAATCATACATTTCAATTCTCTTATGGCAGACGCATTACCCGCCCCAATTATAATGATCTGAATCCTTTTACTTATATTTTTGACGAGTATACCCATGAAGGAGGAAATACAAAGCTGCACCCTTCTTTCTCCGATAATATGGAGCTGGCTTATGTGTATCGTGGTTGGCTTCAAACGGTCTTCTTTTGCTCGCGTACGGAGGATGCCATTATGAAAAGCTATCAGGAACGGGAGAACCAATGTATTTACGTGATACCCGAAAATATTTCATCCTATACGCAAACAGGTATACGCGTTCATGCTGCCAATCTTGAACTGGCTTCTTTCTGGAAGATGAACCTGACGGCTATCGGTATGTATAACGATTACCACTGGACGGAACAGGGTAATAAATTGAAGAACCGTACGTTTACTCCGATATTCAGTAGCATTAACCAGTTCACTTTTACTCCTTCGTGGTCGGCGGAACTCTCGGCAAGCTATAACGGAAGAATGGCTTATGGGCAAGCGACTGTTCACCCTGCATTTGAAATGAATGTGGGTATCCGGAAGAAGGTGTTTCGTGGCAAAGGCTCTGTAACCTTGTTTGCCAAAGATATATTTGATACCAATTGGCAAAAGGTGGATGTCCGGGCTATCGGTACACAGGCTTTTGTAGACGAACGTCCTAACAGGCGCGTACTGGGTATTGCCTTCACATGGCGTTTTCAAAAGGGCAGTGAGGTGGAAGAAAGCAGACGGAAAAGTGAAGTAGATGAAACAAAAAGAGTAAATTTGTAGTTGCTATGAACAAACAGTGGAACAGATGGTTAATGCCGGCATCGTTTGCCGTGGTTCTTTTTTTGTGTATCCGTGTGGCGAATGACATTCCGAAGCGCGAATATTACTGGGAGGGAAATGAGTGGGACTTTATGTTGAAGGATATGCTGGTGGTGTTCGCCATGTCCTATCCGATACTTTTTTCTATGAAGTGCTGGCTTCGTTTCTGTCGCAGGAAGAGACTGGCATGGTGGAAAGAGTATGGGGCTGTCTTTCTGGCTACTCCGTTCTGGTGTCTCCTGGCGATGTGGATTATTCGTTTACTGATGGGACTCAAGCTTGACTTATATGATGTTCCCATTCCGGTTGTCGTGAGCATTCTGCTCGGAGGCTTTTATTATACCTTTATGCGCAATCGAATGATACAGAAAGAAAATGAAGTCCAGCGCCTGCAATTGGAAAAGATAAAGAATGACCAATTACAGACGGAATTGAAATTTCTGAAAGCGCAATACCATCCTCATTTCTTGTTTAATGCGCTGAATACCGTTTATTTCCAGATTGACGAGAAGAATGAAGTTCCTCGCCGGACATTGGAGATATTATCTGATTTACTCCGCTATCAGTTGTATAATGAGGGGGATAAGGTGACGATGCGTGCGGAAATAGAGTATTTGAGAAAGTACATCAGCTTGTGGAAACTCCGCAGCACCGAACGTTTGAAGTTGCAGGCTCATTTTGACGAGGCATTGCAAGAGCAGGAAATATATCCTTTGCTGTTTGTTCCATTAGTGGAAAATGCATTCAAATATGTGGGAGGAGAGTATCACATTGCATTGGATATGCGGCTGAAGGATGGGTGGTTGCATTTTTATATTGAGAACTCCATATCCGCGCCGCTACCTCTTAAAGAGAAGCAGGGTATCGGTATAGAGAATCTGCAACGTAGATTGGAGTTGCTTTATCCCGACTGCCATACGTTGGGTATAAAGAAAGAGAAAACTTTGTTTAAAGTAGAACTTGTGATAAAGATAGATGTCTATGCAAATAAAATGTGTGATAACCGATGATGAACCCATGGCACGCAAAGGGTTGAAAAGCTATGTAGAAAAGGTGGATTTCCTGACCTTGACGGCAGTGTGTGAAGATGCTATGCAACTGAATACTCTTTTGCAGACCGAGCGACCGGACTTACTGTTTCTGGATATTGAAATGCCTTACCTTTCAGGACTTGAACTGTTGTCGTCTCTCGCTAATCCGCCTCATGTCATTATCACGTCTGCTTACGAGCAGTATGCGTTGAGAGGTTATGAACTTGATGTTGCGGATTATCTGCTGAAACCAATCTCGTTCGAACGTTTCTTGAAAGCAGTAAACAAAGTACATGGTCTTCTGCAACAAGAAGAGCGGCAGGAGGAAGCGACTGATTATATCTTTGTCCGCTCGGACCGGCAGATGCATAAAGTGTTCTTTAAGGATATTCTCGTTGTAGAAGGTTTGGAGAATTATGTTTGCATCTATACGGAAAGTGCCAAATTACTGGTGCGTTCCACCATGAAGCGTATGGCAGAAGCTCTACCTAAAGCCGTCTTTCTACAAGTTCATAAATCGTATCTGATTAACTTGGAAAAGATTGATATGATAGATGGCAATCAGATCGTAGTTGGAAAGCAAACTATTCCCGTAGCCCGTAACTTTCGGGAAGAAGTGTTTGCACGTATTCTAAAAAACACATTGTAACTATATATAAAAACGTCACCCTTTTTAGAAATCTCTTTTCTCCATTGTTGAAGGTGCATAAAAGGGAGTATTTGCCTAAATATTCCGCAGATGTGCCAGCAATATCATAGCTTCGCTATCGTTGATAATCTATCTTTTCTTACCGAATAATTCGGAGTGGCTCCCAATTCTAAGTAAATCAATTATATCCCCATCAATCCATATAAGAAGAAAATCCCCTTCTATCATGGCATTCCATACAACCTTTATACTCACCTTTCAACATGCGAGGTTTGTATTCTTGTGGAATCGGCTGGTCGTTTATGAGTAGATTTGCGATATATTCAAAAGTTGCAATTTTTTGGGGGAATTTCTGAATACGTTTGAAATCTTTCTTAAACTGGCTTGTTGGGTGTAATTTCTTTTTCACTTCATTAATTCCTCCATCAAGCTATCCACACTGTCGAACGTTTCTTTATTCTTAGTCGTGCGTGCTTCCCTTATGGCTGCAATCGTTTCCGTATTCGGTTCGGTATACATTACGTCCATCAAAGTACTCTCTACAAAATTATTCAGGCTCCTGTTTGCTTTCTTGGCTTGTTCCTGTAAGATTTGCAACAAGTCCTCACGCAAACGAAAAGAAGTTTGTTTTCTTACTACAGCTTTCATATTATATTGTATTGTAAAAGTAATATATTTATGCGCAAAAAGCAAACTTCTAATATATTTTACTCATTCTACTTTAATCTTAATATCCTTACCGCAATGCGGGACAGGTGAGGGATAAAGAGTCACTTTTTGGGTGCACTTCTTCTGAGGACATAAGCAGATCGATATTAGAGGTTATCACCTTAAGTAAGGCATCTGTTATGTGCGTTTAAATAGGCTTTAAGTAGCACCAGCCATACCCAGCATGGTCTTTGAATCTGTCCTTTGATGGAATGCCGGGAGCAAATGTTGAGGTTACGGTAAAAATACGCTTAATTCATTGATTTATAATGTGTATGATATCACTGTAACCGTAACCCCGTAACCTATGCCTTTATTTTAGAGATAAACATTGAGGTTGATCAATTTGGATACATAACATATTATAATACAGATAATAATCATATAGAATAATCCATAATATAAAAGTTAAGATTGCAGGTGCTTTTGTTCGTGAGAATGGGAGCGCCAACTTTATTTATATGATAATATTATGAAGAGAGAGAGACAAAAAATAGACTCTATCACCAACGAAGTAATAGAGTCTATTTTTTAATTGTAGTACCAATGTAGTACCATTTTTGTTTTTATCGAGGTTCCTGGCGAACCTCTTTTTCTTGATTTTGCTTATTTTATTAATAAAAGAATAAATGTGTATATGTTTGGAAATTAGCATATTGTTTTATTTGCAAAAGAAAGAGAAATAAAATAAGATAAAAGATTGTAGTACCAATGTAGTACCAAATTAAAAAGAACCTCTATATTTGTAGTACCAATTTTAATGACAAAGATATGCCGGCTACATTCATTCTAAGAACTGATAAAAGCGAAGGATATGCAACCTTATACGCTCGCATACAAAACAGAGTGCCAAAGATAAACATTCGGGTGTCTACAGGGGTAGAAGTTGATATCAGGGAATGGAATAAGTCTTTGACTGGTGCAAAAGCATTAACAGCTTTCAGGAATGGTAAAGGCAAAGACCTCTTTATCAAACTTGATGCTATTTCAGCTATGGTTGATGCTCTTATAAAGAATGGTGTAGCTATTACTTCTGACATGGCTAAAGAGCGTATTCATAAAATAGTGTATGCAGAACAGATCGCAGCAGAAAAGGAACGTGCAGAAGCTGAGGCAAAAGCATTGGAAGAAGAGCAAGCTACAAACTTCAATGACTTCATTGTTCAATTCATCCATGAGTGCGAAACAGGGAAGCGCAAGAAAAAAGGCGGTACTACTAACGTATCACCCGGAACAGTAAAAAGTTATAAGGGCTTTCACTCACAATTCAAAGCATATCAGGAAGCAAGGTTAAGAGTTGTTGATTTTGCAGATTTAACAATTGAGTTCTACAATGATTTTCGATTATTCTTGACCGACAAAGAATATTCCCCTAATACTATTGCCAGAATGGTAAAGATTTGCAAAACGATCTGTTATGCAGCCGAGCAATTAAAGCTAATGGATGCCAGCAACGTACGATCTGGGTTTGATGTCATCTACAAAGATGTTGATAATGTCTACCTGACAGAAGAACGGATACAAGAACTTTATGAATATGATTTATCTAATTGTCCGGCATGGGAAAAAGTAAAAGATGTGTTTGTTGTTGGCTGCCTGACCGGGCAGCGTGTCAGTGACTATAAGCGTATCAATGCAAAGATGATCGTTACCCTCACTGACGGGAACCGTTATATTAAGTTGAAACAGGAGAAGACCGGGAATATAGTGTATATTCCTTTGGATTATCGAGTTGATGCTATTCTCAATAAATATAACGGTGAACTACCAAAAGTTTACGATCAAAAGATAAACGACCATATTAAAGAGATTGGCGAGGCTTTAGGTTGGACGGAGATAGTAGAACTGGAAGAACAACGGGGAGCGATGGAATACACCGCAAAGAAACGGTTCTGTGACTTACTGAAAACTCACACCTGCCGTAGAAGCCTTGCGACCAATATGCAAAAGGCTGGTGCATCCCTTAGTTCTATTATGGCTATTACTGGACATAGTAGCGAACAGCAGTTAAAAACATATCTTAAGTTGGATGAATCAGAAAAGAGTATGATTGCTGCAAAAGAAAATTACTTCACGAAATTAAGAGTCGCTAAATAAGTTCGTTTTTTCTTTATTATAATCAAAGTTGGTAATTCTGCAAAAGGTTATCAACTTTTTTTATGTGCTTTTTTATTCTATTTTACGACAATAGCTCTATTGTCATGTATCAGCGATAAATATTTTCGTTGTTCCGGGTTTCTGTTATTTTATTTGCATATTCTTTTTCAGAGAAGCCGCTCTGGACATAAAGAAGGTGGTCAATTACATACCGTCGGCAAAGTCATGTAAGACTACTAACTAATTATAAAGAGTACGAATATGAATAACTTAGACCAGCAAGCAGTTGTAATGAGCTTCTTTGCTCCATTTATAGACGTGATTGTAGATAGAGTATCTGAAAGGGTGTTATCTGCAACGGCTAAGAGAGAACCTCGGTTCTACAGTCGGAAAGAAACAGCGGATTTACTTCATGTGACTTTGCCTACATTGGCAAGGCTCACTAAAGATGGGCTTATAGTTGCCAAACGTGTCGGTAGTAGAATACTCTATGAAGCCGATGCTATTGATGAAGCGGTAAAGAAACAGGTAGTCTTTAAATATCGGAGGGGTTAATATGGAATATATCAATATCAAATTCACTCAGTCAATCCATGGCAATAGCAGTATCAAGTTATTGCCAGACAGGGAGATTTTTGCCCGAATTGAACGGACTAAAGAGCCAGATATACGAGAAAAAGAAAGCCCTATCGGTGTACCAGCATCATTAATACGCGAAGTGCATAAAGGACTAATTGAGGAATTAAAGATAAGGAGATTAGGCAATGGATAACTCAAGGGATACATTTATATTTTATAGGTCGTTTAAAGAGAGCATGGATGATTTATCAGATGCAGATAAACTTATCATGTACGAGGCAATATCTGATTATAGCCTCGATCTTAAAGAACCTGAATTAACAGGTTTCCCTAAAGCTTTGTTTAAATTGATTCGTCCCATTCTTGACGCAAATATTCAAAGGTGGCGCAACGGTTGTAAAGGAGGAGCACCTAAGGGAAATAAAAATAATCGTTTCTCTAAAAGTACAACCGAAGTACAACCAAAAACAAACCAAAGTACAACCAAAGTACAAGCTAATAAGGATAAGGATAAAAATATAAATAATAATATTGGCGAATCTACCGATTCACCGACTGCATTATCATTCGAGAATATTTGGTCTTTGTATGGAAAAAAGGGTAATAAAAAGACAAGCGAGAAGAAGTGGACTAAATTATCTGTTTCCAACCAGAAGAAAGCCTTTGCTTACATTCCTGCCTATGTTAAGTCTACACCAGACAAACAATATCGGAAGAACTTTGAGACATTCCTAAATCAAGAATGCTGGAATGACGAGCTACCAGGTAATAAACAAGTAAATGATCAATCCCATGAGACAGAAAGAAATTATCTCTAATCCGTTACCCAATAGCCCTGAAACTGAAAAGGCCGTAATTGGTGCTTTGCTCGTGGAAAGTGATGCCATAAGTGAAGTTATTAGTATCTTGAAATCAGAGATGTTCTATGATAGCTCTTTAGAAAAGATATACTCTTCAATTGTCAGTCTGTATAATGAGAACACTAAGCCAGACATGATTACTGTAACCAAGTCTCTTATGAAGTCCGGGAATTTGGATAAAGTAGGCGGTCCGTTCGCCCTATCCATGCTATCGGGGAATATAGCCTCTTCTGCTAACATAGTCGAACACGCCCAGTATTTGCATCAACTCTGGTTAGCTCGTTCTTTGGCCGTCGCAGGTATGGAGATCGCAGGTAAAGCGACTGATCCGACCGTCGATATAGACGATACAATAGCAGATGCCATCAGGAGTGTCGAAGGAATCGCTGAAAATACCGCCTACAATTCACACATAAGCGATATCTCTACTGTCGCTAAACAGTGTATTGACTCTTATCAAGTGCGTAAAGAAAAGGCCAGAAACGGACAAAAGACCGGGATCACGACCGGTTTATCCAAACTGGATCATTCTACTGGCGGATGGAAACCCGGTCAACTGATAATTTTGGCGGCACGTCCAGCGATGGGTAAAACGGCATTGCTCCTGCATTTCGCCAAAAGCGCGGCATTGAATAGAACCCCTGTTGCTATTTTCTCGTTGGAGATGGGTAATGTGTCGTTGGCAGATCGTTTGATCCTCTCGGAATGCGCTATTGACTCAGACCGGTATAAATTCGGTCAACTCTCACCTGAAGAAGAAGCCCAGCTCTGTGATGCTGTCGGTAACATTTCGTTCATGCCAGTCTCGATAGATGATACGCCTAATATCAGTATTCAACAGATCAAGGTCCGGGCCCGGAATCTTCAACGAAAGGGAAAATGCGGTCTTATCCTGATTGATTACCTGCAACTGATAGACATGCGATCCACCAACAAGAGCTATAACCGAGGACAAGAGGTAAGTCAATGCAGTCGGTCGGTAAAAGTGATGGCTAAAGAATTGGGTGTACCTGTTATCCTTCTATCGCAATTATCCCGGAAGAACGAAGAACGGTCTGACAAGATGCCGATGTTATCCGACCTTCGGGAATCCGGGGCGATAGAACAGGACGCGGATATAGTGATGTTCATCCACAGGCCGGAGTACTACGACAAGACAGCCGAGAAGGGTTTCGGTGAGATCCGGATTGCCAAGCAACGTGATGGCGCAACCGGTGATATCCGGTTTAGGTACAATCATAATCTTACCAAGATTACCGATTATGAACAATCAATGCCATTTTGATATGAAAACAGAAACAATACACGGCCAGATCATAGCCAAGGCGAATCACTACCAAGCGGTTTCCGGTAAAGGTGGCACGAGACGGATCATCAAGGATGAGAAGATACGGGCCTATGAGAAATCCTTCATTCAACAGTGCCACATCTATCGGAATAAGCGTATTTCTGGACGCTTCAGGCTATTTGTTAGGGTTTGGCATAGCTCGATAAGGTTTGATTTGGATAACTCCCTAAAAACGTTGCTGGACTGCTTGCAAATGGTAGATGCTATCGAAGATGACAAACTTTGCTTTCAGATCGAGGCTGAGAAGCATATAGACAAGTATCATCCACGTATAGAGTTTGCCATACTTGAGGTGAACGAACAGAAGAATATTTTTCAATAAACAAACATATCAATCATTTAAAATCAGAATCATGGAGACTAAAACAGTTTTTGGAACAACCAAGTATCAAATTGAATCATGTCTTTCGGAGACCGGTAATGGAAAAGGGGGAATAATCGAAGGTGTCTCTTTACTACTTCACCAAAACGGGAAGATAAAGTTGGAAGACGGCCAACTTGTATCGATCCAGTTAACCAAAGAAGATGCTAAGGAACTTGCTATTCAGCTGTTAAAGATAAGTGGCGAGCCAGTACCGGAACGTGGGGTATCTCTCGATCACTATGAAGCTTGGGGTATCTCCCTGCACCATGCAAAAGAAGAAAATGGAGAACCTGCGAATGAACCTATTATCTGTATATCAGATATCGAGTCAGAAGATATCCCTGAAGATAATCAGGTCTCGATTTGTTTGACCAATGAATCGGCAAAAGAGATGATAGGAGCATTAGCGATGATTGTATAATTCATTCCGGGTAGGTCTGCTGTGGATGATCTACCCGATGATTTCTAAATAAATCTATTTTAGATATGGGAAGAAAGAAAGGAACAACAAAAACTGGAGGACGGACGGTAGGAACGCCTAACAAGATAACAGGAACGGTTAAAGAATGGATAACCTCTATTATCGACGGAAATCGCCAGCAGTTTGAGGAAGATTTGGAGAAATTAGAACCGGGTGAACGTGTTCGAGTTATATCAAACCTTTTGCAGTATGTTACACCAAAGATACAATCTGCAAACCCAGAAGAACTCATGGAGGCCGAATACCAGAAGTTATCCGAATTATTGGATAGTGCACCGGATGAAGTAATTAACGAGATTGTAAAACGAATAAATAGATTAAGCAATGACAGAAGAAGAACGACAACAGAAGATTGATGCCATATTAGGCGAAATCAAGAAGCAAGTTGATTATCCAAATATCCCCATTGATTTGTGGATAACAGGAGCGCGAGGAAAACCGGGTGAATCGGACTTTGAGAAGTGGTTGCAGATATGTACGCAATACGTAGATGCCTACTACAAAGAAACGGGGAAGCGTGATACAGATTCCTCATTTGCTGAATATGTGAGAAAGTACGAGAGAAGGGCATATTAAGCCTATCTTGATTTCATAATTTAGAAAATATGAGAAAATATAAAGTTTTAAGATTAGGAGGTAAGGGGTACACCATATTCAGCCCTACTCCGTTAACAACAAAGAGAGTTATTACTACCCTTCGAGGTGTAAGCATCGACGAATTAAAAGAGATTCCCGATGGTGCGGAACTTTGCGCAAGGGCCATATCTTTCGCTATCGCCGGTTCCGGTATGTTCAGCCAATTGCGTTCTTGCATCCTTCGCCGGAGATTATTGCGACGGGCTTCGCTTGATGAACTTATAGAGGCTTTACAGGCAATCATCTCGATGATTCCGGCAAATGAGTTTTATACGATTAGTTTAATAACAAACCAATTTAACAAATTAATATCCAAATGAATACAGCAGCAAAAATAGTTTCAGAAACCCTGTTAGGGGAGTATCATAAGGTAGTCACTTTAGGCAAAAGAGAATTTAGAATCTATCAACCAACAATTAACGAGATTTCCCGGATGTTTCCCGGTTCCGGTCTGTCGGTCAGTGAAAACACGAAGCGTCTTGAGGTCATTTCCTCGATGCCGGAACACATAGATGAAGTATGCCGTACGCTGGCTGTGGCTATCACTATCAAGAAACCAATAGCTGAGGGATTGACCTTTGAGTATATCCGCCGTTTTGCAACGATGGATCAGATTCAGGAGGCAATCTTAGTTCTTGGTTCAGTTATTCGAGGCGATGAGATATTCGAACTTTGTGAGCTTGACAAGTCAACAGGGAAAGACACAGCGAAGATATTTGGGAATAACAACCTTGCCGGCCAAGTGGCTACATTCGTTGAACAGCTACATTTATCCTACAAGGAGGTGACAAATGAGCTTAGTTATCCTCTCCTTCTTTTGATGAGCGTAGACAAGATGCGAGTTTCCTACGACGATGAAACGGAACCAGAAGTAAAGACATTATCAGGAAAAGAACTACTAAAAATGAAAGGAATATAATATGGCAGATCTAAGTTTTATCATTCGGGCCGACACTAAAGAATTGGATGTCGCCTACAAAAAAATGGAACAGCTGGATAAGCGGGCAGATGAGCTGACCAAAAAGTTATCTTCCTCACAACCGGGTAGCAAAGAATTTGCCGAGTTAAATAAGCAACTTTCCGCTTTAGAGAAGCAATATGAATCAACCGTTAAGAAAGTGGCAGAGTTGGAAAATAAACTGGCCGAGACCGCCGGAAAGACCTCAAAAACGGTAACGTCTTCTACCTCAACAGAAGCGCAGGCTTATGAAAGTATCGTATCATCCATTCAGCAAGTCTTGGGCAAGAAAAATGAGAATTTGGCATTGCTTGCTAAAGAAGAGATGGCAATCAAACAAGTCGCTTTAGAGCGTCGGACGTTGGAGAAATTAGAAAAGAATAGTGCTATTTCGAACCAAGAAGCGGCAAAACAAAGAGCAAGCCTCATAGAGCGAGAGATACAGCACAAACAAGCTGCTTCAGAACTTCGTCTCGCACTCAATGCAGAAACAAAGGAAGTGCAGGCGGCCGATACATCCATGAAGCAGATGTCTCTTACTCTGGGTCGAATGCGTGAAGCGTACCGGCAGATGAGCGAGGCAGAACGTAATTCTCCTTTCGGACAGCAATTGCAGAAAGACATTCAAGAGCTGAATAAAAAGATGGTTACTCTGGATGCTTCTATCGGCAATCATCAGAGAAACGTCGGTAACTATGCGTCTACGTGGAACGGATTATCTTTTAATCTCCAGCAAGTAGCTCGTGAGTTACCTTCGTTAGCGGTGGGTATGTCAACCTTCATGTTAGCGATAAGCAATAACGTTCCAATGTTAGCTGACGAAATAAAGAAAGCCAGTGCAGAATATAAGGCCTTTCAAGCTGCGGTGAAAAGCGGGGCAACCGATATACCGAAAGTCGCACCGGTATGGAAACAGCTTGCATCCTCTATTTTCAGTTGGCAGACGGCGTTAGTTGTCGGTATCACCCTGCTTACTGTTTACTGGAAGGATATCGCCAACTTCACTAAAGGTCTGTTTGGCGCCAATCAAGCGCAACAAGCTTTAAATGAGAGCATGACAGATTTCAATTCTATTCTGGCTAAAGAAACACAGAATCTACGTACTGTTTTCTCTGCCATTGATCGGACCAAGGAAGGCACAGAAGGAAGAAAGAAGGCCATTGATGCGATAAATACCGCATACGGTAAGTATCTGCCTAATCTCTTATCAGAAAAAAGTTCTCTGATGGAAATAAATACCGCTTATCAATTAGTGAACAAATCCCTTCGGGAGAATGCTGCCTTGAAAGCACAGGGTAACGCCATCGACAAAGTACTGGAGAAAGCTATCAAGGTTCAATCCGAAGCATTGACCGAAATGAGGGAGACTGCTACAAAGAAGCTAGGTGAATCCAAATCAGGCGGTATCATGGATATTGTTACGGGATTGACAGAGAACTTTCGTTCGGCCGGCAAAACATGGCAGGAAGCATGGCAAGGCGTTTCAGCTAAGATTCAAAGTGAGATCGGCAATAAGAAATTGGGAAGCTATTTCTATGAAGAATTAGAGAACTATGTTAAGAGTATCTATAAGTCGGAAAAGCAAATTTCAGACATTCAGAAACAATTTAACCCGTTTTTCAATAAAGAACAAGCCGACAAAGCTTTAATACATAACAAAGAGTATTACGAGAGTATCAAACAGCAGGCTACTTCTGTTTTAGAATCCATTGACGCGGAACAGAAGAAGTTACTTGATGCGGGCAAGACTGATGGAATTGATTCGGCTATTGTACAGAAGTACAAAGCGGCTAAGGTATCCATTGATGAAGCGACAGAAGCACTCAAAGCATACGACTCGTACGAGAAGAAATCAAATGAAGCTGCTAAGTATGCCAAAGGAGCCAACCGCATCAATTCTCTATTAAGCAAGGAAGAGAGCGAGCGCGTTAAAATGGAGAAGGAGTTGCAGTATCGCATCGAGCAGGCAAAGGTTGACGCGATGGAAGACGGTTGGAAGAAAACCAAAGCTCAAATGTCCCTTAACCATCAAAAAGAGCTGTCCGAACTGAAACAGCAGCAAGATGAATACTTGCGAAAGGTTGTTGAATACGAACGGAAAAAGTTTGAAGCCGATCCGAAGAATAAGGGTAAAGTTTTCGATGCAAGTAATATCCAACTCTCCCAGGAAGAGATGGAACTTCTTGATAAATTGACTAAAGAGCTTCGGATCAAGCAAAAAGAAGATGATAAACTGTTCGCTTTAGATCTGAAACGTAATCAAGAAGATATAACCAATCATTTTTCCTCTGAACTGGATAAACGACTCGTTGAGATTGATCGGTATTATGAGGATGAGATAAAAAAAGCGAAAGGTTACCAGGATATAATCGACATGCTGACGGGCAACCGGCGGAAAGAACGTGCTAACGCTGTTAATCTGGATCGGTTGAACAAAAATAGTTTTAATCAGGAAATAGCGACTAACGGTATAGATCTCAAATATTCCGGCACAGGAATGATCGAGGTTGCGGAACGAGAAAAGACAAAGATTCTGAAAAAGTACGCGGAGGAGCGTATCAAGATCCTTGAACAGATCGGTGACGAACAAAGCCAACAGGAAATAAAGAGTCTCAATCAAGCTGTAGAAGGTTACAACAAGATTCTTTCCAAGCCGAAGAGCGTTAAGCAACTGTTTGATGAGAAAGTTTTCAAAGCTGTAGAGAATCATTTCAAGAACACCTCATCTAATGCGGAAGAAGCAGAGAAAAAGACCTCCAAATTCTTTCAGTCATTCTCTGATGCTGGCCAGATCGCATCTGATGTTGTTAAAAGTTTGAAAGGAGCTTTCGGCGGTATGTCAGAAGAACTTGATATGGCGCTTGATGCAGTAGGCAATATCGCCCAGGGTTTTGCTGAAGGTGGTCTGATTGGCGGTATATCTGCCGCGGCCGGGCAAGTCATTGGAGTTGTCGGGAAACTTATTACCACCAAGAAAGAAGTTGATAAATCAATGATTGAGGGCTATAATGCTTACATCGAAGTAATGGGGCAGCTCATTAGTAAGCAAAAAGAAGCAATCAAGACATTAGGAGGTTCGGAGTTCAACAACGCCATAAAAAAGACATTCGACAATATCCAGAAAGAGATTGCTGCTGCTCGCAAGTTAATGAATGAAACCCTCAACTCCGGTGCGGGTTTGTTTAGTCATTCTGAAGGGTACAAGGTTAAAGAAATGCTTAACGGATACCGTAGGGAACTTGCGAGCATTGGTATAAGCCTTGAACAGTTGGGAGGCCGGGCCGACCTTAGCATTCTTCCGGTAGAAAAGCTGGTCCGCCTACAAGAGGAATTGCCGGAAGTATGGGCACGTCTTCCGGAGAAGGTGCGGGAATACCTGAATCAGATCATTGATTCTAAAGAGCAGATGGAAGATCTTAACCAACAGCTGCAAGACATGTTACTGGGTTTTTCCGCTGATGATATAACGTCCGCTATAGTGGATTCCCTTACAGATCCTTCCATAGAGAACGCTATGGATGACCTCTCCAGAAAAATGGATGATTTTATATCTGGTATAGTTAAGAACATCATCGTCAAGATGGCACTCACAGAACCAATTACAAAAGCAGTTAACCAGATGATGAAAGGTATTGCCACATACGATAAAGACGGGAATATTACAGGATTCAAGAAAGTAGAGGATATCCAAGCAGGGGTATTGGCGAAGTTTAAAGAAACAGTCATGGGTATTGCTGAGGGTTTTGGTAAGACATGGAAAGAGCTATCTGATCAGTTTTCTTCTGTCGGGATTGACATAAACGGCAAAATTGATGCAAAAGACGAAACGTCTGAGAACACCTTGAAAGGAGCATTTTCAAAAGCCAGTCAGGAAAGTATAACACTTCTTGCCGGACAATTCGGGGCAATGCGGGTAGATCTTACCGTAATTAAAGATAACACCTCTGTCATTAGGGAACTTCAGGCGCAAGGATGGAACGATGTGAGGGCGATCAAGGACTTGACAGGTAAAGTAGAGCAGAATACTAATCGTATTGCCAGTGTTGCTGATAAGTTGGAATATTCCATAAGCGAAATAGGTAGAGACGCCCGCCGTTCCGCTGATGCCTTGGATGGTGGTACAATTAACGCTAAAGTAAAGATGTGATGAGAATAGAAGCCAAATTAACCGGACTGGATGAACTAAAGGACATCATCCAGTCCAACATCAAAGATTCGCTTGTAGAAGTCGGAAAAGAGGCTGTAGAGTACGCAAAGCAGAATGGAGAGTATATGAACCACACGTTCAATCTTCGTAATGCACCGGGAGCCGGTGTTGTAATGGATGGCGAACTGAAAGAAACGTATGTTCCCGCTGATGGCAAACACGAAGAGGCCAAAGCAAAGACAGAGGCCACTATCGAAAAATCTCTTTTCCCGGGCACCGGCTTGATTATCGCTGATGGCATGCCTTATTCCTCTTTCGTGGAAGCAAAAGGGTATGATGTGGTGGGGGGAGCCGCTTTAGAAGCAGATCGGATACTCAATGACAAAACCCGAAGTTAAGCCGTCCTACAAATGCCTGTCTGATTACTATACTCTGGACAGGCTAAGTATTCGCTATGCCGGAAGTGATATGTACCTCATCCGTGCTATCATTTCCGGTGAATGGGTTCTATGCGCTAATGTTTCCCGTTCCGTCTATGACCAATACCGGATGATGTTCTATACGGATACCGCAGGAGCTAAGAACTTTCTACTCGATCAACTCACATGGGACGGTTATCCATTTGCCCGAAGTTGCTTCCGATTCGTAAACGTAGTGAGACCATTAAGCGACGAGGCATTAAACGAATTAAGAAGGTTTGTCTCTACACTGAAATAAGGCATATAACATTATTCAGGCTTTATCTAAGTGATGAAAATGCTTTTTGCTACAACTTGACCGTCTACAGAAAAACAAAAGCTTACAGCTTCTTATTTTGGTTTATATATAAATAGATAAAGATCAACAGAAAGAAACTTTGCCCGTTTGTACATGATAGCAAACAATTCCCATCAAGGAAGTCATGTAGATCTTTAACAAACATAATCCAATAAAAAACATCTTCATAAGAGTATCTTTCTTTGAAGCGGCACAACCCTAAATATAAAATTGAATATAATTTCTCCATAATCTTTTTTTATATTGAGGATACAGCATGCCGGGGAGAATTTCATGTTGTAAATTATAAAAGTTGATGGTCTGCATGAAATAATTACAAATCTGCAAAATGTAGCAAAATAGTTATGTTTTTATTTGGTAGATTATAGCAAATACGCTATATTTGTACCGTCTTAATAAACAACGGTCTTTTATATTATGAAGTACAATCAGTTTATTGCGGAACTTACCGCAGCAGGTTGTTACGTTTCCCGTCACGGTGCTAACCATGATATTTGGTATAGTCCAATAACTGGAGAATTATTCCCAATCCCCCGTCATGGAGGTAAGGAAGTTCCTAAAGGGCTGGAACGTAAAGCAAGAAAGGTGCTCGGGGTTTAACCCCGGCATCCTTACTTCATAAGAAAGACTGTTTTATTAAGGGATTGGAGTCGGTATAATGCCGGCTCCTTTATTCACAAAAAAGAAAGGTATATGAAAGTTACTGTAATCATGGAAAAGGCAAGCGACGGGTATTACTCATGTTTTGTTGAGGAGGATCTGCCAGGCTTCGGGCTGGCTGGTTATGGTGATACCGCAGAAGCCGCCAAAGAGGATATGTTGAAAGCCTATGATGATATTAAGGAAATGAAAACCGTTGAAGGTGTAGGCGTACCGGAATTGGAGTTTGTCTATAAATACGATCTGCAATCGTTCTTCAATTACTTCTCATTCCTGAATGTAACGAAAGTTGCGGAAGCTGCCGGCATTAATCCTTCGTTGATGCGGCAATACACATCAGGAGTAACGGCGGCCGGACAAAAGCAATACGACAAAATACGAACAGCTGTGGAGCGAATAGGCAAAGAACTATCATCCGCAACGTTCTAGGATAGTGTATCGCCGGGAGGCGAGACCGTTTATATTAAGACAAAGTTAAGCCCGTTATGGTGATTCCCGTAGCGGGCTTTTATTTCATAACATTGGGATTATCTTTTATTGGTAAAAAGGACTATCTTTGTCAATCAAACATGTTTTTATGGAAGAGTATCCGGAATATCTTTATCATTACACAAGCATTGAGACGTTAGCTCTAATTTTGAAGTATAAAACGTTTCGGTTAAGAAGGTTAGATTTAGCAGATGATCCTGAAGAATCACTGACTAGTGATTATGGCAACTTAGGGCGTTTTTGCCTTATTAGTTGTTGGACAAGTATGTCTGAAGAATCTTTACCAATGTGGCAGATGTATTCTAAAGACATGAAGGGAGTAAGAATAAAGTTGCCTACTTTTATTTTTCCAAAGTATTGGATGGGAGAAAATATTCATCAGAATTCAAGTAAGGATGGATATAAAGAGGTATTGTTGGGAAACTCTTTTTATAGTTATATTAATCCAGAGGATTTTTTTAAGAAAGGGTGTTCTGTAATTGCTATGCAAGAGAATATTTTGACAAAAATACAGTACACCGAAGAAAAAGATTTATTATACCCATCCGTCTTTAAGCAGGTTGGCAATGGTATTGTTCTAGAAACAGGTAAAATAGGAATATATAAGCATAAATATTGGGAGTTTCAACAAGAACTAAGATACATGATTTTTGCTTCACCTTGGAATAAGAATGATATATTACATGCAACCCCCGAAAGTCATATTGCATTGTTTAATAGGTTCAAAACTTCAAATTTACCTTTTGAATATGTAGACTTAAAGGTAGATGAAAGAAAATTTGAGGATATGACGATAAGATTAGGACCTAAGGTGACTGAAGCCGAAAAAGTAATTGTACAGTCCTTAGTTAAAGAATTTAATCCTTCGGCAAAAATAGAAGATAGTGTTTTGAAAGTAAGATAAATCATTTAAAATAGAATCATGAATAAAATTGTACTGGCTTTGTTAATCCTACTTCCGATCTTTGGTTGTGGCAGTGATGAGAACAACAATACTCAAGAAGAGTTCATTTTCATCTTTGGAGCTTCTGCACAAATGTGCTCTGATAGCGATAAAGACAAAATAGGATGTGAGGTAATGTTGTTTCCTGGTGATAAGGAATATGTTGTTAAAACAAATCCTGCCTCCGGACTCTTAGATACCGGGACAGATAAGGATATGGAAGAAACCTTTAAAACTGGCTACATCAAAACGAAATCAGGTGAAAAGGTAAAATGTCTATACTCTGGTGAAAATACCGGTATTGGCGGTAATTATGATAACTACTATGAATCCATGCAAGTGAAAAAAGGACGGTACTATGTAGTGATAAAAGCTGTTGGTAGCCTTGCCACAACTCAATATTGGGCTTATACGAATAAGTACTCATCGAAATATGTCGATGTAACCTCTGATACTGGAGTAAGTAAATGTTTTTTTGGCGATGTGGAGCATGGCGGGTTCCAGGAGTGGGAACTGAAAGATTGGAAATGTAATTAAACAATAGAAAGAGAGCAGGCCCGATACCGGAACGAACCTGTTGATTTTATTTGAACAATGAGTTGCATTTTACTTAAGCATCCTATTTATGGCAAACTTAATTTATCATTTATAAAATCTTTTATTACTTTGTTCATAATATCGAAAGATCTTATATCTACTGTTGAAAATTTTTCTTGGAACTCTGCAATAACTTGTGTAGAAGGTTTTTTCTCGAAATGAGTAGACCATTGTTGTAAGAAAAGACCAATCCAGTAATGAACATATTCTTTTGCTTTAGCTTGTTGCATATTGTTTAGTATTTTAAGCCTTTTATCATTGGCTATTACTTTCATTACAAACTTTTCTTCATTAACATTGATATATTGGTGATAATCCTTTAATTCATTGATACCATATAAATTATCGAACCAAAATTCATTTTGTGGATTGTAATATTGCAAGATGAAATCATTCATTATAATAACTTTAGGGTATTTTTCATCTGAAATGAATCCAGTAATATTATTTGTGAATTCTTTTTCATCTCCATCGGTAATTAGAAAGCTGACAGATATCGGAAATTGTTTTAATTCATCAAGATTACAATCGTTTGAATTTAATAGTATTTTTCTCATGATTTCCTCTATATCTTTAGGTAAGTTAAAATCGCTATCACAGATAGAACTTCTCCATAATTGAAGTAAAAAAAATAATCTTGTAGTCTTAGTATCTTCAATACTAATTTCTTTACTGTCTGAATTTAGTTTTCTGATTTTAGGCAAAATTTCATTGATAAATTTTGTCTCAATTGAGGTAAACTTATCTTCGCAATCTTTACAAAATGTATCATTAACAGAAAAAGGATTATTCCTTGCTGCTTTACATTCATCGATGGTTGGTTCTCTTTGTAATTCCTGTTGAACACTATCGATATTAGTATTCCTTTGAAAACCAAACTTAGCATAAGGTTCATCACCTAATGTATAATAAAAACCTGTTTCTCTCGAATTTCCTCCATCTAAATTAAGATTTCGTCTGATAATGGCATCGGATAAGTAATGTGTATTCTGTTTATCTGCCTTATGAACTTTACATAATGCACAAATTCTATCTTCCTTATTTGGCTCAATATTAAATATCGTTTTATTCTTCTTTTTTTCATAAAGTACATTATTACTATCGAGTACATGTTGCTCAATATCAACTTTAGTAATCATTTTGGGTACAGAAGATGGTTTACGCCTATTTTTTCTTTTTTGGTGCAATTCCTTTTTGTGATGCGCCCATTCTTTCTTTTTTTTTCTATTCTTTTTCATGAAATCATTGCATATTACTTCATTATTTCACTCCTATTTCAATACCCTTCCCACAATGCGGACAGGTCAAATTGGCAGTATCGCTCTTTGGTTGCTCGAAGAGTTCTGTTACCGGAACACCGAGAGCTGAGGCGATCCGGTCTAATACTTCAACTGAAGGGTTACCGTTAATATGTTGGCTTAATCCAACTCTGCTAATTCCCATCTTTTCAGCTAACTCTTGTACTGAAAGACCTTTATCTTTAATCACTTCTTTTATTCGTAAAGCCATAAGTTTAAATTTTTGATTTTATGCAAATATACACCTGTATTTATTTGTAAAGCGATAGGTATTCATAAATAAAGTTAATGTAAAGCGAAATATTTCTTATTCACTTGATTGTTTAAAGCGATAGGTTTACATTTGCATCATAAACGACATATAAATATATGACAACTATGACAAACGAAGACAATATGAACAACGAACTGACAGCGTTAGCCGCCATGAGTGAGGCAGAAGCCTGTAAACTCTACAATGTAGACTACAAAGACGAGGCTATCCAGTACATAGTTGATTATTGGACGTGCATAGCTTGAAACGATTACTAACACATAAACATATACAGTCATGAAGAATTTCAGATCCAAAGTATTTAAACAGGCCTATGAAATGATGAAGGCCACCGGTAAAGCATTCGCAGTTTGTCTGGCAAAGGCATGGGCTATTTATAGGCTCTACAAACGCATGAAAAAAGAAACGGTATCATTCTCTTATGAGAAGCAAGACGGAAGCCTACGGAAAGCGAAAGGAACATTACAGAATGTTTCTAACCTTTTCAAAGGTACAGGTATTGAGAATTACAAGACCGTCCGTTATTTCGATGTAGACGTAAATGGGTTCAGATCATTCAAAGTTGAGAATTTAATCACGGTATATTAATCAGATGGAGGGCTGCCGAGAAATCGGCATACCCCACCATAAACAGCACTATTATGTATTTTCCTTTAGAAGTAAACGAACAGTTGGCAAATGCTATGAGAGCGGCAGCCGAATTTAAAGTAGAAGTAGAGAAGATCATTGAGTGTATCTGCATTGATGAAAACGGATCCATTGTTGATGATAGAGAAGTATATGAGAAAATGAGTGATAATATTTGCTTAATGATGGTGGATATAGGGCGTTCTATGGGTGTTATGCTTACAGATATTGCCCTTAATGAAGTGAGAAGAGTAAATAGTAACCAATCAAATACTGAAAGCCATGTTTCTAAGTGAAAAAGCAAAAAAACTCATAGAGATTTTGAGAGACGAAAATACAGGTGGCAATGAACCCACAAAGTCAACAATCTGCGATGCGATGTCTATAATCCTTTTGATGCATCAAATGCATGCAAGTGCCACAGAAGAGAAAGAAGCATTGATTGATGCTTTAGATGTTCTAGTGAATTACAACGAATTAATAACCGAATTATCCAAAGAGAAAGAAATATGATAACAACTATCGACGGTAAAGCAGCTATCGTAGATCAAAGTGGCTGCTTTTGTGAAGAAGGCTTTAGAGATTTGAGAGAAGGGTTAATATCACTCATGTATGAAATTACTGCAAGTGCAGAAATCCCGTCTGATATTGATTCGTTGGCACAGATTATTTACATAATGAGGCGCGAGATATGAAAACGTTGAGTAACGATGAAAAGATCCGGATCATGAATGAAGGCATAGAGCCTTTTATGAGAAAGTTATCTCCGGACGTTATAGCAAGCTGTATAGCTTCTACACTGAGAGTTTACATGAACAGTTCAGAATACACCAATGATGAAGTAGAAATGAGGGCAAGCGTTGTTCTGTCTACTGGTTTGACTATGGATTTACTAAACTATCTGATGTTATGGTACGAAGATTAACCTATATTATCCTACTGGTGGCCGGTGTGTTGCTGGTAGGATCCGAAAGCGAGAATTTTATCAGTAATATAATCGGGCTGGTGATGGCTTATGCCGCTGGTCACAAATTGAATATGTTTTATGAACAAAGTTAAAGTAGAAGTGCCCGAAAACGCAAAGGGTTGGATAGATAGGTATCAAGAAAAAGATGCCGTAGTATCCGATAAAGCCGGCATATACCGAATAATAGAGTTTGTCGTTAATAGCTGGAGTGAGGAATTATTAACCGATAATGAAGCAAAGGATATGCTTATTACGCTAAATAACGCAGGGATTATTATTGAATCATTTTGGGGGATAGATCATGAAAACAATTGAAGTATCAGAAAGGGCGTTTATTTCCATCAATGAGATAAGGGAAAGAGAAGAAGATATGCTAAGTAAATTCCAGGCAGAGATTGCAGATGCGATGTCTTTTATTACAACCAGCTTTATGTTGAGCCAGGATGAAGAAGATGTCGAAAAGGCAAAGAGCACATTAGTTACTCTATCCCGGTATAATGAATTGCTTGTTGATTTGTCAAAGTAATCAGATTAAATTCAGCCCTGTATTTTACAGGGTTGATAATCTTTTAGTTAAATCGCATAAAATCAATGAGGTTATATGCGAAATCAATCAAATAAAAAATATTCTCCCAACCAAATGTATCTAACCAGTACATCCATTCAAGGATTAGGAGTTGTGTCTTTGTACACATATACAAAGAATAAGGTTTTGACTTGCTAAAAGTTTGAAATGTGATTGGTGAAATGAAAAACAAAGCTTGCAAAGAAGAGGTTTGCTTTATCGGTGGGCATCCCTTCTTTTTTAGCAGCAAAAGCTTTGTGTAAAACCCTATATAATATGTTGATTATCAGATTTTAGCCCAAAATGGCGAAAGGTCAGAAGTACTTAATTTTCAGCAATTCCTTAGTTTTACTGAACACACTTTTGTGTTCAGCTTTATATTCAAAGATTAGCTAAGCCGATTTTTCGGCTTAGTAAAGGATGAAAGCCAAAGGTCAAAAATGACCATTGGTGAAAATCAGCGGAATATAGGGTAAGCAACCGGGATGAAAGTATGGAAATATACTGCTCCATGATAGTAGAATGATCTATCTTGTCTGTTGGAGTTTGCTCCGGTTTCTGCCGGAGCGATAGTATAAATGTACTATTGGAAAATAAAAAACTCTATTACCCGAGATAAGTAATAGAGTTTTGTAGTACCAATGTAGTACCATTTTTGTTTTTAGTGAGGTGCCTGGCAGATTCGAACTGCCGTACATGGTTTTGCAGACCACTGACTAAGCCACTCATCCAAGGCACCATACGAATATTTCAAAGAAAAGTTATTGTAAAAAATACAATAATCCTCATGAGGTTCCTGGCGGATTCGAACCGCCGTACACGGTTTTGCAGACCGCTGACTAAGCCACTCATCCAAGGAACCAGTACTTTTTAAAAACAACCATTCTGGTTTTGCGAGTGCAAAGAAAGGTAATATATTTGGAATATGCAAATCTTTTTCTCCCTTTTTGTTTTCGGGGAGGTTTGGAGAAGTAAGGAAAAAGAAGTTACTTTGTCATCTATTAGCATAAACAATAAGATAATGACATATATTGAAACTGAAATCCCCGGCGTGTGGATCATTGAACCGAAAGTGTTTAAAGATGCACGCGGTTACTTTATGGAGGCTTGGAAGAAGGCGGAGTTTGAAGAACATATCGGCAAAGTGGAATTTGTGCAGGATAACGAGTCTTGTTCATCGAAAGGCGTGTTGAGAGGATTGCATTACCAGTTGGCTCCTTACTCGCAGTCCAAGTTGGTACGTGTGATAAAAGGATGTGTTTTGGATGTGGCCGTCGATTTGCGTAAAGGTTCTCCGACATTCGGGAAATATGTAGCTGTCGAGTTGTCCGATGAGAATAAACGTCAGTTTTTTATCCCACAGGGATTCGCCCACGGTTTCCATGTCTTGAGCGAGGAGGCGGTTTTTACTTATAAAGTCGATAACCCTTATGCACCTACACATGAGCGCGGATTGCGTTTTGACGATCCGACGGTCGGGGTGGACTGGAAGATCACGGAACCGGCTATCCTCAATTTGTCGGATAAAGATAGGAATGCTGCTTTACTGCAAGACGCTGAGATAAATTTTGAGTTTTGAATTATGAATTAAAAATACAGATATGAAAACTTACTTGATTACCGGAGCGGCCGGTTTTATAGGCGCTAATTTCATTAAATACATGTTGGCGAAGTATCCCGAAATAAAGATTGTGGTTTTGGACCTGCTGACCTACGCCGGTAATCTCGGAACGATTGCCGAAGACATCGACGGGGAGCGTTGCGAGTTTGTGAAAGGTGATATCTGCGACCGTGCGTTGACGGACGAGCTCTTTGCCAAATACCAGTTCGATTATGTCGTTAATTTTGCGGCGGAAAGCCATGTGGACCGTAGTATCGAGAATCCGCAGCTTTTCCTGGTTACGAATATATTAGGTACGCAAAACCTGCTCGATTCCGCCCGTAAAGCCTGGGTGACGGGCAAAGCGGCTACCGGTTATCCCGAATGGCGCGAGGGTGTCCGTTTCCACCAGGTATCTACTGACGAGGTGTATGGTAGTTTGGGGGCCGATGGCTATTTCCATGAAACGACTCCGCTGGACCCGCGCAGTCCGTACAGTGCATCCAAGACGAGTGCCGACCTGTTTGTACAGGCTTACTCCGAAACTTATAAGATGCCGGTCAGTATCACCCGCTGTTCCAACAACTACGGTCCGTATCATTTCCCGGAAAAGCTGATACCGCTTATTATTAAAAACATCCTCGAAGGTAAGCCGCTTCCGGTTTATGGTGACGGGACAAATGTACGCGACTGGCTGTACGTGGAAGACCACTGCAAGGCTATCGACCTGGTGATCCATAAGGGACGGGCAGGGGAGGTCTACAACGTGGGCGGCCATAACGAGAAGCAGAATATCGAGATCGTGAAGTTGACAATCAGTACCATTCGCCGGTTGATGACGGAACAACCCGAATACCGCCGGATTCTGAAGAAAAAAGAGATCGGTGCGGACGGGCAGATTTCCATCGATTGGATCAACGAAAGCCTGATTACCTTTGTAAAAGACCGTTTGGGTCATGACCAGCGTTATGCCATCGATCCGACAAAGATCACAAACGAACTGGGTTGGACACCCGAAACTTCTTTCGAAATCGGTATTGTCAAAACGATCCGCTGGTATCTGGACAACCAGAAATGGGTGGAAGACATCACGGGGGGAGACTATATGAAATATTACGAGCAGATGTACGGGAACCGTTAAGGTTCCCTTTCCTCTGCAGCCTTTACCAAAGCTAAGTTTTTCCCTAACTCCGGCGCAGCTTCCTCGATCTGTTTGCGTACTGCGTCGCGTATATCTTTCCGGATATTCTTGCGTGTGCTGTCCAGTTCCGCTTGCTTGGCCGGCTTGAATATATCCTTGTATTTACATTTCGTGATCTTATATTTGAAATCATCCAGGTTGCCGGTGATGTCGATTCCTAATTTGAAAGGAACGGGCGATTTGAGTACCGATAGATGGTAATTGAACGTCATGTCCAAATTATGCGTTCCGCCGACAGCCACTTTGTAACGATCCATCTCCACTAAGAATGGGAAGACTTCGATCTTATTGTCTTTGATGGCAAGGTCTACCGAAATACTGTCTATCATATTCCGTTTCTTGTTTTTGAACATCAGCGTTTTGGATATTTCGGTAAATGTTTCTCCATCGAGCAGTACCATATTGTTCCCGTGTAGATAGCAAGACGAGTTAATGGACGGCATAATGAGAGACATGGTCGAATCCATCTTGCAAGTAGCCGTGACCTGGCAATCCAAGACACCTTCGAACGAACGGAGCATCGGGACTAATGTGTCGATGGAAGGGAAGAGGGCGATCAACTTTTCCACCTTCACATCTTCCATATCGAGGTCTAAACCGGCGGTCGCCTCCTGTCCGTTCTTAGCCCGGTAGACCATTGTCAGATTTCCATTCCCCATATTGGATTGTATATTGAGCTTGCTCAGGTTGATACTCTGATCGCGCAGGACAATTTCGCCTACAACGTTCTCTAATTCCAGATCCTTGAAATCGATACGTTTCGCGTTCGTATGGAGAGCCATGTCGAGAAAGGCCGGAAGAACAAATAATTGGCCGGTCGTGTCGATTTCCGTTTGCGCGATACTATCCTGAAGCGATTCGGTATTGAGCTGTGCTATATTTTCATCACTGAGTATCTGCAGGTCCGAGTTTTCCGCATATTGCATGCCGTTGTTGACTGCCTGCATCAACTGGTTACAATCGATATAGTCTGAGCTTAGATTGAAATCTCCTTTCAATTTTCCTCCGCGGAGCATCGCCCTTCGGATCTGGCTGATCTCGCCGTTAAGGGTAAAATTGCTTTTGCCGAGATGCAGGCGGGCGTCTGTCAATGTGATGTCGTTTGTGTTGAACTTCATTGTCGTCGGCTCCATCCACATCGGGAGCGGAAACATGCGGCTGAACCCGCGCATTTGTTTGAAAGAGATGCTGCCCCGTGCTTCCCATTTGCGCAGGAATTGACCTTCTGTCTCGGTACTGTCGCCGGCGGCGGTTTTCCCGGCCATGTTCTTTCTCCTTTCAGCCAGGCGAGCACGTTGTTCGTCGGTCAGCGTGCGCCGTTGCCGGTTTGCCATCTGCTGGCGCCGTGCATCCCGGTAGGGGAGGGCTTCGATCGTAAACGAACTTTCCGTCAGGGAGAGTCCTGTCCGTAAAGGTACGCTGATGTATTTCAGCGTGTCGATCGAAATGACGGCGGCAGCAGTCGGGACCAGTTTGTCGGATGCCGACGGTTTGATGCCGCCCTTCAGTTCGGAGCGTCCTGCCACGATCCAGACGGAATCGGCCGTGCGGGTTCTCAGATGGCCGAAAGCCAATCGTCCGGTTATCGGTATGACGGCTGTCGTGTCGATAACAGGCGAGGTCTGTGCAAGCATCTCCAATTTGCTTATGTTTGTGCTGATTTCATCTTTATATTTGAAGTTCAGGCTGTCTATTCCCATTGTCATCCGCATCAGGTTTTGCGATTCGATGTAGAGGCTTTTCTGATGTGTCGTGTCGATTGCCAGATGGGCGCCGGAAATGAAAATATCCATGCCGAGCGGTTGGCTGAATGCTTTCAGTTTGTCAATACTGAGTTTTCCCGAACTGTGTACCTTGCCGAAACGGCTTTCGGCAAGGTCATTCACGGTAAAGGTTGTCGACAGGTCTGCATCCATTACACCTTCCACCAACAGCGTGTCCGGATTGAGGAATTCCTGTCCCAACCGGGTGAAGTCCACCTTTCCTTTCATTCCGACCTGGACAGCCGGATTCCTGAACAGGTTGGTTACTTTGGCCTGCATATCCAATGAAGTGTTGAGCCCTTTCATCGTGAGTTGTTCGAGCGAGACGAAAGAAGAATCCGGGAAAGGCCCGTTCAGATGGATATCCAGGTCCATCTCCAGCGTGTCGATACCTTGCTTGATATCCTTGATATGATAGGAACCGTTTTCTATCTTGCAACACAGGTTCACGTTAGGCACGATACTATCCCCTAAGAAACCGTGAATGCTTCCTTCCATAAGGATCGAACCTTCCGCCAGTGTCTTATCGCGATTTTGGAAATAAGCATCGGGAATGAATTTCAGCAGATCGTTCATATCCGAGATTTTCAATCCCATGTCCATATCGATACGGGTGCGCTGGTCTTCCGGAAAGTGGCGTATGGCGCCGTCGGCAGTGAAAGGCAGATTGTTTACCATCAATTCCGCATCTTTCAAGGTGATCGAATTGTAATGTTCGGCGAGTACCAACCGGCTTTTGAGACGAAGCGACAAGTCGTTCTTCAGCGTATAAGTCGGGTTGCTGAATAAAAGGGATGAACAGCCCGTTTCAAAATCGAGCGTATTGGCTCCTCCCGCCAATGAACCGTCGAGGCGTACGAAGAAACCCTGAATTTCGGTAAAAAGGTCTGCCTGGCGGTCGTCATACGTGAAATGCCCTCCGTAAATGCGTACCTTTTGCAGGTCGATAGGAGGCAAGGGCTTTTTGCCAGCATCGTCTTCTGTCGAATCCGTCTCACTTTCGTAGATATCCCAGTTCGCACGTCCGTTTTTATTGACGAATCCGTAGAAACGCGGGTTCTCGATGGAAAAGTCCTTGATGGTGATCTTGCCGCCGAAAAGGTAATCGAGCGGTTGCAAAGACACGGTTGCCCGGCTGAAAGCAAGCAGCGAATCGGAAGGGATCGCCAGTTCTTCGTCATGGGTCGTCGAATCTTCGGCTGCGTGCGAGATCAGGTGGCCGTTTGTCAGTTTCACGCCTAAATAAGGATAGGTTTCGAAATAGGTCAGTTCCACCCGTTCGCAATCCAAATGCGCGTCGATGAACTTGTTGGCCTGCTCGATAACCAGCGGAGTCAGTTTCTCCGGCGGCAACACGCCCCAGTTCAGAATGCTGAACCCGATAGCCGGGAGTATGAATATCAGGGTAACAACAGCCAAGACGATGATCGTCAGTATTTTCTTTTTCCTTTTCATATCTATCTCATGTATGTTTTTGTCAAGAATTATATACTACAAAAGTATGAAAAAGCCGGAGATGATCTGTTACCTTTTTTGAATAATCCGTAATAGAACTCATTTAGTATTGCCATTTGAAAAAATAGTTCGTAGTTTTGCGAACAACAAACAAAATGGAATATTGGATATGAAAGAAAAACAATATACAGTAGAGCAGGAGCAGATGGCCCGTTTTGCTAAAGCGATGGGTCATCCGGCTCGGATGGCTGTCCTTATTTTTTTAGCAAAACAGGATAGTTGTTTCTTTGGAGATATACATGAGGAACTACCCATTGCAAAAGCAACTGTTTCCCAGCATCTTAAAGAATTGAAAGATGCAGGTTTAATTCAAGGAGAGATCGAGACGCCAAAAGTTCGGTATTGTATCAACCGTGAAAATTGGGCGCTTGCTCGCAGTTTATTTACTGTTTTTTGGGACAGTTGTAAATGTTCCGAAGCATCGTGCTGTAGATAACAGCACTTTTTTTGAAATCGATGTTCGTAATTTTACGAATATAAATATGGATAGTTGAGTTATAACAGATAATAGAAGTGAAATGAAAGAAAATCGAGATTTAAAAGAATTAGTGAAGCAACGGTATAGTGAGCTTGCATTAAATGCAGAGGCTTTAAAAAGCTGCTGTTGTGGCGTAAACCCTGCGAATTCTTCGAAGCGGATATTTACGATCATGAGTGAAAATTATAAAAATCTGGAAGGATATGAGCCAGATGCGGACTTGGGAGTCGGGTGTGGTTTGCCTACTCGATATGCCAGAATCAAAGAAGGCGATACAGTTGTCGATTTAGGATCAGGAGCGGGAAATGATTGTTTTATTGCCCGTGCGGAAACTGGTGAAAGCGGTAACGTCATTGGCATTGATTTTTCTCCCCAAATGATAGCGAAAGCGCGTGCTAACGCATGTAAGCGCGGATATACGAATATCCGGTTCATCGAAGGGGACATCGAGAATATGCCTTTGGATGATAATGTCGCAGATGTGATAGTCAGTAATTGTGTATTAAATTTACTTCCTCAGAAAGATCTTATTTTTAAAGAGATTTATCGTGTATTGAAACCTGGCGGACATTTTTGCATATCCGACGTGGTTCTGGAAGGTGTTTTTCCAAAAGAGTTTACAGATAATGCAGCCATGTATGCCGGATGTATTGCCAGTGCTATTCAGAAAAATGATTACCTTTCTGAAATAAAAAAAGCTGGTTTTAAAGATATATGCATTGAAAGGACAAAGACGGTTGTTATTCCAGATGAAGTCTTATATGAACATTTGGATGAAAATACCATTCAAAAGTATAAGTCGGGAAATGTAGGGGTTTATTCGATAACAGTAACGGGGCAAAAACTATAAATTGGAGCTGCAAGATGTTGAATGGATAGAGCTTTGTGGTTTTTTAGAAAACAATTGTCCGGCGAGTACCCTTATTGTCAAAAACAATCTGAAATTGCAAAATCCGGCTTTTGATAAACGTTCTTCAGAGTCCTGTTTTCAGTGAAAAAAGAGGTTGAGAAAAGGCCGTTTCTACGAGGTGCGCAGTTTTTTCCCATGAAGACGGTCTTCACTGCCATGACGACCGTCTTCGTATAGGAGGAAGTCGGCACTTCGGAGCGATGAAGTCCGTCCTCACGGCGATGAAGACGGTCATCGTGGAAACGGGGTTCCGAATCCTTGAAAATACCCTCGGATTTTTATCCGTATTCCTTTACTCTCCCCCTTGTTTCCCCGGATATTCGATTCTCCGGGAGTTTAGCTTTGCCGGAATGTAGGAAATCCCGGCAAAAAGATTGACAAACAGCCGGCTTTTTTCATCCTCCAAGCGGACCGTTTGTGTGTATGTTACGAAAAGCGCCGTTTCGGTGTGTAAAAGTCAATTTGAAAACGTCTGGTTTTTTATTTGAAATAGAAAAAACGGGGGATATTGTAAAATTCGTTCTTGTGAAATAATAATTGACTTTATTTGAATTTGTGCCTAAGCAATACGGAAATGCAGTTTTGTGCAAGTATCATTTTATTATCTTTATTGAGGTAAGGCAGTGCATTTTGTAATGTTAAAAAATATTACCCGCAATAGTATTCCCAAAACATGGGTTACTAATCCGATTGGGTCTTGTTCACATTTGCTGTATGGTTGCTTTTAGTGTATTTGATTAATAAAATAGCACAGCTTAAAAAATAAAAGTCTATATTATAAGTGCAAACAAAAAATATGGACAAAATCATTAAGCTGTGCAGATTGTAAAGATACAAGAAAATTCAGAACAAAAATCAGAAAGTGCAAATTTAACAAGGGGCTGCTCCTTACTCATTGATGAGCTTGCGTTTTTTACAAGTATTCTATTCCATGATATACCTTGTT
>NZ_JACOOJ010000021.1 GCF_014287585.1 Parabacteroides hominis | reverse complement strand
CAGCTTTCGCCTTCTCCCATCCGATCCGTTCCGTCCAATACACCCATCCGCAAGCCACAACCGCCGCCATCCACGCCGACCGGCTCATTCCGGCAGGCAAAACAATCAGGATAGCTCCGGCGCATATCCAGGCAAAATAGTGCATCCCCTTTTGAAATTTCAAAGCCGCCCACAGGCAAACCGGCAGCACGGCCGCTAAGTACCCGCAGTAAGGCCCCGGATTAAAGAAAGAGCCCGTCAGCCGGAAAAGCGAATGGTTGGAATAGGCATAGCCATGCAATTGCTGCATTCCCCAAACGGCTTCGACCAGTCCGGTGAGCATTCCGACGAACAGAAAGAAGAATTTCAAGAAAGGGGCCTCTGCCAGCCAATAGCGCAACAGGAACCATAATACGAACAACTGTCCGCCGAAAAGCAGTTTCCCCGGTTCGGGATCGAGCTGCCAGTCGTATGTCGCGAGCGTGATCCCGGCAAACAAGAGCAACAATCCGTCCGGCAATGCAAACGGAATGCTTTTCCTCCCGCCGAACCATGCCGTCACAACCGTCCCGATTGCCATCAGCGACATCGACAGGTGGAACCAGAAGACTTTTCCCATCACAATGCCGTTCGTCAATCCGCTATCGCCGACGAGCGGCGTGGCGAGCAGCATCGCCCCGAAAACGGATGCCAGTGTAGTCCGGATCCCATGCCTATGCAATTCCAATTTCATGCTTATGTATTTTTATTTCCATGCCAGTCTGTTTTTATCTAATCTTTTTCATGAACCGATCCCATCGGAACTTGCGGGTGTACGGGTCGACCGACTTCCAGATAAATGCCGCCTTGCCGACGATATATTCTTCCGGCAACAAGCCCCAATAACGGGAATCCTGCGAGTTCATGCCTTTGTCGCCGGCCACGAAATAATAGTTTTTCAGAAAACAGTAGTCTTTTATTGGTTTGGCATTAAGGAAAACAGTTGAATCTTTATATTCTAATTTCCCTTTTTGCTCCCACTCGATCAGTTTGCGGTATAAGATATAATTCCCCCGGTTCATAGTCAAGCAGTCACCTGTTTTCGGGATATAGATCGGCCCGAAATCCCGGATGTTCCAATTGGCGATGGAGTCGAACGGGAAACTGTTATAGATGCCGTCCGGAAATTCTCCCGGCAACGTCTGCCCGATCCTGCGTTGTGAATCAAGATTCCCTAATGGCGTGTCGGCTCCGCTGACCCGGAACATTCCGTTCCGGATGGAAAGTGTGTCGCCCGGCAAGCCGATACACCGTTTGATGTAATATTTCAGGATGTGCATCTCGATCTTGTCCCAGCCGTTCGGATGCGGGAAGTTGAAGACCAGCACGTCGCCCCGCCTCACTCCCCGAAGCCCCGGCACGCGGTGAATCTCGGTCTGCTCCAGTCGCAGCGTCGCGTTGAGGTTGAACAGCCGTGCGCCGAGCGTCGGTTTCCAAACCGCCACGAAATCCCCTTCGACCAGCTCCGGCTCCATCGAGTCGCTGGGGATGCGGAAGGAGGCGAGGAGGAAGACTTGCGAGAAAATCCAAAGGGCAACCAGGCTCACCAAAGCGAGAAATAGGTTCAGTAATATGTTAATCCATCGTTTCACAAGGCTCAAATATCTTTATTTCTCTTAAAGTATCCATCAATTGCCAGTCCTGTTTCTTTCCATACCCCATTTTTATCTTCGAACGTATGGAGCAAAAGAGCGTTGACCGGGATGTTGTCATAATATTGTGTGCTGTCTGTCTGGCATTTGCAATCCAATGGTACAAATTGTCCGCGTTCCGTATCCCAAAAAGAGAGGGGGAAAATTCTTCTTTCTGCTTCTTGCCGGCAGGTAACGGATGTTACCTGTGAGAAATCAGGTTTGAGCAACCGGATCCCACCTTCTCCATCTGTTTGAAAAGGTTCGCTAATATACCTCAATTCGTTTTTTCCGATCGCCTCGGCCACGATCAAGAAATTGCGACCGGCCACGCGGTCAAATTGACAACAATCATTTTCCCGTGTCCCGATGGCGATCGGTTGCCAATCCCTGTCATTGTAGGTGCACAGGTATACCAAGCCGCTCTTTTCTGTTGTTTTTTTGTCGATCGGCACGTGAAGGGTATACGTGGGCAGCTTTTGCTCATCCGTCACATCCGTGAATAACGGACTTTTAAGCAACGTGATATACCCGTCATCCTGTTCCGGCAAAATGGACAGGTCTGCATCGAAATGGCGGCGGTAAACTTTGGCAGGTTGAAGAAAATATGCTGTCGCCAATTTGTCCGCATAGTCGTGCGAGTGTGCTTCGCCCGGACTGAAATCGTGGAAGATACCGTTGTGCGGGACGGCACACCAATTATGGATAAAAGCCATCCGTGTCCATGTCGTTTGATGGACTGCGATCGGTATACCGACAGCCCGCATAACAAAAGTCGTGTAATTGCATAACGCTTCGCAAGTGCCAATGCCGAACCTGCCGGTTTCTTCGATCGTGTTTACCAAAGGGCTACCTGCTTTTTGATATCTAATTTCTTTGCTGAGCTGTTCATTGATGATCATAGATGCTTCCAACGGGGTTTGCGCCCACGACGAGTCCAGCAATGGCATATACTGGCACATAAAAGTTTCACGCGAGTTGGAAGCCGGTTCCGTTTGGGAGCGATAAGGAAGAACAAAGCGACAAAAATCGTTCCAAGATACGGCTCTTGCCCAAGGCTTTTGCCAGACTTGAAAAGCCAAGTCTATATTTCTGATCAGATAATCACTATGCAAAGCCTTGATGTCGTAAACGATCTCTTTCCTGATCGTATATCCTTTTTCCTGTAAAGAATCACAATGTCTTTTTACGGCTTGATTGTCCGTGAAATTCCGGATGTCGGGTACATATCGTTCGCCTTCGGGCGATACGAAATATTCCATCCGTGAAAAATGGAACGGCATGTTCCGGATCAAAAACCGGGCTGCTTCCAACTTTAAGCTGTCATTTTTGTAATATTCGAGCACCTTTTCCAATTCCGCCTGATTTTCTCCGGCCATAGACAAGGCTTGTTCCAAGCTGACACCTTTTGTCTTTTGCATGGAACAAGAGGTCAGAATATTTAATATCATGAATAAGAAGCATGTTTTCATGGGCAGAATGAACAATTTGCCAACATTATAGTTTTTTGATTGAAGTCCCTGTATGTAGAACGCATCTATCCATACTATTGACTGCTTTTTAGATTAAAGAAAAGAAGAATAGGATTATTTTCTTCAGCCCTTCTTGATATGATTTGTTGCAATTCATTATCCATATATTCAGTCTTGCAATCCGTATCTATTTTTAATACAGAAATGAAGTTCTCTTTACTCGTTCCGATAATTTGTAAACAATCAACTTTCTCAATTGATTTAGGACTATTTTTTTCTGTTTTAAGATAATAATACCCTTCTTTTTTGTCTTTGTCATATATTCCGATATATCTCCTCTCTCCGACGCTAAACTGAGAGGTTACAAACTTCTTATTTTCAAATATTTGTACAAAATAAACATAATTGTCTGTATATAATTTTTTTATATAATTATCCCCTTGTTTATCTATAGATTTCAAATACTCTAACGATGGAAAAGATAGGTTCTCATATTTCACGTCATAATAACGGAAACATGAATCTGGTGTGATTTTGTAAATGTCAGAAGTAAAAGGCAAATAGATAAACAATTCACCTTCAGATCTATAGAATCGATGAATAGGCCGCATCGTATATCCACTTTCAAATTCAATCGGTAGAAACTTCTGCTCGATTTGTCCGTTTTTGTTACATTTTAGAACATGGTATTTATAGTCCTTATTTTTAATATGTGTTGAAAGTGAATTATAACTGACAAAATTGTCTTTATCAACTTTTTCAATAGAGGTGGTTTCTATCTGTATATCATCGATAAACACAAATGAATTTAGATCATAAGATAATATTTTTTGCCCTAAATCTACAAGTGATATCAGATTGCTTTCTTCATCGATTAACATAGATGTTATCATTGAATATTCTCCCGGCCCCTGTCCTGTTTTATGTATCTTTCTTAAGAATTTTCCGGTATAATCAAAAACATAAACGCTTTGTGTATAGATATCAAATATAAATAATTCTTTTGAAGTACAACTAAACTGTGTGATTTCTGAGAACAGACATTCATCAGTCGTTTCAAGCTGTACATATTTTTTGTTTTCTAATAGATTTGATTGGTTTAGAGAAGAACTTGTTTCAGAAAAAATAATTTTCGTTATAGCTTGTTCTTCCTTCTTTATAGAAGTACAAGCTGTTATGCCAAACAAGACCAATAATATAAATAATTTATTTTTCATTATCAACTAAATTCATTAAGTAGAAGGAGAGAATGATTTGAAATAGTGATTTGTTTTAATCCAAAATCAATTCTTTCGGTTTTTCTCTCCTCTTATATTAATTAGCAGCAGGACTTATCTCCGGCACCAGAACACACGCAGTTTACACTTGAATCACTTCCTGGAATTACATATTTATATTTTGTACTTCCACCTTCTCTACGAGCCAATGCCTCAACATTCTCTAATGCTAAGTCAGACAATTCAACACTCTGTTTGTTCTGCTGGTAGTTCCAGCCGGCCGCAACGGCGATTGCAACAAAAGCGATAACGCCGATGATTCTTTTTCCCATCTTTGTTTTATTTTTTAGGGAGTTATAGACTATCTTTATTTTGGATCTTTCGTCCGGTATCATTTCCCGGAACAGGTGATTCCAACCCTTTTTTGTTTATCCCAAATTTACTACTTTTGCCGTTACCTCCTTCTTTATTAGTTATTGAATGAGGAAAAATCGGGGAGTTTCTGCTTAGACTTGCAAGGTTCTGTGTGCAGGAACTCCTTCCTTTTCCCCGTTAATTATTTTATTTCACTGTCCCAATAAAACTCACCATTAGCGAGTTGTTCGGGATATTACCATATATCTCCACTGTCCGGTAGAAATCTCCCGGCTGTTCCGCTTCATAGCTGACCGTGATCGTTCCGCTCTCTCCCGGTTGCAGCTCTTTCCAATTGCAAGTCGCTTCGGTGCAGTCGCAAGAGGTGGTGAAACCTGTCAGCTTAAAGACAGTTATTCCGGTATTCCGGACTGCGATCGTCTGCTTCTTGGTTGTTCCTTCTTTGACTGTCCCTAAATCGTATTCGCTTTTTTCCGGTTCGAGGGTGGTTTTTGCCAATATCTCTTTGTGTTGCACACCTGCAATCTGTTTTAGATACAAAGCCCTGACAGCCAAGTTGTGCACCGGATTGCCGATCACTTTCACCTTATTATTCTTATCAAGCAAGAAAGTCTGAAATGTAATATCTTGTGGAAATTTGTTCAACTTGTCCAATCGGCTGTCCCGATCGATACAGACCGGACGGTCGAAGTTGTCGCGTTTCAGGATGTATCGCAACTCTTTGTCGTCTTTCGACTGGAAGACGAAGATGAACGGGATGTTGCTGTTTGTTGTCGAATCGACATGGGCGATCAATTCTTTCCATTTCGGCAGTTGTAATTTGCAACTGGTGCAACCTGTTGAATCGACATAAATCAGCACTTTATATTCTGCATCGGGTATCCGGTATTCCACCTGTTCAGTGACAAAACGGGTGAAAGCCATATCCTGCGGAAAGACGATCTCTTTCCCTTGCCATTCCTGAACCAGACGGGCAAATTGCTCTTTCTTGTTTTCTTGGCAAGCGGCTAACAAAAATAACAGGGATAATATGTAGAGTCGTTGTTTCATTTTCTTGTTATAGTTTGAATGTCACGATCGGATTATCGCTTTCCGCACAGGTCGCAATTCCGGTGTTTGTTTTTTCATTGATATGGATGCCTAAAATATTTTTGTCGAGCGTATATTTTCGAACCGGGTTTCCTGCCAAATCGAACACGTAAAGGAAATGGCCTCCTTTGGGAGCAGACATGCCGCGTTTGTAAAATTTGTCCCGCTCTTCCCAGGACATCCCATCGAAAACGGTATAAATATAATCGTCTGTGACTTGTATGTCCACAAACCCTTTGATGCCGGTCGGGAATCCTTCGCCTCCTTTTTCAATGAATTGAGGCTCTCCGGCAGGGCCGTATATAACGTTATGGGCTTGAGTCTTCAAATTGTATATTTCAAGGGTTTCTCCCAGTTGAGTCGCTATTGCGTATATCCCGTTTTTCGGATTGTAGTCGGTAAAACTACGCCAAGCTTGTGCTAAGGCGGGATGAATATCTTGTTCATAGTTGATTTCGGTGGGGATTTTACCTATGTTTTTGATCGGTTTACCACTATGACTGACTTTGTGATAACGAAAATCACCCAGATAGTCTGTGATCAGAAAGGCTGAATCTGTACGGTAGAAGTCTAAAGAGCGAACCAGATTTTTGTCTAATCCTATTTCTTCCACACGGGAAACCTTTTTTTCATAGGGAGAGATTGACCAACGTGTGATCTGCATCCTGTTCGCATCGAGCGCCCAGATAGAATCGGGCGAACAAAATTGGAACATTTCGGCGGAAAGCATTTCTTCCGGACCTCCTCCTCGTTTACCGAAAGATGCTATAGGAGTCCATTCGGGGTATGTGAAAGAATAAAAGTAATGACTATCATTATGTAGATCCATAATAACAGCGATACTGTCTTTTACCGCTACCCGGTAGGGATAACGGAAAAAGACAGAATCAATAGAAATCTCCTGCGTGGCTACTGTTTTCTCATCAGGAAAAATTGCATACCGAGGGTAAAGAGGATCGGGTGAACCACTGCAGGAGATTAATGTTATTCCTATAAGTAGTATGTATAGGAGATTCTTCATTGCTGATTTTTATCTGAAACCACTGTATTTTCTTTCCACTTTTATTCCATGACATTCTATGTCACCCCAGCCATAACACATGAAGTTCTCATTAGGGCCTTCTTCTGTTGAGGCTAAAGCCTCGATATTTTCAAAAGCCAAATCATTTAATACGTTTTTATCTGACTGGGTAGAGTAAAAATACAAACCTCCCAGTAAGCAGAGGAGAGCGATACCTGATTGAATAGTCTTTCTTTTCATGTTTATTTTATTTGTTAAATTAGTTTTTAATATATTTGTCCCATAAAACCACTTTAATAGCAATAAGAGGTTGATGCAAAAGTATCTATAAAATAGACTTAGGCAAGTGCTTTTAGAAAGACGGGAGATAAATTGTTGGTAACTGACTGATCTATAGTATGCGTGTCAGCAAATTGTCAGAAAACTTAGCCCGTGGTCAAGGATAAAATAGGAGGATTTTTGGTATGAAACAAAAGATTTATATGATATTAAGTTGTGTGAGTCTGACTTGTTTATTCAGTTGGTGGTTATGGAGTGCTTTCCATATACAGTTAAATAAATTATGTTCAGAATCATCTTTGATATTTGCAGAGGTGATGCAAAAAGAGAAAATATTGAGGATGGGGCGGAGATTTGGTAATTATGATCCAATGAGTTCTCCGAACAAAATATCGGGAACAGAAAAAGAAGAGTGGTGTGACCAGGATTTTCTTTTTTATAAAGATTCAACCCGTGCATTCTTGGACAGCCTTTTTCGTGCTACACTTTTAGAACATAAGATTCAGGCAAATACGGCTCTTTGTTGTATAAGGGAAGGATGTGTTATTAAAACTTCTTCCAATGATGCTTTTTATGAAGAGGCACTTCCCTTGGAGCAATTTGTTTATCGGATTGATGAGAACCCTGATAGAACGATCATGTTACAAGCCTATATCAAGTTTCCTTTTGGGACGGTTTGGCGGCACAGTTATTTAATGTGGGGGATTTTGGTTTTGGGACTTTTGTTGTTAGGAGGCGTTATTGGAGGTTATCGTTTCTGGTGTAAGAAAATGCGCAAGATTGCTGAACAGGAGTTGCAGCAGCAACAACAACATGAGCTAAAACGACAGGAATTGTTACAAAAGCAAGAAGAATTGCAAGAAAAAGAAAAACGGTTGCCAACTCCTGATCCATTAATTCATTCCAAGACAATCTCCTGGGTTGAATTGGCAGAGGACTTGATTTTTGATAAAGAACATGGCGATTTATGTTATAAAAATGAAGTAAATATTCGCCTGGTAGAAAACTCGTTACGATTGTTTTACCTTTTTGTACAAGTAGAAGAGCATAAACTGACCTATGAAAAAATATGTATAGATGTATTGGCCCGATCGACGAAAGATGGATTATCTAAAACAGATCGTGACGCTGTAGCTAATGCGATTCGTCATTTACGGAAACACTTGGAACAAATACCTGTCATTCAGATAGAAACAATCAAGGGTGTGGGCTATCAAATGATCATCTATGCTCCCACAATTGATGAGAAATCGCATTAAAAAATACAATATCCTCCCCTAATTACGCCTAAAATTGTATACATCTATTTCCCAGTCGATTATCAAAATGGCTGTTTCTTAAAAAATATTATCCCTGCGGATAAATTGAAAAATATGGGGTAGAAAATCAAAATAGATGCGGTAGAGTTTCGATTTGGACCAATGGGTATTAAGACAAACTATACAATAAGGGATGGAATGGCAATAAGGAAGTAGCAGAATCGTTGATGTATGCTTTTTGTTTTTATGAGAAACATAGCCGGAAAAACAGGAAATTACTATCTTTGTTGTATTGCGAGTTGAATGTACGGCTCCAAGTTTATCTATCGTCTTGTCAAGTCGGGACGTTACTATTAAAGGTTATGACGAAGAATTCGCTATTTACCGTTTAGGCTTCCCCAATCGGGAAGTGGAAGAAGGGTTTATCAAATATTTAATGCCATTCTACACCAATGTCGATAAAGTAGAGCCGGAAAGCGGTTCAAGATCGGGATAAATTTCAGTAACCGGTTGCGGAATATTGAAGAGTGGAATAGCTAAAGTCCTTATGTTTCGATCCAAGGATATTGTCGCCTTGCAGAAAATAGCAATAATTTCATTACAATTCTTTTCCCCATTTATATAGACAAATTATAGGGTTATCATCCAATGTTTTATCTTTTACTATCTGATAAAGCTGCATATCTTTTTGAACATGTTCCATATCTTCATTCATAGAAATAACCCCGATAATACAATCGTTTGTTGATCCGGCCGGAAACATCAGCATTCCTAAATTCATGGATCGATAATAATCTTTCAAAGAAAACAGGTATCCTTTCTTTTGTTTTTTATTATATATCGCTTGAACAGGCATCAATTTTTTTTGTATTGAAAAACAAATTAAATTGGAGCATTCATCGATTCTGTAACCTGTGATATAGTCCGAACGATCCAATGCTTTCGTATAATCTCTGTTCACACCGGATAGAGAGGCTTCACCTTTTGCGAAATTTAAATCAAGAAATTTGAAATTCTCTAATTCGATGTGGTATTTTTTTATCAATTGTCCGTCGTCTGTATATTGCCATACATCTGGAAACAAGTGATGATATGCATAAATTCCTTTTTCACCTGTTCTATAAAGGTGGGTTTTACCTGGTTTTACCATTGTGGTGTAAGGTGTTGTAAAATCAGCTTTAAGGGAAACGGATTCCGGTGCGAGTGAAGAATCAGTTGTTTGTATATAATATAAATTTGAGTCAGCACGCTTTTGGGGATTCCGAAAACCATTGCATCCCCAAAATGACAGCTTCTTATTTCCCATACTAATAAAATTCGTATAAGAAAAATCGTTGTTTATAGCATATTTAAACCGATAGGTTTTTAAATCGAAGAAAAGCATCCTTTTCCGATATTTATCTGAAATAACAATCTGATTATTGGTTGTGTCAATATCAAAGCTATTTATCATTGCAAAATCTTCCGGCCCATTTCCTTTTTTTCCTACTTTTGTGATAAATTTTCCATCTAAATCAAAGACAAACAAGTCCTCAGATTTTTTACCTTCCAAAATATAGATTAAATTATTCACTATTTGGATTTCAGAAATAGAACCGATCAAACATTCGCTTCTCGTTTCGAGTGGTATAAAATGAGTGGTTAGAGAATCTGCTAAAGAAATGTATTCTTCCTTACAATCAATAATCTCCACTGATTTATCTTGTTCTACCGTTCTTTTGTCAATAGAGCAAGATTGTATGAAAATAAATATAAAAAACAGGATCGTTTCTTTCATCTCGTTAATTAAGAACAGTGTAGTTGCAAAAATAAAAGAAAAACAGGAGTAATCAAAGGTACGGCAGGTTATTTTCGAGCAAATCTGTAAGCATATTTTCCAATTTCCGATGCCTTATTGTAAATAAAATATTTTTTCACATTTGGATGTATAAGTGTTAAGCATTCCTCTTCAATAGGCAAAACGACGCTTTTTTCATTTATTTGCCGGTCTTTCTCCATGACGACCGTCTTCATCGCCCTGACAAGGGACTTCATCACCCTGAAGACGGTCGTCACTACCCATGATCTCGGCAGCCCATGGCAACGAAGACGGTCGTCGTGGGAAAGTCCTGCGCACCTCACGGGAGAAAAGCAGAAAAATGCTTTTGGCGTAAACGGGACGCGAATCGACTTCGTTCGTATATATTCGATTCTCCAGGAGTTGAGGTTTTTCATATTGTTACTGTTTTGCTGTTTGGGGTAGCAAAACAAAGCCCTAAGATGGATAAACTGCCGACCACATGGCACTTGCTGTCACCGTGAAATGGCTAAATTGTGCAAGGTGTCTGAGCAAAATGAACCGGAATTCCAGATGAAATGGAAAAATGGTAAAAAGGGGGTTATTGTAGTTTTATTGTAAAATAATCTTATTCGAAAAACTCCAAGATGTATGGATTGTCTTCCATATTCCCTGTGATTGTATTGCCGAATTTGTCGCTGACCTCTTTACCATATTCAGAAAGTCGGTCAGGGGTAATGTAGAGCAACAGGCTGTTGTCACTTTCAGTATCAGAAATACTGGAAAGAGTTGTTCCATACGAAAATTCGGTTGAAATATGTTGCGTGCCTTGTACCTTTGTCAGGTAGTTTTTGCCGTTTTGGTGTGTCTGTATCCAGATCGTGTTACCTAAAGCCATAATATTATTGATGTAGGAATTTTTGTTTGCTTCCATGATGAAATCTGTACCATGTGTTTGAAATAATTCCAGTAGTTGTTTTTCGTTTAGATAGTTGCCTTTAGCAACATATTGTCCCATCCGGAATTTTTCCGTTTGTTTGTTAAATGAGACAAATGTATTGGAGATTCCAAGTTGGAAAAGATAATCGGAACCATAGGCAACGAACTGTACAGGTCGGAACATGATATAAGGAATTTCTTTTTTCAGATATTCGGTGATGATATTCCCGTCTTTATCCGTCAAAGTTAAAATATTCTTGTTTTGTCCGGTTACAAGTAATATGTGCGAATTGTCCATCCTTTTAAATTTATGGATCATAAATGGATAGGTTATCTTCCTGATAAGAGAAAAACGGGTCGCGTCATAAATTTTCAGGCTCTGGTTGTCGGATATCCATACTTCGGTCTTGCCTCCTGTTTTATATATGTCAAAATCTTCGATCCGTGGATATTCTTCCGGTCCTTGTCCTTGCTTGTTTAGAGCTGATACGAATTTACCGTTGTTATCGAAATGGAGAATGCTGCTCCCATTGGAAGACAGGATATAGTAATGGCCTTGATATTTCCGTATTTTGTCTATTTGACCGACCAAGCATTGGGAAGTTGTTTCCAGCGGAGTGATTTCATATCGATCGGTGAACAGTTCCGTCCATTTAGGATGTGTCTCTTTGGGCGATAGGTCTTCAACCAAAAACATTTCAGTTCTGCCTTTGTTTGAGCAGGAAGTAAAAATTAAACAGACACACAGGAATAGTTGGGTGATAGGTCTCATATTTCATTCTTTATTTTAATCGTTAGTAGTATCCAGTTGTTACCGTTAATGGATAAATCCGGTAAAATAGCCCGGATAGCCGGGTAGGTGCATTTTATGTTCAGATAATGGACGGCCAGGTCTTTTTCCCGTACAAGCATATAGAGATGGTTTTTATCGGAACCCACAAAAGGATTTACTTCGTTTGATTTAAAATTGTCAAAAAGACGGTCGAAAGAGTAAAGGGCATTATCTTTTAGATCAATCATGCAAAAGTCGTTTCGTTTTCCAATTAATTTGAAAAAGAAATATCCGGAGGTTGAATAAAAACTATATATATTATGGATATATAGTTTTTCTGTAATTATTCGGCTCATTTCACTATCTTTTTCAGGTACTCTATCTTTTGTAAGAAAGTCACTGTGGAAATTGAGTGTATAAAAAGGAGTAACCTCTTTCTTAGAACGATTGTATAAATAGATTGTATCTGTTTCGTCTGGTAAAATAAAGATATCGTTTAGTTGATTGGTTGTATATAAATTATAGGGAGAAAAAGGCCACTCTTTTTTCCCCCATTTCGGCAAATATAATTTATGGATGGATTTGAAATCGGTAAGAGCAATGAAATGTCCTTCGATATTTCCTCTATCCGTATATGCTCCCCCTGAATAAATTAAGAAATTTTCTCCATCTGTAGGGATGATAGCTGCACAAGGAAAAGGCAAGGATATTCTTTTCACAGGTGTACCGTCTAATTTGAATTTATTGATAATTTTGAATCGGCTTACCACCCACAACTCTTCCAGTTCTGGAATAATACACATCGAATTAACCAACAGAGCATCAGAAAATGTAATTTCTTTTATAAACTTTCCGGATTTGTGGTATATGTAAACATTCTTTCCGCTAATTGTCTGTCCCATAAAGTATAAGTAATCTTTATAGGAAAGCATGTTTATGCAGTTGTCAAAAACGGTATTGGTTAGTTTTGTACAGGAAATATTTGAAATTAAGTTATCCAAAATGATTTTCTGATATTCATTCATGTCTATCTGAATTCCCTTTTTCTCATTAAAGGGAAGGGCTATACTTGTCATATTACTTGTATTGAATATGTATATAATAAGAAAAATGGAGAATATTTTAGTATTCATAGTCCAATTATTTTATAATAAGGGAAGAAATCCTGTTGTCTGTATTTTAATTTTTATTAGTCAGTGGATCCTTGAGTAGGATGCTTTTCCTTTGACATCAGGTGATTTCCAGCCTCTTTTGTTATTAAATGGGGGATAGTCGAGGAGTTTCGTATTATTCTTCAATAATCCACTCCTCAATATTCCTCAACCGGTTACTGAAATTTATTCCGATCTTGAATAATTTCCGTGAGTCGGTAGCGAATGGAAGTGCATATTGTTTTTCGTTAATCTGCTTTAATGCTTCCTGAGCAGTGCCTTCCAATTTGAATTCCATCACGTAGATGTAGTCATTCGTTTTCAAAACCAAGTCGACACGCCCCATACTTGTATGATATTCGACTTGCGTATAAAAGCCAACCAATTTGAAAACGATAAAGAGTACATTCTGGTAATGCAATTCCAGTTGGCGGGCCAATTCGTATGGTGTGTCGGCAAAGAAACTTTGCAGGCGCCGAAGAAACGCGTCAGGTTGCCCCTTACGGATTTCACTGACGAATTTCTGTATTTCGAAGGGAGATTCTATCTTGTTTATACTTGTATAGAATGGCATCAGGTATCGTACAAATCCCTCTTCCACTTCCCGATTGGGGAAACCTAACTGGTAAATCCCGAATTCTTCATCATAACTTTTGATAGTCAGATATCCGCTTTGATAGATTACCGGAATAGGGCTTGACGAATCTGCATAAATGCTATTCAGTACATCCGAACTGGTCTCTTCGCTTGCCATGCGCTCCAGATCATAATGGCTTCGCTTTAATAGCTCAACCAGATAGGAAGGAGTTCCGGTCTCGAACCAATAATTGCTGAACTTGTTGTATTTAAATGTGTTGAGCAAGCTGAACGGGTTGTATATGCCGATGGTATTTTCTGCAAAATGATAACCGTCATAATACTCTTTGAGTTTGGCGCAGGTTTCTTCGTATGTCATGCCCTGTATGTCTGCCAGTTCATGAAGTTCTTCTTCCAGATTGTCGTGTATCTCTTGCTCGGAAATTCCGCAGATGTTTACGTAGGGTTCGCGCATAGAAATGTCGTCCAGGTTGTTCAGATCGCTGAATACGCTGATTTTTCCAAATTTTGTCACTCCTGTCAGCATGGCGAACTGAATATAGCCGTCCATCGATTTCATTACTCCATAGAATGCTTTTAAGGTTTCACGATACTCTTTTTGTAAAACGTCATCCTCTATGGTTTGCAGTAAAGGTTTATCATATTCGTCTATCAGGATTACCACTTTGCGGCCTGTCTTTTCATAGGCTTTCCGGATGAGTGTGACAAAGCGGTCGTCTATCGTTTCGTCTGATTGGGCAGAACCGTATTTCTGTTCATAGATGAGAAACTGGCGGTCTATCAGCCGGAGCAAGTCGTCTTCCGTATCGAATTTTTTTGCATTCAGGTCTAAATGTAGGATCGGGTGATCGATCCAGTCTTTTTCCAGTTTTTCCATGGCAAGTCCTTCGAACAATTCTTTCTTGCCTTGGAAATAGGCTTCGATAGTAGATATGAGCAGGCTTTTCCCGAAGCGGCGCGGGCGGCTCAGGAAATAGTAGCTGCCGGTTTTAATGATACGATAGATAAGTTCGGTTTTATCGATATAGAAATAACCGCCGGTACGAAGCTTTTCGAAGTTTTGTATGCCTATAGGATAAATTTTATTGCTCATAACTATTCTTTTTATCTATCTGAACTGTGTATTCAGTTCGTAATACAACAAAGATAGTAATGTTTCTTCGTATAGCCAAGCCTGCCCGATTGAAATGACTGAATGCCCGCTAAATAGAGAGCCTGCGGCATGTGGACGACGCTTCGTTTTGAGTGTTCCTCCCTTTTATTGATTTTTGTTTTTACTATCTTTGTAACATTAATAAACTTCGACTGTTTTAGTAGAGTAAAGATTCGGATTATGAGATTTTTTTCGAAAATGCGGGAACGTGTGGATGCTTTTCTTCATGATGAGAAATTGAAGAAGAAGCTGTATATCATTATATTCGAGTCGGATACTCCGATGGGGAAACTGTTCGACACCTGCCTGATCGGATTTATTATCGCAAGCGTATTGGTGGTGGTATTGGAGAGCATACGGTCTTTTTCATACCATTATACGTTGGGGCTACGGATATTGGAGTATGTGTTTACGGCTTTCTTTACTTTTGAGTACTTGGTTCGTATTTATTGCTCGCCAAAGCCCAAAAAGTATATTTTCAGTTTTTTCGGGATTGTGGATCTGTTGTCGACATTGCCGGTCTATCTGAGCTTTTTCTTTGCCGGTACACGCTACCTGCTTGTGATTCGTGTATTCCGGCTGATCCGCGTTTTTCGTGTCTTTAAGCTGTTTAATTTCCTGAAAGAAGGTAATATGTTATTGAAGTCGCTCCGGATCAGTGCACCGAAGATATTCGTGTTTTTCTTTTTTGTCTTGATCCTGGTGACTTCGATCGGTACGATTATGTATATGATAGAAGGAAACCAGCCCGGTACGCAGTTCAATAATATTCCGAACAGCATCTATTGGGCGATCGTGACGATGACGACTGTCGGCTACGGAGACATAACGCCGGTGACACCCGTCGGGCGTTTCCTGTCGGCGATCGTGATGCTGATCGGTTATACGATTATCGCTGTCCCGACGGGGATTGTGTCGGCCACAATGGTCGGGCAACAACGTAAAAGAAGCAAGCTGGAATGCCCGCATTGCCGCCAGGCAGGACATGAAGAAGGGGCGGAATATTGTAAATATTGCGGCTGGAAATTGGACCGGCCAGATACGGGGAAATGATAATTCAGTATATTGGATAGGCCGGGTTCCTTTCAGAAATATAAAGATTCGGAATCTGTCAAAATAATTATTATCTTTGTCGCCATTTGATATAAATAATTAAGAAAGAAAATGGAAACAGTAGTAAGCGGCATTCGCCCAACGGGTAATTTGCATCTGGGGAATTACTTCGGAGCAGTAAAAGGATTTTTGCAAATGCAAAATGAGTATAATTGCTTTTTCTTTATTGCAGACTGGCACTCGTTGACTACACATCCGCATCCTGATAATATCCGTAACAGTGTTAAGACAATCCTGGCTGAATATCTGGCTTGCGGTATCGATCCGGAAAAAGCGACCATCTATCTTCAGAGCGATGTGCGCGAAATTCCCGAACTGTATCTGTATCTGAATATGAATGCAGGAATCGGCGAGTTGATGCGTACTACTTCTTTCAAGGATAAGGCACGCCAACAGTTGCATATCGACCGGGTGAACACTTCGGAAGGCGATGTGGAAAGAGAAATCTTCAATGAAAGCAATAAGCACAGTGTCAGTGCCGGATTGTTGACTTATCCGACCTTGATGGCTGCCGATATTATTATTCATAAGGCTGTAAAAGTGCCGGTAGGGAAAGACCAGGAACAGAATATGGAAATGGCCCGCCGTTTTGCCCGCCGTTTCAATTCGACTTACGGGGTCGAATGTTTCCCGGAACCCGCCTCTTTCTATTATTCCAGTAAGGCGATCAAAGTGCCCGGCTTGGACGGGTCCGGCAAGATGGGCAAGAGCGAAGGTAATGCAATCTACCTGATCGACGATGAAAAGACAATCAAGAAGAAGGTGATGAAGGCTGTGACGGATGCCGGTCCGACGGAGCCGAACAGTGTGAAGCCCGAACCGATTGCCAACCTGTTTACGATGATGGAAATCGTATCGACAAAAGATACGTTCGATTTTTTCAATGAGAAATATAACAATTGCGAGATCCGTTACGGAGATTTGAAAAAGCAATTGGCTGAAGACATCAATAATTTCTGCGCTCCGATTCGCGAACGTATCTTAGATATTCGTTCCGATGAAGACTATTTGGCGAAAGTAGCCCGTATGGGAGCCGAGAAAGCAAGCGAGAGCGCTGCAAGAACGTTGCGTGAAGTGCGCGAGATTATCGGATTCAGAGGATAAACGTATTCCGGGTTAATATATTTGAGGCACGGATTCACGGACCTCACGGATTAATTAAAACCGTGCAGTCTGTGTAATCCGTGTCTTTTTATGTGCGTATGAAGGTGATATTGTGCGATATAATTTATTAAAAACATAATAAAGAACCTGAAAATCGGATTATTAAATAGAAAACTACCTTACTTTGCAGTGAATAGAGACAAGTAACAAATGTATGGCGGCAATATCTGCGGGAGAATTTGAATGTATTTTCAAGGAGCTTTATAAGCCCCTGTGCCTGTTTGCACTCCGTTTTACAGAAAAAACGGAAGATGCCGAGGATGTCGTGCAGCAGGCTTTTGCCGACGTCTGGGATAAAAACAGCCATAATGTGGTAATTGCTAACTTTAAATCCTATCTCTACCAGGCGGTACGGAACCGTTCACTTACGCTGGTCGCCCAATCTTCCGATACATTACAGGCGACAGAATGTATTGCCGATATGGAGGACCTGTCGGAAGAGGAACAGATATATCAATCGGAACGTGATGCGCGCCTTTGGGCAGCTATCGATAAGTTGCCTGCCGAGCGGAAGAAGATATTTCTGCTTTCCAAGCGGGACGGATTGAAATATCAGGAGATTGCGGAGGAGTTGCATATTTCCATTAAAACAGTTGAAAATCAGATAGGAAAAGCGTTAAAAACTTTGCGGGAAACTGCTGTACGGATTTATTGTTTCTTTTTTTCTTGAATAAGTAGGGGTTTTTTCAGATTTCCTGTCTTAGTGATAGAAAGGTTAAAATGTTTATGTATCACTAATGCAAAAAGAGAAATGAAGAAATTCGTGTTATTTGTGATGTTGATGATGAGTGTGGTATCGGTGAGCGCACAGCGGTGGTCGCTGACGCCGGAAGTCGGGATGATGTCTGTCAAGAGAGGCGGCCCTTCTTATTTCAGTGAACCGGGCTACACTTGGAATGCCCGTTGGAAAATCGGGGTTGGAGTGGAGTTTGCTGTCAGGCCGGACCGTTTCTCGTTAAAATCGGGCATGTATTATACCCAGCGGGGATATTCGAGACAATTGATTTCGTTCGGGAGCATTTACCCGGCAATTAACAATCAATTGAAGCCCACTTTTAGTGAGAGCTATTATAAGACGAATCGTCACTTTTTGCAGGTTCCGTTGATGGCAAATTTTTCATTTAGGTTAGCGGATCACGTACGGTTGAATTTAGCAGCCGGTCCTTATGTCGCTTATTCGTTGGGGGATAAAAATATAGGCAAGTATAACGAATATACGCCGGGTGATAGTGACGGTTATGGTTATGGAAGTTATGGTTCTGGCTCCTATTATTATGGTGGTAACGTGTATGGCGGCGGATGGTTGGGGCAAGGCTTTAGCCATGAAAGTTGGACACACGATAACACTTTCGACTGGGGACTATCGTTTCAGGTAGGATTGGAAATAGGTTCCTGTGTGATGAACGTCGGATACGATGCCTCTTTGGGCAAAGAGTATCAGTATGATTCGGTCGACTTGAAATACCATACCTTCAGCTTGTCTGTCGGGTATAAATTTAAATTAGGAAAATAGACAATGGAGGGTTTTATAGCGATTGTCCATTGTCGATTATCAATTGTCAATTAGAATGATGAATAACGAGCAAGATGATAGATTTGAAAAACGCCTTCGTTTTGTAGCCCGGCGCTACAAAGAGGGAAGCCTGGATGAGGATAAGGCCTGGGAGCGGTTTGCCGCCCGGCAAGGAATCCGTCGCCAGGTCGCTTTCCGCCGTTACTGGATGGTGGCAGCTTCTGTTGTGCTCTTGCTTATTGGATTCGGTACTTTTTATATGAAAGATCGGAATAATCCCGAATGGGTATCTGTCGTTACTGCATCGGGACAGTTGAAAGATGTTTATCTGCCGGATAGTACGCTGGTCTCGATGGCCGGAAATTCGACACTCCGGTATGATTTGAAGAAATATGGAAAGGAAAGGCGTGTTGTGGAAATGACAGGGAAAGTTTTTTTCCAAGTGAAGAGGAATGAGGCACGCCCCTTTTCCGTTCATACGGCTCTGACGGAAGTGACGGTGTTGGGAACCAGTTTCCAAGTAAACGAGCAACCGGGCGTTACGCAGGTCAATGTCGTAACCGGGAAAGTCCGTTTTGCTGCTGGAGAAGCTTTGGAACCGGCTATCCTGACAGCCGGAATGTCTGCTTCTTATTCGGATGAGAAGAAAGAAATAAATATCGGAACGGAAGAAAAACCGAATGATCTTTCGTGGAAAACGAAACAACTGCGTTTCAACGATACGCCTTTGGAAAAGGTAATCGAAGACCTGGGGGATTATTATCATGTGAAGATCACGAATAAGACGGGTTCGCCGGATTCCCGGTTGACAGCCACATTCAATGATCTGCCTCTTGATGAAGTACTGATGGTTATCAATCAGACATTGGACATCCGGTTGGTGTCTCAGGCTGAAAAATAAGAATAATATATATATGTATCGTGTTTACCTGTTTGTCTTCGGGATTTGCTTGTGTTGCCCGCTGATCCGTGCAAAAGAGCCTTTGCTTCTTCCGGCTGATCCGACTCCGACTGTTACGTTGGATATGCGGCAGGTTCCGTTGCAGGATATCCTGCTGGAAATAGAGAGGCAGACCGGGATATTTTTTTCTTATGAATCGTCTATGTTGAAAGAGTATCAAAAAGTGTCTCTGAAAGTACATGACGAATCTCTTTCCTATTGCCTCAAACGGTTATTCGATCCTCTGTCGGTTGTCTATCGGATGACAGGGCAGTATGTGATCCTGAAACGAAAGCCCAAGTTGTATACGATCAGCGGCTTTGTGCGCGATTCCGCTTCCTACGAGAGCTTGATTTCGGCGACAGTCATAGACCGGGTTTCTAAGAAAGGGTCTGTTTCCAACAATTACGGGTTTTACAGCATAACGTTGCCGCCGGGGAAAGTGGTGCTGACTTCCTCTTATGTCGGGTATGAACGTTGTACCGTCACCTTCGAGTTGACACGGGACACGATGATCGACCTGTCCCTGAAACAAGCCGGCACACTGGGAGAGGTGGTGGTCAGGGGAATTTCTCCCCGGTCGGAAGTCCTGAAAAGCCGGATCGGCGTATCGGATATTTCGGCGAGCCGGGTGAAGTCCTTGCCGGCTTTATTAGGAGAAGCGGATGTTGTCAAGACTTTGCAACGCCTGCCGGGTACGACAGTCGGGACGGAGGGGATGAGCGGCCTGTTCGTACGGGGAGGGGATGGCGACGATAACTTGTTCCTGCTGGACGGAAACCCGATTTACCATACGGATCATGTCTTAGGCTTCTTTTCGGCTTTCAATCCGGATGCGATAAAGAATGCCACTTTTTATAAAGGAAGTTTTCCGGCGGAGTACGGCGGGAGACTTTCTTCCGTTATAGACGTTCGTACGAACGAAGGGAACCGGAAAGAGTACCATGGGAATATTTCGGTCGGTCTGCTGGCAGCGCGTGCCAATCTGGAAGGGCCGATCATCAAGGACCGGTCGTCGTTTAACGTCTCTGTGCGCCGTACCTGGATGGAGTTGATTACCTGGCCGATAATGACTGCTTTCAATAAGAAATCCGATACGAAGGTAAAAGGAGGATATCATTTTTACGATATGAATGCAAAAGTCGATTATTCTTTTACAGACCGGAGCCGTGCGTATCTCAGTTTTTATATGGGAAGCGACAGCTACCGGAATGGGGAAGAAGCGAAAGACATGCATGGACAAGACTGGGATTTTTGCTGGCGTTGGGGGAACCTGATCGGTTCTGCCGGCTGGAACTACCTGATCAATAAAAAATTGTTTGCCACTTTTACGGGTGGCTATACCCGGTATCGCTCTCATATTATCCAGAAACAGAATACGTTTGTCTCATCCCAGGATTTGGGCGGACAGCTCTACTTCCAGGAGGGGCATTACCGTTCGGCGATGGAAGATGTAAGCCTGCGGGCCTCTTTTGACTATCGTCCGAATGTGGACCACCGTATCCGGATGGGAGGGGATTATCTGTTTCATATTTTTCGTCCTGAACAGAGCAATATGAGTTCCTGGTATAAGGATTCGGTCATTACGCAGATGAACAACACCGTCTTTTCGCATTCACTGATCCATGGACATGAGGTTTCGGCGTATGCGGAAGACGAGATGTCGCTCACCGACTGGCTCCGGGTGAATGCCGGCCTGCGTTTTACGCTTTTCCATGTGGAGGGGAAGACTTACCAGTCCCTTCAACCCCGTTTCTCTGCGCGTTATCTGTTGGGACGGAGGGTGTCGGCTAAAGTATCCTACACGAAGATGAACCAGTATATCCACCGGTTGTCCAACAGTTATATCAGCCAGCCGACGGACATCTGGGTTCCGGTGACGGGAAATATCCGCCCGATGAATGCCCATCAGGTGACGGGCGGCCTGGCCTGGCACTATCAAGGTTTGGATTTCTCGGCGGAAGGTTATTATAAACGGATGAATAATCTGGTGGAATATAAGGATAACGGTCCCGCCTTGTCTGCTTTTGCCGGTTGGGAAGACCGGGTAGGAGTGGGAAAAGGACGTTCCTATGGGATGGAACTGATGGTTCGGAAGAAAGCCGGACGTTTCAACGGCTGGATCGGTTATACGCTTTCCTGGTCCGACCGCTGGTTCCCGGACGGAACGGTCAATAAAGGGCAACGTTTCCCTTCCAGGTACGACAACCGGCATAAGATCGATGTTGTGGCCTCCTACCGCTTATCCAAAAAGATAGAGCTGACGGCCGCCTGGATGTATAAATCGGGTAACCATATCACCATACAGGATGTGAATTACCGTCCATCGCCGGATTTGACGGATGACAGGCCCGGACAGGCTTTCGAATGGACAGGAGGTGCGAGTGCCAGTTCCCGGAATAACTACCAGTTGTCACCTTACCATCGCTTGGACTTGGGAGCTAATTTCTATCGTTACAAAAAGAACGGGCGTATGGGGATCTGGAACCTGAGCTTGTGCAATGCTTATTTTAAGCCGAATCCGTTTACCGTCCGTCCCCGGACTTATCAAAATGAAAGCGGGCGTGAGGTCGTATTGGAGCAGACCTTGTTGTTCCTCTTCGTCCCTTCCGTCTCTTATACCTTTAAATTCTGAAGTCATGAAGAATTGCCTGTTTTTGTTATACTTGCTTTTGCTTGCCGCCTGTACCCGCGATGTGGTGTTGAAACTGCCGTCTGTGCCTCCGCTCCTGGTGCTTAATTCATCTGTCTCGCCGGATGAGGATGTGACGGCTTTCCTGTCGAAAAGCTGGTTTATATTGGACACGATTACGGACGACGGTATTACGGACGGGACAATCCGGGTCTATGTGAACGACCGTCTGCAAGGAACGATGCAACCCGTAGAAAATGACCGGTATACGGGGCAATATGCTTTACCCGGATGCCGTGTCGCTTCCGGAGACCGCCTGCGGCTGGAAGCGGCTGCACCTGGATTCGATCCTATAGAAGGGGAAACGCTTATTCCTGATCCGATAGAAGTACTTTCGGTCGATACGGTCCGCTTTTTCAAGTTCGGCTACCAGGGATATGAATATCCTTCTCTTCGTTTATACATTCGCTTCCGGGATGAGCCGGATAAACGGAATTATTATCGTTTGATGGTGGAGAAGATTACGGAATATCAGAAAGGGGACAGTGTGATAGTCGTCAGTTCCATGTATCATACGGATTATGATTTATATTCTTCCCTGGGCTTGGTCTATGAAGACCCGGTGTTCCGCACAACCGTTACGAATCCGGCTATAGACCAGTTGAACGGGAAGACCTGCCGGGGCACGTTTACCGATGACATGTTTGACGGAAACGAATATACCGTCCGTTCGTCTTTTTATCCCGTCGACTATTCGTATGCGGGCGATTCGGTTGTGACGACCGTACATTATGATGTCCGGTTGCTGGCTGTTTCGGAAGATTATTACCATTACCTGACGGTTGTACAGAACTTTTCCATCTCGTTGGGCGATGCTTATTTGGATGGGCTGGTCGAACCCTCGGCCACCTATACGAATGTGAAAGACGGCTTCGGTATCGTTGCCGGTTACCAGCTTTATCACCGCCGCTTCACGATGCCTTGCATGGAGGAGGAACCTTACTGGAATCCGTTTGCCTCATATGATTGATTTCTTTTTTATTTTTCCCCTTCTCCGATAGGGGTTTTTTCGTTTTTCCTGTCTTATGAATGAAAAGTCAATAAAGATAAGATGAAGAAGTTTGTGTTGGAGAGATGGTTTACCTATGCTATTGTGTGTTTGAGTTGTTTTTTGATGTCGGAGAAGTTGTCGGCAGAGGTAAACGGTGGAGATGATGTCCGAACGGTTACATTGAATATGCAGAAAGTATCTTTGAAAGAGATTCTGACGGAGATCGAGAAGCAAGCCGGAGTGACTTTTTCGTATGAATCATCTTTGTTGAAGGAGTTTCAGAAGACGAGTTTCAAAGTGAAAGATGCAGCACTTGACGATTGCCTGGCACAACTTTTCGCCAGCTATCCGATCGTGTACAAGAGGACAGGAAACATTGTCGTCCTGAAACGCAAACCCAGGCAGGTCACGATCAGCGGTTTTGTGCGGGATAAAACTTCCGCAGAATCCCTGGTCGGGGCTTCTGTGTATGATATAGGTAGCCGGATGGGGATCGCTACGAATGCTTTTGGCTTTTTCAGCCTTACGATACCTGCCTCCGATGATCCGGTACGGATCTCGGTATCCTATATTGGTTATGAAAACCGGAAACTCGACTTTCCCGCATTGGAACGCGATACGATGCTTACCTTGTTTTTACAGACGAATGCTTCGATCGGCGAAGTGGTGGTGACTGGCAATGAACGTTCGTTGCGTTCGCCCGTCCATAATGTACAGATGGGGGCTTTGGAGGTAAACCAGGCAACGATCCGCGCCACTCCGACCTTGCTGGGTGAGGCGGATATTATCCGGACATTACAGTTGACGCCGGGTGTGTCGATGGGGACAGAAGGTGTCTCCGGCTTGTACGTGCGCGGGGGGAATGTCGACGAGAACCTGTTTCTGATAGACGGTAACCCAGTTTACCAGCTTAACCACTTGGGAGGAATATTTTCCGCTTTTAACGGCGAAGCGGTCAAAAGTATGGATTTTTATAAGGCTGGCTTTCCCGCCCGTTATGGCGGTCGTCTTTCGTCGGTTGTCGATGTGCAGACGAAGGAGGGGAATATGAAGGAATACCACGGTAGCGCGTCGCTCGGACTGATTGCGGGGAACCTGAGCCTGGAAGGTCCGATTGTCAAAGACCGTACTTCTTTTTCGATCGCTCTGCGCCGTACTTGGTTCGATGTGATTACCGCACCTACACTGGCCATTTTCAATGCCGTGAAAAAAGATAAGAGTTCCGATATCAATTTTCGTTACGCCTTTCATGATTTGAATGCCCGCGTGGACCACCGTGTCAACGATCGGAGTCGTCTCTTTGTCAGTATCTACAATGGAAACGATGTGCTGAAGGCCACAAGTGAAGACAAGCCGGGAAAGGATGGTTCTATCAGTAGCTATCTGGATAAAACGCATGTTTCCATGCGCTGGGGGAATCTCGTTGCTTCCGCAGGCTGGACGTATGCGTTCAATAACCGCCTGTTCGGCAAGATTGCCGGTTTCTATACCCGTTATAATGCGAAAATATCCTATCGGGAAGAAGAGAAGGCGTGGGATTATAATAACGAAGCCTATTCCCTGAGTTTCGACGAAACGGTCAGCGCTTCCGGTATCAATGATTTCGGTGTCCGCACGTCGTTTGACTATCAGCCGGTGTCTAACCATCATATCCGTTTCGGAGGCGACTATGTCCGGCATGATTTCCGTCCCGAATACAGCCGTTTCCTGACGGAGGAGAGCGATAAACCGGACTCCATGCAGGTCGGTAAAGTGTTCAGCAACGAGAAATTGCTGGCACACGAGTTGTCGGCATTTGCAGAAGACGACTGGACATTGACACCTGCGCTCCGTCTGAACGCCGGAGTCCGTTTGAGCCTTTTCAATATCGACCGGAAGACCTATACCGGCGTCGAGCCACGCCTTTCTCTACGCTGGTTGCTTGGCAAAGACCTTAGTTTGAAGGCTTCCTATTCGAGGATGAATCAATATGTGCATCTTATCAGCAACAGCTTCCTCAATTTGCCGACCGATTCGTGGATGCCTGTCACCCGCAACCTGAAGCCGCTGATCAGCGACCAGTATTCGCTGGGCGCCTATTACAACTGGAAGGATCTGGACTTCTCGATGGAAGGATATTATAAGGATAGCCGTAATCTGCTCGAATATAAGGATGGGCACAGCCTGGTTCCCTCTTCGATTGCATGGGACCGGAAGTTGGTCGCCGGAAAAGGACGCTCCTATGGTTTGGAATGGATGGTGAGGAAACCAGCAGGACGTACGACCGGCTGGATCGGCTATTCCCTTGCCTGGTCGGACCGCCAATTTGACGAGCTGAACGGGGGCCGCCGGTTTCCTTCCCGCTATGACAACCGCCATAAGTTGAATATTGTCGTCATGCATAAACTCTCGAAGCGCGTGGAGCTTTCGGCCGCCTGGACCTATACGTCCGGTAACTATACTACGCTCTCGACCGAAAATTACGAGGGGCTGAATCCTCCGTCTGAGAACCCATACTATAGTTCCAACCAAGAGGAGTTCGACCTTTATGGCGATCGCAACAATTACCAGCTTCCGGCCTATCACCGTTTGGACTTGGGGATCAATATTTACCGTCCGAAGAAAAAAGGACGTATGGGTATCTGGAATGTCAGTGTTTACAATGCTTATTGCCGGATGAACCCTTTTATGATAGAAAAGACGGACGAGTATGATTCGGCTACAAACAAGTCGTACCCCGTGTTTAAACAATATAGTTTTTTACCGATAATACCGTCTGTTGGCTATACCTATAAATTTTAAATGAAGATGAAGACAAACAAGATATTCCCGTTCCTGCTTTTCTTGGCAATGCTATTGCAGGGTTGCGAACAAGTCGTCGATCTTAATTCCATCAAGCCCGATCCGAAGTTAGTGCTTAACGGGGTCGTAAAAGCCGGTGAACCGGTACGCGCAAACCTTTCCCGTACCTGGTTTCATACGGATGGAAAGCCTAACCTGACGATCCCGGATGCAGACGTGAAATTATATGTGAACGATGTTTTTCATGAACAGTTGGCGTTTGTCGCTCCTGCCGAAGAAGCTCGATCCGGTTCTTATGAAGCGGCCTATTCTCCTTCGGTTGGTGACCGTATCCGTATCACGGCTTCGGCTCCCGGCTATCCTGACATTGCCGTAGTTTCGGAACTTCCACCGCCTATGCCGGTTGCCGGTTGTCGATTGCTGGCGCAAAAATCATTGGTTGTAGAAGATGATTCTGTTCGTCAATATAGTGTAAATTACACATTGGAGTTGACGGTCAAGGATGAACCGGCAGAGGCGAACTATTACTTGATTTATGGGAAAGAATTCTGGCGTGGCGGATATGGGTATGGATATGAGTATGGACCAGGATATGGAGGTGGATTTGACGGTATCGAAATAAATCAGGGTGATACCGTTTATTGGAGTTCAACCTATATCCATTTTTCCGAAGAACCGTTGTTTAAAAACGAGGTAACCGCTTTCGATTATATTTTTGGAACCGGAGGTTCCCAGAACAACTATTGGGGGGCCTTTTCCGACGAGTTGATAGATGGCCGGACTTATGCCATGCGGCTTCCTATCGGATGGTATGGTTATACTCTTTATCAGAGCAAGGAAGACCAGTCGATCCTTTATCCTAAAAAGTTCCGTTTTTATCTGCAGGCTATCTCTAAGGACTATTATGATTACCTGAAGACATTGCAGGAACTTAAATCCGGCTCTTTTACAGGCGATCTCGCGTCATCCGGTTTTGCCGAACCGATCCGTCTCCCTTCCAATGTGGAAGGGGGAACGGGAGTGCTGGGTAGCGTAACGGAATGTATTTACGAGTGGGATGAGAGAGATCTTATTTCTTTTGAAGATCCACGCTGACCGGATAATGGTCTGAAATCCCTTCCGTCTCTATTCCGTTATGGATGCGGGCATCGATGCACCGGAAGACCAGCGAAGGGGAAACCAGTATATAATCCAACCGTTCGCCTATCCCGTGCAGGCGGGTGTCGCCATGTTGCCAACCATAGAGGAAAGCAGACGGGAATGTCGTCCGTTTATCGGCAGGGATGTACATACGGCATATATCGGTAAGCCCGGTCGATAGAAACTCGGACAGAACGGAATAGTCGAACCGTCCGTCCCGCGTATTCCGGTATGTTTCCTGATCGGCATCCCATTTTTGCATGTTCTCGATCAGTTGGGCGTGTGTCTCCACCCAATCGGCGTCAAAAGGAGAATAAGCATTGAAGTCCCCCATGATCATGCAATTGTCCAGGTGGTTTTCTTGTATATATCCCGTCAACATCCCGGCTTCTTTCAGGCGGAATTTCCAATCGTGGGGACTGAGATGGGTTACGATGATGTCCAGCCCATGCGTTTTTACATGAAGCATACCGTGCCAGAAGCCTTCTACCTGCTTTTTGACTACCGTGATCGGCTCGTTGGAGGTAACGCCGACCGGATATCCTTCTTCTTTCACGATTGCATAATACTTGTGTCCGTATTCGGAAGCCAACTCTCCGAGATCTTTTTCGGTAAATCCTACCAGTTCGGTCATGGCCAGAATGTCCGGTTGTTGCCCTTTCACCCAGTTGATAAAATTTGTCCGGCGGGAGGCATCTTTCTCAAAACCGTTCCAGATGTTGTAGGAGATCACCCGTAGTTTCTCTTTCCCGGTGGATTGCCCGTTGCTTATTACCGGGAATAACAATGTGAATAGTAAAGCATAAAATAGATGAAGTCGTTTCATGGTTGTGTTGTTTTATTCTTTTCCCTTACGTTTAGTTACCGATCCGGAACGTCCCGATCTTGCCTGCCGGATAGAACATGAACTGGCGTTCCATTTTCCCGCGGATCGGATTGTATTCGTAGTTGATCCCTACGCCGACCCTGAAGCCGCTATCGTTCACCTTGAATTCGAATGCTCCGCCTACGCTTGTATGATTGTAGAACGGGTTCATCAACATGTGCGGATTCCGCTTCTCATTGTGGTCGTAAAACGTATATTGTCCCCAGCCTCTGAGCGTCATCCAATCGGTCAAATCGTAGCTGGCCATTGCATTGAAGCCGCCCATGAATTGGGGGGAAGGATTGAACGGGGTGAAATAGCGTCCGCCGAAAGCGCCTCCCGACAGGGAGAACCTGTCGTGCGTCCATAGCAATTCCGTATTGATCCGGGTCAGGCCGCCGACACCGGGCCATGTGTATTGCCTGCCGCTTGTGATAAAGGCCACTTGTTCGCTAACGGGAACGATCGAGACTTCGTGGAAGTCCAACGCCATCGGCGAAACGCGTCTTAACATCGGTGTGTACGGATTGAAGAAAGGTTGATAGGCGGCAGATGAAATAATCATATCCATCGGGCGCTCCTGGTCGTAGGCGGATTGGACCGGAAGGTCGGGAATGAATTCGCGCAACTTGGCTTCGATCAGTTGCCTGTCCGATGGCGTGAAGCTTTTGTAGGCGAACTTGGGCAGGTTCAGGTCGAAAACCGCCCGTTTGGGCACTACCACCATTTTCCCTTCCCTGGTTCTGATCCAAGTCAGATCGGATTGTGCTTGCAGACATAGTGCGCACAATAACAAGATGATTAAATTTATTCCCCGCTTCATACAACAACTCATTTAATTTCTGCGAAGATAAAAATAAATTTAGATATTTGTGTATAAATAATGAAGATAGGTGCAACTATCCGGGAACCTGTTTCATCATATAATCAGAGAGTAGCAAGTATTTATGGACGAACAACTGTTAATCGACGGATGCAAGCGTGGCGAAGCATCGGCTCGTAAAGAATTATACGAGCTGTACGCACCTGCCATGATGAGCGTATGTGCCCGTTACGTCCGCGACAGGGAGACGGCCCGTGACTTGCTTCAGGATGGATTTATCAAAGTATTCACCAAAATACAGACCTATTCGGCGACAGGCCCGTTCGGCGCTTGGATACGAAGGGTTTTTGTGACGACGGCACTCGAATATCTCCGTAAATACGATGCTCTCCGGTCGAGTGCCCCGATTGATGAATATGGAGGACAGGTTGAAGATGCGGATGCTTCCGTGCTGGACCGCTTGTCGGCAGATGACCTGCTGGAATGCATCTCCCGGTTGCCCAACGGCTACCGGACCGTCTTCAACCTGTATGCCATCGAAGGATATACGCATAAGGAAATAGCGGCTATGCTTCATATCCAGGAGATCACTTCCCGCTCCCAGTTTGCACGGGCGAGGAAAGCATTGCAGGAAATGGTTCAATCTTTAATAGCGCAGGACAATGTCAGCAGAAACAGAACATAAGGAGCATTTAGACCTGTTCAGTTTGAAGGTAAAGCAAAAACTGGAAGACCACCGTCTGCCTGTCGATTCGGAATGTTGGGAACAGATCGAGGCGAAGGTGGCCGGGCGTCCGCGTCTTTCCGGCTGGCGGATCGGTGGCTGGATAACGGTCGTGGCCGCGGTTCTTGCCTTGCTGCTCGTGATCCGCTTGTACCAGCCCGAAACAGAGCCCGTTCCCGCGCTTGACGCGGGATTGCAGAAGAGCGGACAGATAGCTGAAAGGACAAATCCTGAGAAAATGGATGTTGAAAAGCGGGAACGGGTGGTTGCCCATGTTGCACAAAAGGAGGCGGCCATTCCCATTCTTGTCGATACGATTGCTTGGGAAGAAACCATTGGGGAAGAAGGAGAAATCGAGCTTCCTTCAAAAGCGGAGGTTACACAACCGGCAACCCAAGTCCCTGCCAGACGACATCAGGGACCGGAACCGGAAAAGCGCCGGACTCAAAAACTGATTGCAAGGGCGGACCGCCCAAAAGCGAAAGGCGGCAAATGGCAGGTCGGAGCCAATATGGGAACGGGCGGACATCTTTCTTTGGGTTTGGGGCTGGATGGTAACTCTCAAGATGGATCGAGCAGTGACTATCAGCCCAGCCTGCCTCTTCCTCCCATACCGCCCGTGGAAGAGAAACCGGATCTGGATATAGGTGGCGGTCCGGAAACGTTCTCGCATGTGGATTGTGCACCTCCCTTGTCGTTCGGATTAACCGTCCGGAAGAACCTGAACGACCGTATCGGTCTGGAAAGCGGGCTTGTTTATACCTATCTGTATTCGAAGATGAGCCAGAGTTGGACGACCGGTCGTCGAGCTACGTTGGGACTCCATTATTTAGGTATTCCGGTCAACCTGGTGGTTAAACTATGGGACAATCCGGATTGGAACGTGTATGTCTCCGGCGGATTTATGATGGAGAAGGGGTTGCGTTCCATTTATCATGTGGAACCGTATGGCTTGAATGAATCTGAACCGGCTACCAGCCGTTCCTCCATAGCCGGCCTGCAATGGTCGTTGAACCTTTCTATCGGCGTTTCATACCGTTTCTACCGGGATTGGAGCTTGTACCTGGAACCGCGTTATTCCTATTATTTCGATAATAACCAGCCGGTGAGTTATCGCACCGAGAACATGACCTTGATAGGTGTCGGGGCCGGTGTGCGTTTCGAGTTTTGAAAGTCAATAGAACGGCATGAACTATCAGGCGGTTTCGTTTGTTATATCATATAGTTACTTAAATAAAAACAGGCGATGAAATTCTTTATTGACACGGCTAATCTGGATCAGATCCGGGAAGCAAACGAATTGGGTGTGCTCGACGGCGTTACCACCAACCCTTCTCTGATGGCGAAAGAGGGCATCAAGGGAGTAGAAAACCAGCGTAAACATTACATCGAGATTTGCGAAATGGTAGACGGCGATGTGAGCGCCGAAGTGATTGCCACGGACTACGAAGGCATGATCCGGGAAGGTGAGGAACTGGCCGGACTGAACCCGCATATCGTAGTGAAAGTCCCTTGCATCGAAGCCGGGATCAAGGCGATCAAGTATTTTTCAGGTAAAGGCATCCGCACGAATTGTACGCTCGTCTTTTCTCCGGGACAGGCATTGCTGGCTGCCAAAGCGGGTGCGACGTATGTATCTCCTTTTGTCGGCCGTTTGGACGATATAGCGAGCGACGGGATCGAACTGGTGCGCAAGATCGTCGAGATGTACGATTACTACGATTACGAGACGCAGGTCCTGGCGGCTTCCATCCGTTCCACGCAACATATCATGCAATGCGTAGAAGCCGGCGCCGATGTGGCGACCTGCCCGCTCTCCGCTATCAAAGGCTTATTGAAACACCCGCTCACCGATAGCGGCCTGGCTACTTTCCTGGCCGACTATAAGAAGGTGAACGGATAATTTCCCCTTTATTCACTTCTTAGACTCCTTACCGGGTTGCCTGAGGCGGCCCGGTAACTATGCCAGCCTACCGTCAGCAATGTGATGGCTAAGACGATAATTCCGCCCAGCAGGCAATAGAGCGGCGAAACACTCACCCGGTTGGCGAAACTTTCCAGCCAACGGTTCAGGAGCACCCAGGCAAGCGGTGTTGCGATCACGAATGCTACCGCTATCCATGTGATGAATTGCCGGATCAGCAGGAACAGGATGCTCCGGGTACTGGCTCCGTTCACCTTCCGGATGCCGATCTCTTTCGTCCGTTGCTCGGTCGCGTACAAAGCCATTCCGAACAGGCCGAAGCAGGTCAGTAAGATGCTGATGACCGAATACATCAAGAGCAGGTTACCCATATCGGTCGTCCTCCGGTTGCGTTGCATAAATACGTCATATACATCTATGTAGGTGAAGTATTCGCCCGGATTTGCTTTTTCCCACACTTCCCGTATCGTTTCCAGCCCCTTCTTTTTCTGTTTTTCATTCAGCTTGACATAGAGCATCCGGTAATTCTTTGCACCGGCATTGTTGAGGTAGATCAGGGATGGCATCGCTTCCTCTTCCAGCGTGTTGATATAGAGATCGCTGACGATTCCGCAGATCGTGCAGGCTTGTTGCGGATCGTTTGCCTGATCACCGTAGGAAAACTTGTCGTACCGGCTGACCGGTTGCCCGACAGGATTTTCGCCGGCAGGGATCAGGATGTCCGCATATCTCCGGTTTATATAGACCGGCCGGTCATATTTCCGCATCGCTTCCTGAGGAGTCACCCCCTGGAGTATTTGCAGGCCCAGGGTTTGCAGGAGGTCTTCTTCACCCATATATTGGACGGACGAGTAGTAAGACTCCGATCCGTCCTTGTTTTCGATCGTGATCTGTTGGAGCCAGGCGAAGAGGATGGAGCCGCCGGCGCGTGTGACCGAAGCTATTTCCGGCCTGTTCTTCAGTTCTGCCGCGAATGTGTTGGCATCCGGGTTCCCCCCTTTCCAGTTCCCGATCTCGATCAGGTTGCGGTAGCATTCCCCTTTCTTTTGCGTCAGTTTCAATTGCGCGTAGATGGTGAGCGTTCCGATAATCAGCCCGATGGAGATGATATACTGCATGACGGAGAGGGCGGTGACGATCCTTCTTTTTTTGTTTCCGGTAAAGAACTGGCGGTAGTTGCTATCCGTCAGGTTAGCGATTCTCCGGCTCATGTAGCAGGCGGGGATAACGGACAGGATCAGAACCAGTCCGCAGATGAACGGCAACACCTGCCTGTTCAGGAAGAAGCCGGTGGTGATCCGCCCGGACATGATCCGGTTGAAGACGGGGATCAGGTCGTGGGCGATCAGCAACGATAGCAGGAAGGCGATGCCGACCGTGAGGAACGTGTCTAAGAAGAGTTGGTAATTCATCTCCGCTTGCGTAGCTCCCATCAGCTTCTGTGTGTGTATGATCCGCATCTGTTGAAGAACCCTGGAGAAGCTGAGGTTGATATAGTTGGAGCAAGCGATCAGCAGGATCAGCAAGGCCGATATCAGCCCGATGATCAGTAGTGATGATTGGGAACGGGCGACATAAGGAATCGACTCTTGCGTGAAGCGTTGAAAGTAAGAGTCTTGCAAGGAGTAGAAATGATAGCCCCCTTTCTCCTGTTGCAACGTGGGGACTCCATCCGCTTTTATCTTTTCGGCAAATCCCTTTTTGTCGAACGAGGGAGAAACCTTCAGGAGGGCGATCCCGCCGTAGTAATCCTGTCCGTTGCCGGTAAGCATGTCGAATTTAAGATAGGCTTGCGGATGTTCTTTCAACACGGCGGCAATCTGGAAAGGACGGGAAAGGGGCGTCGTTTCGTTCTCATAACGCATGCCACCGTCCGCCAGGTCTATTTGGACGATCTTTCCTACCGGGTTTGTCTTTCCGAACAACTTCCGGGCGCACGATTCGCTTAATGCGGCTTTGTCCGGAGCGGAAAGGGCGTCATGCAGGTCGCCGTATAGCACTTCATATCTAAAGAAATGGGCAAAAGTAGTATCTGTGGTGGTGATCAAAACCGGTTCGTATTGTTTGTCACCAATGGTGACGGAGTTGCAATCGATCGAGCTGAAGCGCAGGTAATCTTCCACTTCCGTGTATTTTTCTTTTAGCTGGACAGGGATAGAGCCGGCCACATACGAAACGATCTCTCCCGATTTCAACGGCGAATCCTGTGCCATATAGACGATTTTCTCCTTATTCGGATTATCCGCCTCGATGTTGAATTCATAGATGACGAAGGCCACCAACAGGTTCGTGCAGGCAATCCCGATCGCCAGGCTGACGATCGAAATGACAGAGAATGTTTTGTTTCGCCACCAGCTACGGAGAACCAGTTTGAGTGCTACTGCTTTCATGACTTTTATTTTTTGTGCGAATCAAAACTATCTCCTTTTCCCGAATGCGTCTAAGGAAAATCCTTGTTTTTCTCCGAAGAGCATGTGAATTGTCTAATTATTGGACAGTTCGGGAAAAGGAGGCGGTGTTTCTTTTCGTCTCGCAAAGGTAAAGGGGCGATGCCCCCTTTTGCAAATTGGAGAGGGGGTTAAAGCGTAGAAATGTGTTAATAAGCGCGATTCTTAGTTCTTTTCCCTGTAAAACATAGTTTTGTCCGGGATGAAACTATGTTTCAGCTTCTCCGGGGCTTTGCCTCTCCACCTCTTGACGATGTGACAATATTACAATATGACAATAACTGTTGTTGAGAATGAAAGATACTCTTATATTATATATAATATAAAGTCTTTATGTACTTCTTTTTGATTTTTAGGTTATTGTCATTTGTCACAATTGTCACATCGTCACATCGTCACACATGTGACGGAAAAATAAGTCGTCTTTTCTTCGAAAAAATAGGTATTAAATCCTATTTTTGTTGCCGGTAAATCTTCCTTTACACCATTTTATTTTTTATGTATTACTAAAAGAAATGAGACTATGCTGGACGCGAAAATAATCCTTGTGGACGATAACGAAGCGGTGCTGAAAACGTTGAAGATGATTCTGGCACGCGAGTTCAAAACGGTGGTGGGAGTGTCTGTTCCGACGCTTTTGCCGGCTTTGTTGCGTGAAAATGATGTCGATATTGTCCTGTTGGATATGAATTTTGCGACCGGGCGGCAGGATGGAAGCGAAGGTTTGTTCTGGTTGGAGCGTATCGTAGACCGTCCCGACCCGCCTCAGGTTGTCCTGATCACGGGTTTCGGAGATATCGAACTGGCCGTTTCCGCCTTGAAAAGGGGAGCGGCGGATTTTGTTGTAAAACCCTGGGATAACGAGATGTTGGTGGCAACCTTGCAAGAGGCTTTCCGGAGAAGGCAGGAGGAGCGGGCCCTTCTGATGACGGACTCGTCTTCGTTCGGGGCGGACGATTCCCATATCGAAAAAACGGCTTCCGTATCCCCCCCGGTGACGTTGGAGGAGATGGAGAAGCAGTTTATCAGTGAAGTGTTGCGCGAAAAGAACGGCAACCTGACACTTTGTGCCCAGCAACTGAATATCAGCCGGCAGACGCTTTATAACAAGATGCGGAAATACGGTTTGTAACCGGATGGCAACCCTTATCGTACGACAATCATCACATAATCCCGTTCGGGAATCTTCGGGTTGTCCAGCAGCTCAATCAGCTTCTTTTGCTTGGGCGAGCCGGTGCGTTTCACCAGTTCGCGCATCTCGGTGACGGTGCGGAGCATGTACAGGCAATCGTCCGTCTGTCCGTCCGGCCAGAAAGGCATCCCGTCGTCCAGGTCGTTGATAAAGCCCCTGTTTTTGTCGATCGGCAACATGACGGTCCGGCCTTCTTCTTTCAGGTAGACCGCCTGGTGGGTTAAGGTCGGTTTGTAGTCATATTCCCAACCGATCCAGTTTGCGATTATCCGTCCCCCTTTCTGGTAAAGGCCCATGAACAGCCCTTTGGGATTCTCATAAAAGGTTTTCAGCCACATTTTGCCTTTCGGGATTTTAGCCTCCGCCATCTCTTTCAGGTTAAGCCCTTGCTCCCCGTAACGGATGGCGTAGAGCGGGGCGACGGTTTGCGGGTCACGTAACTGGTAGACGGTGTCGCAATAGGGCATCATGAAGGTCATACGGTCCTGTCCGGTGTTCCAGTAGGATGTATGGAAGAACGGAATGTTGTCGGTCAACGTGCGCGGAGCCAATTCCCCTTCCTTCAACCGGAACTTGCAGAGCGTATCGCCCAGGAGGTTGAATGTCGTGATCCCGTCCGGCTCTCCCGTCGTTTCTCCGTAGCGGCACAGGGTGTAGCCGGTGGAGGAGAAACCTAACAGCTTGTCATATATCGTGTTGAGCGGGTATTTGGCAGGGAGGCTTTCCGGAAAGACGTAATTCTCGATCGTCAGCATCGTGTCCAGTGGCGGCAACATGCCGATGCAGGGGATGCTGTCCGTCCCGGTTCTCCGCGTTTCCTGAGTCTTCCCGCTAAGGGCGACATACATGCGGGTGGTCTTCTTGTCGTAGAACATGTTCTGCCCGTTCATCTCGTTGTTCCATTTGTAGGCCAAAGCCTTGAATCCGTATCGTTTGCTCGGAATGCCTTGCTTGCGGTAGTAGATGCGCGGGTTATTGAATGTGATAAAGGCATTGCTGTCCGGCAACTCGATCGCCTGGGTGACGGTGAACCGGCCGTCTCCAACGGTGTGGTATTCGATCTCGGAGGCGATCTGGCTTAACTTCAACGCCTCAGGCTTCCCGGCAGCTTGCTCCACATCCACGATTTTTACGGGTTCGGAACGGTCTATCCGGGCTTCCATCTGTGGGGCGGTCGGGATGTGTCGTGTCTTCTCTTTTGTCTGCTTGCATCCTGTTGCTAATAGCAAAACGGATAGGAAACTTACGGTAAAAAGGTGCTTTTTCATCTTGAATCTGTATTTGTAGCGAATGTAATGATTTATTTCAGAGTGGCAATGAAGAGAACCGGATTATCCTCTTCCGTAACTTTGCTTAGCACTTGGACGAGCTTGTCGCGTGCCGGTTTGTCTTTTACTTCTTCTGTTTTCAGTTCGTCCGGGTCGATCTGCTCCAGCAAATCGGAAGGATTACATTCGTCGATCCAATACTTGCCTTGTGATTTGTAGTCGACCGTGAAAACGATTCCGCCGGAAAGGTCGTTCTGCAACTCGAACCGCTTCTTTAGTTCGCGGAAGACAAAGTTGGGGGAGCCGGGGAAAGGCCTTTCAATGATGGTGCTTTCTTTTTTCGAAACCCTAACCTCCCCGTTTTCCTTATCATATCGAAACGTGTGGACGACATTGGACTTGCCGGCAAGGAGATATAAATACTTTTGGGTGTCATAGAAGTCATAGACCCATAGATATTTAAAGAATGCCGCATCTTTAACCCATACATGCGCCATATCGAAAGGAGGTTGTTCGCCTGAAAGAAGCGTGTAGTACGGTTCGAAATTCTGATTGCTTTCGTTGTATCGATAGAGGGTGTCTACTCCCGCATATTTCATGACAAGTTGCTGGTCATAGGTGTCTATGGCAGTCCTGCCTTCCGACCAGTATTTCTTCCAACCGTAATAAGGAGCACAATTTTCAATAATCTCTTCATCTTTCCCGGCCAGGCTTGGATTATAGAATTTCTTTTGGATATTGAAACAACTATCGGTCAACGCAAACGACCATATTTCCGGCTTGTTTTCGATACGTAGGACAGGAAGAGTTTGTTGAAGAAAGAAATGGTTTTTAAAGGAGAAAATCTGATTGCTTGGCCCATAAAATACATTTTCCATTCGACCCTGAAGAGCAACTCTATTGAAAGAACCGTCGAAATTATAGACTTTGATGCAGTACTTATCGGTTATGGAATAGAGATAAACTTCCTGTTCCGCTTCTTTAATCATCATTTGCCATATCGAAAGGATCTCTTCCGGCCCTTCTCCCTTTTTACCGACTTTGTTCAGAAACTTGCCTTGCCGGTCAAACCGGAATACACCTTCGTTTATGTCGAAAACGAAAATATCATGGGCGGTTACTTTGATATCTTCGATCCTCCGGATAAAAGACTTACTTGTCGTTTCCAACGGGACAATATCCACCTTTCCCACCGCTTCGCTCAGGGGCAGGGAGGGAACGGTGTTGTTCAGGTTCCCGGCCAGGTCGATGCAAGGCATTTGTCCATTGTCGCCTTCTCCGGAAACCGGAGAACTTTTGCTATTGCAGGTTGTGAACAGGAAAAGGAATAGGAGGGGAAGAAGTGTTTTCATCTGTTTATGCATTTATTGTTTTAACTTAGCTAAAAATAGAATGTTGTTGTCGTTCTCGCCGATAGAGTTTAATAATCGGGTCGCTTTCTCTTTCTGTTCGGGGAGAAGCGAGCCTGTCGCCATGCTTTTTTCAAGCCTGTCGCGCAGGTTTCCCGGATCTTGGTTCAAGATATAGTAACCGTTGCGGAAGTTGGGATAAGGAGGAAAATTGCCGTCGAAACTACTCAACGGCAATTCCTCGTTCCCCAAGAAATCATTGACTAAGTGCATGTAAGCGCCTTTCCCGGTTGCCTTGTCAATGATGAATTGCTTGGTATTGGTGGTGCCGAACATTGTAGCGGAGAGCTGTATGCTTTCGGCCGTCGTCCCCAAGAAGTGGTGGGGAAGCTCAAAGAAAGCATGATTCGGGATCGGATCATTACTCGTAAAGGTCATCGTGAAATGCGGTATCAATCGGTTATGAAGGTAATCATAATGATAGAGCGTATCCTTGCGTGGCGGCAGGTGGCAAATAAGCAGACAATCGAACACATTGTCTATGTTGTAGCCGGCATATACTTCCGCATTATAATCGTAGGCCGTGAGCGATCCCGCTTCGATATAATCTTTCCTTTCCCCTTTGAAATCTTGTGTCCAGGCGACGGCTGGTATATTGGGGAAAGGCAGGGCGAATACGGCTATAAGAGAATCCTTTGCGTTGATCCATAATTTGCCTTTCGGGATATTCAGGCAAAGCGGAATAGATGGCAACACATTCCCTTGCAGGTCATAGACCAATAGTTGCCCGACCGTCCAAGGGAGCATATAGATCCGGTTGTTGGCTTCGTCGATTTGCGCATCGTAAAGAGCTTGATATTCACCCGGCCCTTGTCCGTTTGCCCCGATGTTTGCCAGAAAATTCCCTTTCCGGTCGAATAGCCTGACCGGATGCTCCTGGTTCCACACCAGTAGGTAATTGTCCGAAACGATAACCATTTGTTCTCCCATCAGCGCTTCGTCCCGGTTGTCGAAACGGATGATCTCCAAATTTTCAGCTAACAGGCTGAGCGGTATTTGCAGGGTATCGTTTAGTTGTTTCTGGTCGCACACCGTTAACGGATGTCCGGCAAGGGTTTCCGTTTGAATCACGACCGGGCATTCGTTCAACGTCTTGGTGCTTACGCCGTTACAACCGATCCAGATCGAGCAACACACGCCGTTTATCAGGGCAAGAATCTTATTCATATTTCTTTATTGCTTTTTTTATTTGACTACGATCATCACATTCTGCTTCTCATCCACGCCATCTAAAAATGCTTTCAATTCTTTCTGCTTGGGCGATCCCGTCAGTTTGATTTTCGCTTTCAGCTCTTTGGCGGGGCGGATCATATAGAGATAACCGTCCGTCTGTCCGTCCGGCCAGAAAGGGAGTCCGCCGTCCAGGTCATTTGTCAGCCCTTGGGCTTTAACGGGCAAAGCGAAAGTCTTTTTGGCGGATTTCAGATAGACGATTTGGCGTTCTTCCGGTGGCATGTCCGGCTCGCGTCCAGCATCCAGCCAGCCGCTCTCCGAGCTTTTGCCTTCTTTATATGTTCGGATAAAAAGGGCTTTCGCGTTTTCTTCGAGTGCGGTCATCCAGGCCTTGTTCTTCAGGTCTTTCCCTTGAATGTTTTCGATTGCGGTCAGGCGTAGTTTTCCGAAATCGGTCACGTATGCCGGATAATAGGTCTGCTCGTCCCGGATCCGGTAGATGGTATCGCAAAAAGACAGGCGGAAGGTGATCTGATCGCCATGCCGGTATATCTTGTCGAAGAAGGGAGGTTGGTATAAATAATCGCCTCTCTTGGTAGTCGGGTCTATCCCGGCGATAAAAGTACAGATTGTATCTCCTTTAAGATTAAAAGTTGTGATACCATCGTCGATCCCGTCTTTGTTTTCATGCTGGGTTGCATATTGGTCGGATGACAAATAACGAATAAAGGATGTTTTCTGCAATAGATAGTGGCGACTGGAAATAGGCAATGAATCCGGATAAAGATAATAAACCCGTGTCAGAACCGTGTCCAGCGGAGGAAGTTCAACAATATACGGTTCTCCGTAACCGGTTTCGGGATTGATCCGTTTCAGTTGGGCATATAGGCGCGTAGTCGTTTTGTCAAAGCTTATTTTGGACTCCGCCGCACTCATCCAATTGCCATAAGTCGTTTTCAACCCTACCCGTTTCCGCTTCATCCCTTTACGGTAGAGGTATAGCTTGGGTTGGTTCAGGGCGATGAATCCTTCGTTTGTCGCAACCACGTCCGTGATCGGGTATTTGTCGTCCCCGACCATGAAATACTCGATGGATGAGGCCACTTTGCTCAGGTTTACCGGGACGGAGTCTGCAACCGCCCTTTCAATGTCGATGCGGGCGGGCATGACGGACTTGTCATAACGTGCCGTGTATTTCGGCGGAAGCGGTTGGTGGGCCTCGGCCTCGGCGATCGTCCCTTCTGCTTCGGACGCCTTTTGTTGTTTGCATCCTGTTGCCGACAGGAGTGCCGGCAACAGGATGAGAAGTATCTGTTTGTTCATGTCGCTTATGGTTTTAATTTGGCGATCATGACGTAGTTGTTGTCGTTCTCATCGATAGAGGCTTGCAGGTCGGCCAACTTTTTACGCATCTCGTCGGTGATATCCTGGTTTTTCAACGCGTTCTCGATGTCGGTCATGAGGTTGCCGGGTTCGATATTCCGGATATAATAGCCATTGGAGAATGCATAACTGGGATAGCCGATTTCCAAATTGCCGAAATAGTCGTTATAGAGTTTAAAGAAAGAACCTTTTCCTGTTTTTTTGTCCACGATGTAATGGTAAGTCTTTCCGTTGGTCCATGATCCGGGAGCGACTTCAACCGGCGGTTCAGAAAAATCTCCAATGAAATGGTGCGGCCATTCTCCGTATCCGTGCCAGGGGATTTTATCCGTATTGGCAAAGTTGAGTGTGAATGTCGGGATCAAACGGCTATTGTCTCCGTCATATCGGTAGAGCGAATCGACGCGGGTCGGCATTATACATAAAATATTGACATCGAACGCGCCGGGGATATTGAATCCTGATATCACTTCATTACTGAAGTCCTGAGGCGCTTCCAAATGTCCCGGTTCTATGTAGCCGAGCCTGTTCCCTTTCAAATCCTGTGTCCAGGCAACGGCCGCATAGCCTTTGAATGGTAACAGGACTATCGAAACCTTGCCTCCGGTAAGATCGACATCGAATTTTGCTTTCGGACAACGCAAGCAAAGAGGAATCGGGTCTAAGACGTTTCCTTGCAAGTCGTACACTAAAAGTTGCGATGCATTCCAAGGCAGGATATAGATGCGGTTGTTTGCCTCGTCCAATTTGGCATCATACACCATTTGGTATTCGCCGGGGCCTTGTCCGATCGCACCGATGTTGGTCAGGAAATTCCCCTTGCGGTCGAATAGTTTGAATGGGTTTGGCTGGCGCCCATGTACCAAGATGTAATTATCTGAAATCGTCACCCCGGTTTGTCCGACCAATGCCTCATCCCGGTTATCCAGTTTCACGATTTCCAATTCTTCCGTGAAGAAACTGAGAGGTATGCGTACGGTATCGGCCAGTAGTTCCTGGTCGCACGACATAACTTTGTCAGTTCCTGCCTGTACATATCGGCCGACAACCGGGCTGTTGTCCAAAGGATCGTTTGTTTGTGCGGATTGATTTTTGTCTCCCGTTCCGCAGGATGTCGCTATTATAGTAAAAAGCAAACCTCCTAAAAGTCTCGTTGTCTTGTTCATAATCTTCGGATTAATTGTTTGTATTTTATTTGTATTAGATAGTTTGATACAAATAAAGCAATTTAATTTCTTAAAAGCAAGTTTATTACTATTTATTCGTAAATAAACGTGCAATTCGTATTCTCTCTGCCTTTTTGCGGGTTTACCGTAATTAATGTACCTTTGTGTCATGTACAGTCGGAGGTTATATGCTAAGATTGTAGGGAGCGTAGTATTGATCGTGCTTTTATCCCTGATTGGCTCCTGGTTGTTAATAACACAGTTGTCATTTACCTTATCCTTTGTATGCCTGTTGTTTATCCTGTTGATAACTCTGTTCATAATCCGGTTGGTAAGCCACTTTAATTATAAAGTGTCTGTCTTCTTCGAGGCGATGCGGAATGAGGATACGACGCAATATTTCCCTGCTAATCCGGACGATCCCTTTATGAATGCTTTATACGCCGATATGAATCATATCCTTCGGCAATTGGGTGAAAAACATATTGAGGTTGAGGAGAAAAGCCTTTATTATGAAAGTATTCTCCGGGTGATGACGCATGAGATTCGCAACTCTATCACCCCGATTGCTTCTCTTTCGGCTGATTTGTTAAAACATCTGGACCATATTCCCATATCCCAGCAACGCGAAGGGCTTGAAGTTATCAAAAGCCAGGCAAAGAATTTGACTGCTTTTCTCGATTCGTATCATCGTTTGACACATTTGCCGGAACCGGAATATAAAACAATTCCCGTACAGGCATTATTTACTAAACTGGAACGGTTGCTACAGGCCGAACCGGGAAGTGAACGGATTGTTTACTCCGGTGATAAGGCTGATAAATCGACAGGTAAGGAACTTCAAGTATATGGCGATGCAAATCTGGTTACTCTTGCATTGATCAATTTGATCCGGAACGCATTGCAGGCGGTAGAGGGGCAAAAGGATGGAATTGTCAAGGTCGATGCATGCGCCGGGGCAACCGGGCGTCTTCTTATAACGATAACAGACAACGGCCCGGGGATTCCTCCCGAACGGTTGTCTGCTATCTTTACTCCTTTCTATTCCACCAAATCCGGCGGAAGTGGCATCGGCCTGCCCATTTCCCAACGTATCATGCAATTGCATGGCGGCCAACTTTCCGTCTCGTCCATCCCGAATGTCCGGACGACGTTTAAGATGGAGTTTTAAAAGATCGTTTGTTTTATCTTCTCGACAATTTCGACGAAAAAGTCATTCTTGATTCGGCTACATATCTTGACTACATCGCGTTCTGTATATCCACCTATTAGTTGACAAATGACATAGCTTTGCCTCGATAAAGGCTTGCTTAACATTTCATTATTCAATGGATAAGTATATTGTGGATTATAGTTCTTAGATGAAATCATTGCCAAATAAAAGAATCCTTCTATCTCTTGATAGTTCATCATTGGATACCACAATAGCCATATGTGGTTTTGTTGTTCCGTCAGGAAACAAATAATTAACTTCGATAATATCTTGTTGGTGTATTTTCATTCTGATAAATATTTATCCATGCACTTCGCCATAGAACGTTTGGAGTTTTCGAAAAATAGTTTTTTTTCTTCTTCCTGACTTAATGTCTCTTCATTTTCTTTAGCAACATGAACTTTCCATCCTATTTTATGGGCAAGATATTTGAATATGGATATTTCTGATATAGGAATATCAACATATAAACTTAATGTGTTACCTGTTATTTTCATTGTTTACATTCCAATTAATATACAAAGATATGAATATTTATCCATAATATATTGATAATAAATATAAAAGAGATATCAATATCCCAACTCGAAATCCCGGTCTACGGCCGGGACACCATCGCTCATCCATTTAGGCATGGGGGCGCCTTGCAGGTAATGGTGGAAGAACTGGAACATGCGTTTCTGGAAATCGAGACGGTTTGCCAAACGCGTCGGCCAGTGGGGTTCACCTGTATAGTTGAGCAGCCAGGCCGGCTTTTGGAGGCGTTTGAGGGCTATGAAGTATTCGATTCCCTGATACCAGGGCACGTGCCCGTCTGCATCGTTGTGCATGATCAGGATCGGTGTCGTCACCTTATCCATATTGAACAAAGGGGAATTTTCAATGTATTGCAACGGCATTTCCCAGATGTTCCCCCCGATGCGGCTCTGACCATGTTCGTATTGCATAGAACGATTTAAGCCGGAGCCCCAACGGATTCCGCCATAAGCACTCAGCATATTGACTACTGGAGCTCCCGATTCGATCGCGGCAAAGAGACGGGTGCGGGTAGCCAGGTAGGCGACCTGATAGCCTCCCCAACTATGTCCCTGCGCACCGATTGCTTTTTCATTTACATAGCCTTTGGCGATCAGCGAGGTGATGCCCGGCATCACGCAATTGTAGGAACTTTCACCCGGATAGCCGTCCGTAAAACGTACATCGGGGTTGAAGATGATAAAGCCGTGGCTGAGGTAGAACGGATAGTCGATCGTTGAACGCCCAGGGCTGGGCATGTGGTAGCTGTACAGCGTATTGGCATTACGCTCGTAGAAATTCACGATTACCGGATATTTCTTGTTCGGGTCGAAATCAGCCGGTTTGTAGATGACACCTTCCAGAGGCCGGCCATCCAGGGAAATCCAGGAAGTCAGTTCGGCTGTCCCCCAGATGATGGAATCCTGCTGGCGGATGCCGTCTGTCAAGCGGATGGACTTCTTGAAACCGAGATTGGATAATTGGACATCCGGATATTGCTCGTATGTTTCCTGCGTGTAGATAACGGCATCGGCATCCTTCGCTTTGGCCAGGGCCGCCAGTTTGAAATTGCCTGCAAGCAAAACTTTCGGAACTGCCGCCTTGTTGAGGCGGGTCGTATAATAGCCGGAACCTTTGGTTCTTTCGTTGAATCCGGTGAGATATTGTGCATCGCCTGTATTGTAGGATCTTTTCTCCCGGTCCAGTTGGATCAGCGAGTAGGTGATCTGTTCTTTTCGTCCGTTGACGGTCAGGTTGACCGGTGAAACGGCCGCAGTCGGGTCGAACTTCCAGATATCGTAGCGGTCCTTGATCAGGATAGATTGATCGTCATCCGTCCAACCTGCGATTCCGTATGGGGAAGGATAGTCGGGGACGTCATTGTCTTCGTCCCAGGCAATGAATGTCTCCGGTGTAGTCAGGCGGTACTCTTTGCCGTCAGCCATCGAACGGGTGTACCAAGAGCTGTCTTGCTCCTGATACCAGTATGTGTATTTCCCTTTCGGGGAGAAACGCATGTAGGAAGGACTCTTCTCCCTGATCTGCCGGCATTCTCCGGTTTCCAGGTTGACCGTGTAGATATCATGGAACTGGCGTGCGGTCCACATGCTTTGTGTGCCGTATGGGGTTGTGGTGGAGAGAAGCGCCCATGTGGCGTTTCCTTCGTCGGCTGTCTGCAAAGTCGGGAGTTCTTCTGTCGCCAATTGGAGAATGCGGCGGGAAACGATGTCGTAGACTGCTGTATAAGATCGCTTCAAATCGTTTGCTTTGTTGAAGGACTGTTGCGTGTATTGCACCTTTTCATCCCAGCTCCACACTTGTACATCCGGACGGTTCTCTGCAAGCAGAGTCGTGTCTTTCTGTTTGGGTTCCGGGGCTGTACCGAAGAAAAGGCGGTTTGCGTTTTCAGAGAAATATAAGGCTGCGTTTTCACTGATTATCCACGCGGAGGGAAATGCCTTATCTCCCCGTTCGGCAATCAGCTTGCCGGGAGTATTGTTTTCTGCCAGATACAGGCTGCTCCGGGTTGTAGCCGAATCTTTATCGGCACAAAACAGGTAGGCGAGCTTGCTGCCGTTTTCGTTGAATGCGATCTTCTTGAATACGCCCTTTTTATCAGAGATCCGGTTATTCCCTTTCCGGGGAATGTAGGTATAAAGGACAGAGTCGGATACGGCATATAACACATTTCCTTTTTTGGCAAATCCGAAATCGCTGACTGCCGGGAACGAGTCTTTCAGCATTCCGTCGAGCGACCGGATATAAAGCGTGGAATCTTTCTTGCTCCCGCGCTGGTAAGCCAGCCAGTCGGCTGTTTCCGATAGTTTATATGATTTGAGCGAATCGATTGTTTCCATCCCTCCGGACAGGCAGGAAATGACGAGGCTGTTCATCGGCATTTGATCCTTGTCTGTTTTCTTTAGCTTCTCGGCTTCTACTTTTTCCAAGGAAGGAACTTTTGTTACCAACAGATATTCGGATGAAGCGCTGAATTGTGCTTTCGAAGCTGGCTTGAAAGTCTCTTTCTCTTCTCCTTTGCCGTTGTATAACTGAATGGTAGCATCTCCCCGCCAGGGTTCCATTTTACAGAATACCCATTTGCCGTCATCGGAAATACGTTGTTCGGATATGCGTTCCCATCCGACCATCTCGTCGAATGTCATGGCTCTCTTTTCCTGGGCTTGTATGGATAGACCGGAAGTTAGAAGTAAGAGACTGATTAAATGTATGGAATTGCTCATTAATTTGATTGATTTGTTTTAGTATGCAATATTACTCTTTTTTATTAAAAGGAAAAAGTATCTTTGCAACCTTCAATGCTTATAGGAAACAAATAGAACATGAGAGATCGGAATCTGGATATATACAGAGGGGGAATTAGAATTTATATTACTTGTTTTTCTCATTTGGTGTGGTGGGAAGGTGCAAAGGTGGGTATTTTCGATAGAGGATGGGTCTCTGCTGCCTTGTTTTCAATGGCAATTATATTTTATATAGCGGGTGCTTCTTTTTCATTAACATCCGAGAAACCTTATTGGGTCTATATCCGGACGAGGGTGAAAAAGATTGTAATTCCTTATTGGAAGTATGCACTATTCTGTTTCCCGGCTGTCTGTTTTTTTTACAGGAATCATGGTGGTATCATGCCGTTAAAAGATTTTTTATCGTATGTTCTATTTACCCCTCCAGTGGAACATCGCATATTTGACCATCTTTGGTTTTTATCTCCTTATTTATTGATCAGTCTTTTCCTTCCGATGCTATTCAATGGGATTCGTCGGTATAAGATTCCGTTTATCTTTTATGCAGTCTGTGTGGTTTTGCTATTGTCGTTCAATCAATATTATTCGGAATTGATTCAGACGGCAATAGTATATATGCTTTTTACTGTTTGGGGATTGTATTATAAACAAAATTTAGGTTGGCAGAATATCGTGTGTGTGATCGCTGCCGCGGGATATTTGGTTTACATGTTTGGAGTAGAAAAGATTCCGTTTGATATACAAGCAAATAAATTCCCTCCGAATTTGTTGTTTGTTTCATACTGTATGGTCATTTTGGGTCTTGGAGGCTCTTATATGAAGAAAGGGATTGTTTCTTTATATGATAAATCCGCAATTGTCCGTCGATATATAGATATCTACTCGAAAGAGGGGTATGATATCTACTTTGTCCATGCCTTTTCGACATTGTTGTTAGGAGAATTTAAGCGGGTTTTGGGGTTAAATCAAATTATTGCCGATCATCTTATTTTACAATTGGTTTATGTTGTAGTCGGCTTCTTATTATTGCTCAATGTCAATGTATACGTTTTAAGATTGTACAATTATGTATGGTCCCTGATCAATAGAGCTGTTAAAGTCGTATTTCCTGCCAGTCAATTATAAATCCTTTACCAGCCGGAACCCATTGTTGAAATGCTTGCTGTTCGGGAAGATGTAATAGCGGCAGGTCGGGCGGCAGATTGCGCGTTCGTTGAACCAGGTTCCGCCACGGACGGCGACATATTCTTTGCCGTCTTTTATCTGGGTGTCGCTGCACCATTCCCATACGTTACCGCTCATATCGTGTAAACCTAATTCGTTGGGTTTTAACGTCCCTACCCGGTGCGGCTTGCCGCCGGAGTTTCCGGCATACCAACCTAAGCTGTCCAGTTCCATGCCGCCGCTATAAAGATGGTCGCGGTTCCCGTAGTTGCCGCCTCGTGCGGCGAATTCCCATTCTTCTTCGGTCGGCAGTCGTCCTCCGGCCCATTTGCAATATTCCTGTGCGCCGTACCAGGTGACATAGATTGCCGGATGAGCCTCGTAACCCGGCATTGGCTTTCCGTTTTGGATGCCCCAGTTGCAGGGGTAATACAAAGGCGGGCCGTCTTTTATCTTTTCTGGACTAAGTGTCGAGAGAAAGGCGGCAAACTGGTAGTTCGTTATCTCGTACCGGCTGATTAGGAAACTGTCTACTTTTACTTTGTGAGGCGGATTGTTGTCTTCTTTATAAGTGGACCCCATTTCGAAACTTCCGCCATTGACGGTTATCATTTCCGGTTCTTCGTTCTGCTTCAGCCATTTCCTGAATTGCAGGTCTTCCATTTTCTTCACAGCAGCCTCGTATTCGTTTGTTCGGATGTCGCTTGCCATGAATTTATGAAGGTAATGGATCGCAATGTCGTAAGCTTCCACATTTTTGAATGGGAGCAGGCGTTCGGACATGGATGCCAGTGCTATGTAGCCGTCCGTTCGTGTAGAGTCGAGCTGCACCGCTTGCGCATAGAGTTTATAGGCTTCTTCCGCATAGCTGTGCATTTCCTTTTCTTTGCGGCTTGTCTGGCGCAGCAGGTCGTCCGCCTCCCGGATGTAGCTGTCGGCATACGGGTTGATCTGGTTGCTGATCAAACGGGTGAATTTGGTTTTCTTCATCTCGACCGGGATGAGGCGGTAAAGGGCTTTCAGGGAATCAGGCGAAAGATTTTTCATGACACGGGTCAGCAGGAACTGCCCGGCATACTGATCCATGTGGTTCTGGATAAATTTGGAACGGATGGAGTCGCGTATGGCTGTGATTCTATCTCTTTCCACCTCTACGTCTAATTTGTAAGTGCCCGGAACGATATGACTGTTATACACTATGCCATCCGTTTTCCGGTTATGCAAGCGATTGGCTATGTGGTTCAGGCTGTCGATCTGTTGTGTAAACGACTGCGTCCGGTTCAGATAAGCGGCATATTGCATTTGTGTTTGAGCCCCTTCGAAATGCAAGCCGTTCGGAAAATCATGGATGCTTCCTTCGACAACGATCTTCCCCGTGTCTACCAGCAGGTCGCAGTAATAGAATTCATCTTTGATGGTCGTGCAAAGCCAGAGATGCTGGGGCGTGTCGAACAGCTCCCCTTTCATCTGTAATTTGCCGTCTTCGAGTCGCATCGCATTTATAATCCGCTGCGTGCTGAATTGTTTCAGGAAGAATACGGTTCCGTCTTTCACATCCCGTATGCGGGCCTGTATGAGATAGGAATTATCTGCATGCAACAACAGGCCGATCCCTGAAAACAATAGAGCAAGCAACGTTTTATACATAGTAACAGTTCTTATTTATCCAATTCCTTCATGAGCATTTCCTTCATCTTATCCGCTCCCATGAATCCGACTTGGAAATGGGTCGGCGTGCCGTCTTTGGCGATGATCATGTAAGAAGGAACACCCTGCACGCCGAATTTATTGCAGATATACGTCCATTGTGCATCCGTCATCCGGTAATGTTCGCCCTTGATATCCGGTATCATCTGTTCCCAAGTGCCTTTCGGGGAGTTCTCGCCTGCCAGGTAGAGGAAGACGATATCCTTTCCGGCGAAATCTTTCTTGACTGGTTCGGACGCTCTCATCGCGGCTTTACACGGGCCGCACCAGGTCGCCCAGAAATCGACAAACACGACTTTGCCCCGGTAAGGCGTGGTGATGGCGTTGAACAGTTCCTCGGCCGGGATGTCGGCGATGTTCACGCGGTTGACGGTGTAGCCGGATTTCTTTTTGTTTTCTTCGATTGTCTGCTTGACTTTGTTGTTCATCTGCGTGAGTGCTTCCTGGATGACCGGAGATATTTTCCCGGCCTGCGCGATCTCCTCGTCGCTTAGCGGGCGGAATTCTTTTATCGGTTGGGACAGGCGTTGTGCGGCAAGGAGGTCGAAAAGAATCCCGTTGTCTGTCCCCATAATCTTGATGAGATCGGCGGTGTTATCGGGGGCTTTCTCTCCGGCGGCCCTGTCTTCTCCGGTGAAGTTCGTATATTGCAGGTAGGAGATCAGATAAGTGAAAGAGCCGTCATATAGCAGGTACGGATCGTTGCTTATCAACTCCGGGATAAAATCGTAATATTCTATAGTCGGTATCACCTTTTTGTCTTTGGGTATCACTGAGTCGCGCGGGAACTGGTTGACAGTACGATAAGCGTACTCCATCATTCCGCTGATGCCAAGCAATTGTTCCGCCAAGTCTTTTTTCAGGCTGTTATGCAGGAGCGTGCGGTAAGCGTCGCTTAATTCCGTATGGCTGTCCAGTACGGTTTTTTCCTTCTGGTAACGATCCATCCAGTAAGCCTTGAACTGATTTGCATTCATCGTGCTGATATCGGAAAACATCTGCATATAGTCTTCCTGGGATTTGGGGGAGACGGATACAAAACGAAGGGAAGAATTGCTGGATTCGTTGTTAAGCGCCGCCAAAGCCCCGGTGAAATAATATTTCTCGCCTAATGACGGTTTGTCTTTCTGCTTTTTGGACTGTGAACGGCAAATCTCCGGCATGTTGATTTCTACGGAAGTCGTTTCTCCTGGTTTCAGATATATCAGGCCGTTCATAAAGTTGCTGGAGATATTCAGGCTTGTAGAATAATACAGAGGGACTTCTAACGTGAAGTTCCCATCCGGTTGTACCGTAATATTATATTCTTCCGTGCCCCCGTTCAACAAATTGAAATTCCAAGCGCGTCCCTTCAGGTTCATGTCCGGTTTATAGTCGGTGATATGTCCTTTCAGTACAGCCGTGCCGTTTTTGAATTCCGGCTTTTCCAGTACCGGGGTTTCAACAGGGTTCTTTTTCCCTGCCAGGGAAGAGTAGGCTGGTGAACCGTCCAGCCGGATGTTCCATATCTTGTAGGCGCCTTCTACGTCTCCTTCGGAAAAGTCAACGGCTTTCGTCCCTTTCGGCAACGGCGGGAATATCAGGCGGAAAGAGGCCTCTCCCGATTCCGGCATCCAGAACTTTTCGCTCAGGTTGATGCCGTCGCCTGCCTTGATCGGATAGGTTTTGCCGTCGGCCTGCAAGGTGGTTTCTTTCGCGACCTGAATCCAGTATTTCGGGCGGTAGTAAGCGTCGATATAAAAGACTGTTGCGGTATCGCTCAGTACGATTTTATCTATTTCCAGTGTCGTCGAGTTCCAAGCGTCGAAAGCCGGTTGTTCGACTACGCGTTCCTGTGCCTGCAATCCAGTGAAGCAAAGAAGGAACATAAGTAAGTAAAGTCCGTGTTTCATATTCATTTGAATTAGGTTATTTGTCTTTTATAAATGTACGGATATCTTCCGACAAGAATTTATACCCTTGTCCGGCTTTCAGGACGGTGCTTTCCGGTGAAATATAGATAAACGAAGGAAGCGCATGTACCCCGTAATGAGCCGCTATGCCACTCATGCCCAGCCCGTCGGACAGTTGCAGCCAGTTGTCTGCCGATTCTTTGACTTCTGTCTCTTTCCAAACCGCTTCTGGATCTACAGACAGGCTGATAACGACAACTTTCTCTTTATATTTTTCCGCAATTTCCTTTAGTAAAGGAAACGCATCGAGGCAAGGGCCACAGTATCGGCTCCAGAAATCAAGGATGATGTATTTCCCTTTATAGTCGGAAAGATGGTGGATGTTCCCTTCGATGTCTTTCAGTTCGGCATCCGCGATCTTGTCTCCTTCCTGAACTGTCGAGGAGATAGACAACAAGGAAGTTATCTCTTCCCCCAACCGGGATTGTCTTTGTTCGTCCGTCAGCTTGCTGTAGACAGAGACGACCAGTGCCTTGTCTTTCAACTTTCCCGCCTGGCAACTTTTGGCAGCATCCCTCAGTTCTTCCAGGCCGGCATCGGTAATCGGGTGTTCCAGCATGAGCAACAACTCTTTTTGCAGGATAACCTGGTCATGTATGCTGTTCACCGTCTGCCTGATCGAAGCAAATTCCTGTTTGGCGACCGAATCTTTCGCTCTGATCTTGGGGAGCAGTTTCATACACTCTGCCGTTAAGTCGTGGATGCGTATGTTTTCCTCCCGTGTAGCCTCCCGGAAGCGGTTCAGTTCGACTTGTTCGGGGATCGGAATGTCGCTTTCCGCCAGCCAGTTCTGCACATAAGGGGCTTCTCCGGTGATTTTGATGTTCGCTCCGGGTTTCACCCATACGGTGTAGCCGGTGTTGTTGAGGGATATGTACATCTTGGTTGTCTTGTCGGTTTCCCTGGTGAATTTGAACTTGCCGTTCACCATTATCTCCTGATCTTCCGGTCGTACATCCATCCCGTTCCCTTTCATCTCCGCGCAAAAAAATCTGACGGTATCCGGCATATTCCGTATGTCTCCTTCGATCGTAACGGTCTTTTGCCCGTAAGCGGAAGAAGCGCAGACAAAGATTCCAAACAGCCATGCAAGTGTCTTCATATGCAATTCGATTTATGATTAGTGCCGGCAATATACAAGTTTATTTGATTTGGAATCATACGGAATACGACAATTTCGTAAGCCATAACATATCTTAATACGTTATGGCTTCTTCTTTCCCTTTTATAACATTTCAGGCTTAAATCACGGCCTCCGTTACCACCTGTCCGTCGAACAGGTTGATGATGCGGGATGCGAACCCGGCATCGTGCTGGCTGTGCGTCACCATGACGATCGTTGTCCCTTCCTTGTTCAGTTCGTTAAGCAGATTCATCACTTCCTGCCCGTTTTTGCTGTCCAGGTTACCGGTAGGTTCATCGGCAAGGATCAACTTCGGGTTGGCCACTACGGCGCGGGCAATGGCGACACGCTGTTGCTGGCCGCCGGACAACTGCTGCGGGAAATGCTTTTCGCGGTGCACGATAGCCATCCGTTCCATCGCTTCCTGCACTTTCTTTTTCCGTTCGGCAGCCGAAACACCCATATAAAGCAAAGGTAGTTCAATATTCTCGTACACGTTCAACTCGTCGATCAGATTGAAACTCTGGAAGACGAAACCGATAATCCCCTTGCGCAGCTTCGTCCGCTGGGCTTCCGTATATTGGGAAACTTCGATCCCGTTCAGGTAATATTCTCCGGTAGTCGGGTTGTCCAGTAGTCCTAAGATGTTCAGCAATGTAGATTTACCGCATCCGGAAGGTCCCATAATGGCAACGAACTCTCCTTCTTTGACTTCTATGCTTACTTTGTTCAGCGCCAACGTCTCCACCTCTTCCGTCCGGAAGATCTTTTCTAATGCAACTGTTTTAATCATGGTTTTCAACTGTTTTGTTTATGAGTAGTGACGCAAAAGTCGTGCCATAGTCATAAGTTTCTTATATGTAGTGGATTATCGCTTGATCGGAATCCTGCAACTGTGCTTGTCCGCACGGATGGAGTTCGGAAACGCACGATTATTCTCCCGGCCCTCATAAGAAAATCTTTTTGTTCTTTATAGGAAAAGATCGTTAGATGCCGTATAATTCTTTAATCACAACCGGCGATTTTATAATCAGCGGCGGTGATTTTATAATCGTCGGCGCTGATTATGTAATCGCCGCCGCTGATTATAGAATAGTAAGGCACTTGGCGAAGATTTATTACTTATGCGATACGTTTTCTTGTGCGATAGGAAACAATAGAGATACCAATGTGGGGGTTTTTTTCGTATGTTTGTCCCCGATATAAAGAATCAGACGTATGGAAATGACAAATAACGCTCCTCTATATTGGTATGTTTTCTACAATGACCAACTTTTGCTGCAAAAGAAAGCCGGTGGTGGCTATACAATTCCTTTTATGGATAAATCGCCTGTAGAGACGTATGGCCGTGCGTCTCTACCCCAGATGGTCGAAATGCAGGACGGGACGGTGGCGATGGCTGTTTCGACCGACGAGCCGCTGGAAGAGACGGACGTTTACCTGCCGATGGGACTTCGGGCCTCTTACGATCATATCGACCGCTACTTCTATGACCAGGCGGGGAAGGCCTACGAGATACTCTATTGGGACCGGCACAGCCGCTTCTGTCCGGCTTGCGGGACGCCGACGGAACAGAAGGGGCCGATCGTGAAGAAGTGTCCCGCTTGCGGATATGAGATCTATCCGGCAGTGTCGCCCGCCATTCTTGTCTTGATCCGGAAAGGCGAGGAAATCCTGTTGGTGCATGCACGTAACTTCCGGGGGACGTTTCATGGGCTTGTGGCCGGTTTCCTGGAAACGGGCGAGACGTTGGAGCAGTGCGTGGAACGTGAAGTGCGGGAGGAAACCGGATTGACGATCCGCGACATCACTTACTTCGGCAATCAGCCCTGGCCTTATCCGAGCAACCTGATGATCGGTTTTATTGCCGATTATGTCAGCGGGGAGATCAAATTGCAGGATGAGGAGTTGAGCTCCGGTTCGTTCTTCTCGAAAGACAACCTGCCGGAGATACCGCGCAAACTGAGCCTGGCGCGGAGGATGATTGACTGGTGGTTGGGGGATTGGGAATTAAGAGTTAAGAATTAAGAATTAAGAAATTGGGATTAAATCATAAATCATAAATCACTGTTTATTATGAAACGAACGACTTTGTTTATCTCTTGCCTGTGCCTGTTGGCGATGGCGTTCGGTGCAGAAAGCGCCGCCTCGCAGGTGACGCGTGCCGATTACGAGCGCGCCGACACGATCCTGAAATGTTCCAACCGGGTTTATTCTCCCGCTGTCCATCCCGAATGGATAGACAGCTCCCACTATTTCTGGTATAAGAACCATGAGAAGGAGGGAGATTTCTACTATCTTGTCAATGCGGAGAGCGGAAAGAAGCAACGTGCCGCAGATAAGAAAGGTTTGGCGGCATTCTTCTCTAAAAAGCAAAAGGGGCTGGCCGAATCCTTGTTGAAGGAAGAGGAAAAGAAGCCGGATCGCTGGCGCCGCCGCGGAGAAGCTCCGGCTCCTGTCGTCTCGCCTGATAAGAAATGGGAAGCGTATGTGAAAGATAACAACCTCTATATCTCTCCTGTCCGAGATGAGAAAGAGAAGGATAAGCCGAAAGAAGAGATTGCCCTGACGATGGACGGCACGACCAACCTGCGCTATGACGCCTGGTCGATCATCTGGTCGCCCGACTCCCGCAAGCTGGCGACGGTGAAGGTGCGCGACGTGCAGGAACGCCGTATTCCGCTGATCGAATCCAGTCCGTCCAGCCAGAAACAACCGATCCTGCAATGGCGCGATTACGCGAAGCCGGGCGACGTGTTGCCGGTTTACCTGCCTGTCCTTTTTGACGTGGAGGCACGCAAGCAGGTGGCACTGAATGTCGCTCCTTATGAAAACCAGTTCTATCTGAACCTGACCGGTTGGCGTGAAGACAGCCGCGCTTTTACGTTCGAGTTCAACCAGCGCGGCCATCAGCGTTATGTCATTGGTGAAGTGAGTGCGGCCGACGGTTCTATCCGCCATCTGGTGGACGAGCAGACAAAGACTTTTATCTATTATTATAACAATTACCGATACGACCTCAACGACGGAAAAGAACTGCTCTGGATCTCCGAGCGGGACGGATGGCGTCATCTTTACCTGATAGACGGCACGAACGGGCAGGTGAAACGACAGGTGACGAAGGGCGAATGGGTGGTTCGCCAGGTCGATCACGTGGATGAGGCGAACCGGGTTGTCTACTTCACCGCTTCGGGTTTCAACAAAGGCGAAGATCCTTATAACCTGCATTACTGTCGGATTAACCTGGACGGAACGGGCTTTACCGATATGACTCCTGAGAACGGGAACCACCGTGTGACCTTCTCTGCCGACCGTTCTTATTTTACCGATGTCTATTCCCGTCCCGACCTGCCGCCTGTCAGCCAGTTGAAGCGGACTTCGGATGCGTCTGTGGTTGCCGGATTACAGAAGTGCGATGTGAGTGCGTTGCAGGCGGAAGGCTGGCAGATGCCGGAAGTGTTCTGTGCGAAAGGCCGGGACGGACAGACGGATATCTGGGGGAACATTTATCGCCCGATGCACTTCGATGCTTCCAAATCATATCCGGTCGTAGAGTTTATCTATGCCGGCCCGCACGATTCGCATGTGGATAAGGATTTCAAACCGGCCCATCATCTGGTCTCCAAACTGGTGGAACTCGGCTTCATCGTCGTTTCGATCGATGGGATGGGGACATCCAACCGCTCGAAGGCTTTCCATGATGTATGCTGGAAGAACCTGAAAGATGCCGGTTTCCCGGATCGTATCGCCTGGATGAAAGCAGCAGGTGCGAAGTACAAGCACATGGATCTGGATCGTGCCGGCATCTATGGCTGGTCGGCCGGAGGTCAGAATGCGATGGCGGCTCTGCTGTTCCATAACGATTTCTATAAGGTTGCGGTCGCCCTTTGCGGTTGCCATGACAACCGGATGGATAAAATCTGGTGGAACGAACAGTGGATGGGCTATCCGATCGACGCCTCTTATAGCGCCTCCTCCAATGTCGACAATGCTCACCGCCTGAAAGGCAAGTTGCTCCTGATCAACGGCGAACTGGACGACAACGTCGATCCGGCTTCCACCTTGCAGGTTGTCAGCGCCTTGATGAAAGCGAACAAGAACTTCGAACAGCTTTACCTGCCAGGCAAGACACACAGCCTCGGCGGCCCGTTCGAAATGCACAAAATGCACGATTTCTTCGTCAAGAACTTGCTGGGGCAGGAACCGCCGGAGTGGGAGTAAGGTGATATCTGAATAATAAAAAGGCCCTGTATCCAAGAGATTTCGAACCTCGGATAAAGGGCCTTTCCTGTTTAGGGCAGTAATTCTTCCAATCTGATTTGTTGAAAGACCATATCGGCTTGACTGCTTTCATATAGAATACCGATTGTGTTTTCATCTACAGAGGTTATGCAGGAATAACCGCGCCCGTTATATTCATCCAATAGGATTTTCTTGTTTTCAGGCCAGGTCTTTCCATCGTCATAGCTAACCTTCAGTGTGATATGATTACGCTCCGAATAGGATTCCGGGTTAACGAAAAGCAGGATTGATTTATTATGCCCGTCTTTGTGATAAGTGTGTTTGTGTATGCTCCCCATACAAGTCGGTTCGATTAATGCTTTTCGTGAGGTGGGATGTTCTGTCCAAGTCTTCCCTAAGTCGGAGGTGATGCAGATACGCCGTCCGTTCTCCTCTTTGTTTCCCCGGTTACGGTTGTCACGCATGTTTAGCATGATGTTTCCGTCAGATAGTTGTACGGCCATACATTCTGTTACATTTGTAAAAGCCGGATTGCTGGCGGTCCATGTTTTACCACCGTCCTTGCTCCAGGTTATATTGGAGAATGAATGTCCGTCTTTATCTCGTCCTTGTGTCGGAAAGACGAGAGTTCCGTCTTGTAGTGTAATCCCGTGTCCCGGTGCAGGGGCATATAGCCACCATTCCTTTCGTTTGGTTTGTTTCGTTATGTTTACAGGGGTATTCCAGGTCTGACCGTCATCGGTACTTTTTGCAATTAGGAACTGACAGGTTTCTTTTACTCCAAACCCCGGCTGAGAACCTTTTTCACGCCATTGGTGTATCCAGCGGGTACTGTCTTTTGTCATTCCAGGGACCCATTTCCCTGTTTTTCCATCTAATACTCCATGCATCCAGAGGCCGGCAACATAAATATCTCCTGTGTTTTCATCTACCAGGATATTGGCATCGCTAACTCCATTGTATTTTTCAGGTAATCCACCCCAGTCTTTCATGTCCAGGACTACTTGCATAGGTTGCCAGGTTTGTCCTCCGTCTGTGCTGCGATTCAGACAGATATCCATGTGCCCTTGTAAATCGCGTGGACTTTCGTAGCGGGCATCATAAATTGCTAACAATGTCCCTCTTGTAGATGTTGCTAACCCAGGGATACGAGACGTGTGAACGCCGTCTTGCTTGTGCTGGCGTACGGCTACTCCTGCACGAAGTTCAGGTGAAGCTGTTACGGGCACTTTTATCTCTCCTTCATTTGTCTCTATCTTAGTACAGCTTGCTTTAAAGCGATGGCTGAGATCTACTTTGTCTTTTAACTTAAAAGATACCCAAAAAGGGAAGGTGTCCGTATCAATTGAAATATCTGTATTGAAAACAACTTTTTCAGATGCGGATACTGCGTGGAGAACCGGCTTGTTGGTATCGATCATTCCTTTGGAATCGGTATGATAAAGACCGACACTTTCAATATCGTCGATATCTGTTGTGCCATGAAGATCCACTTCTAATTTTTGTAATGAATAATTATCGCCAGTTTGATGTCTTATCAGTTCAATTTTGAAGACAGGGTTGGCTTCCTTCATGGTAAGAACGGGGAGTACCGGATGTTCTGCTGTCATGGATATGTTATCCGTATAGTCCGTACAGGATAATGACAGGCCTGAAAGGATTGTAAATAATAATGCTCTGTTCATGGAATCTTATTTATTATGAGTGTTTTTATAATCATCAATCATTTGCTGTAGTTCATTTTCAATGTCAACATATTCTCTTTTTCCGCTTAGATTTTCTTTTTCTACTTTATTACCGTTCATGCAATAAAGTTCCCGGTCTGTAATATGGTTTGTCGCATTGTCATACCACAGCGTGTAACGCCAGTTTTTAGTCCGGACAGTATATCCCATGTGTGTCTGGTTCTTATAAGAATTTACCGCTTTATAGGGCCTTGGGAATTGGCTGAAAGCACGATTTTTCCAGTTTGCTTTGTTTTCTATCAGAAAACGAAGAGACTGCCCGGATAATGTATGTGCAGGCTTTAGTCCGCAGAGATCGGTCAATGTAGGATAGATGTCAATCAACTCTACAATGTCGTTTATTCGTTTCGAACGATTTTTATATTCTGGACTGTATATAAGTAGAGGAACTTTGCAATCTAATTCAAAATTTGTGGATTTTCCCCATAGGTGCTGTTCTCCGAGATGGAAGCCGTTGTCACCCCAAATGACAATGATTGTATTTTTCTCCAATCCCAGTTCTTTGAGCTTGCCCAATAATTTCCCGACTTGTGAGTCGATAAAACTGACACATGCATAATAAGCTTTACAAAGTTCTTCCTGCTTTTCTATTGAAAGGTTTCCATGTTTGGGTATGTCGGTATATCCTCTCAACTCTTCCCAATTGTGGAAGGAAATAACAGGAGCATGTATTGGTTGTTTATCTTCTGCCACTTTTCGGATGAAGGATTTATTCCGGTATATATCCCAGTATTTTTTCGGCATACTAAATGGCAGGTGAGGTTTGATATACCCGACTGCCAAAAAGAAAGGCTGCTTGGATTTGGATAATTTATCCAATCTCTTTAGAGCTTCTGCGGTAACTTTGCCATCCAGAAAGGAAGTGTCCGGTTGATCGGCAATTTCAATTGCTGTTGCTTTATTCCCTTGTCTGTTTTGCATCAACGTATATTCTTCTTTCTTAATAGATAAATTGTAGATGGGAGTTCGGGTCCAGGAAACCGTATCTTGTGTCCGGGCACTGCCATGATAGATTTTACCTATACCGATAGTTTCATATCCGTTATTCTTGAAAAGTTGTGGCAGAGTGGTAATATACGGACATTTTTCTCTGAAATGGGTGTTTAGATCGGTAACTCCTATTTCATCCGGGCGTAATCCTGTCAGTAGGGATGCCCGTGAAGGACCACTGACAGATTGCTGGCAGTATGTGTTTTCAAAGAGGAAACTTTTAGCCGCAAATGTATCGATATTGGGAGTTACGGCGTATGGATCACCGTAACATCCCAATGTCGGACGCAAGTCGTCTATGGCTATGAAAAGCACGTTTTTAACATCATTTTCTGCTTGTATGCAAAAAGGTAATAATGCCCCAATGGTTGCCAAAGTAGTCTTTTGTTTCATGTGTCTTTTCTTGGTTAATCAATAATTTGCGTACGTGGAAGCATACCATTTGTTTTATTTTTTTAGTTGTTCGAATGGTATTATTGTAAAGCCGATTTTTTCATACGGATTGTTTATACCATATTCATATAACAGTCCGATATTCCCGTTTCCCAGATTGGTCAGGTCTGAATAAGCACTTGGACCTGAATAGACTTGATAGGCATAGGGCCAGGTTTCACCATTATTTTCACTCAGTTTGATTGTCATCTTTTCTCTTTTATCAGTGGAGGCGGGATTGGAGAATAAAATGTTGCTGCTGATTTTTCCCCTTTTCATATAATTTAGTGTGCTCCCTTGACAAATAGGCTCGATCAGTTCAGGAAGATATGACATTTGGGAGACAGTTTCTCCACCATCTTTACTGATTGCATACGAACGGGTTTTACTTTCTTTCCGGTTGTAATTGCGCATGTTTAGCATTAAGTCTCCATTTTTTAATTCTACAACACTACTTTCATTTCCTCCATGTTCGTTGACGATTCCTCCGAGTTTCCAAGTCTCGCCTTTATCATCGGAATAGATCAGTTGGGAATGATATGTCTTTGTTCCTGCCACCATATGGTTGGCGGCAACCACTAACCGACCTTTATTTTTTTTACCTTGTAATTGGATTCCATGACAGGGACCTGTTGCGTACCAAGTCCAATCGGGGTGCTTGACGGATGATGTGATTTCTTTGGGAGCTGACCAGCTTTTGCCATCGTTATCGGAATAAAGAACATATACTCTCCGGCTGTCTTTACTTGTTTTATCGATGATTTGTTTTTCGTGATCCTCTCCTAAATTCCAACAACTGACCAAGATGATACGACCTGTTTCTTGGTCTACGATAGGAGACGGGTTGCCGCATACGTTATCACCATCGTCCCATACTGTAATGGTGCGGCTCCAAGTCTTACCTCCGTCTTCGGAACGTTTCACTACTAAATCAATATTACCGGTATCGGAACAACTGTTTTTTCGAGCTTCAGCAAAGGCAAGCAGGGTCCCCGCTTTGCTTTGGACGATAGCAGGAATACGGAAGCAGGCATATCCGTCCTGCCCTTTTTGGTAAATGTCTGTTGTTGTATTTGTTTGTGCTTGGACTAAAATTCCCAATTGCATCAAAACGAAAAAGCATGTTACTATTATATTCTTCATGATTTGTTAGTTGATTTGAGATTATTGATTGAAAAATTCTGGAATGATATGACAGCCTTCTTCTCTTACTTTAATAACGTATTCTTCCGGTATCGAACGATAAGGCCATCTCAAATAGCTGCCTATATCAGCCCATTTTCCTACTAATGCCATAAAACGATCACAGGCATGATTTGGAAAATGATCTTTTACGATAAAAGGAGTTATCAGTTTATCCATAAACAGATGAATACGCTTCTCCAATTCGAGTGCCATATCTTTATTTGCTGTTATTTGCTCATACCATTTTTGAGCAGCAAAAGGATTCAGGCACGCTATATTGGAATATGCTCCATGAGCTCCGGAGAGTATTCCGCTTGCCAGATTATGGCCTGGAATAAAAACAGATAACCCTTGCACCTTTTCTCTGATTTGTTTATACCATTCAGGATTCCGGTTCCCGTCAAAAACTTTGACGCCGATCAAAGATGGTATATGTTGTTTTAGGTACATCCAATCATGAGGAGAAAGTATCTTTTTTGCATGAGGAGGATTGTAAAGGACGATAGGAATTCCGTCAGCAGTTTCTTCCATCCTTTGCAAAAAAATAACAGCCTCTTCCAATGTGACCGGAAACCAATCTGGTAAGATTACTTGAACTGCACCGGGATTTAGAGATTTGACCGCTTGTAATCGATTTAGAGATATTTGCGGGCTCATGTGACTGACACCGATTTGAAACGGAATACTGGCAGCAGAACATTTCTCTGCCAGTAATTCGCTTGTTTTTATAAACTCTTCTTCGTTTTGAGTATAAAACTCGCCTGCTGTCCCATTCGAATAGATTCCGCAGGGAGATGATGCTATTAAAATATCTATTTCATCTCCCATGCGTTTATAATCTATTTCTCCGTTTTTATTTGTTGCCAGCAAAAGAGTTGCCCAGTTGCCGACAAGAGTTGTATGTGTTAACGGATGCATAAATATCAATTATTCATCATATCCCGGAGTCTGTATGATATTCGGGTTCTTATTAATTGAAGCCTGAGCTACGGGCCATAATAAAATATTTAACTCGTTTTCACGTCCAACCAGATAAGGAGCCTTTTTGAAGACAACTCCTAAACGAATGAAATCCCACCATAATTTGCCTTCGGCAGCGAATTCTTTCATTCTTTCTGTTACAATGGCTTCATTCAAGTCATTGGCAGCCATGGAGGATGGATAGAAGTTCTTTTTACCGTATGCCCGTTCAGCTATATGGTTAAGTGAAGCAATCGCACCGGTCATATCATTTTTTGCTAATTTGATTTCTGCATCAAAAAGAATGGCATCAGCATAACGGTATACGATTATATCTGAATCAAAGATACGTGTTCCGTTTGTCCATGTACCGGCAAATTTATTGATCCATTGAAATGTTGCATTTTTCGGTTCATCGAAATAAGTTTCGAAACTTACAATTGTTCTTTGATCTTCTTTATTTTCTGAAAGTAAAGCTTTATAATCTTCTGTATAGAAGCACCATTGTTGATGGCTACCTACTTTTACCGGATTTTCTATTGCTTCGACAGAAACATATTGAGAAGGAACCAGATAATCTCCTGGATATCCACCTGTATATTCATCTTGAATGTAACTCCACGCAAATATAATCTCATTGCCTAATTCGTTGTAAAAAATATTGCTGAAATCTTCTTCAAGTGAGTAATTTGAGTTGTTCAAAACAGCTTGGACTGCAGTGTTTGCATTGTCGAGTGCAGTTTCTCCTGCATTTCGTACTTTATACATCCATAAAGAGTAGTCTGCTTTCAGCATATTAATGGCTCCCGGTGATGCCAGATTCCTGTCTGCTACAGATGTCGGCATCAAGGTTAAAGCATTGTTGATGTCTTCGCCTACCTGTTTGAAAACATCTTCGGCTGGTTGACGAGTCGGAAAAAGTCCTTCTTGCTGGTCCGATTCAAAGCCGTCCAGCAATATGGGAGCATCTCCCCAAATACGCCCGATCCAATAGTAGCAAAATGCTCTTACATAATATGCGTTTGCTAAAATCTTGTTTTTAGCATCTTCGCTATTGAACGCAATATCCGGTGTGTATTTTAAAATCAAATTAGCATTGTTGATTGTCGTATATAAATCAGCCCAATTTGCATAACCGTGGTTTGTTGGTATCTGATTTTGATATACCTGGTCACGTGCTGTTTGTCCGGCTAAACCGTCTGCCCAAAGACCGGTCCTGTATTCTCCCCAGTAAATGTAACCTGTACTGAATGTAGCTCTGAATTTATTGAACATACCGTACATGGCAGAAGTAGCATCTCCTTCATCTTGCCACATGGAATTGGCTGACACTTCACTTTTCTGGATGATATTCAGATCACCATGGCATGAAGCAAATAGAGTTCCAGCCAATAATATTGATAATATTGTTTTGATTTTCATGATATAAATGTTTTTATAACTTAAGAAATCATTTGATTAGAAAGTAACTTTTACTCCTACGGAATATTTACGAATAGGAGGATAATTGTAATAATCCTTATTATAGGTCGTAGAAGCACCCACTTCAGGAGAAACACCCTTTACAGCTGTAAAGTAATGCAGATTGTTTCCTGCTAATGTAATAGCCAAATTTTGAATACCCAGTTTTGTCAGCTTATTTGTCGGTACATTGTATTGCAGACTTATTTCACGGATGCAGAGGTAATCGCCTTTGTAGTTGAACACATTCGATGTACGGCTAAAATTAGCATTTCCATCATCCGGGTCATTGGCTGTAAAACGTGCGTATTTTGTATTATCGCCCGGCTGTTTCCAACATTGTTTCACTTCATCAATCAATGTATAATTGTTTGCAAATGTATTCATGAAATAACGCATTTCTGAATTGTTGTTGATGGAGTGGCCTAAAGCCCAATCTACAAAGATATTCAAAGTGAAATTTTTATAGGTGAAATTGTTGTTCAAGCCTCCGGTTGAATGTGGAACTGTATAACCAAGCAAGAATTGATCTTGACTGTCAATATAATCTTTTCCATCTTTTGTCTGGCTGCCTTTACGGTTTTTCCATTCGTAATCACCGATTTCTTTACGTCCGGCTATGTTTTTCCCATCGGAAGGCCGATAACCTTTTGCGGAACTATCATACATCGCATTGTCTGCTTGTTCTTGTGTTTCTATAATATGATCAACCATATAACCATAATAACGATATAATGGTTCCCCTTCTGCTGTTCCACCAAAAGCTGTCCCATCTGCCAGTGTAATACCTCCTATACGGTTTTTGTCTCGTCCATTATCAGGGAGCTTTAAAACTTTATTTTTTACGTAGCTCCATGTAAACTTAGATGTCCAAATAAAATCTTTTGTTTCGATATTTGTGGAACTGATTTCGATATCGAAACCATAGAATTTTACTTTACCGATGTTGGTTTGAACATTGGCAAAACCGGAAGTATTTGGTAATTCTTTGCTAAATAATAGATTGTCAGTTCTTTTGTCGAAATAGTCTGCGCTGATGTTTAAGCGATTATTAAACATTGACAGATCGAAACCTGCATCTAACTGTGTAGAAACTTCCCATGTTAATCCTAAATTAGGCATAGTAGACGGAACAATTCCGGCAATTCCATCGTATTTAGCATTTGTTGAATATTTCCCATAAGCATCATAAAGGCCAATTGCATTATTCCCTGTTTGTCCATAGCTTATGCGCCATTTCAGGTTATCGATAGGTTTAATATTTTGCATGAAGGATTCGTCAGACATAACCCAACCCACGGAAGCACCAGGGAAAAAACCCCATTGATTTCCTGCTGCAAAACGGGAAGATGCATCCTCTCTAAATGTGGCAGAAAACAGATACTTCTTTTGAAAATCATAAGATAATCGGCCAAAATAGCCAATTGTGACATCCTCCGTAAAATCGCTTTTTGCGTCTTTTTTATTGGGACCTGCTGTTAATGTCGGAACTTTATCGGAACTGGCGCCTGTAACGGTTGCTTCCATTGATTGATTTTTATCTTTCTGATAGGAGTAACCTGCCATTACAGAGAAAGAATGATCTTTGATTGTTTTGTTGTATGTTCCATAGGCTTCCAATTTGTTTCTGTTTAATTCACCGAATTGTGCAGTGGTCGTGCGTAAACCACTGAATTCGTTGGCTTTTTCGAAACTGTCGCTTCTCCAGTGGTGATTGTAAGTGGACATTTGCACGTCTGCTCTCAGACCGTCAATAATACGATATGTCAACTTCCCAAATGCAGACATTCGTTTTTCCTCTTTGCTTTGATCATTGTAGTATTGATACCACAATGGGTTAGGCGAGGTTGCATTATAACCTTTTGTGGGTGTTCCATCTTCATTATATTTCTTTTGAGTCGGTGGAGTTGCTAAACCTCTTGATATAACATTCATCTGGTTAGGATATTCAGATGAATTGGTTTTAGAATAATCAAAACCCATTGCAAAAGACAATTTGCTGTTGATTTTTACATCCAGATTATTTCGCATGCTTAAACGGGAATAACCTGTAGCTAAAGCGACTCCCCCGTCATCTGTGTATCCTGCACTGGCACTGTATCTGACAGATTCACTTCCTCCATCAATTCCTACGTAATAGTTTTGCCACAGTGCATTTTTGTAGATTTCGTTTTGAAAGTTGTTATCTTGGAAAATCAGTGTTTTAGTCGGATCTAATGGATCCGGCATGGATTTATATCCGGCAGGTACGCTTTCCCCTTCTTTGAGGTAGCGAGTTGAATAGATCGAAGATTCTGTATTTCCTGAACTTGCAGAATAACCATCCATAAAGTTGTAGTGAGATTTGGGACCTAAGGCTACAGCCGGACGAACAGTATTGATATAATCTTCGGCATTCATAAAATCATACAATGTTTCTGCTTGTTGTAGCGCCAAATTAGCTTCGAATGTTATTCGGGGAGCTTGATTGGCAGATCCCTTTTTTGTAGTGATAAGAATTACACCATTAGATGCTCTTGAACCATAGATTGCAGTGGATGCCGCATCTTTTAAAACTTCAATAGATTCAATGTCATTTGGATTAATACCCGAGAATGCACGTTCGACACCATCTACTAAAATCAGAGGGTCGTTACTTTTATTGATGGAAGAACCACCACGGATGCGGATTGTTGCATCAGCCCCTGGAGTATTATTATTGGAGTATAGGCGTGCACCGGCAATTTTGCCTTTCAAACCTTCGCCAATAGTATTTACCGGAACATTTTTCAATGCATCGCCACTTACTTTTGTAATAGCAGAGGTGATTGTTCTTCTCGATTGTGTTCCATAACCGACTACAACTACTTCATCCAAGCCTATAGTAGAGGCGTTAAGTGTGATATTCAAAATGTTTTCGTTTCCTACTTTTACTTCTTTTGTTGTGTATCCGATAAAAGAGAAAAGAAGAGTTGCCCCTTTTTGCACATTGAGGTCGTATTTACCGTCAATATCGGTAATAGTACCTGTTGTTGTTCCCTTGACAGAAACAGAAACACCTGGCATAGTTAGTCCATCGTTGTCTATAACAACGCCCGAAATATTCATTTCTTGAGCAGAAATTGAGATAAATGGGAATAATAAGAGGACTAACAGTAAACATAAATGATTTAATTTATTCATCTTTGTACTGGTTTTAAAATAGTGCTATTTTAAGATTGACACGAGGGAATAAGTACCGGTCAAAGTTTTATTCCCCGTGTCTTTTTATTTAGATAAGAAACCGATTTTTAGCAAATCGTTTTTCAGCATATCATATTCTTCCTTGCTTACAGCTGGAATGGGCAGTCTGCATGGACCACAATCTATTCCGATCAAATTCATAATTGCTTTACCTCCTCGTACACCTCCTCCGTATTTAATGATTATTTTTACTATTTCTATTGATTTCATCTGTAATTTTCTCGCATGTTGGAAGTCTCCTTCTTCAACTGCTTTCAAAATGCCGTGGTAGACTTCGGGTAGATAGTTATAGGTGCTTCCAACGCCAGCAACTGCTCCGAATGCTAATCCTGAGATTAGAATTTCATCATACCCGTGAAGAACTTCAAATTCACCGTCATTTAATGCTAAACATTCACCCATTTCCATGAGATTATTGTGTGTGAATTTTGTTCCCGCTAAATTAGGCATCACTTTTTTACCCTCTGCCAAGAAGGTCGCAACAGGCAAAAATACACCAGTCATGGATGGCATATTGTAATAATAGAATGGTAGTTCTTCTGCACTATTGGCAATCGGAGTAAAAAAGTCAATCAAATCTTTGACAGTTTCCGGTTTGAAGAAACAAGGCGCCATTGCGGCAATAGCATCGGCTCCTGTCTCTGCTGCATGACGCGCTAATTCTATTGCTTCTACTTGTGAATTACTGCCTACATGGGCTATTACTTTAAACCGCCCATTTGACGATTTGATCCATTGTTCCAGAATTCTTTTACGTTCAATAGTCGTTAGGGATTGAGACTCTCCGGTTGTGCCGCACACGAATACTCCTGTCATATCAGATTTAGCCATCAGATCTGCATACTTATCGATTACGGAAAGATTAATCTTTCCTTGGGCATCCATAGGAGTGAAAGATGCCGCAATCAATCCTTTTAAACGTTGATAGTTTTTCATGTTTTTATTTTTTAGAGAATATTTTATATATTGTTAAATGATCTATGTTTTTGGCCCTGCCAGGAATAATCCAACTTGCTATATACCCAATAACGAAGCATGATACAAATCCGGTAGTTGTATATAGTAAAAGATGTACGGATTGCTGTTGGATGACGATCAGTTGTATAAATATACTGCCGATAATACCACATAATGCTCCTGCTGCATTGGCTTTTCGTGTGATCATTCCTAATAGGAAGAGCCCACCAAGGCTGCCTAAAATGATACCTAAAATTTTATTGAATTCATCCCATAATGATTTTATTTCCCAAGTTGCCATCATATAAGCAAAAGCTATTCCTGCAATACCTAAGAAAAAGGTTGCTATTTTTGCTGTGTGTAAGTTGCCTATTGCTTCTTTTTTAACTATCTTGCTATGAATATCGACTATATAGGCAGTGGCAGCCGAATTCATACTGCTACTGAGGGTAGACATCGCTGCGGCAAATATCCCTGAAATTAAAAGTCCTATGACTCCTTGGGGCAGTTGAGAATAGATGTACCAGGGGAGAATTGCATCTCCGTCTGTGATTGTCAAACTTAAATCTGTTGGATTATGTTTATAGTAAACATACAATACTGTACCTACGAAAAAGAAAAGAAGTGTTGCTGGAATAGTAAGAATTGCATTTGTCAGTACACTTTTCTGTGCTTGTTTTTCTGTTTCGGTAGTCATATAGCGTTGTACCATTGTCTGGTCTGTTCCATAAGTTGTCAAATTAGTAAAAAAAGTCGCAATTAGTACAGTCCATAATGTCGATTGCCTTAAGTCGAAATTTAAACTTCCCAAGTCGAATTTATTGTCAACTGATGCTTCTCTGATAATACCTGAGAACCCATCAGGGATATTGCATGCGGCCATGATAACAACCAGGATAGCACCGCCTAATAAAATAACAACTTGTAAAGCATCTGTCCACACTACGGCTTCAATACCTCCCATCATGGTATAGATAAGACTTAATATTCCCATCAGCCCTATGCAGAGAAATATATCAAAGCCAGTAACAACATTTAAGGCTATAGCTGGTAAGAATAAGACAATTCCCATACGACCAACCTGAAATAAGATGAAGGCTAAACTGCAAAGTACCCGAATTAAAGAACTGAATCGCTGTTCTAAATATTCGTATGCAGTTGTAACATTCAATTTGCGATAGAATGGAATAAACAAATATAATATGAGTGGAACAACCATTAATATACCTGCGTTTACAAGCATATAGCTCCAATCGGAAGAATAAGCCTTTGCGGGGATGGACATGAATGTGATGGCGCTCAGGCTCGTTCCGAAAATACTTAATCCGACAACCCACCAAGGGAGTCGTCCTCCTCCTTTGAAATAATCGTCTGTATTTTTTTGCTTTTTCGAAAAGTAGTAACCAATCCAGGCAAGAGATGCAAAATATAAAATGATGACAATTGTATTAACTATACCCAGTTTTTTTTCGAATGGGATGATTTCCCCTTTCAGTATATGAGATGTACGAATACCAGGCTTGATTTCACCGCTCCCAATAAAAAATGTATTGCCTTTTTGGGCAATATTGGTTGTAACGGAGATAGGATAAGGAGCAACCTCCTTTTTTATCAAACTTTGGGTGATGGTATGGTAAAGACGGATTGTATTGTCAAAACCTGGATGGTCATCGGAACCTGGAATTAATTGTGGTACACCACCCAAAAAAAGAATATGGTTTGCACCACAAGGTAATGCATTACCTGCCATGACAGGAAAACTTTGTTTCAGTTTTTTCCATGAATTTAAACGTGGGTTGAAGACATAGCCATCTGTAAGTGTTTTTATGTATCCGTCAGCTCTATAGTTACGTCCACTAAAAAGATAAAAGCATTTATCAAAACCGTCACTTTGAGATGTACTCACTGCATATCCTCGAGGCTCTCCCGGCCATGCTGGTAGCTCTATCCAACCTTTATTGCGGCTGTTGAGATCCAGAACAAAAAAATGGTTAGTAGCTTCGGGCTTTTCCATGCTTTTTTGGCCTCCAGCCACATATATTTTATCTCCGAGCAAAGAGGCGGTTGCATTTGCTAAAGGTACAGGTAAGGTAGGCCAGTCTGTATCAATTTTTATTTGTCCATCAATTAGCTGAATTTGAAAAACATCATTATAGCATTGGGTGGAATCGCAACCTCCAATGCATAATATTCCTGTAGGCAATTCTATAGAATTGCCGTATGCCAAGGCTTTTGGCATACCTTTTGGTAATACTAACCATTTGGGGACTGATTGGGTGGTGTTTATGTAATATATTGTATTCCAATAAGTCTTATTCCCTCCATTCCAAGGTGTGGCATTAGGAAAGTTTGCGCCTCCCGCAATAATTAGGTTGTCGCCTATAAAACCCGAAAAAGCTCCCGCAACTCCGATATTAGGCTTGCCGTCTAAATCAGGCAGAGTAAGAGAATTATCCCATTCGATTTTTTCCAATCCAGGATTAGTTGAAGGGATACTCCCTTTTAATGCTGTTGCTTGAAATAAATTCAATAAACAAGCCAGAAAAATTGTTCCTATTTTGACCGTATTAGACATGTTGTTAACAAGTTATTTATTCATTTTCTGCTATTCAAAAATCTTTTGTATACTTCAAAATGTTGTTCTATTGCTCTTCGATACCCGAACTCATCTCTGTTTTTGAGAAAATTAAGAAGGTCTGCGTGAGTAACTATCTGCCCTTGCTCTTTCATTTCAATATTAATAGGTTCTAATAAATCCTTGAATTTGTTTTTTACAAAAATCATTACGGGATGAATGATGCCTTGAAATTCAGAAATAGTTTTATTTCCTGTAATTTCATATAGTTTAGCGTGGAATGTAAACTCGCTAACTGGGGCATATTCATTATTTTCAAAGACAATTCCCATTTTTACAATTTCTTCCAGTTCTGAAATGTCTTCCGGAGTAATGTTTCTGAAAATATCGCTACATATCCCTATTTCCAAAGCAATTCTGAATCCTAAAATATCGAAAAGAGCTTCTTCTCCTAAAATACGTGGATCGACAACTCGTTTCATTCCTCCGAGAATTGTTGGCTCTGTTAGGATCATGCCCCGACGCGTACGAGTTTCTATCATCCCCATCATTTTTAACCGACTTAATGCCTCTCGAAGGACACTACGGGCTACACCCAGTGCTGCTGCCAATTCCAATTCATTAGGAATAGAATCCCCAGTGCGTATATCTTTTTCTTTTAAATAATTGAGAAGCCTGTCCTCTACTTGATCAACAAGGGTGATTGTTTGACTATGTACTCTTAATGTATCCATTACAATAATATTAGATGATAATTATGATTAATCTTATTTGTCTGACAAATAAATGCAAAAAATATATTATATGCAATAATTGGGTTTGTTTTTTTTGATAAGTTAACTATTTCTCTATTTCATCCAGCCAAATTTCCAAGCAAACCTGAGGAAATAGCTCCATTGTTTCCTGTACGGTGGTTGATGATTTCATCCGGTTGGCAATCTCGTCTGCCGTATTGGGATAGGCTGTTTCGATCAGATCGTTCAGGATGAAAGAGAAGAAAGGGGGATTTCGTTTTAGATAGCGATCCATTAACAGATAGCAGGTAGCGGGAGAGGATGACAAGACTTGATTTTTCAAGTCGGCGTACTCTTCCGTTTCCATATATTGATAGGGAGTATTTTCCAATCCCATTTCATCGCACTTGGTGAGGAAAGAATTGAATTTCTCATTGAACAGTCTCTTTTCTGTGCGGGAAGCCATTTTTACGCCTGCGTTGATGCGGGTACGGAGGTCAGGTGTTACCTTGAAAACATCCGGCTCCGAATAGTCTTCATTACTGCATGCTCCCAGCATGGCAATGATGAAAAGTGCCAACAGCGTAGCTAATAGTTGTATTTTTGTCATAATCTGTTTCCGATTAATGTTTCTTGTATAACTATAAGACGTTATATGACACTGAATTGTTGCAAAATAATACGACTTTTTTGAAAAAAAGTTATTTTATGGATTGTTTAGTTCATCGGAGCAGAGGAGGTTACATGCGTCGTGTCTGTTAACTGCAACGAGTCTTTGCGTAACAAAAGCGTATCCTGTCCGGCTATATTCGGATTATCTTTAGCGAATTTCTTCTTTTTTTTGATAATATCGGGAGTAGGCAAATTGTTGTAATTCTTCCATGTCCCGTCTCTTTTGGCATTCCGTTTGTGTATATAACTCTTTCTGCTGGTCATTTCTGCGAAGTCGAAAGTGACGAAGCCTGTGTTATGAGAACGGTTCATAGGATCGCTTTTCCATGCTTCGAGCATATTCTTGTAGACCGGTAAAATTTTTCCGGGAGGAGGTGCGTATAACCAGAAAACACCAGGAGGCAGGTCCTTTAATGCTCTTTTGCTGTGTGCCGAATCCGTTTGTATGTATTCGGTAAAATCTTTGAGGATGGGTAACGGGGTTACTGGCGACATCTTCATATTGGAAGCCGGTTCATCCAAGTTTATAAAAGAACCTGATTGAATCGCTTTCATCGTCTCAGGATTCAGTTCCAGCTTTTCTTTGCCGGACAGAACGTTCTGGAGCCAGACTGAATCCTTTTTTGTCCACTGCTGTGCAGATATATAATCGGCGCCTTTCAGACAAATCAACATCACTATAAGTAGCTGTTTGTGCATATTATATTATTGCATCACCTCTTTTACTTTTGTTTTTAACTCTTCACCTCTCAGGTTGCGGGCTACGATTGTCCCGTCAGGACCGAAGAGGATGATATGAGGGATTCCATTGAAGCCGTACAGGTCGGAAGGGATATTCTGAGCGTTTAATATTTGAGGCCAAGTAATTTTCAGTTCTTCGATCGCTTTCTTTGTATCCTCCGGCTTGTCCCATGTCGCAACGCCGACAACTTCAAATCCTTTATCTTTATACTGGTTGTATACTTCTGCCAGTACCGGCGTTTCAGCCCGGCACGGTCCGCACCAGCTTGCCCAAAAGTCAACCAGCGTGTATTTCCCTTTTCCTACATAATCGGAGAGAGAGACTTTTTCGCCATTTTCCATTTCGACTGTAAAGTCGGTGAAAGGTTGTCCTTCGGCTGTCTTTTTCAGGCTTTCGAGTCTTTGGGTAAGCCTTTGTATGACATTTCTGCTTTGTATGAACGTGCTTGATTTTGCAATTACCGGTTCCAATTCTTCCGGTTCCATGAAGTTAGCCAGCGACTGGAGAGCAAAAGCGCCCATATAATTGTCCTGATTCTTGTTGACGAAGCCGGTCAACATGGCTATATAGGCCGGTTTCCATTCGGTAATATAATAGTTTTTGAACAGTTCCCGCGCTTCCGTCTGATCGGTCGTTTGTTTTTTTATCTCTTCGGCTTTTGACTGATAGATGTTGTTGAGGCTGTCTTCTGCTTGTATGTAACTTGTAAATATTTCATTCAAAGGTGTGCCGGACGGGGTGTTCGGTTTTTCCATGTTCAGTTTGATTGTGCCGTTCTCAAGCATAAAATTCGTGTAATATTCTCTCCCGATTTGGGTAAAGCATAAAACGGCGGTGTCTATTTTACCGATGAAAGAGAAGGAGCCGTTTTCAATGGTTGTACTGTCCATTATCCGGTTATCATCACGGTTATGAATATAGATTGTTGTGCCATTGAATGTCGTATCAGGTATGCTGCCGGTTACGGTATAGGAGGACGTAGGATTTGTGCAGGATGAACCTGCTGCCAATGTGATTAACAAAGCTAATAGAGTGTTCGTTTTCATAAGAGAAATATTAATGTAAATAATTTATAGAGCGAATATAAAACAACTTATGGTACTGTATGATATAATTAGTGTAATTTGTCTTATCAATTTAAAATGTTAATTGTTTTTGGGATGTGTTGACTTAATTAGTTTTTGCTTTTCTTTTTTATTGTTCTCTTCATCTTGAAGATGTCAAGATTCAGTTCGCCGGTTGATTCGCTTTCCGTAAAAAATCTCTGTCTGTATCAAGTAAATCGTTCAATAGTTCGCTGCTGCATTCTGAAAGGCGCATTTGCTTGTCGGAGTCTTTCTCCTGTGCAAAAGAAGAGAGATTACGGGAGAATTCCCGAAGCTTGTTGAAGGATTCTTGAAATAATGTACAATCATCGTATCGTGTTTTTATTCTGTTTTGATTACTTCCGCCGGATTGGTAGCAGCTGCTCTTTTAACCTGGCGGAAAATAGAGAGTAGTACGATTCCACTGGTGATAAGGAAAACCAGCAGGAACAACCATACTGGCAATGTGGTGTGATTGGCGTACGTTTCGAGCCAACGTTTCGTTACTAAGTAGCCGACCGGAAGAGCAAAAGCGTTGCCTAATGCTACTAACATGAAATATTCCCGGAAGAACAGTTGGAGGATGTGATAAAATGTAGCTCCGTTTACTTTACGGATAGCAATCTCTTTCCGGCGTTGTTCGGTGGCGAGACTGACCAGCGAGTAGATACCGAAAGTGGAGATCAGGATACAAACCAGAGAAAGGATGCTAAAGATGGTAAAAATCACTTTTTCCGGACGGTTGAAAAGATCGACCAGATCGGATAACTCCGTAAACATTTTACTCCGGTTGACATTGTCATTCTGAATATGTGATGTTATTTCACGAAGATGCTCCAGCACCTCCTTTTTGTGTCCTTTTGCATAGCGGACATAAATAAGGTAAGGACGCTCGAAGTCTTTTACCATCGGATTATCGTATGTGGTAAAGAACAGCGGTAATATAGGATATTGCATCGGAGCATAGAGATAGTCCTTTATGACACAGCAGACTTTGGCTTGGCTCGCCTGTCCTTTTATATATATAGGCCGTTCAAGCAGATCTGTGTATCCCAATGTTTGTTGGCAAGTTTCATTTACCATATAGCTATATGGGTTTGCATCCGTCGGCCAGCTACCCGATTGCAGTTGCAGGTTGAAGAACGAAAAGAAGTCCTTGTCGGCAACGACCACCGGATTAAATTGATGGGGATCGGGCTCGTTCGGGTCGAAACAAAAGTACGAGTAAAAAGAACCATACCAATCTCCCTGCTCCGTAAAGACCGGAGTGTTTCCGCATGTGTACGTGACTCCCTCTACATACGGATGGTTGGCTATTTCCGGTTTCAAGACGCCCAGGTCTGTCTGATAAGCCGTGTTGTACCCTAAATCGACCTGTATGACCCGTTCGTAATCGATCCCTTTGTCTTTCGAAAGGATAAAATGTAACTGCCGGAACAACCCCAAAGAGGTGATAAAGAATAACGAACCGATAAATATCTGGATGACGATCAAACTTTGTTTGAAGAGGACCGGTCTTTGTATCTTGTGTTCCAAAAGATTTCGTATCGGATAATAACAGATAAGAAGGAACGCCAGGATGCTGATTCCGGCGAGCGACAGCGTATTGCCGAAAAGCGAAGTTCGTGAAAGGTGGCGATTGACGTTTTCGTAGATGCCGTACCGGTTCCATGTCGTGTAGCTTTCATAGTAAGGATAGAGGCTTTCGATCAGGCAGAAAGCGATCAGAAAGGCAATGATCAAGGGTAATGCCAGTTCGGTAAAACCTTTCATGATCATGCTTGTGGTTGAAGCTCCTACACAGAGGTAAGTCCGGTTTTTCTGTTGTTTCCGTTGCTGTTGCCCTATGAAAAGGACAAGCAGGTTGATCAGAGCGCTTAGGAAAGCCATTATCCCGGCTAAAGCTAAGATATGAATGTTGCGGATGCGATCTGTCAATTCGGGATGGCATCTGAGATGTACTTCGGAGGCTGTCAGCAGGTTTATTTTCCAGTTTTTTACCTGTTCGTGATTCCATTTGTCTTCGGCATGGCTTTTATAGTGTGCCAGTTTGTTCCGTACGTTCGTGACGTTTGCGTTCTTTTGGAGTCGCACGTAGGTCGTCATGCGTTTGACATGATTGGGTTGAGGTGTCTTGATCAACAGGAAGTCGAACAGTAGATCTGTATTATCCGGATAGTCCCGGATGACGCCTGCTACCGAGGGACGGAGGTTATCATCCAATACGACTTCCTTGCCGACGCAGTTTGTTGTCCCGAACAGTTTGTGGGCTGTCCGTTCCGTTAAAATGACGGAACTGCCGTCGGGAACGAGACCTTTGTGAGTCCCTTCGATAAAATCCGCCCGGAAAAGGTTGAAGAAGGACTGTCCGCTTTCCATCCCATGCAGTTTAATCGCCTCGTTGTCCTGTTTCAATGTAAAGCTGAGGGGGTTGAATGAACAGGAGACTTCGATTTCGGGGAGCAGCTTGAACAATTCTTCCCGGTCGTTAATATGTAACTGGTCCAGATCGGCTTGTGTTCCGTTGGCGCGCTTGACAAGTCCCTCCGTCGTCAGGCAGTAAAGCCGGTCTGCTTCCGGGTGGAAATTATCGAAATGTGTCTCCCACCGTAGCCAGTAACCACCTAAGATGAAGGCTGTAAATCCTACGGCCAAGCCGATAATGCTGACAATTGATTGAGTCCGGTATTTCAGTAGTTCCCGGAAAGAAATTTTTATATAGTGTGATAACATGATCCGATTGTTTGTTATAAAATATTGTTCAAATATATCTTTTAAAATCTTCGTACTGGTATCAGCTGCTTTTAGGCTTGCTTCTGACTTCAGGAAAGGCAAGACTGCTGCCCGGTTTCTACGGGGAGAGAAAAAAGTTTCCTCGGCATGAAAATAAATTTTCACCGGCGTGAAACAAAATTTTCACCGGCAGAAAACTTTTATTCCGACTTGATCACCTCTGCCGGGTTCTGGTTCGCAGCCTTATGGATGCGCCAACCTGTGCTAAGGGTTAGCAGCAGGACCAGTACAACCCAAATGACCGGATAAAGCCACCAACTGATTGTCGCCTGTAGCACATAGTTTTCAATCCATGATTTCATGACCAGGTAGCTGACCGGAAATGCTATAACCGAAGCAATGCATAACAGGCGCAGATTACTGGCAAAGAATAGCCTCATGATATCCAATGCCTTTGCCCCGTTCACTTTGCGGACGGCGATTTCTTTCTTTTTCTGTTCGCAGTCTAAAGTCACCTGGGAGAATACGCCGAACAACGAGATCAAGATACAGACTACAGTCACGAAGTCGAGCATCTTGAGTAGTGCCTTTTCCGATTTCAGAAACTTTTCATATTCTTCTTCCATAAAAGCTACATGTATGTCGACAGCGTTCGGTTGCATCTTCTTTGCCAACTGCTCGACCTGCCGTTTGCATAGTTCGCGGCTTCCCGGCTGATGTCGGAATATGACAGTCGTTGAATAATCATTCTGTATATTTTTCTTAACCGGACTGAAATCGAGCATCACCGGTTTTACCGGAACGGTAGGGGGCGAGATATAGAAGTCTTTGAAAATGCCGTCGATGACCAATCCTTTCTGATCTTTGACGCTAAGTGTTTTGCCGATCGGATTGTCGATCTTCAATTCCTTTACGGCTGCTTCGTTCAGGAGTATATGCCGTTCGGTATCTCCCTCCGGCAACTTGCCTTTTAGTAACTGAAGGCCATAAAACTCAAAGTAACGGTTGTTACATGGAATTGCTTGGATCGTGAGATCTTCCACGGAAGCAGGCTTGCCTTCCCACTCTGTAAAGTATCTGTAGGAGCGGGAGTAACTTGGAAATAGCGGATCGTTTCCGTCCGGATATACTTCTGCGATAGAAGAGAGTTTGGCGACTTCTTCTTTCAAACCGTCTGTTTTAGGATATATACGAACATCGCCCCGGTCTTCCCGGTTTAGTCCGAGATCGGTCGTGTGCAAGTGATAGATTTGTTTGATCAGTACCGACGAACTGAATATGAACCCGATGCTGATTATCAATTGCAAGGTAAGGCTTATTTTCGGGAAGATGTTCTTTCCTTTCCCGTCAAATGAACCTTTGAGGGCCTTTTGTAGCGAATGCTTCCTGAAATAGTAGATAGGGAACAAAGAGAACAGGAAAGCCAGCAAGGTGATGAATCCGAAATAGGCAAATGTCTCCAAATAGAGACTGAACGAATCAGTTTTTACATTCGACAATTCCTGGAATGCAGGCAGTATGATTTCGATCAGAACTATTCCGGCCAAGAGAGCCATGAAAAGTGTAAGCAGGTATTCGGAAGCAAACAGGACAAACAGATTGCCGTCAGACGAACCGCACACTTTCCGGAGTCCGATCTCTTTACTGCGTATCCGTATGCGGTTGGCGAACAGGGTCAGATAGTTGAATAGTGCGCACAGGATCACCAATCCCCCGGCAAGCGCGAAAAGCAGGATATGTTCGAACTTGATAGTAGGCTCTTCTTCGGGATGGTCATACCGCATGGCAGTGAGCGATGTCAGAACGAGATGAGTCAGCGAGTCTTTGTCTTTCTTTATTTTATGTTCGTAAAGTTTCTTTTTAAAAGCTTCCATATCCGTTCCCGGACGAACCTTTATAAAAGTCTGGCAATAGGCTATGTTCCATTCCTCCGTTTGCCGGGACGGCTTCAGTATTCCGAACGGGAAATTCGAATGCTGGTCCTGACTTTTGACTATGGCACATATTTCCATATTGTCAGACCAAATCTTCAGTTTTTCACCTAATGGGTTCTTTGTGCCGAAGACCTCTTTGGCAAGCCTGTCCGTGATCGCGATCTTGTTGCTTCCCGGAATCATAAAATCCCGGCTACCGGAGATCAGTTCTATCTCGAACATGCGTTCGACAGTTGAATCCATGACCATATCGAAAGATTCGTATTTCTTTTCGTTGTAGAGGAAATCATTTTTCCAAGCACTGGTATTGCAACTTTCCTCTACCTCTGGGAACGTCTCTTTTAAATAACGGGCCAGCGGGTAAGGAGTGACAGATGAAACGCCTTGGTCGTTTGTCTCCGATTCCACCCGGACGTAATAAATCCGGTCTGCGTCCTTCCTGAACGTGTCATAAGTCAACTCATACCGTATCCAAAGCGACGATAACGCAAAGCTGGTAAATCCGATTGCGAGTCCGACAATACAAATGAATGATTGCAATTTATATTTCAGGAGATTGCGGAGAGCTATTTTGATGTAATGGTATAGCATAGTTCTATGATTTGTTGTTATTATTCCGACTTGATCACCTCCGCCGGATTGGTCCGGGCGGCCCGTATCGTTTGATAGAGGACGGTTCCGATGATCAGGATGATGGTGGCAAATATGATTACGATATACATCCAGACAAAGATATTGCTCCGGTAGGCATATTGCTGCAACCAATTTTGCATGAACAACCACGCGAGCGGTAGTGCCAGAAGATTGGCTATCAGTGCAATTGTCAGATATTCCAGGAAAAACATCTTGACAATCGTGCCGGCAGAAGCTCCCATCACTTTCCGTATGGCAATTTCTTTCCTCCGTTGTTCCATATTGCTGGACGAGATGGAATAAAGCCCGAAGATGGAGATTAGCGTACAGAACAGGGCCAGCAATGTAAAGAGCTGCAGGCTGGCATTCTCGGAAGTGCTGAGCTGATCAAGTATCTGACTTATGGTCTGTACTTTGCAGGTGGCGGGATCGCCTTGCTTAGAGTGTTTTTTGAATACATTCCGGATTGCTTTGATCGCGGCTTTTTCTTTTCCGGGTTCGGTACGGGCATAATAAAAATAGCTGTTCCATTTGCTTGGATCGGTTACGATCACTTGCGGCAGCATCGGGTTGCGCAAACTGGCTGCTTGGAAGTTTTGGATGATCCCGACGATTTCCATTTCGGCACGTCCCCTGCTTCCGTCTCTCATTGTCGTATAGTTCCAAATGCTGATCTTCTTTCCGATAGGATCGTTTATGCCCATGATACGAGCCGCCTCTTCATTGATGACGGCTTTTGTCCAAGAGGAATGCCTGTTACCGTCGGATAGATCTCCTTCATTGACGAAACGGCCTTTCAGCATCGGTATGTTGAAAACTTCCGGGAAGTTGCCGCCTACTTGCAGGACTTGGAAGTTCGGATTAAAATCCAGTGGTTTCCCTTCCCATTCGACTTCGTTTTGTGTATAAGGTTCATGAGTGATGGTAAATATTCCGGCTTGTGTGAATCCTTTTAGGACAGCTAATGAAGAAATCTCGCGACTGATTCCTTCCCGGTCGTTGAATGTCATTTCCATCTGTATCAGACCCTCTTTCCGGAATCCCAAGTTTTTATGTTTCATGAAAGATATTTGCCTGAACATGATAAATGTGCTCATCAGGAAGAATATGCAAATACATAGTTGGAGTGTCATGCTGATTTTGCGGAAACCGCTTTTCCGGGTAGGAGAGATTCCTCCGGATATTAATAGAGAAGAAGCGCGTACAAAATGCAGGAATAACGGTAGGCTGACGATCGTGAGTATCAAGCAGCTAATGCCTGTTATGATACAAAGATGGCTAAATAAGAGTTTTCGCTGTAATGTCGTTTCGAATAGGCGTGAGAAGCCGCCAGCGGTTAATTCCAACAGGCAGGAGGCCAATAGAAAACTGATCCCGACAAGCAACGTCAATTCCAGCAGCAACTGGATAACCAAGTTCTTTTTATCAGCGCCGATCGCATTTCTCAATTTCATTTCTTTGTTCCGTAAATAGATACGGTTCAACAGCAGATTGGTGAAATTAAAGAAAACGCAGAGTAACAATAAGAGCCCGGTTATCGTGAATGTGCGGATGTAGGAAAGATTAAATGTCAATTCGCTTCCGAATGTATGACGGACATCCGTCAGGGGAGCCAACTTCAACAGGATTGATTTATTGTACTCATGCTCGACTATATAAGCATTGATCTTCTTCTCAAATGCTTTTATATTAATGTTGGGTGCTAATAATAGATAGATTTTAGTGTTTAACAAGGCCCATTGCTTTTCGTCCGTGATCCGGTTTTCCCGGTCATGGTCGAATTTATCCAATTCATAAACATCGGCTTGCATCATGGAGTTGTTGGGCGAATCTTCCAGGACGGACACGATCGTAATGCTTTTACGATATCCGTTTTCAAGGGTTTTGCCTAATGCTTTCTCCGGTGTTTTGAAATATTTCACGGCAAAAGACCGGGTAACGGCTATCTCATCCAGTGTTTTCAGGATATCATCCTTTTTACCGCAAATTACGGGACGTGGAAAGAATTTGAAATACTGTTCGTCAATGAATTCCTCGTCCGGATCCTCTAACCTTGTTTCTCCATATTTGAAACTCGAACCGTATTTGGAATAAATCTGTGTTGTCTCTATTACTTCCGGGAAATCTTTTTTCAGTTTGCGTGCCAGGATAAGCGGTAATTCCTCTGATTTCTTTCCCGTTTGTTTATCGATTCCGTACACCCGGTAAATTTGCCCGGATTGCGGATAAAACCCGTCGTAGTTCGTCTCATATTGGTACCAGTTCCATCCGTATGTGAAACAGATCAGCCCGATTGCCAGGCCGACAATACTGATGGTGGATTGCACTTTATATTTTGCCAAGTTGCGAAATGCAATTTTGATATAGTGTTGTAGTATCATGATCGTTTGTTTTTATTCTGATTTGATTGCTTCTGCCGGATTTGTCCGGGCTGCCTTGCGTATTTGCCAAATCAAAGTCAGCAAAGAAATTACTCCTGTAAGTAATAAAGCGATGGCAAATAGCCACCAGGAGATAGTGGCCTTGTGAGCGAAATTTTCCAGATATTTGTGGATCGTAAGCCAGGTGACAGGAGTCGCCACAACAAATGCGATCGCGAGAAGTTTATAATATTTTCGTAATAGCATTTGCATGATGATGGAAGTTGTCGCTCCGTTGACTTTGCGGATAGCTATTTCGCGGTAACGTCGCTGTACGTCAAACAGGGATAGCCCGAACAGACCTAATGAGGAGATCAGGATTGCTATCAGTGCAAATACCGTATAGATACTGGTTACCTTTTGGTCCTCTTTGTAAATGGCTTTTATCTCATCTTCTGCAAAAGAATAGACGAATTCTCCTCCAACGGTTTCTTCATGTAATTTTTGTAGGAAACGGATTGCTTCTTGGCGTTTGCCTGGAACGATGTGAGCTGTCAAACGTTCATAGCGGTATCCTATGTCATAAGCGAAAACGAGTGGAAGTGTTGCTTGCGACAAATGTCCTATTTGAAAGTCTTTGACTATGCCAACGATGTTGTAAGCAGGGTTTTTGTCCATATTAGGCATGTCGGAACTCCACCATAATCTACTTTCGGGTTGTAACTTAGCTGTTGTAATATCGGTGATGCCAAATATTTTTTTTGCCGTTTCATTGATAATCAAGTTGTATGTCCCGAAATGGTCGATCGAGTCGTTCCAATTGCGTCCTTCTATTATTTGAAGATTGTATATATTCATGTACTTTTCGTCTGTATTGTTATAAATAACCAATTGTTTTTTCCCTTGGAATTCAAATTGTATATGTGGCTCTCCATATTCGTAAGGGCTTTCTCCGTAAGCCCAATCTGTAAACAAAGGAGATTCATTCATCTTTGTCGTAATAATATTGTCGAGTTGTTTTTGTTTTTCCCTTTTAGCCATTGATTGTTCATACGTATCATCTAATGCATAATCGCTACGGAGAAATTGGACTTTGATGATGTCTTTCGTACGGTATCCATTGTCGTAGTTCAGCATGAAATGCAACTGTTTGATGAAAAATAACGATACGATGATGAGAGAAATCGATATGCCGTATTGGATAACCAGGAATATATTTCTTGAAGTGATTGAATTTCCTCCTTTGTTTATGGATTGCAATGTATGAATCGGCGTTGCATATTGATATTTGAAAAAGGGATAAGAAGAGGTCAACATAGGTAAAAGGACCAACAACACGAGCGCAAGCATAAGATTCAAATGCCAGTCGTTTGATTGGGAGATGTCCCAATGATTGTTTAGATACTCTTGTGTCAATTCAACAAATACCCATCCGATAAACAAGGCACAAGCGAGAATGAATATATTTTCGATATAGATTTGCCCGAACAGGTGCAGACGTTTTGCTCCGAATACTTTTTTCATACCAAATTCCCTGGCTCGTTTTTGTATAAGTACGGCATAGATATTGGTAAAATTAAAAAGTCCGATAATTAGGATTAGAAAAGTTACAACTGTCAATATCCTGACGTTTGTCTTATTTCCTTTATAAAATAAATTAAAGTCGTGAATTGTCTGGTCGAAATAAACTTCTTTCATGGGGAAGAATTGATATCGTTGATATCGATCTCCCGCTTTCATGTACATGTAATAATCCAATCGTTTGTTTACCAGTTTCAGATCGCTTCCCGGATAAAGCAGAGCAATGCTTTGAGGCATTCTTGACCATTTTTTCTGCATAGACTTGGAGATCAGGATGTCGAAATGCAAGGAACTTTTACCTGCAGGATTTCCAATAATGCCTTCGATCGTCACCGGCTGCCCGAATGTGAAAGAAAGAGTTTTGCCGATCGGATTCTTATTTCCAAACAGCTTTTTTGATAACTCCTGCGTAATTACCGCACTTTCCGGTTTTAAAAGTAGTGTATTCCGATTACCAATGAGGATCGGAAAATCTAACATTTGCAGAAAGTTGGTGTCTACGGCGAACAGATTTGCTGTGATTTTCTTATTCTCATAATAGATATCATGCTCCTGCATGGGGATGAATGTGGTGCTCCGTTCTACTGCCATATCTTCTAATGGCTCTCTATAGTCGGGTTCGTGATTCATATTGAAACTACCGGAAAAGTGTATCATAGGAGAATTCTGGTATTGAATTGTCGTAAGATAGAGACGATCCAGATGTTTATGAAAATGGTCTGCTGTAGTTTCTTGATAGAGATATCGGGATAGTGTTATTACACACGCCAGACTCAGCGCCAACCCCATGATGTTGATGGCACTGTAGAGTCTGAAACGTGTCAGCGATCGTAAAGCTAATCGTATTATTTTCATATTAATGTAGCCGTATCAGGATTATTCTTCTTTTATTTTAAAATCAACTCTTCCGCATCCCCAAAGGTACTATATCCTGTGACAATCACCTTGTCGCCCGGTTGGAGTCCACCGGTTATTTCGTATTGTTGCGGGTTTTGGCGGCCGATGCTGATCGGGGTTTTCCGGGCTTTCGTGCCGGATTCGTTCAGTTTGTATATCCATTGGCCGCCGGTGGTCTGGAAGAAGTCGCCACGCGGGATGACGAGAGCCTCTTCCGGTTGTCCGAGTTCGATCTGGACACGAAAACTTTTTCCGATGCGTACGTTTTCCGGGCTTGCCTCCGTAAAGACCAGATCGACGTCGAAGTTACGGTCTTTGACTTCCGGGACGACTTTGGTGATCCGGAGCGGGAACTTCCTGCTTTGCCAGGTGATGGTGGCGGGCAGGCCGGTGGTGATCCGGTCGATGTAGTATTCGCTGAGGGAAGTATGGATCTTGAACTGGTCGAGGACTTTGATCTCGGCGATCGCTTCGGTGCTCTGTACCTGTTGTCCGGGAGTTACTTTGACAAAGCTGAGCTGGCCGGAAAGAGGTGCGCGAACAACCAGATCCTCCATGCGCTCCTGGGCGCGTTCGAACTTTTTACGTTCCCGTTCAAGATCGTTTTTCATCAACTCCCGGCGCAGGATCGTGGCCGCGCTATCATGGCGCAGACCTTCTAACTGCAAAGCGGTGCTCCGGGTTTTGTAGTCGAATTCGTCCCGGGCCACTTCGAGCTGTGCCTTACTTTTGACACCCATATTGAATTCCTCTTCGTCGAGTGCATAGCTTTTTTTGAGTCGGTTCAGTTCGTAAGTCGTCTGCAAGGTTTCTTGTTGCAGGTCGATGCTTTTCTGTTCCATCTCGATCTCTTTCTCTTGATAAGAGATCAGTTGCTTTTCCCATTCATCCTGCTGGTCTTCGATGGTGCGGATCAGGTCGGGATTGTTGAGTGTCAGGATTGTATCGCCCTTATCCAGCATGGTTCCTTCTTCTGCTATGATCCGGTCCACGCTGCCGGCTTCACGGGCGTTGATCTGGATAGTGAGAATAGGTTGCACGACCCCTTCGACGTCTACATATTCCAAAAACTTATTGTTGGAGGCTTCACCGATGATCAGGTTTTCTGCTTCGGTACGGAGTTTCCTGCCACCGGAGGCAGCGATCCCGACATATACGAGAAGAGCTATGAATGCGATTCCCCCGGCGATATGCCAGCGGTAACGGTAATAAACAGGTTTCTTTGCAATTGGTTTATCCATTTGATATGTATGATTTTTAATATTCAATATTCAATTTCTGAATTATTTCAGAAGGAGTTCGTAATCTTCCGTGATCGGGATCATCTTTTCGAAATCGTAACCGGTCAGGCTGCGGAGACCGTAATAGAGATTCCAATAATTATATAAAGCCGCGATGTAAGCACGACGGGAGTTGTCTTTTTCGGCTATGGCGGCATTGAGGTCGAGAATCGTCGATTTGCCCAATAGGTAAAGCCTGCGTGCCACATCGTTACGGCGTTGGGCCGTTTGGTCTGTTTTATAGGCTATTGCGACTTTGCCGGCCTGTATGTTGAACTGTTTGACGATCTTCGCTACGTTCAGTTCGAAGTCCATCCGCTCCTGTTCCAGTTCGGTGTAAACCTTGTCGCGGTTGCTTTTGGCCACTTTCACCCGGCCTTTTCCTACGCCCCAGTCCAGTATCGGTATGCGTACACCCAATGTCACCAATTGCTGGTCCATCGGGTCGCGATAGGACTCTTTCAGCTTTTCGTTGCTTTGCGTCAGCCCGAACTGTGCATATAAGGCGGCTTTAAAACCCCGGTTGGCTTTCGCCTCGGCAACGGTGCTTTCACTTTGCAACCGGCGGCGTTCGAAGGCGCTGATATCCGGATTGTTCTGGAAAGCAAGCTGCATGGCTTCGTTTACATCGACCGTGAAATGAGGAATGCTGTCGTCGGGAATCACGACCAAGGTGATATTTTCGGAAATACCTAAATAGCTACGGAGCGACTGGATATAATCGTCGACCTCGATTTGTGCGTTGAGGCGGTTTGTCTGTTCGGTCAGTTTGTTGAGTTCCAGTTGGAGCATTTCGTTTTCGGTGATCGTCCCGATATTGTAACGTCCTTGTGCATACCGGTAAAGTGTGTCGGCGTATGCGAAATTATAGTTTGCGATTTCCAGCGAGGTCTGTGCCGTTGCCAAGTTAAAGAAGCGGTTAGTCGTATAGGCTGCTACCAGTTCGAGCGTTTCGATATAGGTCTTTTTGGCCTCTTCATATTTGATCGGTTCGATGCGGCGTTCCCATTTGAGGTCATTGAAACCGAATAAGTCTTGTTCATATCCTATGACAACCGGAGTACTCTTGTAAGACGAGACATTGTCGGTGAACATATCTAACCTTTCAAGTCCGGTTTTTAATAAAACCTTACCGCCTGTAAGGGCTATGTTTTGTTGGATTTCGAGACCGGCATCGACCGAGAGCTGGTTCCGATGTACGAATTTGTCGCTACCGTCTTCCAATGTGACTGACTGGATGGAACGGTTCAGGCTCGGATCGGATGTAAGCGTCAGGCTCGGTAACTGTTTTGCCCGGAACGAACGCCAGTTCCAGTAAGAAGCCCTGAAAGCGTGACGGGCGGCAATCGCTTCAGGAGAATTTCGGCGCGCCGTTTCGATCGCTTCGCCCAATGTCAGCGTAAGTGTTTTCTGCGCCAATAGTTGAAGGGGAAGCAGTACACATATAAGTATGGATAATATTTGTTTCATGATAAGTATAAAACAAAATATATGCCATAACTGTAAAGTATTGATTTTAAATATAATAGGAAAAGTCGGTCAGGCTGCTACCGTGCAAATTCGCACAAATTACGTGCAGATTTGCACGATATGTCGTATTCGATTTGTTCTTATAGCATATATTGAATTTCTTCTTATAGATAATGGACCTACGCTCATATAAATCACAGAATATGAAAAATACAAATTCTGCTAAAGACCTTCTGTCTGCCACATTTTATTCATGCGCATTAGACGGTGCTATATATGATAAACATTGAATTAAGTTCTACTTTAATCGCGAATTTATTGTGCTAACGGATGAGTAAAAATAAAACGGCAACCTTCGCTATATTTTTTATCTAACCAGATCTTTCCACCCAACCGTTCGACTATCAGTTTACAGATGGACAAACCCAGGCCTGTTCCCTGTACAAATGTATTCAACTTCACAAAACGCTCGAAGATTTGCTCCTGTTTATCCAGTGGAATACCTGACCCTGTATCTGTTACGCTGAAATAAACAAGTTTAGCCTCCTTGTCGAACTTATATGATAAGGAGATAAAACCATTTTGTGTAAATTTGCAAGCGTTTCCGATTAGATTGATCAAGACTTGTTGAAAACGAAGTTTATCTGTGTAAAGCCTGAAGTTCGTATCTGTATCCCCATCGGTAATAAACGAAAGTTTCACACTGGGTTTTACCTTACTTTTGATGCTTTCTAAAACATTGTAACAACATTCTTGCAAGTTGTGATAATCAAAAGAAAAACGATATTTCTCGGACTCGATTTTTGAAAAATCCAAAATGTCGTTAATTAAGTTCAACAATAAATCGGAATTATTATTGATGATCTTAACGTATTCTTCTTTTTCTTCCTTTTCAATGTCGCCTTCTATCAAAATATTGGCAAATCCTACGATTGCGTTAAGAGGAGTACGTATCTCATGACTCATGTTCGAAAGAAACAAACTTTTTTGACGATCGGACTCCATTGCATGCTCGCAGGCGAGGCGATATTTATCTTCTGAGATTTGTAGCTCTTTTTTCTCCCGGTTCAGTTTTTGATTCAAGCGGAAAGTATTCCAATAAAAAAAACAGCCGGACAGGAATATGGCAAATACAATCCAGGCCACTATGCGGGTTTGTTTATCCTTCAGTTTTTGTATTTCAAGTTTGTTTATCTTTAATTGCAGGTTTTTGATATTATGCATGTTACTTAGCTCCGAGATATTCTCAATGAATTGTTGTTTGATGGACTGCTCGTAAATATTTGTTATATTCCTGTATTCGACAGCAGCCTCTCTGAATAACCCTTGCTCTGTCAATATATCGGCTTTTAATCTGCCTAATTGGAAACGGCTGTTTTCCACAGCGGTTTTGGATATGGCGGCATCCACCATTCTCAAGGCTGTCGAGTTTTGCCCGATGGATTTGTAATATCTGGCCAGACATGTTTCATAATAGAAAAACATGTAAGGGGTCACTACTTTCGGGGCATGGGACTCTACTTTAGCTATATAGGCGGGAATCTCGCTATATCTTTTCTGGTAGGTAGCCAGTTCTATTTTATATGTATATAACATCATCCATCCTCGATCGTATGGATAGTAAACCTTGTTTTCATACATTTCGTCGATGTGGTTTTCCAGCTCTTCTATATATTCCTCTGCGTCATCAAGATCCTTCATCTTCAATAACGACGCTATGAGGTCGGTCAGTAGTTGGGCACGAAGCCCCATTGTCTCCTTTTCTTTCGGCAATATTTGCACTGCTTCGAGGTGGTAGTTCGCGGCGATGCTGTCCAGACCTATATAGGTATTTATTAATGCCAGGCACTCATTGCTGCATACGATCCCCATATTGCTGTTGTATGCTTTTGCCGTCTCATACAAATAATTCGCATTCAAGGTCGCTTTTTCCAAATGATGTTTTTCTATCAGATATTGGTTATAGAGTAACTGGGTTGCGAAATAATGATCGGAATATCTTCCGGACTTTTTAGATAAAGAATCGGAATAATGGGCATAAAAATTGACACAGTCTTCATTATCCAAATTGTTATATAGACGTGTAAGCTGACGTACGCTCCATTCATGCATATCGAAGTCTTTATTCGTTAAAGATTCGTTCATCAATTGTTGTAACCAATGAGCTTCTTGCGAGCTATCCTGGTAGATGTTAGCGATCTGTTTTAGTAGTTTAAAGCGTTCTTGGGGAATGACTGTATTATCCAGTAAAGACTTCAGGCTATCTTTTTGTTCTTGTATCTCTGAGCCCAATAAGGTAGTACACCACAGTAATAGTGAAAATACAAGTAAGAGTTTCTTCATTGTCATGATATTTAGATTGTTTTTAGTTTTCTGTTTTGTCTATTAAATTCCTTTATTCCACCACTGTCGGATTGCATTTGAGATCAGCCCAAAATGTAGAACCTTGCCCTTCATTGCTTGTAAAACCGACACTGCCGCCGTTAGCTTCAGCGATGGCTTTACAGATGGATAAGCCTAACCCATTGCCTTGAGCAAAATCATCTAATTTCTCGAAGCGTTCGAATACCCGTCCTTTTTTCTTATCGGATATGCCGATACCCGTATCTGATACATAAATCCGTATGTTATTTTCGCATGCTTTATACCCCATAGTGATGGAACCATGTGGTGTATATTTAATGGCATTATTGACAAAATTGGTAAGAATCTGTGCTAAGCGTTGTTTATCCAACTCCACTATACAGCTTTTATACGGATTTACAGAAATAAATTTCACATTCGGATTTGAACATTGTATTTTCATCGAGATAGCGATTTCTTCAAAATATTCAGCAAAATCAAAGCTTGTAATCTTCATTTCTGTAAAACCTGCCTCTATTTTTGATAAATCGAGAATATCATTGATTAATTTGAGTAAAAGTTCATTATTGAAAGTGATAATTTTTACAAACTCGGCTTTTGTATCGGGATCTGTTTCTTCCATTAATAATTGGGAGAAACCAACGATCGCATTCAATGGAGTTCGGATTTCATGGCTCATATTAGCAAGGAATGCGGATTTTAAACGATCAGATTTTCTCGCATCTTCCAAGTTGAGAATCATTTTCTTACGTTCAGTTATGTTTAATAAACATCCCATAACTTTATCAACCTTGCCCGTTTCGCTTTTTATCCCTATCATATTACATTCGAAGACCTCCTTATATCTTTGTTTCGCGTCATACCGGATCTCGTCATGTACTTCGGATATATTACCTGCTTTAAATTTTGCAAATATGGTATGTACACGTTCCCTATCGTCCGGCGGCATATTCAAAAGGACTTTTTCCAAGGCTAAACCTTCGTGTCTCTTTTCAAATGCATCACTTATATTTTCAAGCCTGTCTCTTGTTGTGATGCGTACCATATTCGATTCCATGTCCCAAACAAAAGGAACGATATTACCTGCCTTGAGAGCCATATTAAGTTGGCTGTTTATTGTTTTCAACTCCTCTATAAGAGTATTCCATTCCGTGTTATCTTTACGGAAGCCAACAAACTTAACAACCTTTCCATCTGTATCTTTTTCAAAAGGAGATCCGCTAATTGTACAATGTTTCCAAGCTTCTGTGTCACAAAATCTCAATCGTACATCTACAGAATATGATTCATTACGTCCTTCATCCATTAAATTAAGAAAATTCATAAGTCCTGACCTGGCTATGTCGTCTGGATGCATATAACGATGGTAATCGTTAAGACTTAATAATTTCTCTTCATTAAATCCATTCAAGGGTTCATTGTATGATTTGAATAGTTTCGTTTTTACATCATATTCCCAAAGTACGAGATTGGCATGGCGAATTACAAATTCTAATTTTTTGTGATTCCTTTCACGTTCCTGTTCGTATAAAATTGATTTTGTAATGTCTTTATGTACTCCGATAACGTAAGAAACTTGTTTTTTTTCATCCTTTCTGGCAGAGATTCTATTTGCTATGGTATGATACTGATTTGTTTTATTGTTGAATAAACGTAAAATCAGATCGGTCTCATCGATTTTTCCTGCTAATATAGTCTGGGATTTTTCAAGAAAAACCGATTTGTCATCCGGATGTACTATAGAAGCTACCTGATTTAAAGAACATCTATCTGTGAAAAATGTCTTTCCGTAAAGGGTCGAATACTGATCATTCTTCACATCATATTTCCATACATTCAGTTTTCCTGCAGAAAGTGCCATCTTAAGTCTGGCCTCAGATTGTATTAAACGCTGTTCTACCTCATATTTTGAGGTCATATCATTCAATATGACAAAATAACCATCTGTATTATCTTCGGCATCTTTAAGTCTTCTGATCTGAATATCGATGATGGATTTATCAAAAGAATTTTCATCCGAATCATGTACCGTAGTTGAAGACATATTCAGATAACCTTGTATTTGTACGTCAAAGTCTTCTCCTTTGCGAAAACGCTCTTTGTATTCATTTGCAATCGGCATGTCATCGAAAAACAAAGATTGTTTGGCTATATGCGATTGAATATCTTTTATCCCCAATATCTTAGCAGCTACTGGGTTCATCTCTTGTTGTCGCCCATTTTTATCATAAATAATTATACCGACAGATAAAGACTTGAATAAGACCAATTTTTCATAATATAGTTTTTCCCAGTTTTTTTGATAGAATTTACTATCCTTGTACACCTTCCGGTCTTTTGGAAAAACTTTCTTCTCATAGACATAGAGAAAGAGGCTCAAACAAACCAAAGAGATAAACATGCCAGAAATAACCCACCAGCCTTCTTTGCTGAGAATTGAGAAAGGTTCTGCATCTGTCATGGTAGATATACTGCATGCTTGTAATGAATATAATAAAAGGATTATCGTAGTATATATATGTTTCATATTCTCTAACTGCTTTATTCTGATTTTTACATTCGGTAAATGCATTCCTTCTTTTGCCTAAACATTGGATTTTTTCAATTACCCTTCTGTTTCCATTGTAAATCGGATGCGAAAATACGTTATAAATGAGTATGTTATCAGAGTTATGTCTTTTTTGAACTTGATGTGTGAACTTTTACTCATTCGTAAAGAAGTAGCCTGTATTCTAAAAATGTAACTTTACACTCATTATGAATAGACAGTCAAGCTTACGGGCTCAAAAGAGGCCCTTACATAATGAAGATGCTGTAATATATACAGACATGTCTGGATTTCCGATGAACGAAAGAGGGTGTGTCAAAACCGACACATCCTCTTTTTATATCGTTTCCTCCTTTTCCCGATATAGTATTTTTCTATGCCGCAATTTTCCGAGTTGTATAAGTAATAATTGCCATTTTCGTTCT
>NZ_JACOOJ010000020.1 GCF_014287585.1 Parabacteroides hominis | reverse complement strand
TAATCTAAAATTTAATATTAATAATACAATAATTGAAATGTCCGTTCCATATATATGTACACGCATTAATAATGTACACGTGTTAACATTTGTATCTTGATAGCAAAAACCATCGTTTTAATTCGTCATTTTTACAGCACAAAAATACACATACTTTTTAAAACCACAACTCTTTTCTTGAAAAAAAATCTCACCTCTATATCCTTTCTTATCAATCAGATAGCAATTTAAGGACGAAAAACCGCCTTTTCAACACGAACTCCAAATATAGGCGAAAAAAATGACTAAAAAAAACGATCCTTTTTTTAGTCATTTTTCCTCCACCTAAACACTTGATCCCCAGTTATTTATTTCCAAAAACGACATTCTAAAAATTCATCAACGCCGCTTCCGTTCAAAAATCGGTGCTTTTTAGGGAAACCTCCGATGCTTACTGCGTTTCAGAGGGGTGCTTATTCGTTTTTGATCCGATGCCTATACGTTCGTTTTTCGGGTTTTCTCGAATTTAGCCCTAAAAACCTGCCAAATTTGCCAAATTTGCCGGGGGCATTTTAAATTCGACAACATGCTTTCCTCGCCCCGTCCTCTCGCAATAACCCATTCTTTCAGAGAACATTAGACCATTTTCGAGTAGTTCCCGAAGAAACTTACCGACAGTCGATTCAGAGATTTCACGGACATTTGCCTCCTTCACCACATCGGCACGTTTGAATGAGACAGGACAAGGCAACCGCACCAAAAGATCAAGGCTTAACCGTTCTTCTGCGGCCCTGTGCCAAAGCACGGGATCGCAAGAAGCAGGCAGTATCGGCAATCCTTAAAGAGCCGTCAGGCTCTATCTCCGGCCTAAGCTGGTGAGCGTTAAGCGCAGAGACCGAAGTGAGCGTCCGGAGCGTCTGCTGTCTGAGCGAAGCGAGTTTCAGACGCGACAGCGAACGAAGGGAACGGAGTAGCGAAGCAGGTTCGGCCTTGATCTTTTGGTTACTTTTGGATCAAGCCAAAAGTAACAGACAAACGTCCGTGAGAAGAGGATAAAGTGATCGTACACAGCTCCGTAAAAGCATGGAAATAGACCATTATTCAGCTATATATCAACACATTACCCACACCACACACCCTTTTGTACCATTTTAAAAGGAGGGGGGGGCAAATTTGGCAGATTTGGCAGATTTCGGGGCGGAATACGCCTCTCCACCACCACGCCCCCGGCAATATAGAGGGGCAGTTTTTTTCTTATATGCATCGGCTTCGTCTGCTTCACCGGCTCCGGTAAACCCGTGCAGGCAGGCGATCGCAGGGGTACAATCCGCGAAATAAACGAATGCTGTCGAAACTTCCGATAGCCGTATATACCTTTCCCGCGAGGCTGCCGGGCGTCGTATCTTTGTAATGTAATAATTCACTAACCCTTAATCTATTAATCGTATGTCAGTAAAGTACAAACTTGTTTTGAAAAAAGACTTGACCAAAGATGCGGCAGCAGATGCCAAACGGTATTATGCCTCGGCCAATGTCACCGGTATGATGGATTTCGACACGATCTGCGATGTGGTGGCAGACCGTTCGACAGCCAGCGACGGCGATGTGGCTCTCGTCTTGTTGGGACTGATCCGTTGCATGCAGGAAGCGTTGCTGCGTGGCGAAGTGGTCCAGTTGGGTGCATTGGGCAACTTCCGGATCTCGCTCGGAAGCTCTGGAGTGGTAAATGCGGACGATTTTCAGGCATCAATGGTCAGAAAGCCGCGAATAATCTTCTCTCCGGGAGTTAAACTACGCGAAATGATAGCCAAAGTGAGCCTTGAACGTATTGGACAAGAGACAGATAAATCCAATACAGGTGGTGAAGAAGAAAGACCTGGAGAATTATGAAACCAGCACAAATCAGCTTCGTAAAAGAGTGTCTGCCGGCAGCATTGTCGGCAGGGACTGCTTTCAACATGAATCCGCTGGTCATTCTGGCACAGGCGGCGTTTGAAAGCGGTTGGGGCACGAGCGACCTGGCAAAGGGCTTCCGGAACTATTTCGGACTGACCGCCTACGGTTGCAGCAACGCCTATTGGCACGGCGGGAAGACGACCGTAAAGGCTTCCGCCTATTCGCTGGATTTCCGCCGTTACGACACGCGAGAGAACTCCTTCCTGGATTTCGCCCGCCTGATCCGAAACAACTACCGCTCCGCCTGGCAGGTAAGCAACGACCCGCAGGCCTACGCAAAGGAGATCGCCTACAGCCCCTATATCAGCGAGCTGAACGGCGATAACCGGGAAACCTACCGGCACAGCATCATCCAGATCGCACAGACGATACAGGCTGTCATGGCTTTGATTGCTCCTCTTTCTTTACCGTCCCCTGAAGGGGACGGCAAAAGAGATGGTTGATGATAAAGCCGGTTCTTTTGAGGCCTTGCGGCAAGGGTGCGGACAGGCGGTTCAGACACTCCTCTTCCCTTGCCGTCCCTTGCCGTCCCCTTCAGGGGACGGAGAAAGAAAAATAAACATACAACCTTTTAAAAGCCCTTATCATGCAGAAAATCAGAAAGATTCTTGAATTTATCCTGGCTTTGTTGAATTTTTTGTTCCACTTTAAACCTGTACCGGATGAAACATCTCCCATCGACCCTGAAACTTTTCCTCGCCCTGCTCCTCAGGATCCTACGGAAAGGGATGAACCTCTATTTGAGACTGTCCGTTAGGATCAGGCTCTGGTAAAACGCAAAAAAGCCCGTCTGCGAAAGGCAGACAGGCTTTTTTTATTTGTTTGTTGAAATAAGCCGTAATTATTCAGCAGCTTTTTCTTCAGCAACCGGTGCTTCTGCAACAGGAGCTTCTGTTTCAGCAGTTGTAGACTTTTTACGAGAACGTCTTGTCTTAGTTGCTTTCTTGGCTGTAGCTGTCTTCAACATGTTTTCGTTGTAATCAACCAGTTCAATGAAGCACATGGCTGCGTTGTCACCCAGACGGTTGCCAGTCTTCAGGATACGAGTGTAACCACCCGGACGGTCACCGATCTTCTGAGATACTTCCTTGAACAATTCTGTTACAGCATATTTGTCTTGCAAATTGCTGAATACCACACGTCTTGAGTGAGTTGTATCCTCTTTAGACTTAGTGATAAGCGGTTCTACAAATTTACGAAGCGCTTTCGCTTTAGCAACAGTGGTGAAGATTCTCTTATGTTTGATAAGAGAACATGCCATGTTTGAAAGCATTGCGTTACGGTGAGTATTTGTACGACCTAAATGATTTATTTTTTTATTGTGTCTCATCGCTATACTTACTCTTTATCTAATTTATATTTAGTGATATCCATACCGAATGAAAGGTTCAGACTCTCAAGCAGTTCATCAAGTTCTGTAAGTGACTTCTTACCGAAGTTACGGAATTTCAACAGGTCATTCTTGTTGAATTTAACCAGTTCACCTAATGTTTCAACATCTGCGGCCTTCAAGCAATTCAATGCGCGAACGGAAAGATCCATATCCGAGAGCTTGCTCTTCAGCAACTGACGCATGTGAAGCACTTCTTCATCGAATTCCTCATTACCGTCAGTATCTACTGTCTCGATAGCAATCTTTTCATCTGAGAACAACATGAAATGGTGAATCAGAATCTTAGCTGCTTCTTTTAACGCTTCCTTCGGATGAATAGAACCATCAGTGGCTATTTCAAGAACCAACTTTTCGTAGTCCGTCTTTTGCTCAACACGGAAGTTTTCGATCGAATACTTGACGTTACGAATAGGTGTGTAAATAGAGTCGATTGCAATCACGTGCATGTCTGCATTCGGGTCTCTGTTTTCATCAGCGGGAACATATCCGCGACCTTTGTTAATCGTCAGCTCGATCTGGAAACCTGCGTTCGGATCCAAACGACAAATAACCAACTCAGGATTCAATACTTCGAATCCGGTCAGCTGTTTACCTATATCACCGGCTTTGAACACTTCCGAACCCGAAACAGTAATACTTACTTTTTCATTCTCTATGTCGTCTACAATATGCTTGAACCGTACTTGTTTCAGATTCAAGATAATGTTTGTCACATCCTCGATGACTCCGGGGATTGTACCAAATTCATGGTCAACCCCTTCGATCTTAATGGATGTAATAGCAAAACCTTCAAGCGACGACAGGAGAATACGGCGCAGAGCATTACCTATCGTAATACCATAGCCGGGTTCCAACGGACGAAATTCAAACTTTCCGAAGAAATTGTCCGCTTCCAACATTAATACTTTATCGGGTTTTTGAAATGCTAATATCGCCATGGAAATCAATTATTATTTAGAATACAATTCTACGATCAACTGCTCTTTAATGTTTTCAGGAATGTCAGTTCTTTCCGGCAGATGCAGTAATTTTCCGCTTAAAGAAGACTGATCCCATTCGATCCAAGGATACTTGCTGTGGTTGAAGCCTGACAGTGCGTCGGCAATCACTTCCAGAGACTTGGATCTTTCTCTAACACCAATAACCTGACCGGCTTTTACAGAGTAAGAAGGAATGTTTACAACCTTACCGTCTACTGTAATGTGACGATGAGAAACCAACTGACGAGCAGCAGCACGCGTCGGAGCGATACCCAAACGGAATACTAAATTGTCCAGACGGCCTTCCAGTAACTGCAACAGCACTTCACCGGTAATACCTTTTGAACGTGATGCCTTTTCAAACAGGTTTCTAAACTGTTTTTCCAATACACCGTATGTGTATTTAGCTTTCTGCTTCTCACGAAGCTGGATTCCGTACTCAGAAGTTTTTCTTTTGCGGGCGTTTCCGTGCTGTCCGGGAGGATAGTTCTTCTTTGAAAGAACTTTATCCGGTCCGAATATTGCCTCGCCAAACTTACGGGCAATTCTTGTTTTAGGTCCAGTATATCTTGCCATTTTTTTATTGTTTTAATGTTCTGTTCTGAATCTGGAACCGTGCAGCCGCGACTACAGAGAGGATAAGGTCTTTGTGTAATCTATTCACAATTCCGGATTCAATGTTCAAGAAACTATAGTTAATTATACTCTTCTCTTTTTCGGAGGACGACAACCATTGTGAGGAAGCGGAGTAACGTCAACGATTTCCGTTACTTCAATGCCTGCACCGTGGATAGTTCTGATAGCAGACTCACGTCCGTTACCCGGTCCCTTTACGAATACTTTTACTTTTCTCAAACCAAGATCGTAAGCTACTTTTGCACAATCCTGAGCTGCCATCTGAGCTGCATACGGAGTGTTCTTTTTAGAACTTCTGAATCCCATCTTACCAGCAGAAGACCAACTGATTACCTGACCTTCGCTATTAGCAAGAGATACAATAATGTTGTTAAAAGAAGAATGAATATGAGCTTGACCGTAAGCGTCAACTTTTACGTTTCTCTTCTTTGCTGCGACTGTTTTCTTTGCCATATCAATTCTTATTATTTAGTAGCTTTTTTCTTATTTGCAACAGTTTTCTTCTTACCCTTGCGAGTACGAGCGTTGTTCTTTGTGCTCTGGCCTCTCAAAGGCAAACCAATACGGTGACGAACACCCCTGTAACATCCGATATCCATCAGACGCTTGATGTTCAGCTGAACTTCGGAACGAAGATCACCTTCTACCTTATAATCTTCGCCAATGACTTCACGTACTTTTGCAGCCTGATCGTCTGTCCAGTCTTTCACTTTGATATCACGATCGATCCCTGCTTTGTCTAAAATGGATTTTGAAGCGCTACGACCAATACCGTAAATATAGGTCAAGGCAATTTCTCCTCTTTTATTTTGTGGCAAGTCTACACCAACTATTCTTATAGCCATATTACTTACTTAAATTATTTTGCAAAAATAATAAATTATCCTTGACGTTGTTTATACTTAGGATTTTTCTTGTTAATTACGTATAAGCGTCCCTTTCTTCTAACGATTTTGCATTCGGGAGTGCGCTTCTTTAAAGATGCTCTTACTTTCATATCTTGTTGTTTTTTTTATTTATATCTAAAAGCAATTCTACCTTTCGATAGATCATACGGAGACATCTCAACTCTTACTTTATCACCGGGAAGGATCTTGATGTAGTGCATCCGCATCTTCCCTGAGATATGAGCAGTGATTTCATGTCCGTTCTCTAATTCTACACGAAACATTGCGTTCGACAATGCTTCTACTATAACTCCATCTTGTTCAATTGCTGACTGTTTAGCCATATAAAATTAAATCAAATTAAATTGCGTTATTACCTAAAACTTCTTCTAAAAACTCGAATGAAGACAAGATCTGGGGTCCTTCGGGACGGATCGCGATACAATGCTCGAAATGAGCCGAACACTTTCTGTCTTTCGTACGGACTGTCCAACCGTCTTTTTCAAAAGCGACATTCTTGCTTCCCATATTGATCATCGGTTCTATGCAGATACACATACCGCTGCGTAACAAGGGACCGCAACCGGGGCGTCCGTAATTGGGGACTTCCGGCTCTTCGTGCATCTTACGTCCGATACCGTGGCCGACCAGCTCCCTGACAACAGAGTAGCCTTTCGATTCACAATAGGACTGTACGGCATGACTGATGTCTCCGAGGCGTTTGCCTTCGATGGCATGCTGGATTCCCAGGTAAAGCGATTCTTTTGTTGTCTTCAACAAGGCTTTCACTTTAGGATCGACTTCGCCCACACAAAACGTATAAGCCGAGTCGCCGACAAAACCATTCAACACCGTACCGCAGTCGACAGATATGACATCTCCCTCTTTCAGTATTATCTTCGAAGAGGGAATACCATGTACAACCTGTTCATTCACGGAAGCACATATGGAATTAGGAAAACCTCCGTATCCCAAAAACGCCGGAACCGCACCATTATCTCTAATGAATTCCTCGGCAATCTTATCGAGTTGAAGCGTATTGACACCGGGAGCGATATGTTTGGCCAATTCGCCAAGCGTCTTGCCCACCAGTTGATTCGCCGCACGCATCAACTCAATTTCTTCATCTGTTTTTAAATAGATCATTCTAATTAATAAGCACCAACCGCGCCTGAGCGACCTTTAATTCTTCCTGACTTCAACAAACCGTCATAATGACGCATCAGCAAATGACTTTCTACTTGCTGCAGTGTATCCAACACCACACCAACCAGGATCAACAAAGATGTTCCGCCAAAGAACTGGGAGAACGCCATACTTACACCGGCGATCCGGGCAAAAGCAGGCATGATAGCCACTAATGCGAGGAAGAATGCTCCCGGCAAAGTAATACGGTCCATGATGGTATCCAAATAATCTTTGGTACTCTTTCCCGGCTTAACACCTGGAATGAACCCGTTGTTTCTCTTCAGATCATCCGACATCTGAGTAGGATTGATCGTGATAGCTGTATAGAAATATGTAAACAAGATAATCAGTACAGCAAATACGAAGTTGTACCAAAATCCGGTATTGTCCATAAACGCAGCTACGAAACCAGACTGTTCGCCTGTGCTTGAGAAACCAACAATTGAAATAGGAATAAACATGATTGCCTGGGCAAAGATGATAGGCATCACGTTTGCTGCATTCACCTTAAGAGGGATGTACTGGCGTGCGCCACCATATTGTTTATTTCCAATGATCCGCTTTGCATACTGTACGGGAACCTTGCGAGTACCTTGTACCAACAGGATCGCACCTGCAATAACCAGCAAAAGGAACAACATTTCAAACAAGAACATAACCAGACCACCGGTTTTCTCACTTGTTCTCGAAATAAATTCTTCGAACAAAGAGTGCGGCAGACGGGCTATAATACCAACTAAAATGATAAATGAAATACCATTTCCAACACCTTTATCTGTAATTCTTTCACCAAGCCATAAGATAAACATACTTCCAGCAGCTAAGATAACTGTAGAGGAAATTGTAAACCATATACCTGCAGGCAAAGCTGCACCGGCGGCTTTCAGCTGTACACTTAAGTTAACAAGATACGTCGGACCTTGGAACAGAAGGATCATGACTGTCAGATAACGAGTCCACTGGTTGATCTTACGACGACCACTTTCACCTTCTCTCTGTAATTTCTGGAAAGAAGGAACTGCAATTGCCATCAACTGCATTACAATGGAAGCGGAGATATACGGCATAATCCCTAATGCAAAGATAGATGCATTAGAGAAAGCACCACCAGAGAACATATCCAACAACGCCAACAATCCGCCTCTTGTCTGTTCCTGCAAAGCGGTCAACGCTTTAGGATCAATACCCGGAAGAACAACGTATGTACCGAAACGGTATATAGCCACCAATAAAAGAGTGGTGAGGATCCGATTTCTCAGATCCTCTATCTTCCAGATATTTTTTATTGTTTCAACTGCTCTCATAACTTAGAGTTTAACAACAGTTCCACCTACTGCCTGGATAGCAGCTTCAGCACTCTTAGAGAAAGCGTGAGCTTCCACTTCAAGTTTAGCTGTCAAGTTGCCGTTAGCAAGAATTTTAACCAACTGGGAAGAGGAAATGAAACCTGCTTCGATCAGTTCGTTGATACCAATCTTAGAGAGCTGCTGAGCTTCAGCCATGCCCTGTAATGTAGAAAGATTGATAGCTTTATATTCAACGCGGTTAATATTCTTGAAACCAAATTTAGGTAAGCGTCTCTGTATAGGCATCTGACCACCTTCGAAACCGATTTTCTGCTTGTAACCGGATCTTGATTTCGCACCTTTATGACCTCTTGTTGAAGTTCCTCCTAATCCTGAACCCGGACCACGGCCGATTCTTTTTCTGGTCTTGGTAGATCCTTCAGCAGGTTTTAAATTTGATAAATTCATATCCTATAATTTATTTTTCAACCGTTATTACTTTACTACTGAAACCAAATGTTTCACTTTCTCAACCATACCCAGAATAGCCGGAGTAGCTTCATGTTCTACTACCTGGTTCATTTTCTTCAGACCCAGTGCATCAAGAGTTCTCTTTTGGTCTTTCGGGCATTTAATTCTACTTTTTGTCTGCTTAACTTTGATAGTTGCCATAACTTATTATCCTCCCTAATTAACCTCTGAATACTTTTTCTACTGCAACACCTCTGTTCTGAGCAACCATCAACGGGCTTCTTAACTCACTCAAAGCGGCAATAGTTGCCTTTACCAAGTTGTGAGGGTTAGAAGAACCTTTTGACTTAGCCAAAACGTCTGTGATACCTACACTTTCCAATACAGCACGCATAGCACCACCAGCTTTAACACCGGTACCGTGAGAAGCCGGTTTGATCAGCACCTGAGCGCCACCGAACTTAGCCAACTGTTCGTGAGGAATAGTACCTTTGTGAACAGGAACTTTGATCAGATTTTTCTTTGCAGCTTCAACACCTTTTGCGATAGCTGTCGTTACTTCACCGGCTTTACCCAAGCCCCAGCCAACGATGCCGTCTTCGTTTCCTACTACAACAATAGCAGCAAAACTGAATGTACGTCCACCTTTGGTTACTTTAGTTACGCGGTTGATTGCAACCAAACGGTCCTTCAACTCTATGTCGTTGGTCGACTTAACTCTATTATTAACTCCTGCCATCTTCATTAAAATTTAAGGCCGCCGTTACGTGCAGCATCAGCTAATTCTTTAATTCTCCCGTGATACAGGTAACCGTTACGGTCGAAAACTACAGCCTGTACACCAGCTTCCTGGGCAACTTTAGCGATCTGTTCTCCAACCTTGGCAGCAATCTCTTTTTTCGGAGCCTTAACATCCATCTTCAAAGAGGATGCTGCAGCCAGAGTCTTACCTGTAGTATCATCTATAACCTGTGCATAGATCTGCTTGTTGCTTCTAAACACAGTCAGGCGCGGACGTTCAGGAGTTCCTGAGATCTTACCGCGTACACCTGCTTTTATCTTTAATCTTCTTTCTTCCTTCGTTGTCATGATAATTTCAGTTTACGTAGATTACTTACCTGCTGATTTACCAGACTTTCTGCGAATTTCTTCACCCACGAACTTAATACCTTTACCTTTATACGGCTCCGGCATTCTGAATGAACGAATCTTAGCACAAATCTGTCCCAGTAATTGTTTATCAGCCGATTCAAGGATAATAAGAGGATTTTTATTTCTCTCTGCCTTTGTTTCAACTTTCACTTCTTTAGGCAACTGCATGTAGATGTTGTGAGTATAACCTAAAGAAAGATCTAACAGCTGACCTGTATTTGTCACACGGTAACCAACACCGACAAGTTCCAGTTCTTTTTTGTATCCTTCTGAACAACCGATCACCATGTTGTTGATCAGCGAACGATACAAACCGTGCAGCGCACGATGGTTCTTTTCGTCTGTCGGACGTGTCAGATGAATGATTCCATCTTCCAAAGTCACATTAATATCAGGATTCACAGCCTGAGTCATTTCGCCTTTGGGACCTTTAACAGTCACAACATTATCCTTAATGGTAACCGTAACACCGGCCGGTACATGAATTGGTAATTTTCCTATTCTTGACATTCTTCTTCCCTCCTAATTAATAAACATAACATAATACTTCACCACCGATCTTCAGATCACGGGCTTCTTTGTCTGTCATCACACCTTTAGAAGTAGAAAGAACGGCAATACCTAAACCATTCAATACTCTCGGCATTTCCTTGTAACCAGTGTACTTACGCAAACCAGGGGTAGAAACTCTCTCAAGTTTCTTGATTGCATTTACTTTGTTTACCAGGTCATACTTCAAGGCAATCTTAATTGTACCCTGAGGACCATCTTCTACAAACTTAAAATTAAGAATGTAACCCTTGTCGAAAAGGATCTTAGTGATCTCTTTCTTTAAATTTGACGCCGGCACTTCAACAACTCTGTGCTTCGCTTTGATTGCGTTACGCAATCTTGTCAAATAATCTGCAATAGGATCTGTCATATATAAATGAATTAAATTGATCCGGCCACCCGGACAATATTTAAATTAAAAAAACTCTTACCAACTTGCTTTCTTTACACCCGGGATTAAACCATGAGATGCCATTTCACGCAGTTGAATACGAGAAATACCGAACTGGCGTACATAGCCTTTCGGACGACCTGTAATTTTGCAACGATTGTGCAAACGTACAGGAGAAGCATTTTTAGGTAAAGCCTGTAAAGCTTCATAGTCTCCAGCTGCTTTCAGTTCTGCTCTTTTAGCAGCGTATTTAGCTACGAGCTTTGCTCTTTTCACCTCACGGGCTTTCATTGATTCCTTTGCCATAACTACTTAGTCTTTTTTTGCATTTTTAAAAGGCAACCCAAATTCTCTCAAGAGAGCATACCCTTCTTCGTCTGTTTTCGCAGAGGTCACAAAGGTAATATTCATTCCCAATATTTTGGTAATATTATCGATATTTATTTCAGGGAAAATGATTTGTTCCTGAATTCCGAGGGTATAATTGCCTCTTCCGTCCAATTTGCTCTCGATTCCCTTGAAGTCACGAATACGAGGAAGAGCTACGCGAACGAGTCTTTCCAGGAATTCGTACATCTGTTCACGACGTAATGTCACCATTACACCGATCGGCATTTTCTTACGCAACTTGAAGTTAGAGATATCCTTCTTTGAAACTGTCGCAACAGCCTTCTGGCCTGTGATTGTAGACAATTCGCTGATGGCGATATCGATAATCTTCTTATCTGCAGCAGCCATACCCAAACCCTGATTGATAACAATCTTCTTCAGTACGGGAACCTGCATTACGGTTTTATAACCGAACTCTTTCGTCAAAGCAGGAACAATTCTGTCCTGATATTCTTTCTTAAGACTGGCAGTATTGCTCATTACTTAATTTCCTCCCCTGATTTTTTAGAATAACGCACTAAAGCACCTTTTTCGTCTAACTTACGACCGATACGTGTCGGCTTACCGGATTTCGGGTCAACAACGTTCAGGTTAGAAATATGAATAGGAGCTTCCTTCTTTTCAATACCTCCTTGAGGATTCTTTGCATTAGGCTTGGTATGCTTTGATACCATATTAATACCTTCTACAATGGCACGGTTGTCTTTTACAAGAACTTCTAAAACACGACCTGTCTTACCTTTGTCTTCGCCGGCATTAACAAAAACTATATCGCCTTTTTTGATATGTAATTTGCTCATTACTTTAAGTTTTACAAAATTAAAGCACTTCAGGTGCAAGTGAAACAATTTTCATGTTTGTTGCACGAAGTTCTCTGGCAACCGGACCAAAGATACGGCTTCCACGAATATCACCACCGGCATTCAACAATACGCAAGCGTTATCATCGAAACGGATGTATGAACCATCCGGGCGGCGGATTTCTTTTTTAGTGCGAACAATGATAGCCTTAGAAACAGCACCCTTCTTCACATCACTTGCCGGGATTACACTTTTAATTGCTACTACAATTACATCCCCTACAGAGGCATAACGTTTTCTTGTACCACCCAAAACGCGAATACACAACGCTTCTTTTGCACCACTGTTATCTGCTACTACTAGTCTTGATTCTTGTTGTATCATGTTACTTAGCCCTTTCGATTATTTGAACTAATCTCCATCTTTTTGTTTTGCTCAAAGGACGAGTTTCCATAATCTTTACAGTATCACCGATACCGCATTCATTCTTTTCGTCATGAGCATGATATTTCTTCGTCTTGCTAACGAACTTTCCATAAATGGGGTGTTTTTCCTTCCATTTAATAGCAACTGTGATGCTCTTATCCATCTTGTTGCTAGTAACCACGCCCGTTCTTTCTTTTCTTAAATTTCTAGTTTCCATCAGGCTCAATTATTTGTTGTTAACTTCTCTCTGGCGCAATTCTGTTTTCATGCGCGCAATCATCCTGCGTTGTTGTTTAATCTGAGCAGGGTTTTCACTCGGAGAAATGCTGTGGTTGATCACTTTCTGATCGTAAGCAGCCACTTCAGCATCAATTCTTTCTACTAACTCCTTCGTGCTTAATTCTCTAATTTCTGCAATCTTCATAACAAATTACGCATTTTGATTAGCCATATCATAATCACGTCTCACAACAAACTTCGTTGTTACCGGAAGCTTCTGTGCAGCTAAGCGCAAAGCTTCTTTAGCAATATCAAAAGGAACCCCTTCGATTTCGAAAATCAAACGACCTGGAGTAACAGGCGCAACAAATCCTTCGGGATTACCTTTACCTTTACCCATACGTACTTCAGCAGGCTTCTTTGTGATTGGTTTGTCCGGGAAAATACGAACCCAAACCTGACCCTGACGTTGCATATAACGAGTTACCGCGATACGAGCAGCTTCGATCTGACGACCGGTAATCCATTTATTTTCTAACGCTTTTATACCAAACGAACCGAATGCCAGCTGGTTGCCACGTTGAGCTTCGCCCTTCATGCGGCCTTTCTGCTGTCTTCTGAACTTGGTTTTCTTTGGTTGTAACATCTCTTCTTAAATTCTAACGTTTAACGATTAGCTTTCTTTCTCTTGAAGTTCTTTTCTCTGCTGCCGCCGGCATTGTCATTTCTGCGACCTGAATCTTTAGAAGCAGCGAATGAAGGAGCAAGATCTCTCTTACCATAAACTTCACCACGGCAGATCCAAACCTTAACGCCGATCAAACCAACCTTCGTCAACGCTTCAGCCAAAGCATAATCAATATCTGCTCTGAATGTGTGTAACGGAGTTCTTCCTTCTTTATACATTTCTGAACGAGCCATTTCAGCACCATTCAAACGACCAGAGACTTGCACTTTAATACCTTCGGCGCCCATTCTCATGGTAGAGGCGATAGCCATCTTGATAGCACGACGGTAAGCAATTTTTCCTTCAAGCTGACGAGCAATATTGTTTGCAACGATAACAGCGTCCAATTCGGGTCTTTTTACCTCAAAGATGTTGATCTGAACTTCTTTGTCGGTAATTTTCTTCAACTCTTCTTTCAACTTATCAACTTCCTGACCACCTTTTCCGATGATGATACCCGGACGTGATGTGCAAACTGTAATTGTAATCAACTTCAGCGTACGTTCAATAACGACGCGAGATACACTAGCTTTAGCAAGACGAGCATTCAGATATTTACGGATTTTGCTATCTTCCAGCAAAGTGTCTCCGTATTTCTTGCCGCCATACCAATTGGAATCCCAACCACGGATAATTCCCAAACGATTACTAATCGGATTAACTTTTTGTCCCATCTACAAATTAATTTTGACTATCGTTTTTACTAAGTGTATCAACAAACAGAGTTACATGGTTCGAACGTTTACGAATTCTGTATCCTCTTCCCTGAGGAGCCGGACGCATTCTCTTCAATGTAGTAGCGCAATCTACGCTGATTGAAGATACGCACAACTCTCCAGCTTCTGCTTTACGTTCATTTTTCTGTTCCCAATTGGCAATAGCTGAACGAAGCAATTTTTCTACTCTTGCTGCAGCTTCCTTGTTAGAAAACTTCAAAACACCAAGTGCACGGAATACTTCCATACCGCGGATCATGTCTACAACGAGACGCATCTTGCGGGGAGAAGTCGGCACGTTCCGCAATTTTGCGAAGTACATGGTCTTCTGAGCTTCTTTTCTTGCTTCAGCTGATATTCTTTTTCTAGCACCCATTTTATTGATTCTTTTTATTTTCAGATTCCTGAATTCCTGTTACTACCGATTATTTTTTCTTGTTACCGGCGTGACCACGGAACGTACGAGTAGGAGAAAACTCTCCCAGTTTATGACCTACCATGTTCTCGGTTACAAAAACAGGAATAAATTTATTTCCATTGTGAACTGCAATAGTATGGCCTACAAAGTCAGGCGAAATCATTGAAGCTCTTGCCCATGTCTTAACGACAGCTTTCTTTCCTGACTCATTCATTGCCAAGACTTTCTTTTCAAGCTTTACATTAATATACGGGCCTTTTTTTAGCGAACGACTCATAGTTTACTTAATTAATCAGATTATTTCTTTCTTCTTTCAATAATATATTTTGAAGAATGCTTCTTCGGAGCTCTTGTCTTCAAGCCCTTAGCATATAAGCCATTGCGAGATCTTGGATGACCTCCGGAAGCACGACCTTCACCACCACCCATCGGGTGATCAACCGGGTTCATTACGACACCACGGTTACGAGGACGACGACCTAACCATCTAGAGCGACCGGCTTTACCTGATTTTTCAAGACCATGGTCTGAATTACCTACACTACCAATTGTAGCCTTACAAGCAGCAAGAATCTTTCTGGTTTCGCCAGAAGGCATCTTAATAATTGCATAATCGCCTTCTTTCGAAGTCAACTGAGCAAAAGCACCGGCAGAACGTACTAACTTAGCACCCTGTCCCGGACGAAGCTCAATGTTGTGAATAATAGTACCAACGGGAATATTTGCCATAGGCAAAGTATTACCTATCTCAGGAGCTGCTTCGCTTCCTGAAACCACTGTCTGGCCAACTTCCAATCCGTTCGGAGCGATGATATAGCTCTTTGCTCCGTCTGCGTAATACAACAGTGCGATACGAGATGTACGGTTAGGATCATACTCGATAGACTTAACTGTTGCAGGAATGCCATCTTTGTTTCTCTTGAAATCGATAAATCTGTACTTCTGTTTGTGACCGCCACCAAGATAACGCATTGTCATCTTACCAGTGTTGTTACGACCACCTGTACTCTTCTTACCTACTACAAGAGACTTTTCTGGTGTACTTGCAGTGATTTTATCAAATGCACCAATAACTTTGTGTCTCTGCCCCGGTGTTGTGGGCTTTAATTTACGTATTCCCATTTCTTTTTTTAGATATTACTAAAGAAATCAATTGTTTCTCCTTCTTTCAACGTTACGATAGCCTTCTTAAAAGCTGATTGTTTGCCATTGATAATACCGGATTTGGTATAACGACTTTTCTGCTTTCCTGAGTAGTTGATGGTGTTAACATCAACTACTGTAACATTATACATGTCTTCAATGGCTTTTTTAATCTCTAACTTGTTGGCATCAGGAGAAACACGAAAACCATAGCGATTATCCATTTTTTCCGTAATCGCTGTTTGCTTCTCAGTTACTATAGGTTTAATAATAATTCCCATTTTTCTACTCCTTATGCGTTAAACAGTTTTTCAATAACAGCTACAGAACTCTCAGTCAATACCAAATTAACAGCGTTTAACACACCGTATGTATTTAGCTCTGAAGCCGTTATGACATTTGCCTTCTCTAAATTTCTGGCCGACAAATATACGAAATTATTTTTCTCTGATAAAACCAAAAGTAACTTTCCGTCAGCCACTTTCAGATTCTTAGCAATTGTTACGAATTCTTTAGTTTTAGGAGCTTCCAGAGCGAAATCTTCTACCACTACGATTGCGTTATTCTTTGCTTTATAAGTCAAGGCAGACTTACGAGCCAAGCCTTTTACTTTCTTGTTCAATTTGAACTCATAATCTCTCGGTTTCGGACCGAATACACGGCCACCACCTACCAATACCGGAGAGTTGATGTCACCACGACGAGCTCCACCACCACCCTTCTGGCGGATCAATTTACGAGTACTACCGGAAACTTCACTTCTTTCTTTAGACTTGTGAGTTCCCTGACGCTGATTAGCCAAATACTGTTTTACATCCAAGTAAATAGCATGATCATTGGGTTCAATGCCAAAGATAGCATCGTTCAATGTTACCTTTCTTCCGGTATCTTCACCTTTAATATTTAATACGCTCAGTTCCATTACTTTTCAATTAATAAGATTGAACCTTTTGCTCCTGGAACAGATCCTTTAACCAATAAAAGATTGTGTTCCGGCATCACCTTGATCACTTGCAGGTTCTGAACGGTTACACGTTCATTACCCATTTGGCCGGCCATACGCATACCTTTGAATACCTTTGCAGGGTAAGAACAGGCACCGATACCACCGGGAGCACGCAGACGGTTATGCTGACCGTGAGTAGTCTGACCTACACCACCGAAACCATGACGCTTTACTACACCCTGGAAACCTTTACCTTTTGATGTACCGACTACATCAACGAAACCTGCATCTTCCAGATAATCTACAGTGATTACATCACCGAGCTTATATTCGGTTTCAAAATTCTTGAACTCGGCCAAGTATCTCTTGGGAGTTACACCTGCCTTTTTAAAGTGGCCCATTTCCGGCTGTGTCGTGTGTTTCTCTTTTTTCTCTTCGAAACCCAACTGTACAGCTTCATAGCCATCATTTTCCAAAGTCTTAATCTGTGTAACTACACAAGGACCCACTTCGATAACAGTGCATGGAAGATTTTTTCCCTCGGCACTGAAAACGGATGTCATTCCGATTTTTTTTCCTAATAATCCTGGCATTTCACTAATTTGTTAATAAACTTACACTTTAATTTCTACTTCAACACCACTGGGCAATTCCAGCTTCATCAATGCGTCAACTGTTTTTGCAGTCGAGCTGTAGATGTCGATTAATCTCTTATAAGAAGAGAGTTCGAACTGCTCACGAGACTTTTTGTTAACGAAAGTCGAGCGGTTCACAGTAAAGATACGCTTATGCGTAGGCAGAGGTATCGGGCCGCTAACAACTGCACCGGTAGCCTTAACCGTCTTTACGATCTTCTCGGCAGACTTGTCTACCAGAGAATAATCGTAAGACTTTAATTTAATTCTGATCTTTTGGCTCATATCTATATATATGTTTCTAAATTATTTGATCAAATCAGCACGACCCTGTACTTCTGTCAATACCTGCTTAGCGATAGAAGAAGATACCTGAGCATAGTGCGAGAACTGCATTGAAGAAGTTGCACGGCCAGAAGTGATAGTACGCAAAGCTGTTACATAGCCGAATGTTTCAGCCAGAGGAACTTTAGCTTTTACGATACGAGCACCTGTACGGCTTGTTTCCATACCTTCAACCTGTCCACGACGTTTGTTCAAGTCGCCGATTACATCACCCATGCTTTCTTCCGGAGTAACGACTTCCATCTGCATGATCGGTTCCATCAAAGCAGGACCTGCCTTTTCGGAAGCGCTCTTGAATGCCTGGATTGCACAAATTTCGAAAGACAACTGGTCAGAGTCGACCGGGTGGAATGAACCATCGATCAATGTTACTTTCAATTTATCCAACGGATAGCCGGCAAGGATACCGTTCTTCATTGCTTTTTCGAAACCTTTCTGGACAGACGGGATGAATTCCTTCGGAATGTTACCGCCCTTCACTTCATCGACGAACTGCAGAGTTCCTTCGAAACTTTCGTCAGCCGGTTCGATACGAACGATGATATCAGCAAACTTACCACGACCACCGGACTGTTTCTTGTAAACTTCACGAAGTTCAACCGATTTTGTGATAGCTTCCTTGTAAGTAACCTGAGGTTTACCCTGATTACATTCAACCTTGAATTCGCGACGCAGACGGTCAACGATGATATCCAAGTGAAGCTCACCCATACCGCTAATGACAGTCTGACCTGTTTCTTCGTTAGTCTGTACACGGAACGTCGGGTCTTCTTCAGCCAGCTTAGCCAATCCCATACCCAGTTTATCCAGGTCTTTCTGAGTCTTAGGCTCTACTGCGATACCGATAACCGGATCGGGGAAGTCCATTGATTCCAATGTGATCGGATGGTTTTCGTCACACAATGTATCACCTGTACGGATATCCTTGAAACCAACACCAGCACCAATATCACCACAACCGATAGCTTCCATCGGGTTCTGTTTGTTCGAGTGCATCTGGAACAAGCGAGAGATACGTTCTTTCTTGCCAGAGCGTGTGTTGTAAACGTAAGAGCCAGCCGTTAAAGAACCAGCATATACGCGGAAGAAGCACAGACGGCCTACATACGGGTCTGTAGCGATCTTAAACGCCAAAGCAGTCAACGGTTCTTCGAAAACAGGCTTACGGATGATAACCTTTTCAGGATCGCTCGGATCAGTACCTTCGATTGCCGGAGTATCTTCAGGAGAAGGCAGGAATGCACAAACTGCATCCAGCAACGTCTGGACACCCTTGTTCTTGAAAGAAGAACCACAAGTCATCGGGTTGATCTGCATTGCCAAAGTCCCCTTACGGATAGCAGCGTTGATTTCTTCTTCTGTGATAGTAGAAGGATCGTCGAAGTATTTTTCCATGATAGCGTCATCGCATTCAGCCAGAGCTTCAAGCATCTTATCGCGCCATTCTTCAGCTTCAGCCTGCAAATCTGCCGGAATTTCTTCCACGCTATACTCAGCACCCATTGATTCGTCGTGCCAGAAAATAGCTTTCATCTTAATCAGGTCTACTACACCTTTGAAAGTTTCTTCAGCGCCGATAGGGATCTGGATAGGACACGGATGAGCGCCCAGGATTTCCTTCATCTGGCGGATAACTTCGTAGTAGTTTGCACCTGAACGGTCCATTTTGTTTACATAACCGATACGAGGCACATTATATTTGTCAGCCTGGCGCCATACGGTTTCAGACTGCGGTTCCACACCACCTACGGCACAGAAAGTAGCAACAGCACCGTCCAGTACGCGAAGAGAACGCTCAACTTCCACTGTAAAGTCAACGTGTCCCGGAGTGTCAATCAAGTTGATCTTATATTTGTTGCCCAAATAGTTCCAGAAAGTAGTCGTTGCAGCAGATGTAATTGTAATACCGCGTTCCTGCTCCTGGGCCATCCAGTCCATCGTAGCAGTGCCATCATGCGTTTCACCGATCTTATGGGTCAGACCTGTGTAAAACAAGATACGTTCAGAAGTAGTTGTTTTACCAGCATCGATGTGAGCCATGATACCGATGTTTCTTGTAAACATTAATTGTTTATCGTTTGCCATATTCTTTCTTAGCCTTTATAATTAAAATCTGAAGTGAGCGAATGCACGGTTAGCTTCGGCCATACGGTGCATATCTTCTTTTCTTTTGAATGCTCCACCCTGGTTGTTGAAAGCATCTACAATCTCTGCAGACAGCTTGTCAGCCATAGTCTTACCACCTCTCTTACGTGAGAAGATGATCAGGTTCTTCATTGAAATTGATTCTTTACGATCGGGGCGGATTTCAGTAGGGACCTGGAAAGTAGCGCCACCGACACGGCGGGATTTCACTTCGACTTGAGGAGTAATATTGTCGAGTGCAGCTTTCCAAATTTCGAGAGCGGACTTTTCTTCGTTAGGCAATTTGGCCTTAACTGTTTCCAAAGCGGAATAGAAAATTTCGAAGGCAGTATTTTTCTTGCCATCATACATCAAATGGTTAACGAATCTCGTAACCTTAACATCACCGAAAACAGGATCCGGGAGGATCTGTCTTTTCTTTGGTTTTGCTTTTCTCATTTTGTTTTCAAAAATTTCGTTCTTGTTTCTTGGTTGCCTTTAATACGTCTTCAACGGTTCCGCTGAACCATTTACTCAACCTTATAGCCTATCCAAATAACTCAAACCAGCTTTAATACTTAAATTTAAATTCTCAGTTTGAAGGGATGTAACTAATTACTTCTTCTTTCCTTTAGCTGCAGCAGCTGCCTGTCCCGGTTTCGGACGTTTAGCGCCGTATTTGGAACGTCTCTGAGTACGTCCGTTTACGCCAGCTGTATCCAAGGTTCCACGTACAATGTGATAACGTACACCAGGAAGGTCCTTCACACGGCCACCGCGAACCAATACGATCGAGTGTTCCTGCAGGTTGTGTCCTTCTCCCGGAATGTAAGAGTTTACTTCTTTTCCATTTGTCAAACGAACTCTCGCTACTTTACGCATTGCAGAGTTAGGCTTCTTCGGAGTTGTAGTGTAAACACGTACGCAAACGCCACGTCTCTGCGGACATGAATCCAATGCGGGTGATTTACCCTTTTCCACCAAAGTTTCCCTTCCTTTTCTAACTAATTGCTGAATTGTAGGCATTTCTTTTCTTTTTTAAACTTTGAATGTGTTATTATTATAATTATCTATTTCTTTATTTTGAGCTGCAAAGGTACACATTATTTTCGGACTATCAACAAGTTGCGCCTTCTTTTTCGCACACTTCACGCTAAAACGCTGCAAAGGTACGCATTTGTTCCCGTTTCACAAGACGCACCTTTTATCCATTTACAAATAATTAACAATTAATTTTCCATCGGAGTCCCGCAAGCCGAGAAACCGATGCCCATCGGATGCCAATTCCATGCCTATCGACCCGACAACGGATGCCTATCGGTTCCTATATCGATGCGGGGGCAAAGTCACCTGAAACGTTTCTCCAATTCTTCGTCCGTCAATTTCGAGATAATGGTCTTTCCATCGGGAGTCAGGTTCGATTCCTGGCAGGAAAAAAGAGAGGCGAGCAAGTTGTCCATTTCTTGGCCGGAAAGGATTTTCCCCGGACGGATAGCAGCCGCTTTAGCAAGAGAAAGCGCCAGCGAATCACAGATTTCCTCATGCACTTCACAACCGGTCTCGATCGCGCGATCCACCATATTCCGGATCAAAGACACCGGATCAAGATTCTCCACACCGGCGGGAAGACCGTTGATGGCATAGCTGTTATTCCCCAGGTTCGTCAGATCAAAACCGATAAAACGCATGTCTTCGAGCAAAGCAGGCAGGACAGCGGCTTCGCCGGCGGTAAACTCGACAATCTCAGGGAAAAGGACTTGCTGGGAAGCGCCCCGCTGCTGCCTGATGTTCGCGATGTACTGGTCGAACAGGATACGGACATGGGCACGGTGCTGGTCGATCAAGGCCAAGCCCGACTTCAAAGAGGTTAGGATATATTTTCCTTTATATTGGTAACAGGGGTTGGACACATCATTGAACAAACTGCCCGAAGCATCCTGGACAGCCACTTCGTCCGCCTCGATGGCCGGTTCGGAAACATCCGATGCCAAGAGGGTTTCGGCTAATGCCGGATCCTGCCCTACAGCGGCGCGGTCTTCCTCGAAATCATTATAAAGCTTGGACCAGTCGAACTCCGGCTTCTTATAGGAAGAGGTTTCAAAAGGATTATATCCGGAATCCACCTGCACGCGGGGAGCTTTATGAGAAGCCGTTTCCTTCACGGGATTATACACCGGGATATCGATAGCGTCTTCCACATCGAAATCGATGGTCGGGATCGCGCTGGACTTGGCCAATGCTTCACGGGTCGCAGCCATCAGGATTTGCCAGATCGGCTGTTCGTTTTCAAACTTGATCTCCGTCTTGGTCGGATGGATATTGACATCTATCGCCGCCGGGTCGAGCGTGAAGTAGATAAAGTAGTTCGGTTGTTCGCCTGCCGGGACGAGTTGCTCGTAAGCCTGCATGATCGCTTTGTGAAAATACGGATGCTTCATGAAACGTCCGTTTACAAAGAAATACTGCAAAGCTCCCCTCTTCTTTGCCGAATCGGGCCGCCCCACAAAGCCGGAAACCGTCACCAGCGAACTTTGCGCATCCACAGAAAGGAGTTTCTGGTTCAGCGTTTTTCCATATACATTAATAATACGTTGCCTCAAGCCGGACTCAGGCAGGTTGAATATCTCCGTATCGTTATGATAAAGAGACAAAGCGACCTGCGGATTGACCAGTGCAATCCGTTCGAACTCATTGATGATATTCCGGAACTCCGTCTCATTCGACTTCAGGAACTTCCGACGGGCCGGGACATTGAAGAAAAGGTTCTTAACCGAAAAAATACTCCCTTCAGTGCAGGCATCCGGTTCGACGCTCTCTAATTCGGAACCCGAAAAAACAAGATGAGTACCCAACTCGGCTCCTTTCAGGCGTGTACGGAGTTCCACTTGCGAGACCGCCACTATCGAAGCAAGCGCCTCGCCGCGGAATCCCATCGTATGGAGGGAAAAAAGATCGTCGGCGGATGAAATCTTCGAAGTTGCATGCCGTTCGAAAGCCATACGGGCATCCGTCTCGGACATACCCTTTCCATCATCGATCACCTGGACCAATGTACGACCGGCATCCTTTATATTCACCTGAATATGTCCGGCTCCGGCATCCACCGCGTTTTCCACCAGCTCTTTCACGACAGAGGCAGGACGCTGGATAACCTCGCCCGCCGCTATCTGATTGGCGATACTGTCAGGAAGTAAATGAATTATATCGCTCATTGCATAAACAAAACCCAGAATAAGGCAGCCAATACAGCAGCTGCAACCAGCAGTTTCACATTCTTATAAGTACGACTCCGGCTATCGTCGCCTTTGTCGCGGCTTTTCTTCAAATGCGAAGTACCTTCTATAAAGCTACCTTTGATCTCAGCTTTATAATCTTCTGCGCTTAACTGGTCATCCATGCCAATCTCACGTTTCACCTTACGGATGCGATCTTCCATAGCCTCCTTGTGAGGGTCCCAGTAGATCGGCTTGTGAGCATACTGGCGAGGTTTCCGCACATTATAAAATGAGAATAATGCCATAGTCTTTTATTGTTTGAAAATTCTTTGCTAATGTACGAATTTATTGCTTCTCTTGGGTGATTCCGTCGCTTTTCTTTTCACTACCTCGTAAATGTCATCCTTATTCTTCGGACGCAGATAGTCGAACCAATAAAAATCTTTCAACATCTTTTGGTCGGGCTTCAGGTCCGGGATCGGGGTCATGCTGCCGACCGGACTCGGCCAGATTTTCAGTTTATCCAGTTTATTGTCTTTCACCCAGATCGTCAGGAATCCGCTCTTGGTCTCATTCAACCCGACCTTCGCTCCGTCCTTTTCCAACGGATAGAAAATAGATTCGGCATTTCCCGCCACATCGATCTGATGAACAGCCTGTCCCTCGAAATAGGCTTTCAGGTCGTTCCCCTTCAACTGGTTATAGTAGCTCGAATCGACATGTTGTGCCGCAAAAGCGAACTGGATCACATGGGCGTAGTCGATCGTACTGTCATTCATATAAATGGCGATCGTATCGCCATACAGTTGATATTGTTCGTTCCAGAGAACCGGCTCCGTGTACATATATAATACGGAATCGCGCGTGTTGAACTGCATGGAGTCGCAAACGCCTTGCATATCGGTCCGGTAGAAACGCACGCCGTAGTAGGCCTTGATCTCCCGGTAAGTAGAGTCGATGGTCACCATCTGCAACGTATCGGCATGCAGGAACAAAGTGTCGCCCTGCGAATATTCAAGGAAGCGCGCGCTGTCGGTTGCAAAAGCATATCCGGTCTGTTCATTATAATACCCATATTCGCCTTGCAGCGTCACATGCTGGGCCGTATCGATCAGGCTCATATTCCCATAGACCTCTCCCATGCCCGTATCCCGGTTATAGAAGATGGAGTCGCCGATCAGGATCTTCTCTCCCGATTCAACCTGCGAGCGGTCCAGCAAAAGGGAGGTGTTGTTCACCGTATCATACCATCCTCTTGAAGTATGGATCGTGCCGCTGTCCGAAACAATGACAGAGGGTCCCAAGATGGTAGCGATCTTGGATTCCGTATCATAATGCAAAGTATCGGAATATAAAGTGAAGTCGGGGTTCTCAAGCTGCACGCTGTCGTTGAACACTGCCAGCTTCGTCCCCGGAGAATATTGTCCGTAGAAAGAGGAAAGTTGATTCAGGGAGTCCACAATCAAACCACCATCAAAATAGTATCCGATATTCGGAATACGCTCATAATTGAGGCTGTCCGTGAAGAGCGTCACCTGCCCGTTCTCCATCCTGACATTCTCGCGCAGATAAGCGACCTGCGTGTTTCCGTCATAAAAAAGATAATCCCCGTAGACAAACAGGGTGTCTCCCTGCTCCATCCTGACATTGCTGAACGCTTCGAGCGAATTGGTCTGCTCGAAGAAGTACGCGCTGTCGCAATACATATATGAACTGTCATGCCGGAAACAGACATCGCCGTTCAGGATTTGCGCATCCGGCATGACCGCCTTGTCAAAAGACAACGTATTGGAATGGATCAGGTAGACCTTCGTCTTTTTGGCCGGGACCGTATCCGTCGCGACCTGCAAGCTATCGGCAGCCACCAGGCTGTCCACAGGGGCAAGCGTTACGTCTTGTGCGGTAATGACAGTCGTATCTGCGCGGGCAATGCTATCCTGAGCCTGTGCAAAAGCACAGACCGCCAACAGTAAAAACAGACCTGTGAAAATAAATTTATTTACAGTCCTCATTCTTTAACCCAGCCAGGATACTGGAAGTCACAATTACGCCAGCCGTCGCTGATACGCACGTATGTGCTTTTCTGCTTCTTAATGATCCAGTCATGCAGCAGCTCTTCGCGTTTCCGCGATTCGACGATCGACTTCAAAGCCTGATAGTCATCCGATATATTTGCCTTATGCTGGTCCACTCTGGCTTTCAGTTTTACAATAGCAACTATTTCTTTCTGCTTGTCGTTAATCATGGTGAACGGCTTGGAGATGTCGCCCACCTGCATCGTATAAACCATCTTGCCGATTTCCTGCGGAAGCTCGGACATTTCGAATTTCGGAGTGCTGTGGTTGTCGCTTTCAAATTTCTGGTTCACCATCAAACCTTTGTTATTTCTCGTGTCCTTGTCGGCCGAGATGAATGTCGCCGCCTCTTCGAATGTAAACTTCTTTGCCGTCAAGTCGTTATACAACGAGTCCATACGCGTCATACAGTCGTTCAATTCCTTGTCCGAAACTTTCGGTTTCAACAGGATATGGCGGCAGTTGATACGGTCGCCTCGTTTTTCGATCAACTGGATGATATGGAAGCCGTATTCCGTCTGCACGATCTGGGAAATCCGTTTCGAGTCTTTCAAGTTGAAAGCGACGTTGGCAAACTCAGGCAACAAGCTCCCTTTCCCCAAAAATCCCAGTTCGCCGCCCCTTTTGGCCGACTCCGGGTCTTCCGAATACAGGCGGGCCAATGTCGAGAATTCATATTTCCCACTGTTGATATCATCGGTAAACTGGCGGAGGCGCGCCTTGATGGCATCCGTCTCTTCAAACGGGATCTTCGGTTCCATCGTGATGATCTGCACTTCGACCGTTGTCGGGATATTAGGCAGACTGTCTTTGGACAACTGGCTGTAATATTTACGCACTTCGGCAGGCGTCAGCTTGATCTCCCCGATCAATTGGCGTTTCATCTGTTCCACGGTCTGTTGCTCCATGATCATTTCCTTGCGCTCGTCCTTGATCTGGGAAATCTTCTTGCTGAAATATTCCTCCACTTTTTCCTTGGAACCCAATTGGTTGATCACGAAATTGATCCAACGGTCCGTTTCCTGGATCACCTGGCTTTCGCTCACTTCCACACTATCGATCTTCGCCTGGTTCAGGAACAGTTTCTGAACGGCAATCTGTTCGGGGAGCACGCAATAAGGGTCACCGTCAAAACGTTGTCCCTCGTTTTGCAGATATAAACGCTGGCTCTCGATGTCCGAACGCAAAATCGCATCATCTCCTACCACCCACACTATCTCATCAATCACATTATCCTGTGCATAAACCACACAAGATAAACAGGCAAGAATGAATACTGTTAAAATCTTTTTCATCATGTACTTCTCTATAAGCTGCCAATCACGGTTCCGTGTAAAACTCAACGTCACCGCTCCTGACCGCGTCATTATATAATTCTTCTTCAAATTTCTTCAAAAATTCCACCTTACGCAGATTCGTCAGCATCTCCACGATCTGCGCACTGGCATAGTCGTATGGCGCCACACCTCCGACAGGCAGATATTCCTTAATATTCAACAGATAGCAATATGTACTATCCGAGACTTCGACAAACTTGTTTGCCTTCAGGAAGTCATTCGCATTCGACACATGCACCGGAATATTATCCATCACCTGGTCAAAGTCCACCCATTTGTCGTAAAAGTAGTCATAAATACTGGCATTCTGCACACTATACTTCTCAATTTTTTCTAAAGAAGCCTCAGAAGTCGATCTATACCATCCCTTTACATCAGAAAGCCCGGGGGCATCCACCGGGATCTTCAGGAAGAGGCCTTTCACCAAAGCCTTGTCCAATACAAACTTTTTCTGGTTTTCTTCGTAATAACTCAGCTTGTCGCTTTCCTGAAATTCAGAAGAAAGCCTTTCTCTTATCAACTGTTCCTGATACCGGTAGCGGATCAGCGAATGACGGTATTCCTCCACCAGCTTATCCACTTCCGCCTTGTCTTCCCCCTCCAAGTTGCGCAGTGCCACATCGTAGACCAAGGCATCTTTCACCCACTTCTTTTCCAGGCTTTCGGCAAGCAACAAGCTGTCGGCCGAGGATAATCCGCGCGGGATCAACTGCTTTATCTCCGAACGTCCGAGCGTCCGGTCCTTCACTTTTACCAACACATCCGCATCATCCGTGGGCTGCGCTCCTTTACAAGAACACAGCAAAGATACGAATGCTATAAAAATGAAGCAATATCTCATATAACTTTCCCTTTATTATTTCTTTGCCATTTTACTCACTTTCTTCACCAGCTTCCGGTTTATTGTCACCGGGTATTTCCGGTTGAGCTGCTCGATCCATTCGGCTTCCGCCTGGGCTTGCTGGTCCATCGGCTTGTTCCAGACTTCCTTATTGCTGATGTCGAACAACAGGATGCCATCCCGGTATTCTTGCATAAGAAGTTCGAACTCCGGATGTTTTGCCGTCAGATTCTTACGTTCGGCAGTGGTCACGATGTCGCGGATAAAAAGGTCGTAAACTTCCTGCATGAAATCTCCCGCATACGATTTTGTAGAGAACGGGCATCGCTGGATATAATAGGCGAACTCGCTCTGGGGGAAGTCCGTGCCATTCAGATGGAACAAGGTCTTGTCCATCTCTTTCGCCTTCTCGTAAAAAGCAGGATCGGACGGGAAATAGTCGTTGCACAAGGCTTGCAGTTCGGCATAGGCTTCGGGATAGAAGCGATAGCCGTATTCTTTTTTCATCCGTTCATCGAACGCACCGTAATATTCGAAGTTCCGTTCTCCCTGCGCCATCTGGCGGGACCAACCTTTTTTCTTATCATCGAAAGAAGGAAGACCTTTCTTCTCGATCAACTTTATGACGTGATAGCCGAAACGGGTTTTCACCGGACGGGACAATTCCCCCGGAGTGTCCAAGGCGAAAGCAGCCGCCTCGAAGGGTTCGACCATCTCGCCGACACCAAAAGCAGGCAGCTCGCCGCCCCGCTTGGCAGACCCTGCATCAGACGAATATTCTTTTGCCAACCCGGCAAAGTCAGCTCCGTCTTTCGCTTTCCGGTAAACTTCTTCCGCACGCGCCAACGAGTCTGTGAGGACATGCGCTACACGCACCAACCCCGGATTCCGTTTCCGGCTGTGTATTTTTATGATATGGAAGCCCATAGTCGTCCGAACCGGTAGAGAGACGGAGCCGACGGGCATCGAATAAGCGACATTTTCAAAGGCCTTAACCGTTTGCATCGGCAGCAGGCTGTGTACATATTCATAGCCGACATTTTCCTTATCGGCGTCTTTCAGTTCTTCGCCTACAGCGGCAAAATCCTCTCCCGCCTGAATACGCTTATAGGCCTCGATCGCTTTCCGATACACGGGAACCGTATCTTTCGACAACGTACGCTGCGGCAAGCGGAACAAAATATGGCTCAGTTCCAGCACTTCGCCATACCGGTCATATACGGCACGCACGGCCGCTTCCTCTCCATCCTTATCCGACAGATAACTTGAAGTCAATTGGGCCCGATAGCCATCCAATTCATCTTTGAACGCTTTCGTCTTATCCAGCCCCAAATCCTCCGCTTCCGCCACTTTCAGTTTGAAATTTTTGAACAACTCCACGTATGCGTCCACGGATTTACGGTCGGACAGGTTCACTTCGCTATTCTTTTGTGCAATAAAAATAAATTCATCCAACGGGATCTGCTTTCCGGCAACCGTCATCACGACCGAGTCGGCCGGAATCTGCGCATTTCCTGTCATACAAGCGAATACCAAAGATAATACAAGCAACTTCTTCATTAATCCTTCTTTTACCATATCACGATATCGTTTACAAAAATAACACTAATCTAACGGAGATGCAGCCTAAAAAGTACGCAGGCCCGTTAAATTAGTGTTTTTTATCAAATATAGCCTTCATTTAAACATCTCATACCGTGACCGCCCTGCCAAATAAGCGGCAACGGCCAAAAGAATCCCCCATAAAAAACGCCGTCCCCCACTCCTTTCTTTTGTCTTCTCTTCGTGTTCGGAGCTGACGGACAATCGTTCGACCTGTTGTTGATAGTCGTAGACCAATTGTTGCAAACTGTCGCACGAAGCGGAAACGAACAGCGTGTCGTGGAGGAACCGGACGGTCGCCGTCGCCTGTCCGCTCCTGGCGGTGTAAACGGCGGCAGGCGGCAGTCCACGCAGTCCGGCAGCCGGAATTTGCAAGTCGGCACGGCTTTCGGGGACGGCCATTTGCCGGATCGACAGGCGGGTGGTCCGGCGCAAGCTGTCCGAACTGGCGACGCTCCTGTCCGACATTTTCCGCGATGCACAGGAGGAAAAAAGAATGAGGGAAAGACAGCTTGTTTTCGAGCAAAACATCCAACAGATGCCGTGCGCCGAGAGGCGTATAACAGTCGGCCGCTTCGCCTTTGGTGTGCTGCGAAGCGGCGACGCCACCGACCAGGCGGTTTACGGCGGGATTGCGGAAACCGCTGGTGACGATGATCGGCGCACCGAGGCATTCGCGCAGCGGTTCAAGCACATCCACCGCCAGCCGTTTCAAAGCCGCCAGTTCGGTTTCGCCCGGCGAATTGTCGAGGCCGTTTTCTGTAGCCGCATAACTGCGCGTCAGTTCGCCGATGACATGGATCGGGCGGATCTTAACGGATAAAATAATTTAAATCCGCTTTAATCCGTTTCATCCGCGCCATCTGCGAGCCTGGTTCTTAAGCGGGACATTTAGTTTCACATCTGCAATATTTTCATTTATTTTTCATCAAAATTTGTAAAAACAAGCACGTAGCGTTAATAATTTCATTACATTTGGAACAACCATAAAAAGAGAGTGATATGAAAAAGACATTTATTTTACTTGCATGTTTATTATTGTTTCCTATGTTATCACAATCACAGCTAAAATCGGGGATTGTAGCCGGTGGAGGTGATAGTTGGATGCATAAATCGAAAATCAATTCTCTGTTATCATCAGGAGAAAGAGATTTGAAATGGGACCATCGTTTTAGTTTTAATGTCGGATATCAATTCCAGTATGAATTTAAAAATCATTTTTTAATTGATGCTGCTCTATTGTATCAAGCAAGGAGAGTGAACATAGCTTTCCAAGAGCAAAGAATTTATCATAACACTAATAATGGTGAACAGCAACCGGAGGGCGCTATTTACGATAATACAAAATTATTTAACGGATTATCGTTGAATTTTGTCGCCGGTTATAAACTTTGGAAAGGGTTAAAGGCTGGAATTGGAGTGGAACCGACAATTTATTTTAATACGAAAGCCAAAGCTAATTTGGAAGATAATAAATTCGACATTCCTCTTGTTGTGAAAGTAGGTTATGATTTCAACTGGTTCCAAGTCGACCTGTCTTACAAAAATGGATTTAAACGGATTTACTGGAATCATGTAGTTGGCAATACGGAGACAAGAGACCTGCAATTATCGATTTTTGTCCCGATTTTCAAATGATGGGCTGGCATGGGAAAAGAAAGCGGATGCTGCCGGAAGGATGGTTTATGCGGAAAGCGGATTTTTTGCATGCCTGTGACGGATTAATTTTATCGGTTTTGACGTTATCTTTTTGTTTTGCCATGATAATTAATTAATTTTGAGAATCGTTAGCCTTGAAGCTAAATCGGAGTTGGAAATATTTTAACTTGTAATTATAATAGGACTATGGCAAATCTAAGTTTGAAGCTACTGATAAAAATATCTCTGTTATTTTGCCTGGCTCTCTGCATGGCTTGTGACAGTGATTCGGAGACTCCGCAAAAAGAGACTCCGCAAGAAGAGATTCCGATTGAGGCGGAACTGCAATGGCAACTGGGCGCAATCATTGAAAATGGAGAAAAACTGGCAACGCCTGGAAATTACATGTATGCATATTTGATTTTTGAAGATAATGAAAAATTTGAAGGTCGTGTCGGCGCAAATCAAATAAGGGGTACATTCAAGACAAATCCTACAACTGGCAAAATCTCTATGGAATACTCCATTACTCAGGTAGCGAGTTTGGAACCTAATGTTATGGAATTCGAGGAGATGTATATGAAGTTGTTCCATAAAATCACATCCTATGTATATACAGATTTGGACAATGACTTGAAATTGTATTATGGGGATAATAGCTATTTACAGTATCAATCATTAGTCAGGGTTTCATACCCGTAAATGCTCAACTAAGAGAATATGAGTCTGATAGACGCAAATATAATTTTGACGCGGATTATGCGAATAACGCGGATTAAACACCTGAAACCTATTTTCTTATCCGCATTATTCGCGTAATTCGCGGCAGTCTCACGCTTTTTTGCGTCCTGACGCGTTCTTTTAAAATAAATTCATATTATTTATCAAAACAAAAGGTCGTAACGCAACGCATGTACGACTATACGTTTTTCTTTGTGCAACTGTCCGTTCGTGAGAATCTGACAGTCGTTTTTAAACAGCTTGTTTTTTGTGATGATAACCCCCTCCGAAAACCTGCTGTCAAAAGGTTGCTCCGTATCAACCGGCTTCATTGCCGGGATGCGGGCGACCTTTTTTTGTTTATATCCGGATATTCCTTATCCCGGACTCGTGTTAGTTAAAGACAAGATAGTCAAAACCTATTCTCCCCGGCTGTAATTCGGGGCTTCCTGCGTAATAGCCACGTCATGCGGATGGCTTTCCAAGACTCCCGCATTCGTGATACGCGTAAACTTGGCATTATGCAGTTCGCCGATATTATGCGCTCCGCAATACCCCATTCCGGCACGTAATCCGCCTACCATCTGGTAGATGACTTCATACAACGAGCCTTTATACGGAACGCGGGCAGCAATGCCTTCCGGGACCAGCTTTTTCACATCGTCTTCCACATCCTGGAAGTAGCGGTCTTTCGAACCTTTCTGCATTGCCTCCAACGAACCCATCCCACGGTACGACTTGAACTTACGTCCGTTGAAGATGATCGTTTCGCCCGGCGATTCTTCGACACCGGCCAACAATGATCCCATCATGACAGAAGATCCGCCGGCTGCAATCGCTTTCACGATATCACCCGAATAGCGCAGGCCGCCATCGGCTATCAACGGGACGCCTGTGCCCTCAAGCGCCTTCGCCACATCGTAGATGGCTGACAGTTGGGGAACGCCCACACCTGCAATCACGCGGGTCGTACAAATGGAACCCGGGCCGATACCCACTTTTACGGCATCCGCACCGGCTTCTACCAGGTATCTGGCTGCTTCGCCCGTAGCGATATTACCGACAACGCAATCGATATGCGGGTACTGGGATTTGATCTGCTTCAACACGTCGACAACCCCTTTGGAGTGTCCGTGGGCCGTATCGATCACCAGCGCATCCGCACCGGCTTCAACCAAAGCAGCCACACGTTCGAACGTATTGAAGGTTACGCCTACGCCGGCAGCCACACGCAGGCGGCCTTTTGAATCCTTGCAGGCGGTCGGTTTATCTTTTGCCCGTGTAATATCTTTATAGGTAATCAGGCCGACCAGCTTGTTATGGCTGTCGATAACCGGAAGTTTTTCGATCTTATGCTGTTGCAGGATGCTGGCGGCTGCTTCCAGATCGGTCGACTGGTCTGCGACGATCAGGTTCTCTTTTGTCATCACCTCGTCGATCGAACGGTTCATGTCCCGCTCGAAACGCAAATCGCGGTTCGTGACGATACCCACCAGATGGTCCGATTCGTCGACGACGGGAATGCCTCCGATCTTATACTCCTTCATCATTCCCAAAGCATCGCCGACGGTCTTGCCTCTCGTGATGGTGACGGGATCATAGATCATACCGTTCTCGGCACGTTTCACACTCTGGACCTGCTTGGCCTGTTCAGCGATCGTCATGTTCTTATGGATCACGCCGATACCGCCTTCGCGAGCGATCGCGATTGCCATCTTCGCTTCGGTAACCGTATCCATGGCTGCCGAAACCATCGGGATATTCAAAGAAATGTTGCGGGAAAACTTTGTCGTAAGATCGACATTCCGGGGGAGAACCTCCGAATAGGCCGGAATCAACAATACATCATCGAACGTTAATCCGTCCATGACCACTCTGTCTGCAATAAATGACATAGAACTTATGCTTTAATAATTATTATTTAGTTTGCCATTTCCGACAGGAACTTAATACGGACGAGGCGAATCTCTTCTTCCGTATAGTCGCCGCCTAATTCTTCGATGGCATCTTCCAGATCGTCTGTTTCCGAATCCTTGAAGTATTCATAAATGTCATCGATATGATCTTCGTCCATCACGTCGTTCAGGAAGTAGTCGATATTGATACGGGTTCCGGAATAGACGATCGCTTCTATTTCATCGAGCAGTTCGTTAAATTCCAATCCGTTCGTCAAGGCAATCTCGTCTAACGCCACCTTACGGTCGATACGCTGGATGATCGAAACTTTCAGTTTGGATTTGTTGGCAACCGTACGGACGCGAAGGTCTTCGGGACGTTCGATTTCGTTTTCTTCCACGTGTTTCTTGATCAGTTCGACAAACTCCTTGCCATATCTTTTTGCCTTGCCGGCTCCGACACCGGGAATATTCTGCAATTCATCCAATGTCACCGGATAGGTGGTGGCCATCGCTTCCAGGGACGGGTCCTGGAAAATAACGAATGGAGGCACTTCCAGACGTTTGGACAGCTTCTTGCGCAAATCCTTCATCATCGAATAGAGGATCGGGTCGACGGCACAGGTTGCTCCGCCGCGTACTGGTACTTCTTCTTCCTCTTCGTCGAATTCGTTATCTTCGGTAATCTTGAAAGAGACAGGTTTCTTTATAAACTCTTTCCCTTTATCCGTAATCTTCAACAGGCCGTAGTTTTCGATGTCCTTGGCCAGATATCCGGCAATCAAAGCCTGACGGATAACGGCATTCCATGTCTTTTCCTCTTCATCCGAACCGGAACCGAAAACTTCCAGTTCATTGTGTTTGTAAGATTGTATTTCGGAGGTCTCGTTGCCGACCAACATATTGACAATATATTCTGCCTTGAATTTTTCCTTTAACGTACTAATTACTTCAAGTACGGCGCTTAATAATTCCTTTGCTTCCACTTTCTTTTTTGGGTTCAAACAATTATCACAATTTCCACAATTTTCTTCCAGGTATTCTTCACCGAAATAGTGCAACAAGACTTTCCGCCGGCATACGGACGTTTCGGCATAAGCGGCAGTCTCTAAAAGCAACTGCTTGCCGATCTCCTGCTCCGCCACCGGTTTCCCCTGCATGAATTTTTCCAACTTCTGCAAGTCCTTGTAGGCATAAAAAGCGATGCACTGGCCTTCACCGCCATCACGGCCGGATCGTCCGGTTTCCTGGTAATATCCTTCGAGGCTTTTGGGAATATCATAATGGATGACATACCGCACGTCGGGTTTGTCGATCCCCATACCGAAAGCGATGGTAGCAACGATCACGTCTGCTTTTTCCATCAGGAACGCATCCTGATTGTTCGAACGCTGCTGCGAATCCATGCCGGCATGATAAGGGAGCGCCTTGATGCCGTTTGCTTTCAGGATATCGGCAAACTCTTCCACTTTCTTGCGGCTCAAGCAATAGATAATACCGGATTTCCCCTCTTTGGACTTAATGTATTTAATGATCTCGCGGTCGATATTCGCCGTTTTCGGACGAATCTCATAATATAAATTAGAACGGTTGAAGGAGGATTTAAAAACAGAGGCGTCGATCATTCCCAAGTTTTTCTGGATATCGTGCTGCACTTTCGGAGTGGCTGTCGCTGTCAGGGCTATCAACGGACGTTTCCCGATTTCGTTTATGATCGGGCGGATACGACGGTATTCCGGGCGGAAATCATGTCCCCATTCGGAAATACAGTGCGCTTCGTCGACAGCATAAAACGAAATATTGACTTGACGCAGGAACTCCACATTTTCATCTTTGGTCAATGACTCCGGAGCCACGTAGAGCAACTTCGTCCGGCCTTTACGGATATCGTCTTTTACCTGGTCGATAGCCGATTTATTCAAGGATGAGTTTATGAAATGGGCAACCCCGTCCTCTTCGCTGAAATTGCGCATGGCATCCACCTGGTTTTTCATCAGGGCTATCAAGGGAGAAATCACAATGGCCGTCCCCGGCATCATAAGAGAAGGCAGTTGATAACACAAAGATTTTCCTCCTCCGGTCGGCATCAACACAAAGGTATCATTTCCTGCCAGCACATTTTCGATGATCGCTCTTTGATTACCTTTAAAGGTATCAAAACCAAAATGTTTTTTGAGCTCTTCTGTTAAATTATCCTTCTTCGCCATACTATTTATATTTTAAAAACCGCCGGTCAGGCCATCTGCAGACGGTTTACGTCCGATTTTTCAAACTTTTCCTTCGCATACTCCAGCGTGACATGGAGCTTCTTTTTATTTGCGGACGGCATGCTGTACATGGCATCCATCATCACAGCCTCCACAATGGAACGTAAGCCGCGTGCTCCCAACTTAAATTCAAGTGCCTTGTCGACTATGAATTCGAACACGTCCTCGTCAAATGTCAGTTTAATATCATCCATCGCAAACAATTTGATGTATTGCTTGATGATCGAGTTCTTCGGTTCCGTCAGGATATTACGAAGCGTGCTCCTATCCAACGGGTTCAAATAGGTCAGGATAGGGAGACGCCCGATGATTTCCGGAATCAGGCCGAATGATTTCAGATCGGTTGGCGTGATATATTTCAGCAGATTGTTGCGATCCACCTGCGCTGTGTTTTCGTTTGCGGCGTATCCTACTACGCGGGTATTCAAACGCTGGGCGATTTTCTTCTCTATTCCGTCGAAAGCGCCACCACATACAAACAGGATATTCTTCGTATCCACAGCAATCATTTTCTGTTCCGGATGCTTGCGTCCTCCCTGCGGGGGCACGTTGACAATGGAACCTTCCAAGAGTTTCAGCAAACCCTGCTGCACACCTTCACCGCTTACATCACGGGTAATGGAAGGATTATCGCTCTTACGGGCGATCTTATCTATTTCATCGATAAAGACGATACCGCGCTGTGCCGCTTCGACATCATAATCGGCAGCCTGCAGCAGGCGGGTCAAAATGCTTTCTATATCCTCCCCTACATAACCGGCTTCTGTCAGGACCGTCGCATCTACGATGGCGAACGGGACATGAAGCAATTTGGCGATCGTACGGGCAAGCAGCGTTTTTCCTGTACCCGTAGCTCCCACCATAATAATATTCGATTTCTCGATTTCGACATCATCCGATGTCACTTTCTGGATCAAACGCTTGTAGTGATTATACACCGCAACCGACAGATACCGTTTCGCGTCGTCCTGCCCTATCACATATTGATCCAGAAAGGCCTTAATATCCTCAGGCTTCGGCAGATCTTTCTGGTTCAACCCGAAAGAACTCCCCTTGCCAGGCATTTGTTCTTTTACTATTTCGTACGCTTGCTGTGCACATTCATCACAGATAGCGCCGGAGATTCCGTTAATCAACATATTAACGTCCCGGCTACTGCGCCCGCAAAACGTACAGCTATCGCCTGTTTTGGCCATTCCGTATTTGTTTTTTTAAGGGGCTTTTGACACTGCCCCTTACATTAATATTATTTGTTACGAACCAGAACCTTATCGACCATACCGTAAGCCAAAGCCTCCTCTGCCGTCATCCAGTAGTCACGGTCACTATCGTGTTCAACCTTTTCATAGGGCTGACCGGAATGAGTCGATATGATTGTGTAGAGTTCCTTCTTTACTTTCAGGATTTCACGGGCTGTAATCTCGATATCCGAAGCCTGTCCCTGCGCGCCGCCTAACGGCTGGTGAATCATCACGCGGGAATGAGGCAACGCCATACGCTTGCCTTTCGTTCCGGCTACCAGCAATACCGCAGCAAAAGATGCAGCCATACCGGTGCAGATAGTCGACACGTCGCTACTGATAAACTGCATCGTGTCATAAATGCCATATCCTGCATAAACAGAGCCGCCCGGCGAATTGATATAAATCGAAATATCCTTGCCCGGATCGCTTGAATCCAGATATAACAACTGCGCCTGGATTACATTTGCCGTATAATCGTCAACCTGCGTACCTAAAAAAATGATACGGTCCATCATCAACCGTGAAAAAACGTCCATCTGAGCAACGTTCAATTGGCGCTCTTCGATAATCGTCGGAGATATGTAACTGCTGGTTATATTCATATAACTGTCCAGTGCGTTACTGTTCATCCCTAAATGCTTCGTTGCATACTTTCTAAAATCTTCCATAATCTATAGTCTTATTGTGTTACCGAAAAGTCATAAAAAAAGGGATTCCCCTCTTACTTATCGGAATAACAAAGTTATAAATAAATTTCTGAAAGAAACAACTTATTTGCTGTCCGGTAAGATATTTTTTCGAGAGAAAGCCCTTTTTAGACAGAAAAAGCAGCCTTAGCTGCTTTTTCAGGTAGTCTTATTCTTCAAAAAGTTTGTTAAACTCGTCGGGTGTTACTTCTTTTGTATCCAGCTCGACCTGTCCTTTCAACCAGCCTGCCAGTTTTTCTTCAACCGCACGGTCGATGATGTTCTGCAATGTCTGCTTGTTTTTCAGAATGTCTTTGGCATAGTTGGCCAATACGTCTTCCGGAACGGAAAGCATTCCATACTGAGCGAACTGGGCTTTAGCTACACGTTTGGCGAAGTCTTCGATGTCAGCATCTTCAACTTTCAATCCGTTTTCTTTCACTATATTTTCTTTGATCAGCTGGAATTTCAAGTCTTCTATAATCCGAGGATATTCTTCGTCGATCTTTTCTTTCGTGTTCTTTTCATTTGCAATCAGCAACCAACGTTTCAGCAGGTCTTCAGCAAATGCCAGTTCACCGGCTTTCTGGACCAGCAGGTCGCGGGCGTCGACCAGGAACTTGAAGTCGCTCTGCGGAGTGAACTGTTCAGCCAGAGCTTCGCGGATCTTGTTCTTGAATTCTTCTTCGCTGGTGACAACACCGTCGCCAAACACTTTGTCGAACAATTCTTGGTTCAGTTCCGCATTCTTATGACGAGTCACTTCTGCGATTTCAAAGCTGAAATCGCCAGTGATACCGCTGACGGCTTCTTTATCCACTTTCAGGAAAGAAGCGATTTCTGCTTCTGCGCCTTCGTATGCCTTGTTCGGATTGAATACTATTACGGAGTTCTTCTTTGCACCGATGAATTTGGCTTTTTCAGCTTCATCCTTAATATACATCGGCATCAAAACAGCATCTTCGACAACGATACCGCCTTCTTTCGGAGAACCGTTTTCCTGTTCGGCAACCGTGCCTTTCACCAAGTCTTTTTCTTCTACATCCTCAACCTGGTCGTACGCTCCGAAGTTAGCCTGATAAGCCTCAACTTGTTTGTCGATCATTTCATTGTCGATATTCACCTGGTAATAAGGAACTTTGTCATTTTTGGACAGTTCGATCTTGATTTCCGGAGCCAAAGCCACATCAAAACAAAATTCGAAGTCTTCCTGAGTATCGAAGTTGATTTCTTTCTGTTCAGTTTCGTTAGGCAGCGGTTCGCCCAAAATGTTCAGTTTGTTTTCACGGATATAGTCGTACAGGTTTTCAGAAACCAATTTGTTGATTTCTTCAACCAATACATGCTTACCATACATTTTCTTTACCATACCCATCGGGACCATCCCTTTACGGAAACCCGGTACATCTGCTTTCTGACGGAAGCTGCGAAGGCTCTTTTCAACCTTGTCAGCATAGTCAGCCTTCACTATTTCTAATTTCACAATGCCTTTTGTGGCATCAATGTTTTTAAGCGAAACGTTCATTCTGAATGATTTATTTAATTAATAGTCTTGTTCGAATTTTAGGGTGCAAAATTAGACTTATTCTTTTAATCTCGCAAATTGTTTGCTTAATTTGTTATAACCGGGATAAATTTAGGAGCAATATTATTTTTTCCAAGCTAATATGTTGTTTATCTAAAATAAATGCATTTCTTTGCGATGTGAAAGGACATTAACGTTGAACGTACCTAACATTGTTTTTTATTTCTTCATTTACTCGTTACTTGTTGAATATCTCTCACTGTTACGAAATTCCGGTTTAGTACTTTCATTAAGTAACAATTTTATTTTTTTAATTTTCTATTTTTATGAATATTTATGTAGGTAACCTGAACTATCGTGTTCGGGAAGATGATTTAAAACAAGTAATGGAAGAATACGGTACGGTTGAATCCGTAAAGATCATCAAAGACCGTGAAACAGGCAAATCAAAAGGTTTTGGTTTCGTTGAAATGCCGGACGATGAAGCAGCCAAGAAAGCGATCGCCGAGTTGAACGAAGCTGAATACGAAGGCCGTCAGATGGTAGTAAAAGAGGCTCGTCCTAAATAATTACTTTTCCGGAAAGAAATAAGAAACTTCTGCTTATCTTTGAGCAGAAGTTTTTTTATGCTCAAAAATATGTTCTTAAAAGGTATATATGCCGGAAAACCGGCCATCTTTCAATTGACCGTCCTGCTCCTGTTGGTTTTGGCGGGCGCAGTTTTCTCCTCGCTGATTGCAATGGGATTATTCTATATGATCTATGGTTTGCATGCCGATATTACGCTGTATCCGGACATGATGCGTTTGTTGCAACTTATTTCAGCCATCGGGACATTTCTTTTTCCGGCATTGGCACTTGCGTGGCTTTGCAGCAGCAATCCAAAAGAATATCTATCGATCGGGAAAATGCCGAAAGGACAGATATTGCTTCTCACGTTTCTCAGCGTTTTTTTGCTCTCCCCTTCCATCAGCCTGACCGGAATACTGAATAAGCAGATGGAGCTGCCTTCTTTTATGGAACCGGTAGAAAACTGGATGCGGTCGCAAGAGGAAACGGCCGAACAGTTGACCCTGAAATTGCTGGCCGGAGGAGGGATCATAACCTTGTTTTTTAACCTGATCGTCATCGCGGTGGCTGCCGGCGTTACGGAAGAATTCCTTTTCAGGGGCGCTTTGCAACGGATAATCGGGAAATGGACGCAAAACCATCATATCATTATCTGGAGTGCAGCCATCATTTTCAGTGCTTTCCACATGCAGTTCTTCGGCTTCCTGCCACGTATGCTATTAGGAGCTTATTTCGGATATTTACTTTATTGGACCCGGAATATCTGGATACCGGTATTTGCCCACTTCGTTAATAATGCATTTGCCGTCATCAGCATGTCGGATGCCAAATTAAAAGACAACGAATTCATTACCGGAGATATCTCCACACAAAATCTGTTGCCTTACACAATCGTGGCAATCGTTGCGCTGTTCTTCTTTGTCCGTTGTTGCAAGAAATTGAAAATTAGCGGATCGCCTATTCTTAATTCTTAAAAGTCTTTTTTGCGGAGAACAAAATCCTTGCCTAAATATTTCTCACGCACAATTTCATTTTCGGCCAACTGCTCGGCTGTTCCCTGGAAAAGCACTTTTCCTTCGAACAACAAGTAGGCACGGTCACAAATACTCAATGTCTCATACACATTGTGGTCCGTGATCAGAATCCCGATATTCTTATGTTTCAGCTTCGCGACAATACTCTGGATATCTTGCACCGCAATCGGGTCTACTCCGGCAAACGGTTCATCAAGCATGATAAATTTCGGATCGATAGCCAGACAACGGGCGATCTCGGCACGCCGGCGTTCACCTCCGGACAACTGGTCGCCTAAATTCCTCCGCACCTTGTTCAACCCGAATTCGGCAATCAGGCTTTCCAGTTTCTCTTTCTGGTATTCGGGAGTCGTCTCTGTCATTTCCAGTACGGAACGGATGTTATCCTCCACCGTCATTTTACGGAAAATAGATGCCTCCTGAGCCAAATAACCGATACCGTTACGAGCGCGTTTATACACCGGAAACTTCGTGATTTCCATATCGTTCAAAAATATCTTTCCCTCATTGGGAGTCACCAAACCCACCGTCATATAGAAAGTTGTCGTTTTCCCGGCTCCGTTAGGTCCGAGCAATCCCACGATCTCCCCCTGTTTCACATTGATCGAAACATGATTCACAACGGTACGCGTCTTATATTTCTTAACGAGGTCCTCCGTACGGAGCACCATTTGTTGTTCGTCTGCCATATCCAAAAATCTTTGCCACAAAGAAACGGAATTAATTCTTTCCATACAACACAAAAAACAGAGATTAACGCCCCCTTCCTTCCAACCATCCGCCCCATTCTTTCGCCACTGGGCATCAAAACCGTCCGGACCCGCTTGTTATTCTTCCCGATATGCTCTATCTTTCTTTAATCGGCGCCGGCAATTATATAATCACCGGCGCTGATTTTATAATCGCCGGCGCTGATTATAAAATCGCCGTCACAGATTAAAGAATAAGTATGCAAACAGATAAAAACAACCGGACATCGGACTACTTTTGTGCGGTATGAAGGGAACTTTATGCAACCGGCTGCCTGGCCAATGATTTTGTTTGGGGGATAATGAACAGTTGTTCCCAGATTTGCGTTATATTTGCAGACTGTAATTGAATAGTAACATATAAATAATAATGAATAAAGCATTACATCAAGTAGGTGAATATGTCATGTTGATGGGGAAATGCATCTCCGTTCCAAACCGGTGGAGCATGTTCTTCAAGCAGCTGATAAAGGAAATATACAAATTAGGAGTCGATTCTCTTTGGATTGTCATTATCATTTCCATTTTTATCGGTACGGTTATCGCTATCCAGATTTCACTGAACATCAGTTCGCCGCTTATCCCTAAATTCACGATCGGATACACGACACGTGAAATTATCCTGCTCGAATTTTCTTCTTCCATCATGTCATTGATCCTGGCGGGTAAAGTCGGTAGTAACATTGCCTCCGAGATCGGGACCATGCGCGTGACGGAGCAGATCGACGCAATGGAAATCATGGGGGTTAACTCCGCCAACTTCCTGATCCTGCCGAAGATGGTCGGTATGATGACTTTCATTCCGGTACTGGTTATCTTCAGTATGTTCACCGGCATTTTGGGAGGTATCGCAGCCAGCCATTCCACGGGAACGGGTATGACACCCGCCTCTTTCGAATATGGTTTGCAGTTCTATTTCAATGAGTTCTACATCTGGTACTCCATCATTAAATCCGTTGTGTATGCGTTTATTATTTCATCCATAGCCGCTTATTTCGGTTATAATGTAAAAGGCGGTGCACTGGAAGTAGGCAAAGCCAGTACGAACGCAGTCGTTATGAGCAGCATCATGATTCTGCTCGCCGACGTGCTATTAACCAATATAATGTTGACATAAGGAATGGTAGAAGTAAAACATATTACTAAGTCCTTTGAAGGACGGGTTGTCCTGAATGACATCAGTGCTGTCTTCGAAACGGGAAAAACAAACCTGATTATCGGGCGAAGCGGTTCCGGTAAAACGGTTCTTATTAAAAACATTATCGGATTGATGCGCCCGGACTCAGGAGAAATCCTGTACGACGGACGTGACCTGACTTCGATGGGCAAGCATGAACTGAACATGTTGCGCCGTGAAATGGGTATGCTGTTTCAGGGATCGGCCCTGTTCGACAGCATGACGGTGTTGGAAAACGTCATGTTCCCGCTGGATATGTTCTCAAACGACACTTATAAAGACCGCCTGAAACGTGCCCAGTTCTGCCTGGATCGTGTCAACCTGTCGGAAGCCGGCCACCTCTATCCGTCCGAAATCAGCGGCGGTATGATGAAACGCGCCGCTATTGCCCGTGCGATCGCCCTGAACCCGAAATACCTGTTCTGTGACGAACCGAACTCCGGCCTGGACCCCAAGACTTCGCTGATTATCGACGATCTGATCCACGATATCACTGCCGAATACAAAATGACAACTATCATCAACACGCATGATATGAACTCTGTTATGAACATCGGTGAAAACATTATCTTTATCAAAGAAGGCGTGAAAGAGTGGCAGGGCAACAGCAAAGAGGTCATTACTTCCAAAAACAAAGCATTGAACGACTTTATCTTCGCTTCAGATCTGTTCCGCAAGGTTAAAGAGGTCGAGGAATTCGAACTGAAGGAAGAAGGACAGAAAGCAAAATAATAAAATATCCGATGCCCATCGGATGAAAAACCTATGGGCATCGGGTTGGAAAGGGATAGGCATCGGATTATTTTCTGATGCCTATTTTTTATCTATATCCTTAAAAGGCCGGTTTCAAGCCCTCCCATTTCACACTCCACTGTCCGTTTTTAGGGAATCCGGGATTTTCTTCCAGGCAACCGTCCCAACCGGCACACATCATTGCGACAACGGTTAGCAGGCCACCATTTCCCGGTAAGTAAAGCGGAAGTCCTTCATTCTGGAAATTGTGTCCATTAGGCAGATAAGTATTTTTCTGAACATTCTTCAACAAGGCTTCCAAAGCCCACTCCGGCTCATTCAAGCGGATTGCAGTCATGGCGATCAAAGGGAAATCCCATCCCCAGGTTTCAGCCCAGTCCCAATTGTCCAGAACATGGCGCAACGTTTTATGCATAACCACCTTGTCCAAGTAAGCCGATGCCGGAAGGAAACCATAAGCAGCCAATTGAGTCGGATGCCCTCCGTCTTTCTCCAATACTGATTCAGCCTCGACATAAACGCCATTGACAATAGGCCAGGGAGCCATCTGATCTGCCATCCGGTCCCAACCGGCATTCCGTTTCCGCCCCATCCGTTCTCTCCAATCATTAGCCTTTTTCAAGCCCCAACTCCAATATGCCAGTTCGAAAGCAGGATTGATATTTTCCCGGAATGTTCCATTGTTTCCTTCACGAGCGGAGATTATCGGAGGTCCCAGAACATAGCATTTCCGGGAGGCATCCCAATGAGCATAATCGAACATAAACTCTGCTGTCGCATCTATCAGGTCGCCGAACCGGTTCAATGTCTCCTGTGTCGGATTTTCCCGATAAAGCAATTCCGCATAAAAAATCGGATGCGGCTGCTGCCAGACCAATAAGGGGCCGACACCGGAAGGAGCCTCCATACCGTCCGGACCGATCATCTTCGGCCAACGGACTCCTTTATATCCTTGCGTGGCAGCATACGATTTTGCCACTTCAAAAATCTCATCATACCAGCCTAAGGTATTCGACAAGTAGTCGGACCGGTTCCACAGAGCGAAATGAACAGAATGCCACCAATGCATCTCCAGATGGAATTTCCCATACCAGCTATTGCAGGTCAAACCCGTCTCCTGAGGCGGATACTGTTGCCGGGACTGGATAGCGGTCAAATACTGCGACAGAACGATCCGGCGTTCCAGTTCCTTCCAACGACGGTCTTTACTGCCCGACAGATCGACAGCACCGCCGCTCATCCAGAAAGTTTCCCATGCCTGTCCGTTTGCCCGGACAGCAGAGGCATAATCATCGGAAGTATTCAACGTGTTTTCATCTGTAGAAAAATCGACTAACAGCGTAAACTCATCTTTACCGGAAAGTAATTCCAGGAAATAGTTATGACAGGATGTTTCTCTCAATGCAGCCTTCACGGATGTCCGTATACGGCAATAATAGACAAAATCATCCGTCTGATGTTTAATGAGCCAATCGTTGTCACCACTTCGGACAATCCAGGACCGATGGCCGTCTTCTATATCCCAGACAGCCGGTTCCTTGCCAAATGCAACACTGGGAAAAGGGAAACATATCCGTACTCCCAGCCTCTTTTCGGAAAAGAGAGGAGATTTCAAACGATAGGCCAACTCATCCTTATCCGGATGACAAAGTGTCGTGACTTCTACAGGAGAGCCGGACAGCTTAAAACGGCTTTCCAACGTTCCTTCCCAAACATTCAACTGCTGACAAGATTCACTCAGTTCCCTCTCCGAAAGCGTCTTTCCTTCCGTCTTCTGCAAACCGATCAAAGCCAATCCCGTTTGATGGGGATTGGCGCGAAGATATTCATGACCGGGAGAAGAGCCGATCGGATAAGGGACTTTCTTGCCGTAAGCATCCACATATTTGAAGACATCAGACAACTGATAGTTTTCCGTATTCGGAAAACGATGCCAGCCCCATTCCGACATTGTCGATAAAGGAATCCCTTCCCTGTACAATTCCGGGAAGGTTTGCATCCCCGTTACGTCGGCTGTATAGCAGAAGCGTCCGTTCCCGACGGAAAGAGGGGAAAATTTGTCAATATGCGTCTGTGTCACATTATGGCGCATGACAAGCGCTTTCCGGTCTATCTTGTTACTTCCTGCCATTCCCGCACCATAGCAGGCAAACAGGAAAGTAATCATAATCAGTCTTTTTATATTCATATTCCGCTTCATTTTTGAAGGTATTATATCATTGGTATTCAATCTTCCTACTTCTGTTCCACCGCAACCTGTATCGTCACTGGCCCCAATAAACCGGAAGGTTCCAACGTAATCTCGGATACGGCGTTTCCCCTAAAGTCATTTCCCAAAACGATATTCGTCTGCGTATACTTAGTTGGAGCCACCGCCATCTCATCACCTGCAACCCGGTTAAACCAGGAATTGGTCACTTCCACAATCACATCGTTTTCTCCTTCCTTCAAACCGTCTGTTATATCCACACGGAAAGGCTTTGTCCAGACAACTCCCTTGTCTTTCCCGTTGATACGGACAGAGGCAATCCCGACATCCTTTACATTTTCGAGTTGCAGGTAATACCGATTTGCAGGATTCTTTTCAAAATTAGCAGTAAATTTTTTATTATAGACTGCTGTTCCCGAATAATATTTGATTCCTTTATCCGGATGTGTCGTCCAATCTATTAATTCCGGGAAGACAACAGATGACGGACCTCCCCATTTCGGATCGAAATTGACAGTCCAGGCGCCATCCAACGTTTGCAAAATCTCATAATCAGGATCATTGCTGGTTTTCGCACCTTGTTTGCTTCGATTAATCTCCTTATGGAACACCACGAACATAGAACCGTAAGGTTCCAACGTCAAGGGGACGATCGTCTTTTCATCTTTCTGGGTGAAAGCTCCGGCCTCACGTATCTCTCCGGCAAGGGCATCCCATAATTCCGGCTGTAGTCCCGATACCCGGAAACATGCGTTGATCTTTTGGCGTTCCGCAGTCTGATTACTAACAAAATAAACATGAGTATTATCGATCACATAATGGATGTAATCAAAATCCGTCTTACTATCGTTTCCTTCGACAGCGAAATCAACCGGTTGGTTTCGGGAAAGAAGGTATTCCCTGGCACTTATCCCCCAAGAGACAAACCCCTTGCCATATTTATTCTGTCCAGTTGTCCCGGTTGCCGTTCCCCAAAGCATGTCTGCCAATTGTTTGAATTCAGCAACACCCTTCTCTCCTCCGGACAGTGATACGGCTTTCTGTGGTTTCGGGCCGAGAACAGAAGCTCCTTCTTTTACCAACATTTCCAGCTTCTTCAATACAGGTAACGACAAGATCCGATGATCCGGTAAAACCAGCACTTTATATTTCCTGCCACCCGGAACAACGATATCACCATTTTCGACATTTAATTTCATCAAAATGTTTTCATCCGTCACATCATAATCAAAACCGAACATCGCGCCGGGCATATCCGAATGTTTAAACGGATAGACATTCGGGACGTGATCGCCATAATAATAAAGGATATCAGCAACGAATGTTCCTTCTTGCGCCAACATCTGTACACGGTGCATGTAATCGATGAAAGGAGCCGATTTACTCCACCAGGTAACACGCGGGTTCACATGTGTACCGGCAAAATATTCCTGTCCCGGTATTCCCTGTTCCGCAGGGGAACAAGTAAAAGTATGGAAATACACCCGATTCAGACCAGCACATATTTCATGGTCGAATGCCGATTTCTGGTCGTGCCACAGTTCATCGTTCCAATGCGGGCCGATCGTCGTGAAAGACTCGGCTCCCACAATCTTCTTTCCATAAATATGAGCAGCGGAAGAGGCCTGCTTGATAAAGAAACGGTCTTGCGGTCGCGGACGGTGCGGGGATGGCGACCAGAACTCGCTCATCACAATATCACTGAAGCCATAATTCTTAATGCCATCCAACGGTCCGGCATGGGGTCCTGCCGACTCCGGTTGAATTCCCATGTTATGCTGATGGGCATGTTCGGCAAAACGAGCGTAATGATTCGTGGCGACCAGATGTGCTATCGTCTTGCGGAAGTCAGCCAGAAAAGCATTTGAAGTGTCGATATTATCCACGACATGCCCGGCAATAAGAGGCAAATATAGTTTCAAGTCGTATCCGCAATATGAACGGAACTCATCGGCAAAAGCATCTGTCCAGTTCATTCCTCCGCATTCCCAGCTATCCGTCTCCATAAACTTCAATGTCGAGCCTACATGCTTTTCACCCGCAGCCTGAAGGATCGGGTCTACGATCGTATTCCAATAATAATCGAATGCTTTCCGATCCATGTAATCCAAGACATTGCCTTGCCAATCCCTGCTGGAGGTCGAAACTTCGGACCGGGTACAAGTATAACCGATACGCATAATATTCCAGTCGCCTTCAGGAGCGTCCCAGCTAAGCAAGCCTTTTTCATCCATCTGCCCTGTAAGGTCGACTATCCGGGCCATATCAACAAGATATATCGTTTTATCTAATTTCTTTTCTCTGCCACGCGAATTGTTCTCCAATAAAAAACGGCAGTCGGGAGCAGAGCCTCCCAGTTCGTGAAAACCTAACTTCAGATCCAGATTACCGACCGGTTCGTCTGTTTTGTTTTCTTTATTCGATGGAAAAGCAAGGACGACAATATCCTTGTAAAATCCTTTATGGACTTCAGGTTCCGCCAATTGCAAACGGAGCGTTTTTCCTCCTGCCGCCTTTTGCTCGGAATAAGTCAGTTGCTTGGCTGCATACTGCGGAGTGACACACGGCCCACCCAGGTTCCATCCACTCTGGATATTGAAACCGATTTCCAATCCTAAACGCTTGGCCTCATCCAAAGCAAAGACAAAAAGATCCGTCCATTCCTCACTTCCGAAAAGCGGTCCGGCAGGAATATCCTTATTCCCCCGCTGATTATGTCCACCGGCATCAAAGATCATCGCTCCCTGGAAATTCTGGGATTTCATCGCTTCCAAATCTTTCGTGATAGCTTCTTTTGTCACGTTTCCATTCAACCACCACCACCAGCAATTGACACCATAGGTTCTATCCGGTTGCTGAAAATTGCTTTTCAAATAGTCATAGTCAATTTGTAATTTCCTATCTGCAAGATCCTTATCCGACCCCGTACAGCTAAAGAGAAAGCCAAGTAACACAGCTTCCCAACATATCGTTTTCCAACTCATCACTCACATCTATTATCTATCTTAATAATCAAACCCGCTAAAATTTTATTCATGATCTGATTCATAAAATTTTAGCGGGTCTTAGTAAAAATCACTATGCTAACCGATTAATTCCAACCCGGATTTTGTTCCATCACAATATCCTTATTCGTATCGATTACAACCTGGGGAATCGGCCATAAATTGAAATTCTTGGTCAATGTCGCTCTCGGATCATCCCAGTAAGCGTATTTCTTAATCCGGTCTACAGCAACGGTTCCACCCATACGCAACAGAGTATTCCAACGACATTCTTCATACACCAGTTCACGGGCACGTTCATCCAGTATCAAGTCGACATTCACATCCGATGCCTTTACCAGATAGTCACACTGCGCACGCTTACGTAATAAATTAATATCATCTGCCGCACCGGCATTATCACCGGAACGCATCTTGGCTTCCGCACGTAACAAGATAGTTTCCGGAAGACGTATCAGGTATTCGTCACGGAACAGGTTACTTCTGTTCTCTCCGGCATTCAGCCCTCTATATCTATCCGTGGATATTTTGCAGGAAATCGGGAAACATTGTGTCCAAGCGCCATCTCTCGCGTCCTGACTTTCTCCTTCTTTATAAATAACGCTCCAAGGGACAGGCACACCATAATAAGGAGATGAAGGCATATTTCCCAACAAAGTACGTCTGAGCACGGCTTCCGAATTACGAAGATCTTTTTCCCATTTGCCATCATAAACAAGATCTCTCGTATATTCCGTCGGGGTTACTTGTACGATGCCACGACCTCCGACATCCTCCATTGTTGAGTTCAAATGGGCAGACATAGGATCTCTGTAAACAGGGCCAAAAGAACGGGAATACTGCAATTTAGACTGTCCATCTTCTGCCTTATAAGCATCATAATCAATCTGGGCTACCCAAATAGCCTCTTTGTTACCTTCCTGGTAATTCTGGTTACCTTCCTGGAACAAATCCCAATAAACATTCCCTTCTACCGGATAACCGGCAGCTGAATATAAATGATCAGGAGTTTGCATGTCTTCCGCCGTTGCATAATAATAAACCGGATCTTCATTCGCTCTGGAACCGAAACGTTCCGTCATTAAACTATAAACCGAACCGTCAATCACATCATTACCATAAGCAATCGCTTTCTGATAAGCAACAGGAGCCTCACCGCTCTTGCCTTCCTCTTCCAAAGCGAGAGCTTTATCGAGATACAGCTGGCAAAGATTATGCAGAGCAGCACCCCTGACCAGGCGTCCCGGAGTTCCAGTCGTCTCCGGCAAATCATTCAAGGCCGCTTCCAACTCATCTATTGCAAACTGATAAGTTTCAACACGGCTGCTACGCTTAAAATCATAACGCGGTGTCGTTGTAATTTCCGTCACAAGGGGAACACCTCCATACAATTCCCCTAAATTCCGAAAAGCAAAAGCTCTGAAAAAACGTGCCTGGGCGATCACATATGATTTTTCAGCATCCGAACTCCAGGATATCTGGGGAAGTTCTGCCGCATACAAAGCAAGATTCGCTTTCGATATCAATTGATACCAATGTGAATAATTAATATAAAAAACTTCCGTAGTTGAATTCAATATACTATAATCATTGAAACGGTTACTACGACGGATAGTAGCCACGTCAAACATATCCGTTCCGTTTCCTCCACGGAAGACAAAGGCGGTATTGCTCTCTTCAACCATACACATCATGACACGTATATGAGAATAGCAACCAACCAGAACCTGGTCTACCTGTTCAGAGGTAGAGAAGACATTATCTATCGTATAAAATGTCTCAGGGTCTTCTTCCAAAAAACCGGAATCATCACAACTACTGAGTAAACTAACACTCAGCAGGCCATAAACACTATATTTTAATAAGTTTTTCATTTCTGTATTATTTTATCCATTAGAAACTGATATTAGCACCCAAAGAGAAAGAAGTCAATACCGGATAGGTGTTTTCACTAACGGTAACGCCTACTTCAGGATCTCCACCCTGCCAATTAGTTATCGTAAATAAATTCTTCGCCGTAAAGAATACTTTCAGGTTCTGGATATTCACTTTCTGCACCCAAGGCTCGCGGAACGTATATGACAAAGTCACATCCTGTAAACGTACGAACGCCCGATTCTGCAATCCTAAAAAACGCCCGCCATCACCATTAAAGGTTGCAGAAGGATATTCGTTGCTCTTATTTTCCGGAGTCCACCAAGGGATATAAATGCCATTGGTATTGAATCTTCCCGAACCATTGGTCAAATAAGCTCCGCTATTGGATTTTTGATAATATCCGCCACCACCGAATGTTCCGGTTAACATGAAATACAAATCCCAATTCTTATACGTAATCGTGTTGCTCATATTCAACTTAAAGTTGGGAGTAGAATAACCCAAAATAACACGATCGGATGATGTGATCACACCATCACCGTCCATATCTTTATATTTAGGAATACCCGGAGTTGCTCCATTCGCTTCCATATATTCGACATCTGATTCCTGGACTATGCCATCTTGTTGATATCCGTAGATAGCCCCTAAAGGTTTACCGATAAAACGAGAGTTCGATATATCATCATCTTCTTTACCATCCCCATCCAAATCATCGCCATACAGATGAGTTAATTTATTGCGGTTCAACCAGAATGTTAAGTTCGTCATCCAATGCCAATCTTTCGTATCGATATTCACGGAACGAATCGTCAGTTCCACACCTCTGTTATTTACCTGCCCCATAGAAGACTTCATATTCTTAAAGCCGGTCATAACAGGAATATCTCTCGTGAAGATCTGATCCGTTGTCTTAGAAAAATAAAGATCCAGATCCACAAACAAACGATTACCCAACCAAGCAGATTCAAAACCGGTATTCCAGGATTCTGTCGTTTCCCAACCTAAATTGGCATTACCAAGAGCTTTCTGATTCAATCCATAAATAATATCGCTTCCTCCAAATTCATAACGAACGCCTCCTGAAGCCCCATTATTAATAGTTGACAATGTTCCGTAAGGATCCAATCCCTGGTTACCGTTCTTACCCCAAGACAACTTCAATTTCAAATCATCCAAGTAAGAGATCGGTTCCATGAATTTTTCACCGCTCAGCCTCCAAGCTCCACCAAAAGCAAAGAAATCTCCCCATTTCTGATTAGCTCCAAAAACAGAAGCTCCATCACGGCGATAAGAGCCGGTAAAGAAATAACGGTCAGCGTATGAATAAGATGCACGTCCCAAATATCCGATATTAGAACGCTGATTATTATCCATATTTACTTTCTGGACCGTCGCTTTATGCAAACCATTTATACCCAAAGTCGTATTACCATTCGCTGCAAAGTTTGAGCCGGTAGTTTCTATCTTCTCATATTTTTTTCTATCGCGCGTTGCAACAGCAGTCAGGTCAATTGTATGTTTTCCGAATGTATTTTTATAATTCAGGATATTATCGATCACCCAACTATCGGTTGTATTATTATTGATTTTTCCATTTGCACTGGTCAATAAACTTTGGAGTGTGGCTGGAGAATAACGACTTTCATCATCATAAGCGCCTTCTTTGACAAAATATCCTTCATAATAGAAATCTCCGGACTGATTTTTACTTAAGTTACCGGCATAATTAAAACGATAACTCAATCCTTCAACCCAAGGAAGCTTAACAACGGCATAAGCATTCGCACGGAAATTATTCCGGATATCCTTATTATCCCGAACGCTTCTGTCGGTATCCCACAAAGCATTCACACTTGACTGCGTATATGGGAATTTCTCCAATAATTTTTCCGATTCATTTCTATACATCACACCATAAGGAGATGTTTGAGTAGCCTCACCGATGTTAGCACCTACACCGGAATAGTCCGACTTCGTAAATGCAGCATCTACACCGATTTGCAACCAACTCGTTATATCCGTATTGATTTTTGCCAAAGCTGTAATTCGGTTGTAATCATCACCTATAACTACACCTTGGTTATCTGAATAAGCAGCAGACAAATAGTAGTTCATTTTTTCACCAGCTCCGGAAACAGACACCTGGTAATCCTGTACCCAACCGGTACGGGTCGACGCATCCAGCCAATTGGTTTCCCGCCCCGCTTCCATATTGGCAACTTCCTGAGGCTTCAACCAACTTAAATCCGTACTGTTATTTCGAGCCATAACAGATTCAAGCCATTGTTTTCCTTTCATCAACTCAGGTTTATTCTGCCAGGTTTGCATACTACCCGTTGCGTTAAATGTGATGACCGGCTTTCCCGTTTTACCTTTTTTAGTCGTAATAATAATAACGCCGTTTGCCGAACGAGAACCGTAAGCGGCAGCAGATGTCGCATCCTTCAATATGTCATACGAAGCAATATCGTTCGGATTTATATCATTGATACTCCCCATAAAAATCACTCCGTCCACCACAATCAGTGGATCATTCGAACCGGAGATGGACTTTTGCCCGCGCATCTGCATACTCGGCTCTCCACCGGCAGAATTGGTAGCACCGATATCCAAACCTGAGACATTGCCTTTCAAAGATTCCAATGCATTCAAATTCGGGGATAAGGCGATCGGAGAATTCTCCAATTTAACGGAACTGACGGAACCGGTAAAGTCTTTTCTCTTTGTCGTCCCATAGCCGATAACGATTACTTCATCCAACGTTTCCGTATCTTCCTTTAATAACACATCCAACGTATTAGTATTTCCAACAGGCTTTTCCTGTGTTACATATCCGATATAAGAAACAACCAGAATGCTATTAGCTCCTACCTCAAGTGAATATTGTCCATTCATATCCGTAATCGTTCCATTCATTGTTCCTTTTTCAACGATATTTGCACCAATTATCGGTTCACCGTTCTGATCCTTAATAATACCGGTTATTTTTCGGATATTTTGTTGAGTAGACGAAGAAACATAACCAGGTGCAGAAAGTACGATTTGATTATTTTCTTTAATAATATAAGTGATTTGAGCCTGTTGCTTGATCTGCTCCAGCAAATTTCGGATATTTTCTCCCTGGGCAGAAACCGAAATCTTTGTATTCAGACCGGATAGATTGTCATTATAGAAAAATCGATAATCACTTACTTTTTCAATTTCGCGAATCACCTCGCGAGTGGATTTGTTTTGCATGGATAAGGATATCTGTGCAGAAAGTATTGTACCCGAAACAAGGCAAAAACTTCCAATTGTGATTCCTTTCCGTAATAAATTCTTTAAGGTATTCATTTTTTTTAGATTTCTCCATTAATTAGTAATAAATTAATCAGGTAACTTTGTATCTGAAATCAAGTGGTGAGAAGCGATGATTTCAAATTAGCAAAATTACATTGCGTAGATCTCAGGTGTGTCTATTCTTATTAGATACACCTGTGTTTTTTACATTCCCTTTCCCATAGGCATTCTGTTTATCGTTAATACTCTATTTTATTATTTTCTCTCCTCTATAATAATCTCGCCACCAACTTTTTTATATACAATCGGTGCCGTAAGACTGATTAATTCAATCACGTTTTCCAGACTATTATTTTTGATAACTCCGGAAAAACGATAACGCTTTACCTTTTCAGAAGCAAACCGTACTTTCACATTGTATAAACGATCCAACATTACGGCAACTTCTTCCATCGTTTCTCCTTTAAAAACAAGCTCATTGTCCTTCCACATCCGAGCGTAGGTTGCAAGTTCATCAGAGACCATTATTCTGCGCGAAGACTTATCAAAACTCAAACTCTCATCAGGTTTCAAAATGACTTCATCTTTTCCTATCGATGTACGGACTTTCCCCTCAAAAAGAGTTGTTGTCAACTCTCTATCTTCCTGATAGGCTTTCACATTGAAAGTAGTGCCTAACGCCTCGACCTCCATTTCTCCTGCCTTCACTATAAATCGCGAAGTGGAATCTTTTGCCACTTCAAAATATCCTTCTCCTGACAAAACAACCTGACGATTCCCTTTCCCATAATCACCATTATAGGTCAATTCCGTATGAGAATTCAGCCAGACTTTTGTTCCATCCGGCAATATGACACTTGCCCGCTGTCCTTTATCGACTAAAACCTTATAGGTCTGCAACGAATAATTTTCCGTTTTATCAGCCAAATTCATATAAAGATGAACAAAAGTCGTAAAACCTAAAAGAAACACAACAGCCGCAGCATATGGCAACCACTGGTGAAACTTTAGCTTTCGAACTGATTTTTGTTCCTTCTTCTCTGTTTCTGTATGTATCCGGCTCTGAATATTCCGGAACATCCGATTCTGAATTTCGACCGGAAGTTCCTTACCCTCCGCCTCCGTCCAAGATTGACGATAATGTTGAAACAATAACTCACGGACTCCAGGTTGTTTGAACCACGTCCACAACTCATGTTCCTGCTCAGCCGGAAGTTCACCACGCATAAAACGATCCAGCAACTCGATGTATATATCTTTTCTTTCCATCTTCTATATTGTATATCCTTCATAAAGAAAAATCACTTACGAAGGTATTTATATTTAACACTGATTAACCAAATAGCAAAAAAGGAGTATCCACCTCTTATCTGAAGGCAGTTTGGAACGTAAATATTGAAAAGAGCGATAAAGCTGTGTCTCTACCGTTTTTTCCGAGATGGATAATTTACGGGCAATTTCTTTATTAGACAGTTGTTCAAGGCGGCTTAAACGGAATATTTCTCTTCGGGCGGGAGGCAGGTTTTCAATTAAATGGTCAATATATTCAAGAAGGGAATTTGTTTCATGTTGTTGTTCTTCCCTTGAATTATCACTTAGATCAATATTCTCAACATGCAACGTTGCATGTTGAGACAGACGGAATTCCGTCTCCTTAAAAACAAAATGCCGGGCAATCGTAAACAAGTAAGCCGTTATCCCTAACTCCGGCTCTATCTGCTCGTGCTTTTCCCAAATTTTCAGAAAGACATTCTGTGTCAAATCTTCTGCGAGAGATTTATCAAACAATAAAGAGTTGATGAAGTTATAAACCTGAGGGCTGTAAATCCAATACAAATCCTCAAAAGCTTTTTCTTCACCAGCTTTCAAACGTTTCAGTAAATCTTCATTGACTCTCATCTTATGTCGTTTTTTATAAATTTGCATTAGACAAATTTACCCAAGTATATACAATAAACGATATACTTGGGTAATATTATTTAGAGGAGACTATCTATTTCCTCCACAAGAAATTATGACAATCAATATCCGAACAACTCTTCCTGTGTCAGTTTCTGGATCGGGCCATACTGTGACAAGCCTTTCAGATCGAGATCCTTTTCATCACCTAATACACAATAGATATAAGTACGTCCTTTTACCCATTTTTCCTGGAATGCTTTGATTTCAGGCAATGTCATTGTTGGAGCTTTATCGAACAGTTCTTTACGGCTATCCGTGTTCAGACCTAAATCCTGAGCATTCAGATAAGACCAGAGAACGTCTGATTTGGTAATACGCTCCGTACGCAAACGAGTGATAAGAGCGTCTTTTGCCAAATTGAATGCTTTTTCTGATTCCGGCATATTATTAATAATTTCATCGAATGCCTTCATCGCATCGATCATCTTATCATTCTGGGTCGCAATAAACGTACGGTATACATACGGATATTTCAGTTTGGACGGAGTAATCAGGAAAGCTCCTGCGGAATAAGCCAGACCACGCGATTCACGCATTTCCTGGAATACGATCGCGTTCATACCGCCACCGAAGTATTCATTATACATATCCAATGTAGGCTGGATAGCCGGATCGAACTTTTCACCCCGGTTAGAGACTGCAGAGAAATAAATCTGTTTAGCATCGTATTGTGCAAGCAGAACTTTATTTTCCGGAGTTTCCTGCTGGCTGAACTCGATAGCTGCCGGAACCGGTTGCAACTGGTCAGGAACATTATGATATTGTTTGATAATATCCAGAACAGCCTGCGGTTTTTCCGGACCATAATATAATATCTTATGATCGAATGAATTGATCTTATGAATGCGATCGACAAGTTCCTGCGGGTCCATCTGCTGCAACTCGGCAGTTGTCAGTACATTTGTTGCAGGAGACTTCGGTCCCCAGATAGCATACTGGATCAGTTTGTTGAAATTCTGTCCCTGGTTCAATTTAGCATCAGCCCGTTTTTTCAAGATATCGCCGGCAAGGTTTCCATAAGCCTCCTTATTAACCTGTGCGTCGGCCAGGATTTCTTCAAACAGAGCCATTGCTTTCGGCATATTCTCTTTCAAACCTTCCAGCATCACATATGTACGGTCTGAACCGGGGAATACGTTGAAGTAACAAGCCAACTTGTAGAATTCTTCATTGATTTCCTTCAAGCTCTTTTTGGATGTGCCCAAATACTTCATATATTCGAAAGCAGTCCCCATTGCCTTATCGTTATTCGTACCCATATCGAATACATACATCAGAGAGAAGAGATCGTTGGAGGTATTCTCTTTATACAATACCGGAATATTGGACTTGGCAGTCAGTTTTTGCAAATCCTTACTATAGTCCAGGAATACCGGTTCGATCGGTGCGACTTTTGAAACCTGGATTTCTTTCAGGAACATACTTGAGCTGTCGCGGTTCATCACGATCGGAGTGATTTTAGGTTTTTCGATCTTCTTTTCATTCGGATCTTTACCTTGTTTCTTATAGATGAGCGCATAGTTGTCACCGAAGTACTTGTTGGCAAAATCAACGATCTGCTGTTTTGTCACTTTGCTCATGCGGTCCAACGAAGCGACTTCGTCTTTCCAATCGACACCGTCGATAAAAGAAGAGACGAACATATCGGCACGGCCGTCGTTACGGTCCATCCGGTACATTTGCATCAGTTTATAGTTGTTGATCGCAGCTTCCAGCAGACCTTCGTCAAACTCACCTTTCTTCAACTTATCGATTTCAGCTAAGAAAAGGTCTTTCACTTCATCCAATGTTTGTCCTTGTTTCGGGCGACCGTTAATAACAAAAGCGTTATAATCAGACATTCCGTATGTTCCGGCATAGCAACTTAATACTTTCTGTTGCTGAACCAAATCGACATCCAATAAACCGGCTTTGCCATTATTGATAATTTCGCCTGTCAAATTCAGCAAATCCTGGTCAGGAGAAGCAGCACCCGGAAAACGCCAACCCAATGTCACATTTTCGGCATCGACACCCAACACTTCTTTTACAACCGGAGCTTTAATCGGAGATTCATGTGTCACCGGCAACTTCGGCAGATTGGAGTTCGGTTTCAAATGACCGAAATATTTATTGATCGTCTCGATCATCTGGTCCGGATCAAAATCTCCGGACAGACAGATTGCCATATTGTTAGGAACATACCAAGTTTTATGGTAGTTCTTGATATTCGTTATAGACGGGTTCTTCAGATTTTCCTGTGTTCCGAGAACAGTCTGCGTTCCATAAGGATGATCGGGGAAAAGAGCAGTCAGGACAGCCTCATACACTTTACGTCCATCGCTGGTAAGAGACATATTCTTTTCTTCATACACAGTCTCAAGTTCCGTATGGAAACCACGGATAACGTTGTTTTCAAAACGATCCGCCTGTATCTTTGCCCAGTTGTCGATCTGATTGGAAGGGATATCTTCCACATAAACCGTCTGGTCAAACCCAGTATACGCATTTGTTCCGGTTGCACCGATAGCAGACATCAGTTTATCATATTCGTTCGGAATTGCCAACTTGGATGCTTCATAGGAAACGCTGTCGATCTGATGATAAATAGCCTGGCGTTCTTCCTCATCGGTAGTCTTACGATACACTTCAAAAAGCTGTTCGATCTTATCGAGCATCGGTTTTTCCTGTTCGTAATTCTGCGTGCCGAACTGCTGAGTTCCTTTAAACATCAAGTGTTCAAAATAGTGTGCCAGACCGGTAGTTTCCGCCGGGTCATTCTTACCACCCACGCGAACGGCGATATACGTTTGAATACGCGGGGTCTCTTTATTCACAGTCATATACACCTTCAAGCCGTTATCAAGAGTATAGATACGGGCTTTCAGAGGATCGTTCGGGACCGACTCGTATTTAAACGGGGAAGTCTCTGCACATGCAGTAGCCAAAAGGAGAATAAAGGCTAACTGAAGAAACTGAATCGTTTTACGCATAAATTTTAGATTTAGATAATTACATGCGTCAAATATATGAAATATAAAATAAAAATAGCTCCTGTCCGAAAAAAAACGGAACAAGAACCGATTTTTTTCAGACGGGAGCTAATATATGTTCGTACAAACGGGTTACATTAAAGACCGAATGCTTCTTTTACCTTATCGACGTAATCCAGTTTTTCCCAGGTAAACAGTTCCACTTCACAGATAGTCGGCTCCGGATTGTAACGGGATGTAAATGTCTTCGTCACAACCTGCGGCTTACGTCCCATATGGCCGTAAGATGCTGTTTCCAGATAGATCGGGTTACGCAGTTTCAGACGTTCCTCGATTGCTTTCGGACGCATATCGAACAGGTTCCAGATCTTTTCTGCGATCTCTCCATCCGTCATTTTCACGTTAGCACGGCCGAATGTATTGACGAAGATATTCATCGGTTTAGCAACACCGATTGCATAAGATACCTGTACCAGCATTTCATCAGCCACACCGGCAGCAACCAGATTCTTCGCGATATGGCGAGCTGCATATGCAGCAGAACGGTCTACCTTCGAAGGATCTTTTCCTGAGAATGCACCACCACCGTGAGCACCTTTACCTCCGTATGTATCAACAATGATCTTACGGCCCGTCAGACCAGTATCGCCGTGAGGACCACCGATCACGAACTTTCCGGTCGGGTTCACGTGATAGATGATATCATCATTGAACAAAGCCTGAACATGAGCCGGATACTGAGCCTTTACACGCGGGATCAGTATGCTCTTCACATCTTCAGCGATCTTTTTCTGCATAGCCAGATCCGCTTCTTCCTGTGTGATACCTTTTGCAGTGATAAATTCATCATGTTGTGTAGAAACAACAATCGTATCGATGCGCAACGGTTTACCGTTGTCATCATATTCAATCGTCACCTGGCTCTTAGCATCCGGACGGAGGTAAGGCATCAGGTCGTTTTCATTCTTGCGTATCTCGGCAAGCTCCCACAACAAGCTGTGTGAAAGATCTAATGCCAGAGGCATGTAGTTTTCTGTTTCATTAGTAGCATAACCGAACATCATACCCTGGTCGCCCGCACCTTGGTTATAAGGGTCTTCGCGTTCAACACCACGGTTAATGTCGCCACTCTGTTCATGGATAGAAGAGAACACGCCACATGATTTCGCTTCAAACTGGTATTCGCTTTTCGTATAACCAATTTTTTCGATCACGTTACGGGCTACATCCTGTACATCCACGTAAGCACTTGATTTTACTTCTCCAGCCAAGACAACCTGTCCGGTTGTTACAAGGGTTTCGCAAGCAACTTTAGAGTTCTTGTCATAAGCCAGGAACTCATCCAGCAAAGCATCCGATATCTGATCGGCTACTTTATCGGGGTGCCCTTCGGACACCGATTCGGAGGTGAATAAATAACTCATCGTTTTTTGAATTGACAATTGACAATTGATAATTGACAATTAAAGGATAAACCCGATAAAGTCAACAGGCAATTTACAATTGACGGTTAATAAATCAAATTAATGGATTGACGAGGGAAATTTGCTTTGCCGGACGGCAGTAATATAAAGGCTTGTTTTTAGCATTTTTTCCTGTGGTTGCAAGCAATACAAATCTATCCACATCAATTCGGACACAAAAGTACAAAACAATTGACAATTGACAATTGATAATCGACAATTATTTTTTCTTTTTAGTGTTACGCAAGGCTTTTTTATATTTAAACTCGGCTCTCATCTTTGCCGAGCCTGATTTATGCGTACCACGCAGGAAGTCAGAGAACTTGATCTTTTTCTCTCCGGCATTTTCATCTTTACCTTTTTTCTTAAAGACCATGCCACCTTCTGTTAATATCTTTTCATTGTCATTCATAATCGTTCTTTTAAATCTATTATACGTTCTTTCAACACAGGATGCACGACAAACGGAGCTATTTCGGCCAAAGGGTCCATCACAAACTTCCGTTCAAGCATAAGAGGGTGCGGCAAGGTAAGCTCCGGTGTCTGTAAAACTTCATCATCATACAGAAGGATATCGATATCGATAATGCGGTCATGATAGACCCCGTTGCTTTTTTCCGCGCGGCCCAATTCTTTTTCGATCTGCTGGGTTATCTGCAATAATTCCAACGGAGAAAAAGAAGTCTTCAATTTAACAGCCGCATTCAAGAAAAAGTTCTCCGACTCGAATCCCCACGGTTCCGTTTCATAGAAACCGGAAAGGGCGAGAACATCTCCCACCCTTTCAGCTAACAACGCTGCGGCTGTTATCATGTTCCGTCGCTTGTTCCCGATATTGGTTCCCAAGCCCAGGTATGCAATCGCCATAAGTACCCGTTTTACAGGATCAACATGGCATCGCCATAAGCACCGAAACTATATTTTTCTTTCAATGCAACCTCATAAGCATCCATGATCAGGTCGTATCCACCGAAAGAAGCCGTCATCATCAACAGGGTGGACAGCGGCATATGGAAGTTTGTGATCATGCTGGACGCTACACTGAAATCATACGGCGGAAAGATGAACTTATTGGTCCACCCTTCAAACTCTTTCAGGTGACCGTCCGTACTGACAGCCGTTTCGATAGCGCGCATCACGGACGTACCGACTGCACAAATCTGGCGTCCGCTATCCTTTGCCGTATTCACGATATTCACCACATCCCCGTTCACGACCATCTGTTCGGAATCCATCTTATGCTTGGTCAGGTCTTCCACATCGATTTCACGGAAGTTACCCAGACCTGAATGCAGTGTCAGATAAGCGAACTGGCAATCCTTGATCTCCAAACGTTTCATCAGCTCACGGCTGAAATGAAGACCAGCAGCGGGAGCCACGACAGCCCCTTCTTCCGTAGCAAAAATATTCTGATAACGATCTTCATCATCCGCTTCTACAGGACGGTCGATATATTTAGGCAGCGGGGTTTCGCCCAATGCATACAATGCCTTTTTAAATTCATCATGGTTCCCGTCATAAAGGAAACGCAAGGTACGGCCGCGTGATGTCGTATTATCGATCACTTCAGCCACCATCGAATCATCTTCACCAAAATACAATTTATTACCGATACGGATTTTACGAGCGGGATCGACCAAAACATCCCATAAACGATTTTCCTCATTCAGCTCACGCAAAAGAAAGACCTCGATACGAGCGCCAGTCTTTTCCTTGTTCCCGTATAAACGGGCAGGAAAAACCTTTGTGTTATTGAAGATGAACACATCTTTTTCTCCGAAATAGCTCAGCAAGTCTTTGAATACTTTATGTTCGATCTCTCCTGTATTGCGATTGATAACCATCAATCTGGACTCGTCCCTGTTCTTTGCCGGATGGAGAGCGATCAGCTCCTGCGGTAAGTTAAATTTGAATTTCGACAGCTTCATAATATAAATTCTATGTTTTATTTTATTCTTATCATTATTAGTCCTCACAATCCTTCCCGATTGCGACATTTTCATCTAAAAAGACATCGATATCATCAGGAGACATACATTTGTCCAGCGTGATATCTCCGATACGAGTCCGTTCGAGAGCAATCAGATGAGCGCCTGACTGAAGGGCGACACCGATATCACGTGCCAAAGCGCGGATATAAGTCCCTTTGCTGCAAACCACCCGTATCTTGATTACCGGCAGATCACACTCCAACAGTTCCATTTCATCGATCACAAGCGTCTTGGACTTCAATTCCACTTCTTCACCCTTGCGAGCCAACTCATACGCCCGCTTACCATCCACCTTACAAGCCGAAAAAACCGGCGGAATCTGCTGAATCGTCCCTACGAACGACTGCAACACCTTCTCTACTTCCTCACGGGTAATATGTTCTGTCGGATATACTCCGTCTATCCCTTTTTCCAAATCAAAAGAAGGAGTCGTTTCCCCCAACTTCAGGGTAGCGACATACTCTTTCGTCTGATACTGAAATTCATCGATTCTCTTGGTGGCCTTGCCCGTACAAACAATCATAACCCCTGTCGCCAGCGGATCCAATGTTCCGGCGTGTCCCACTTTTATCTTTTTCACCTTCAGTTTCCGCGATAACTTATAGCGGAACTTGTTCACCAGGTCAAAGGAAGTCCACTTTAAGGGCTTATTGAAATATAATACTTCTCCTGCTATAAAATCCATTCTTATTTAAGTAACGTACAGGCAATTGTAACCAACCCTGCAATTGCACAATAGATGGCGAAATAAATCAGTTTCCCCTTCTTAACGATATTGATCATCCATTTACAGGCGATACATCCCGATATGAATGCAGCAATAAAGCCGACCACCAATGACTGTGCCGGAATATCGCCTGCCACCGCTTCGCCTTTTACCGCTTTCATGACATCCAGCAACGCTTCACCCAAAATCGGGGGAATAACCATCAGGAATGAGAACTGGGCCAGTTTCGCCTTATTGTTTCCTAACAACAAACCGGTCGCAATCGTTGTTCCGGAACGGGAAAGTCCCGGCATCACGGCACACGCCTGAGCCAAACCGATAATAAAGGCATCCTTCATCGAGATATTCTCTTTCTGGCGGGGTTTGGCATAATAGGAGAATGCGAGCAATGCAGCCGTCAGCAACAACATACAACCGACAATCAACAGCCCCGATCCAAAAATATCTTCCACCGTATCCTTGAAGAACACGCCTACAATACCGATAGGAATCATAGAAATCAGGATATTGATCACGTAACGCGTTTCTGCGTTCATCTTGAACTTGAACAAACCTCGGAATATCCATTCGATCTCTTTCCATAAAATAACCAGCGTACTAAACACGGTCGCCACATGGACAACGATCGTAAATGCCAAGTTTTCTTCTCCCTGAATCCCGAACAAAGCAGAACCGATAGCCAGATGTCCGCTGCTGCTGACCGGCAGGTACTCCGTAAGTCCCTGAACAATCCCCAGCACTAAAGCCTCAAACCAACTCATTCTGCGACTTCCTTATTTTTGCTATTTTTCAAAATACCGAAAATCATCAATACAAAACCGATCACCGTCACAGCCGGAGCCACAACAATACGGCGGGAACTGAAAATCTCAGGATTGAAACCTGTCGGATCCTGTGAACCGCCACCACTCATCAACATAAAACCAATCGCGATAACAGCAACAGCAACAGCGATCAAAATAAAATTTTCTTTTCCAAAAGCAAAATCTCTCTTAGCCATACATTTACATATAATATAGTTTATCAACACCCATTCGTAAATACTTGTTCACCGCAAAAACAGTAGCCGTAACCGAAAGCAGGATTCCCATTATCAATACACCGGCATAAACAATTATCAACGCTTTAATATCCAGCAACTGAATAAAACCGGATAATTCGTTCTGCAAATAATACAACGCTCCCGTCAGCATGAATATTGCAAGAATGGACGCAAAAATACCGCTGACCACATTATACCGCACAAACGGCCTTCTGATAAAGCCGGGCGTAGCGCCCACCAGTTTCATCGTATGGATCAGGAAACGTTTGGAATAAATCAGCAGACGGATCGTGTTACTGATCAGCACAAACGAGATTGCCATCAGCATCACGGCCAGTGTGAGCAGGATCAGGCTGACCCGTTTCACATTCTCATTCACCATCTGCATCATATCTTTCCGGTACAGTAAATCGGAAACGGAAGTATAGTTTTTTATTTTCTTTTCGATCAATTGCAGGCTGTCGGCATTGGCATATTCCGAATGCAATTTTACTTCAATAGAAGCCTGTAGGGGATTAAACCCCAGGAATGTTTCGGGATTTTCGCCCAATTCCTCTTCAAGCTCCTTAGCGGCCTGCTCTTTCGATATATATTCGGTCGATTTGATATAGGGCAAGGCATCCAGCGTTTTCTGCATCTTCTTTATATCCGCTTCTTTCTGATTATCTTTCAGCACGATCGAGAACGAAATATTTTCCTTCACATATATGGAAAGTTTATTTCCCAACAATCCTATCAGAAATACAAGTCCCAACAGAAACAGCACCAATGCGATACTTATAATGGAAGTCAGACGAGAATGAAATTGAGACATAACCTTATTATTGTTAAATAAAGCGAGGAGATGCATTCAGAGAATACACCTCCCAATTTTTCTGCAAAAGAACAAATAATTTATGAAATAGTGGTTACTTTACAATTCTTTAACTACAAGTCAGCGAGCACGGATGGATAAAAACAAACCGGGCTCCTCCGGTATAAGTCACATCCAGATAGATTTCACCTTTCAGCCGATCGGCGATGAGCCGGCAGATAGACAGCCCTAAGCCAGTTCCCTGCGCATATTCGTTCAACTTCTCGAAGCGTTCGAAAATCTTCTCCTGCATATCCGGTGAAATGCCGCATCCCGTGTCCGTCACCACAAAGCGGACCTGCCGTTGCTCATCCTCGACTTGCACCGACAATTCGATCTTTCCTTTTTCCGTAAACTTTGCAGCATTCGAGAGCAGGTTTATCAATAACTGCTGCAAGCGAAGCGGGTCCGTATTCAATTGGAAAGAATCGCAAGAACAATCCAATAGCAAACTGACACCCGGCGAAACACGGTGCGCCACACTTTTGACCGCCTCCCGGACGCACTGCGTCAAATCGACTTCTTTAAGGATAAATTTCATATTCCCTGATTCTATCCGGGAAAGATCAAGCACATCATTTATCAGGTTCAGAAGCAGATCCGAATTATTCTGTATCGTTTCGATAAACAACATCCGTTCCTCTTTTGAATAGTCTTCGGTTGTCAGCAATTGGGAGAAGCCCACGATCGCATTCATCGGGGTCCTGATTTCATGGCTTATATTCGCAATAAACAAACTCTTCGAAGCATTGGCACGCTCGGCCTCCTCTTTCGCGGCACGCAATTTCTTTTCCGAATCCTGCAACGACTCTTTCTCCTGCTCGATCTCCTTTTTCATCCGCAACTGCTTGCGGTATAAGCGATAGAAACCATACGCCATTCCGACTAACAGGATCAGCAACGCAGAAAGGAAAAACAGTTGCTTGTTCTTTGCCAAGAGCTTCGTCTTTTGCAATTCGATTTCTTTCGATTGCAGTTTCTGCCTGTTCAAATCATACAGCGAGTAAAAACGGTTGATCTGGTTCGTAAACGTCATGTCGTGCTTATAGCCGACAACTTCCAGCAGACGTTTATAAACAGCCAAAGCACCTCCCATATCACCTTCATGCACCAACAGTTCCGCCTTTAGCAGAAGGACTTCTTCATATTCATCTGTTTCAAGGACAATATTCACATAATGCAAGGCTTTCTTATAATCTTTGATCAATTCATAATACCGGGCTTTGACAAAATTAAACTGATATCCGACATAAGGATCTTCTTCAGCCCCTCCGTTCGCATCCGCCTTTTCCAAACAGCGATACGCCTCCTCCGCATTTCCCGTAGTGATCGCATGGTCAGCCTTATACACAAGCAACTGGCAGATATTGGCATCGACCGGATATGAGTAGTTCAATTTCGCCCCTTCTTCCTTCCATTTCTCCAGCAAATCTTCAAACCGGGCTATATATGTTTCACATTCGGACAGCCGTTTCAACCGGAGCAAAGACTCAAGGATATCACCGACATATTGCATTTTATACCCCGTATTGCCATTCTCCTTGTCTAAAATATCAAATCCTTCCTTATATATCACCACGGCATCGCTGTCTTTCCGCAAATATTTGTAAATGCCCCCTAAACTCTCGGCACTGCAGATAATTCCATATTTGTCTTGCTCACCCCGCGCTTTATTATAGGTTTCAAGTGCGATATCTATGGCAACCCCATATTTCCCCTCCCAAAGATTCGATTGTGAAATATAGGTCTTTATATCATAGTAAAGTTTCCGGTATACTTCGCTATCGGAAGCTATCGCCTCGGTTCGGGACATCAGATCGTAAAGTGCCTCTTGCCTGTTATTATTATAATAGAAACGTCCCATGCTCGATATGGCTTCATAAATCATAGCGGTATCACGTGAATGCAAAATCTCGTGAAGCGCACTATCTAATGTCGCAATTTCCGCAGTCGAATCTACAAACAGGAAGCTGATTTCGTCCAGAACGGCACATTTAGCACTCAAGCTGTTTTCTTTTTCAAGTATAGCTCGCAAACTATCAATTTCTGTTGCTTTCAAAGGGGAAGTCAGCATTAGAAAAAGAAGCCAGTTTAAAATATATTTCTTATCAAGCATAAGATACCCTCTATTATCCCACAAAAATAGCATACTCGACTTAAATAAACGAATCCCCGACGATAATATTACCGCCGAGGATTGTTTTTTAACTGCTTTCGACCTTCACAGGCGTACTGGCAGAAGAACTTTATTTCAATACTTTAGTATTAATAATACGATCGCTTGTTCACCAGTCACAGGATACTTGTGCCTTACGGGCACGCACGATCTTATTTAGAATTATTTGATTATAAATTTGATTTACAATTGTTTATTTCACGATAGCCTTAACAGCATCTTCACCTTCAACAGCAACTACAACCACGCCTGCAGGAGCAGCTATAGTGGCATTGTCAGAAGTGATCATCGTGTTTGCTACTGTCTGGCCCAAGATGTTAGTGATAACAACTTTCTTGCCGGCAGCGCCTGCAACCTGTACTGAACCGTTACCAGCGATAACTTTCACTTCGGAAACCGTAACATCGTCGTTAGCAGTAGCTTCTTCCGTAGTTGTTTCGAAGTAGAACACACCGGACTGACCGATCTTTTCAGCGATAGCAGCGCCTGTTCCGTTTTCATGCTGGCCGTTTTCCGTCTTAACCTTTGCCAAAACAGGAATACCATTTTCAGATTTAACCCACATGCCTTCGAAGTCAGCAACAGCATCACAAGCAGATTCCATCAGGAACGGTTCGCTTGCTGTCTTATCGTAAGAACCGTCAGCGTATGTATTAGTCTTACGCAAAGAGAATGTATGATTTGTATTCAAATCTCCCTTAATATTGTGACGTTTAACATACACACCTTTATTAGTAGTTGCATCAACTGCCAACTTATTCGGATCCAATACGAAACCGGCTTTTGTATATTTAGCATGGCTGCCGTTGTCTTTCACAGTCATCAAATCGTTCAAAGTATAACCCGGATTTACGATGTAGAGATATTCTTCGTCACCGTCTACCTGGTGGATGCCTTCCACAAAGCCCAGACGAGTATAGTTGTTGAACTTATACAGGTCAGCGTTATCCATCATGTTAGTGCTTGAACCGATAGAGTCTTCCAGGTTTACAAGGAACCAGCCAGAAGTATAACCGTTGTACGGTTTGTAGTGAGTTTCACCATCGTCTTCTGCATCTTCTTGGTTATCCCAGTAACCGTGAACCATTGTAGGATCGTCGCAAACAAAACCGTCAGGAATTGAATCTACGCGAACACCGAACAGATAACGTTGCATCAGAGCGTAATCATAAACCACTTCGTCTACATACAGAGCAGCATCTTTTTCCACATCCATTGTACGGCTTTCAAGACCCAGATAATGGAATTCTTTGTTGATATCCTGAATCAACTGAACCTTATTATGGTCTTTACAATCTTCGAACAGATAGTTTTTGGCAGCCAACTGCTGGTAGATCTTAATATTGCTATTCAACTGAACATCATAGTCAGCAGAGATATTTACATACTGCGGACGAACCTCGTGAGTTGTATAAAATGCATCTGCGACATCGTTCGGTTTGTCATTCAGGTCGTTGTCACGCAGGTTACCCATTTTGTAACCGGCTTCAACCGCTACCTGCATCCAACCGTTATCAGTATCCAGGTCATAAACTGCAGGATCCAACGTTCCATTATAAGTAACCGGAGTCGTAGTCGGCAGATTGACGTCAACCAATACATAGCAAGTATCCATGATTGCACTATTGTCATCCAGACGAACCTGGTTAGCTTTCAGATAGAACACAGCCAATTTCTTGTCTACGTTGTTCAGTTCGGACTGTTTAACGGCACGATAGTAGTAACGGCCATCGGTAGCCTTAACAGAAGCGATATACAGACGGTTGTTATCGATCAGATTATTATCTTTAACCTTGATCACATAAGCTTTTCTGTGCAACTGCACCAAAGAAGTATCTAAGTCGCCAGCCTGGTTCACAAATTCGATTACGCTACCGAATTCATTATAGATTGCGCCCTGGTTAGTCGGCAAAGTTGCTTCTGCGATTTCATAATATGTAGGTGCAGAAGCCTCATCGATATAAGACATTGTGTCTTTAGTGCTCTGCAGATACAGATTATCATTCATGAAGTTGTTCCACTTAATCTGATAGTTGTTTTCAATACCGTTGTTCAGTTCGTCTTTCGTAAACATCTTATAACCGTGTTCGCGGGTATAAGCAACAGGATCAGTAACTTTCGTGAAAGTCAAAGAGTCGGCAACACGCAACAAATCCGAATATCCAAACATACCGGAAGAAGAAATATAACCATTTGAATAACCACCGGCGCGGTTGATAAAGCGATAGCTTACACCATCTTTAGAATACAACTGGCCTTCAAATACAACTCCCGGATATTCACGGTTCTGTATCTTCACGTATTTTGCAGAGTCAGCTTCACCCATCTTTTCGCAACCCAATTGTTCTACTGTCCACATCGTAGACGGCATCAGGTCATAACGCTGGTTCATTGCTTCTGTGTCATACATCAAATCACCGTTCATGTTCTTAACGATCCACATACCTTTGGCACGCTGGCGGTCATTATGGTTAGCTAAGTTGATAAAATACAAACCGGATTCTTTGGTTGCACGGTTCAGGTATTCGAAGGGACGGTCGATGGTTGTTTTAACCTTGAATTCGTTTCTACCATCTTTAGCAACAGTCAAAACTTCACCTAAACCATTAATCTGAGTTGCTGTCAGAGATACCGTTTTAGAAGCATAGCCTGCATAATCATTTACCAATGTATTCGCTTTTGAATAATCAGCAGTTCTTGCAAATGATGTTGTAGCAGCAGACTCTCTCCAATATTTGTGTGCATCCCATTCGAAATCAGCCTGAACAGCAGCATTCAACGGTTCGATTACAATACTATCATTTGTCGGAAAATAAGTAGCACGGAAATAATAACGAGCTTTCATAAATCGATCATCAGCTGCACTCGGTTCTTTCAACGCAAATTTAACAGCCGGCGATTCTGACGGAGCAAGAGTCGTTTCCTGATAACGAGCTGTATCTGCTAACAAATATTTACCAGTAGCAGTTTGAAATTTCAAATTAAATCCTTTTGCTATAGGATTTAAATCACTTTTATCACTTGCAGTAAAAGCATTTCCATCAATATCTAATGTTTTAACATTATCGTTTATATTCAGATCCGGATCCTGCAAATTCAAAATTGCTTCAAGTTGGTCAATTGCATGGAATTTCTGTGCCAGCAAAATATCTGCTCCAACTAAATTCTTATTCATTTTAAATGAGAAGCTATCGGCATTCATCTTCATATCAGCATCCATACGAGTGTTGAACTGATCTGCTGTCATAAAGAACGGAGCGGCAATAACCGGCTTCATTTCCAAAACATCGCTTAAATTTCTCAAATCATCTCCAGCGACAGTCGAACTTACAACTTTAGCTTCAACATATTTGGATGTTGCTTCACTAATGATGAAGCCATCACCAGAAGTAGCACCTAATTTAGTTCTTAAATCAGCAACAGTCTGTCCTTCCCATATATCTGTTTCTTGAGCAAAAGACAAATACATTACCTGATTGTCAGACTGATTATGCAGATAAGAATAAACTTTCTTAAAGCCTAAAGCAGTACCATTGTCTTTGTTTACTGTATACCAGGACCAGTCAGCAATACCAGCACGTAATTCAGTAATTGAGTCATTTGCTGTAGGGACGACACTATGATCGAATGTCAGAGCCAATCCGGTTTCCTTATTGATGTAACGGAAATAACCTCCGCTCACGCCGTCTTCTTTGCTATATTCAATTCGCCACAAAGAAGCATTTAACGGAGCAGTTTTTTTATCCATGACACGCAAATAAACCTTACCAGTTTTGTAGTCACGTTCTTGAACCAATACATCAGGATAATCCGTATCAGCATCGTTCACTTCCAACTGATAATACAGGTTACGATCAATAGAATAGACATTTTTAGTCCATGCACCAGCTGTTGCAAGAGTATATTCTCCTGCCGCAGTAGTAGCTGCAATTGCATCATTGTCCGTGTGATTTGACGGTGCGGACTTTGTCTCAAACGTACGATAAGCACCCTGCACTGTAGCATTAGATTGATCTTTCCAGTTTTGAGCGGAAACAGACCCTGCCACCAGCGCAAGCGCCATCAGAGTAGAAAACTTTTTGTTCATAATCATTTGAATTAATATTAATAATACATATACTAAAAGTTCGATCTGCATCACGTACGTCCCTGTGTTTTCGTCTTTTAACTAAACTTCTGTATTTTGACGAGAGAAAACGTACCTTTTTTTTAGTCATTTTTTCGGCGTTTGTTAGCCAAAAGCCTATTTTCGTACAGATTAGTCTATCTAATTGATAAGAAAGGATATAGAAAAGAAAAAATATTGAGGCAAAGGATTGCAGGTTTAAAAAGTATGCGTATTTTTGTGACGAAAATAAACGTACGTTTTCATTAGTCATTTTGAGAAACACCTCTATATCACTATCATCCAATAACTTACAAGCACAAAATCAAGCAAAATCAAGTCTTTGCTATATATGTACGCGTGTACATTAATCAAATCGATAACAGATAGGTTATCAGACAAATACTACTCATTAGCACACTTAAGGATTCCACTGAAAAAAGAGAGAAAAACAAGGTATTTTTGCAGAATAGCGACTTGTGTGTTATTTTCTCTTTCAGTCAATAACTATTATTAAAGATTACGTTTCAATAGAAACAACTCAGAGATCACCCGATATTTAGTGGAAATAACAAACTGGATTATTCTTTCTTCAAGACAAGTTGTTGATTCATTTCTTGGCAGATTTGAAACATAAATAATGATTTATGGGTGAGCAAACAGACAAGGCAGCGCCTTGTGCCGCAGGTTCTCTTTTGCCGCCTGCTTCAGCAGACGGATAGATGATTGTTCCGGCTTTGCCGGTTCCTCTGTGGGTTTTAACCCCTTTTAATACTATAGATGAAAGGGACTGAAGTCCACAGAGGAAGAGGCTTTGCCTCTAAATCTTTTAAACCGTCTGCTGAAGCAGACGGCAAAAGAGAGCCTACAGCCACGAGACAAACCTCGTTTGTTAGCTCGCTGATAAATCAGCATTTACAGGTTCAAATTTTCTTAGATTATCCTCTAAATACCCCCTGGTTATTTTATTTAATTAGGGTTCACACTGTTCGGGGGACTCTATAGATCAGCATGTTACTGTGAACCCTGTGAATGCAAGATTAAGAAAGGCGGGATTGATCGATAGGATTGGCTGATCGTAAACCGGTTTCACAGCCTTCACAACAAATTGCTGACCATTAGCCTTTTACCAGCCCGTGAACCCTGTTTTCTGTTTTTGTCATATAAGGAATCGGATTGGTTCCTGTCCCGTAAAATATAGGTTATAGGCTAAAAAATACAGCCTTTAGCCTGTCCGGGAAAAGCCTATAGGGTAGCAGCAAAAAGGTAGGCATCTATCCGGCAACCGATGCCGACCTTTTCGGGAAGCGACAGGCATCTATAAGAACAACTTCACATACGAGGTTTGAGTTTGATAGACGCAGATTAAAATAAATAAACAAGATTTTTTGACGCGGATTTCGCGGATAACGCGAATTAAACACCTGATACATATTTTCTTATCCGTGTTATTCGCGAAATCCGCGTCAAAATTATATTTGCGTCTATCAGACGCAGATTCTGGCAGATTTGAATCAATTTTAGGCACGGATTTCACGGATTTCACGGTTTAAATATGTTTTGAAAAAACTTCTTGCCGCGTAATCCGTGCCTAAAATATAGGTTCAGTTTTTCTTACAATTGTCCTATTATTATGCAAACTTATTATTGATTGCGAAAACAACTGTCATACCATCATACTTTGCTTTCAATATCATGAATATCAATACTTACATGATATAATAGTAGGCATGATGGATGATTTTTCAACTATCATACCATCATGGATACAATAACTTTTTCACACGCAGTATATAGCTTATTTTCAGCAACATAGTTATATCTTTTTGTCGAGACCCGGGTGTCGGACACCTGCAGACCCGGGTCTCAAGACCGCTCAGATGGAGGTGTAAATGGCCCTGATACGGGCATTTTGAGGAAAAGATCTAACGTCTTTTTGCTAAAAAAGTAACGTGTTACGGCAAAAAAGACTTATGCTTTCCTGAAAACATTCCGTTTTTAACACTTTCGGAGTACGTCTATTTCGGGTAAAACGGCTAAAATGATGGCTAAACAGCTGATTTATGATAGTAGCATGATAGTTAAAAAGGGAACTATCATATCTATACAAAATGATATTCAAGGTTCATACAAGAAACATGATGGTATGATAGTTGTTTTGCAAATCCATTGTAGTATTGACAAATTTGAACCGTAAATGGTGATTTGTCGGCATATAATATGATGGAGAATTTGTAAATAATGGGGGTCCCGTAGGGGCGGGGTTACTCCGCCCATTTGGAATCAACGTCACCATATTAAATGGCAATAGGCAGAGCAGAACCCTGCCCCTACAGGAAGACACCCACTCTTATTCGACCGGCTCCCCAAACAGAGTTGCAGAAGAAGCCCGGTTTATGCGTACTTTTATAAATTGTCCTACGTGATAATTCTTCTTGTCAAAAATCACGACCTTATTCTGGCTGGTGCGGCCGAACAACTGTTCGCGCGAACGTTTGGAGAAGCCTTCGATCAGCACTTCAAACACTTTGCCGATATCGCGCTTGTTACTTTCTTCCGAAAGCTGGTTCTGCAAATCGATCATGCCTTGCAGGCGGCGGACTTTCTCTTCTTCACTGACCGTATCGGGAAGATGCTGGGCCGCATAGGTTCCCGGACGTTCGGAATATTTGAAAAGGAAAGCACTGTCATAGCCCACTTCGCGCATCAGGGAAAGAGTTTCCTCATAATCCTCTTCCGTTTCGGAATGGAAACCGCAAAACAGGTCGGTCGAGATGGCACAGTCCGGCAGGATACGACGGATAGCAGCAATACGGTCCAGATACCATTCGCGCGTATATTTACGGTTCATCACTTTCAAGATGCGGGAGCTTCCCGATTGTGCAGGAAGATGGATCATCTTACATATATTATCATGTTCAGCGATCACGTGCAGGGTTTCGTCGCTCATATCCTTCGGGTGCGAAGTAGTAAAGCGGACACGCATTTCAGGCACTTCCTCGGCAACATGCTTCAGCAAAACGGGGAACGAAATTTTCTCCCCGTCTTTCTCAAAGAGATAAGAGTTTACATTCTGCCCCAACAAGGTCACTTCCTTGAAACCTTTATCGCGCATATCGCGTATCTCGTTCAAAATGCTTTCGATATCCCGGCTGCGTTCCCGTCCGCGGGTGTACGGCACGATACAATAGGTACAAAAATTATTACATCCGCGCATGATGGAGACAAAGCCCGAAATATGCACGCCTCCCAATTTCAACGGGATCACATCCTTGTAGGTTTCTTGTGTGGAAAGCTCGACATTGATCGCCTTTTCGCCGTGTTCGACCGCGCCCACCAGGTTCGGCAGATCCATATAGGAATCCGGGCCGACAACCAAATCGGCATGATGTACCTCGATCAGTTCCTCTTTCACTCGCTCCGCCATGCAGCCGAGCACACCGATCACTAAAGATTTTTTCTTCCTTTTTAAAGACTGGAAATACTGAAGCCGTCCGTAGATTTTCTGTTCGGCATTATCGCGAACCGAACAAGTGTTGACGAAAATAGCATCAGCATCTTCAATCTTGTCAGTCACCACATACCCATCCATTTTCATGATAGAGGCGACGACTTCGCTGTCTGCCACATTCATCTGACACCCGTAGGTTTCGATGAACAACTTCTTTTCTTCCATTACGGCTGCGGATTTTAAGTCCGCGCCATTCTCTTGATTTGCCATCTTATTTGCTAATTACTGTTAAATATGAATGTTTTTGAAAAATAATTCATCAAATACTTGCACAGTTAAAATACCACGCCTATATTTGTATTCGAAAAACGTAAATTTTTTCATAGTTAAGGTTTTGGTTAAATCGAATAAGGGTGGCTGTGAAGTTACCCTTATTTACTTTTATACCTATTATATGCTTCCTTTCTTTCACTTCTAAATAATATTTCCTACATTTGGAGTGCAAAAATAATCAAAGTTTATGGATAACGCAGGTGATTGGCTATATATTGTGTTCCTGATAATTGCAGGAATCAGTGGCTTGTTCAGTTCCAAGAACAAGAAAAAACGCCCGAAACAGATATTAGGGCAACCGGACAGGGAAATCGTCACAAGAGAAGAAGACGTTCCCGACAAAGGTTTCTGGGAAATTCTGGAAGAAATGCAAAATCCGAAACCGGCAAAACAGCCTGTCGCCACTCCTCCTGCGCCATTTCCCACTGCCAAGAAAATGACAGACAGACAGTCCCCTGTCGGAAATCGTATTGTCGTCCCTCCGGTAGAAGAGGAAAATTCATTCACGGATATCGAGTTCGACAATGCCGCCGAACTGAGAAAAGCGGTTATTTACACTGAAATACTTAATCGCAAGTATTAATCTATATTCTTTTTTAATACCTTTGCGCCGCACTGTTAACTGAATAAGGAATTACTAATATAACAACAAATAATATCATGGCTTTAAAATTTATTACAGCTGAAGAAGCAGCTTCATTCGTACATCACAACGACAATGTAGGCTTTAGCGGATTTACTCCTGCAGGATGTCCTAAAGTTGTGCCGGGCGCTATTGCAAAAAAAGCAATTGCCGAACATGAAAAAGGAAACCCGTTCCAGATCGGTATGTTTACCGGCGCCTCGACAGGTGACAAACTGGATGGCGAACTGGCTCGCGCCAATGCAATCAAATTCCGTACACCGTATCAGTCCAACAAGGACCTGCGTGCCCTGCTGAACTCCCACGGCGCACAGTATTACGACATGCACTTGTCCGAACTGGCACAGAGCCTGCGTTATGGCTTCTTAGGCAAGGTCGACGTGGCCATCGTCGAAGCAGCCGATGTGACGGAAGACGGCGAAATCGTTCCGACAAGCGGTGTCGGTATCCTGCCGACAATCTGCGGCATGGCCGACCGTATCATCGTCGAGTTGAACTGCCGCCACCCGAAGGAAATCCGCGGAATGCACGATATCTACGAACCGGCTGATCCTCCTTACCGCCGCGAAATACCTATTTACACTCCGTCCGACCGTATCGGTAGCGACTGTGTGAAAGTCGATCCGGCTAAGATCGTCGGCGTTGTCAAGACTGACGAACCGAACGAAGGAGGCAAGTTCTCTCCGCTGGATGATGTGACAATGGCTATCGGCCAGAATGTTGCTAACTTCCTGGTTGGCGAAATCAAAGCCGGCCGTCTACCAAAAGAATTCGTTCCGCTGCAAAGTGGCGTAGGCAATGTCGCCAATGCCGTTTTGGGTTGCATGGGCGAAAACAAGGATATTCCGGCATTCAATGTTTATACGGAAGTTATACAGGATGCTGTCATCGCCTTGATGAAACAGGGACGCGTCAAGTTTGCCAGCGGTTGTTCACTGTCTGTCAGCAACGAAGTGATCCGCGACATCTACGCAAACTTGGATTTCTTCAAAGATAAGATTCTGCTTCGCCCGCAGGAAATCTCCAATAATCCGGAAGTCGCCCGCCGTCTCGGCCTGGTGGCCATCAATACGGCTTTGGAAGCGGATATATTCGGTAACATCAACTCCACTCATGTATCCGGCACAAGAATGATGAACGGTATCGGTGGTTCCGGCGACTTCACCCGTTCGGCCATGTTGTCTATCTTCACGACTCCGTCTACTGCGAAGGAAGGTAAGATCAGCGCATTCGTTCCGATGGTTTCCCACCTGGATCACAGCGAACACTCCGTCAAAGTCATCATCACGGAATATGGCGTTGCCGACCTGCGCGGCAAATCTCCGATCCAGCGTGCACGTTGCATCATCGACAACTGCGTTCACCCGGATTACAAACCGTTATTGGAAGAATACCTGGCAATGGGCATCAAGGGACACACACCCCAGAACCTGAAATGCTGCTTCGCTTTCCACGAAGAACTGGCAGCCAGCGGTGACATGCACAATGTTGACTGGAGCAAATACAACAAGTAATCGTTGTATCATATATACAGAAAAAAGGAGGTTGTGTCAAAATCTACTTGTCCCCGCGTTTGACGCGGGGACGCAAAAGAACAGGCCTTATCAATCAGATATTTATGCAGCCAGTTTTCATGCGATCCCGCGCGGAGCACGGGAACAAGGCAGTTTTGACACACTTTCCCTTTTCTTTAGAAGTTCCGCCTCAACCACAAAGAGAAAAAGCGGTCATAAACCATATAGAAACCTCCTTCTTTCGTAACAAAATCTTTCTCCAACAATCCTTTTAAAGCCGATTGAACCGAACTGCTTGACGGCAAGCTGTATTTCCGAATGAATTTACCGGAAGTCAATGCTGTTGCTTTCCCTTCTTTGCAAATGGCAATCATCAACTCTTTCTGCTTTTCCGGCAATTGATAAAGCAATTCGGAATAGGTAAAGGAATAAGAATCCAAAATGAAGTCCACTGCCTGTTCAATCATCTCACCACCGCACATCTCCCCTTTCGGAGTCATTGCAAAAAGAATATTCAATATCTTTTGCAGATACCAAGTGATTCCTTCAAAGCGATTATACAAAGAGTCAATGACTGTAACATCAATATTCTTTTGAGCCATTCTGAAATGATGTTGTGCAAACTCCATGTATTTCTTTTTATCGATCGCCGATAAATGCAGGATAGACACACTCTGATAAAAAGGGCGGGCAGGACTAATAAACATTTCTCCCATCAAATGACGTTGTGAGCCGGCAAATATGAAATGAGCCTTGTTGCAATGCTGAATATAAGTACGCAACAAAGCCTCTGTATTCTTCTCCGAATATTGAGCGACCTGTTGAAACTCATCTATAGCGACAATACAAGGTTTATCAGATATAGCTAAATAATGAAAAATTTCATCCAAAGTCGTTTCGGGCGATTTGATATCGCCCAATTCCAAATTCCATTGAGGCATTCCCGACATATCCAAAGAGAAACCAGTCTTTAAAGATACCAAACTATTAACAAACAACTCCCAGGCCTTCTGTCCTTTCGGTTTTAAAGTCGCCAAGATTACTTTTCCTAACTGAAAAACGAACTCACGGAGTGTCTTAGTCGCATAAATATCAATCAGGAAGGTATAATAGTTCTCCTTTATTTCATTCAATTGAAAACAATGCCGAATCAATCCGGTCTTTCCCATACGGCGAGTAGAGATGATCGCCACATTGTTTTCGTTGATCAGCCAACGAGACAACTCTTCCGTTTCCTTTTCCCGATCACAAAAATATGCAGGAGCAATGTAACCACTTGTTACGAATGGATTATTTATCAATGACATGCTATTTTCTTTTTACGCAAAGATAATTATTATCTCATAATAACCACCATAACGTAATCAAATTCCGATTTAGGGTCCCTTCAGAAAAAAAGGAAGGTGTGTCAAAACTGCCTTGTTCCCGCGCTTGACGCGGGATCGCATGAAAACTGACCGTATAAATATCTGATTGATAAGGCCTGTTCTTTTGCGTCCCCGCGCGGGGCGCGGGGACAAGTATATTTTGACACACCTCCCTTTTTAATGCAGAAAGACAACCGTCTTTAGCATGATTATCAGGGCTGTTTACCGATATAAGCCAGAATACCGCCATCGACATACAGCACATGGCCGTTTACGAAGTCGGATGCGTCGGATGCCAGGAACACAGCAGGCCCCATCAGGTCTTCGGGAGTTCCCCAACGGGCAGCCGGAGTCTTGGCTACGATAAAGGCATCGAACGGATGACGGGAACCGTCATCCTGTCTTTCGCGCAAAGGGGCAGTCTGCGGAGTTGCAATATAACCCGGACCGATACCATTACACTGGATGTTGTATTCGCCATATTCGGAAGCGATATTGCGGGTCAGCATCTTCAAACCACCCTTAGCGGCAGCATAAGCCGATACGGTTTCACGACCGAGCTCGCTCATCATTGAACAGATATTGATAATCTTCCCGTGTCCTTTCTTGATCATGGAAGGGATAACTGCTTTAGAGACGATAAATGGGCCGTTCAAGTCGATGTCGATCACCTGCCGGAATTCGGCAGCCGTCATTTCGACCATCGGAATACGTTTGATGATACCGGCATTGTTCACCAGGATATCAATTACACCGACCTCTTTTTCTACTTGCGCAACGAAAGCATTCACCTGTTCTTCATTCGTTACGTCGCAAACATAACCATGAGCTTTGATACCTTCTGCTTCATAGGCAGCGAGGCCCTTATCCACCAATTCCTGTTTGATATCGTTAAAAACGATTGTAGCACCCGCTTTAGCAAATGCAGTTGCAATCGCAAACCCGATACCGTAAGAAGCACCTGTTACAAGTGCAACCTTACCTTCCAATGAAAAATTTACCATGATATTAATATATTAATGTCCGAAACTCATTATTTCAAGTCAGAGATCAAAGAGAAATCCTGATCTCCGTAATCCAGGTTTTCACCGCCCATACCCCAGATAAACGTATAGTTGTGAGTAGCAGCAGCACTATGTATAGACCATTCGGGAGACAAAACGGCCTGATCGCCTTTCATCCAGATATGGCGGGTTTCGTCTACTTCACCCATAAAATGACAGATAGCCTGATCTTCAGGGATATCGAAATAGAAATAAGCCTCCATGCGACGGCTGTGCACGTGTGCCGGCATCGTGTTCCAGACACTGCCCGGTTTCAGTTCCGTCATACCCATCTGCAACTGGCAGGTAGGAAGAACCTGGTTGACGATCATCTTATTGATGTTACGGTCGTTGGACATTTCCAAAGAGCCCATAGCGGCAACGACAGCGTCAGCCTTCGTTACTTTTTTATCCGGATAGTTGCGATGTGCAGTCGTAGAGTTAAAATAGAATTTAGCCGGATTCTTGGCGTCCTTGCTTTCAAATGTCACTTCACGGTCACCGGAACCCAAATAAAGAGCTTCCTTAAAATCAAGTTCGAAGACAGCATCCCCGGCCTTTACGACACCAGGTCCACCCACGTTGAAGATACCCATTTCACGGCGAGTCAGGAAGAAAGGAGCTTTCAACGGATCGATCGCTTCCAGAACCAGCACCTCGCCTGCCGGCATAGCTCCACCAACGATCATACGGTCGTACATCGAATAGACCATATTCACCTCGTTCGGAGTAAACACTTTTTCAATCAGGAAATCACGGCGGATACGTTTCGTATCATATTGCTTTGCATCTTCCGGATGCGCAGCATAACGCAATTCATAATTTGTTTTCATCTTCTTATTCTGTATTTATTATTATTATTCTGTATTTATTATTATTATTTTGAATAGACAGGTAACCCCACCCCAACGATTCTTATTTTTTAATTTTTAATTCTTAATTACTTAACCGCATGGTCAGCCTGCACCTTCTCCCCGTTCCAGGCTTTCACATTCGTCCATTCCGTATAAGGAGCGGACCAGAATTCATCCGTTTCCGGCAGTCCCAGAGGCACTAAACCAAAAGCACAAAGGTAGACACTCCCCGTATTGATATAAGACTCGGATATCTCGATTTGTTCACCGGTAAAGCCTACGCGCAACCAACCGTTCTTGTCGAAATTAGCCGGAGACTTCAACTGGCGACGGATGACGGAAGTCAAAGCGCAACGCACCTGCCCCGGTTTCACCCGTTCAGGCAAAATATGCATCAAAGCCGCCTGTCCCAAAGCATGGAAAGCACCGAAGCGGTAGCAGATGGAACGACCGACAACCGGGAAAGATCCTTCGGGAGAGATAAAACGCTCCAGTATCTCGGCATAACGAGCATGACGTTTCAACTGTGTATCCAAGAAATCAGCACCTTCGATATTATGTTTCTTCATCACGACCAACACATCCGTCAGCATCGGATGGATCACGAAACTATTATAATAATCCATGTGAAAATCAACACCATCACCATACATAGCATCCCCTTTATACCATTCGTCACGGAATTTTTTCACTCCATACAGCATCCGCTCCATGTCACATTCTCCTGTAAACTCAAGCAAAGCAGCTTCGACAGTCGAAGCGAAAAGCAGCCAATTGCTTTCATAAGGCTTGATATTACGGCTCCGCTTCAATTCGGTAACCATCCATTCTTTCGCCTGCGGATCAAGATTCCCCCAAAGCTGTTTCGGGGCACGCAATAATCCCTGAGCTAAAAAAGCAGCATCCACCAAAGGCTGCGACGGTTCACCGAAAACCAGATAGTCGGGAGCCCCAGGATTAACGGCATTCTTCAAGCCTTTTACCGTCAGGTCGATATATTTCTCACGGAGCTTGCCTTCCGGCGTATTGTCCGGTCCCAGTTCCAGCCAGGGAGCGATACCGCAGACCAGACGGCCCACCGCCTCCAAATGCGAGAAGCGATGCCGGTTGCCCAGCGATTCGTAAGGCATATTCTTCTTCAGCGTATTATTGCTCAGATTGACAAGTACGGGATCAGCAATGCGTGTCAAGTTTTCCACCCAGAACGCACGATCTTCTTTACCAGTTGTTTGCTGGGCGTTGCCCGTCAAAGGCAAACAGATCGTACATAGAATTAGTACGGCGATTTTCAATGAATTTCTCATGGTTTATATTCAAATTAATTTTTTCAGTCTCATCAATGCTTCTACATAATAGTAATCGGCATAGCTAAGCGGCACGTCCACCTCGCTGTTTCCAGGCAGATGGCCGGTCGAATGCATGAGTACAAAGTTACAGTTTGTTCCCTTCTCCGCCAAATATTCCGGGGAGGATAAAGAACGGATTTGCTGTTCGGCAAAGTCCAGATAGCTTTTCGCTTCTTCCGATTTATCCAACTGGCTCAGTTCGATCAGGGCGGAAGCCATGATAGCGGCGGCAGAAGCGTCGCGCGGAGTGTTCGGAATGTCAGGTGTATTGAAATCCCAATACGGGACTTTGTCGGCCGGCATATTCGGATGGTTCATCAGGAAACGGGCGATATGCTTGGCCTGTGCCAGATATTCGGGACTGCCGGTTTCACGCGCCATCATCGTATAGCCGTAGATCGCCCATGCTTGTCCGCGCGCCCAGGCCGATTCGTCGGCATAACCCTGATGGGTCATTTTGATATGTGACTTTCCGGTGATCGTGTCATAAGAAACGACATGATAGCAACTGTAGTCATCACGGAAATGATTTTCCATCGTCGTATTGGCATGCGTAACCGCGATATCATGAAAACGGTTATCGCCGGTAGTCTTGCTTGCCCACGTCAGCAGTTCGAGGTTCATCATATTATCGATGATAACCGGATATTGCCATTTTCCGTTATTGGTAAAGTCCCAGGAACGGATCGCCTTGATCATCGGGTTGAAACGGGTACAGAGCGAGCCGGCGCCTGTCACCAGCACATCCTTGTAACCGGGATTTTGCGTCAGGCGGTAACCGTTGCCATAGCTACAATAAAGCATGAAGCCTACATCGTGATTATCCGTCACATGCTGTACTTTTTCGAGGCGTTCGGTAAAGAGTTCGGCATACTTCTTCAATTCGGGAGTAGGATTGCTTTCATACAGATACCAGAGTTCACCGGGGAAGAAACCGCTGCACCACCAATAGCAGTCGCTGGTTTCCAGTTTGCCGTCCTTGATGCTCTTAGGCAGCCGGCCTTCCTGCTGTTCCAGGTCTTTGGCCATAAGCAGCGCCTGTTCGGTCGAGGCTTTCAAACCACGGTCAATCACTTTCGCAAGAGGTTCCTCCTGCGGGGCATTATTACAAGACGACAACAGCAGTGTGGTCGCTAACACAGATAAACTTAAAAGTTTGTTCATAATTGAATAATTAGAAAGATTTTGGACAAATATAGGGATAAGTTTACAAATTACTGCGAATTACGATAGAAAACCGCCCTCCATAATATAACGAAGCCCCGAAAATGTCTTCCATCTCCGGGGCTTGTTTTAGATGTATGCTTTCTCTCTTCACAGGGATACCGGCAACATTGAACTTTTAAATTCAATATACTTTAGTATTATTAATATTAAATCTGACCGCTTGTTCACCTGTCACAGGGTAATTGCCGTTGTTTGTAGTGATGCACAGCCGTGCATCTCTACGCGGCGGCACGCGGTCAAACATTTTAGAATTATCGATTATATTATCTTCTATTATTTCACGATAGCCTTTACAGCCTCTTCGCCTTCGACAGCTACAACAACCACACCCTGCGGAGCAGCGATTACAGCATTGTCAGAAGTAAGAACTGTGTTGGCAACTACCTGACCCAAAATGTTAGAGATAACAACCTTCTTGCCAGCAGCACCAGCGATCTGAACACCGCCTTCTGTAGCGATAACGGTTACTTCAGATACGGCTACGTCTTCGTTAGAAGTTGCATAGTCCGGAGCTTTCAGAGAGGCAATCATGTTTTCATCAGAATCAGATTTAACAACCAACAGGCCGTTAACGCTAACTACATATTTGTTAGTTAAAGACTTCATCACATAGTTATCAGTACCGTCGATCACTTCGAACTGGAATTTGAAGTTGTCGATACCACCTAACAATAAGCCCTTAGCAGCATCAGCAGAATGTTTAGTTCCGTCAGCACCGGCAGCTACTGTGTCAGGAGCCATAACGCCTGCTTTTTCATCAAAGTTGTTTACGATCAAAGTATCTACACCGTGGCGGGCAGCAGTACGGAAGTACAGACGAGCAGCACCATCTAATGTATATAACTTAGCCAGATCATCTGATTTATCAATAGAATCCTGGCTTGCAACTGTCAGATACAGTCTTTCAGCAGATGCTTCTTCAGCTTTTGTTTCTTCGCCAGCAGCAGCTTTGATACCCTGAGAGATGAAGTAAGAAGCAGTGATGTCAGCTTTGTAGTTTACAGTATCGAACCACAATGTAAAGTTGTCATTAACGAACTTGTCAGCATCAGCTTTCAGGTCATTGCCCGGTTGAGCCATTACAGCCAGATTGTTCTTACCTACAGCCAGACGGTCGTTGTTGTTGTAGATGTTGTAATGAGTCGGATTCGTGAACAACATTGAAGGAGTAGCCTTTTCAGTTACAGTAAACAAGTCGCTCTTAGCATCTGTCAAAGCAGAAGGATAGATCTCTGCATTCTGGGCATTTACACTTACGATTATAGATTGGCTCCAATCAACTGTTGCAGCACCGATGCCAGTAGTATCGATCAACATATAATTGTCAGCAGCACCCCAAGACTTGAAGAAGAATACAGACGGTTTCTTTGTTGCATCTTTCGTCAAGATATATTTGTTATTGTCCCGAGATACAAATTCATCTTTCTTTGTTACCAGTTTATAGGTGTAACGATACAAAGAATCAACCCCTTTGACTGTTGCTCCATAAGCTGCTTTATCTATCTCTTTCAGATAGAAGTAGTAATCATCTTCTGCCAATGTAATAGTAGAATCTTTCTTAGCCTGCATGAACAGATCCTTCATGAAAGGAGAAGCTGAAGCCACTTTATAAGTTTTGTTATTCAAAACTTTCGGATCATAATAACCATAACCGGTCGTAGCATAGTTTTTATTATTCACCGTGATCTTACCTTCCAATGTAGCACATTTTGCATCTTCCAGGAGGAGAGTGTCAGTACCATTAACATAGGTATCAGCGATATCCTTGCCGTCAGCACCCTTCACTTTGTTAAACGCACCTGAATATTTGATAGATGTAAATTCACGGTTCATGATTTCATATAAACCATCAGCAGTACCGGCTTTAACCACCCACTGAGTAGAAGGCATTGAAGCGTAAGCCTTATCTTCATAAGCTTTACCATTTGCAGCTACAACAGCATTAGCAACCACATATTTGTCTTTGTTGTCGCCTTTGTTAGCATATTTGATAAAGTAAACTTTATCTGTAGCTATCTTGGCATCGCCACCCAAAGTTGAAGAACGTAACGGTGATTTGATGTTGGCATAAGAAAGACCTGTATTTTCAGTGTCAATCATTGTAATTGAATCCACAGCCAAAACAGTCACATTATCCAATGCTCTTAAACAAACAACAGCTTCGGTAGAACCTGTAGAAGCCACTCCCAATTGTGTCTTTACATTTTCCTGTCCATCAGCATTCCACCATGAAGCACCGTCAGTATTCGGAGCGCTAAGTTTGATTGGTGTTGCAACCGGCTTGATAGACATAGAGTCTGTCACATAATCGTATGAAACGACGAACATGTGCAAACTATCAAGACCTGCTTTGTAGTAATTAGAAGGAGATGCTGTGCCAGCAGCACGGCGGAAAAATGCAGAGTCAGCTACGGCCAATTTCATAGACTGAGTTGGAGTAATATTAGCCGTATCCACATATAAGAAGCCCGTAGAATCTTTTGCACCCACCTTCTGGAAAAGCAAAGTATCAAGAGGAGTAGTGTTATTCAACTGTGGGAAATACTGTCCGTTCAATGTTCCATCAGCATTCTTTTTACCGTGAATAGAAATTGCAACCCATTCATTTTCTGTCAACACATTTTTCTGTCCATCGGTTGTTTTAGCAGGATCTTTCCGACCATTTACAGCTGCAAAGCTGAATTTCTTGACAACGTCATTGAAATCTTCAGCAGTCAAATTGAAAGAGGTCGTAATCTCATACGGTTTTACAAAATCTACATTAGCAAACGTCGTGGTTGTATTTTCTTCAACAACACCGGCGAAATCAGCACCTGCTTTCAAATAATAAGTGGAATCACCACTCATTGCATAGAAACCTGTATTATCTAATCCCCATTCCTTAATATCACCACCGAGTGTGACAGCCCCGGTTTCCTTTTTATATGAAAGGATATCACCGGTTTTTCTGTTTTGCAATTGGAAAGACTTACCAATAGTAGTAGTTTTTACAGTTACTTTCCATGCCATAGAATCTAATCTGGCGAAAGTAGAATCAGTAGCAGCAACTACCGTTGAGTCAAGTTTTCCGTTTTTAACAACCAAAGAATTGTCGCCAGAAGCACTTCTCAAATAAACGAAACCGTCTTTGAGGTCAGAACTGCCCAATACCTTATAAGGAGTAGCAGCAGCTTGTGCACCAACCGACATCCCACAGGCTACCAGTGCGGTAGCCACAAGAGTAGAAAATCTTTTGTTCATAATTTAATAATTTAATTAGTAATAAAACCTATTTGTTATATAATGTATACAACTTCGTGAATGTTAACGCATGTCTTTTGATATTGAAAACGTACGTTTATTTTAGTCATTTTTGGAGAGGTATACAGAGGTTTGTGATAAAAAGGCGGTATGTTTGTACTTGATAAGCTATCTAATTGATAAGAAAGAATATAGAAAAGGGAAATTTATTAGGAAAAAGGATTGCAGGTTTAAAAAGTAGTTGTATTTTTGTAGCTGAAAAATGACGAATTAAAACGTACGTTTTTTTCGTCATTTCATTTTTTACCTTCTATACTTCTAAATTCCAATCATTTACAAAAGACAAAAATACCATTTATATATACTCAAAATGGGACTTTTGCCATTTCCGCGCTTTTTATCATATTCATTTAATAATTAATCACTTGCAGTTTTTTATTCAAGTAGTGCTATAAGCCCAAATTTCACCTTTTTGCAAAAAAGCGGAAAAAACAGGGGAAAATCCTATCATTTGGAATTCTCAACACAACCTGTATTCCCATTATTGCGGCTCGTCCGATATTTATCGGAGTATAGGTTTAGAACGATCTTGTCTGCAATATGGATTGCTGATTCAATATTTGTCAGAAGTGAATCATAAATGATGATTTATCGGTGTATAACATGGATGGCGTCCCGCAGGCGCTCTTTTGCCGGCTGCTTCAGCAGACGGATAGATGATTGTTCCGGCCTTGCCGGTTCCGCTGTGGGTTTTAACCCCTTTAAATATTATATTAAAAAAGGGCCTGAAGCCCACAGAGGAAGAGGCTTAGCCTCCAGGCCTTTTAAACCGTCTGCTGAAGCAGACGGCAAAAGAGAGGATGAGGGGGGTGGGGATTGCCGATACTGATACCTATACCTATATAACAAGCGGCATCGGCAATCCCAAGAGAAAGCGCAGCTTTCTAAGAAAGGCCTAAGCGGACGGGCGTTAAGCGAAGGGTGAAGACGAAGCGGCCGGAGCCTGCGCTGTCTGAGCGAAGCGAGTTTCGCAGGCGACAGCGGAGTCTTTGCCCGGAGTAGACCGGACGGTTAAGCCTTGATCTTTTGGTTACTTTTGGATCAAGCCAAAAGTAACAGATAAATGTTCAAATCTTCTTAAAGAAAAACATATTGCCATTCTTTACTTATTGTATTATTCTCCGAAATACCCGTTGGTCCAAATCGAAACAGTAGCGCATGAAATTTGATTTTATACCCCATATATTTCAAATTTCCTGCAAGGATAATATTTTTTAAGAAACACACATTTACAGAAACGCTTGAACAACAGCCGAATACCAATACTGCCTCCAAAGAGGGACTTATTGTCGTTTTTTGAAACACAAACGTAATAATATCGTAACATCTCATTCAGCCTTATGTAACGACTTCGTAATATCTGTTTCGTTACTTTGCGGACAGAATAAAAAGGTAAACAAAGTGAGAAAGTTTTTCGAAAAGATTATAGAGGGAGGATTGCTTATCAGCGGAAGCGTCAGCAGCTTTGCGATTTTGCTGATCGTGTTCTTCCTGTTTAAAGAGGCCGGCGGCCTTTTCAACACCCCGGCCACAGAAGAGGGGTACGTTCTTGCCGTAAATAAAAGCAACGATGTCGGGAAATTATCACCGGAGAAGATCATGGATATCTTTGACGGCAATATTACCAACTGGAAAGATATCGGTGGAACGGATCAGGAGATTCTGACATTCCGCTTCTCCGACCTGACCAACTATTATCCGGAGGAAGAACTGGGCGACGAGTTCCAGTATGTCCCGCAAAAAATCAGCGAGCTGGTGGCGAAAGAGCCCGGCATCATCGCGTTCTTCCCTAAACAATATTTATTGGAAAGCGGTTTCCAGGGAAAAGTCCTGCCTGAAGAAAAGATCACATTCGGGGAATTTTTCGGTGGGACGAAATGGTATCCGACCTCCACGCCCGCCCCGATATTCGGATTGATCCCCTTGCTGTTAGGCACTTTGCTGGTCAGCATCGGTGCAATCGTGCTCTCGCTTCCTTTCGGGCTCGCCGTTGCCATCTACATGGCGGAGATTGCAAACAAACGGACACGCGACCTCCTGAAACCGATCATCGAACTGCTCGCAGGCATCCCGTCCGTCGTCTACGGTTTCTTCGGATTGGTGGTGATCGTGCCGCTTATCCAGAAAACCTTCAACCTGCCTGTCGGCGAAACGGCTTTTGCCGGCAGCGTAGTCTTGGCGATCATGGCACTCCCTACGATCATCACCGTTGCCGAAGATGCCATGCGGACGACACCCCGCGCCATGAAAGAGGCAAGCCTCGCCTTAGGCGCAACACAATGGCAGACGATCTATAAAGTAATCATCCCGTACTCCATTTCCGGCATCACCTCGGCAGTCGTGCTGGGTATCGGACGTGCGATAGGCGAGACGATGGCCGTCCTGATGGTAACCGGTAACGCGGCTGTCATCCCGACCTCCTTCTTCGAACCGGTGCGTACCATTCCCGCGACGATCGCCGCCGAATTAGGGGAAGCTCCCGCCGGAGGCGCACACTATGAGGCGTTGTTCCTGCTCGGTGCCGTCCTCTTCCTCATCACGCTGATATTGAGTATCTCCGTCGAGTATATTTCATCCAAAAGAAAAATCTGATTAACATTATGGCTCCTGTACAAAAGTTAGGAAATATAGATTTGAAGAAACGGACCTCACAGAGGTTTGCATTCAGCTTCTTCACCCTGTTGAGTTATCTGGTCGTTGCGATCCTGTTCGTGATCTTGGGGTTCATCATCATTAAAGGAGGCAGCGTGATCAGCTGGGACTTCCTGACGAAAGCGCCGGAAGACGGCATGACGAAAGGGGGAATCTTCCCGGCGATCGTCGGGACTTTCTACCTGATCCTCGGAAGCAGCATCATCAGTTTCCCGATCGGGATCATGAGCGGCATCTACATGAACGAATATGCGACAAACGGCAAACTGGTCCGTTTCATCCGCATCATGACGAACAACCTGAGCGGGGTCCCGTCGGTCGTCTTCGGCCTGTTCGGTATGTCTCTGTTTGTAAATACGTTAGGCTGGGGAGACTCGATCATAGCCGGCTCGTTTACGTTGGCATTGATGTCGCTGCCCTTGATTATCCGCACGACGGAAGAGGCCCTGAAAAGCATCGACGACTCGTTCCGGCACGGCAGCCTGGCATTAGGCGCGACGAAATTGCAGACCATCCGCCGGGTCGTGCTCCCGATGGCTTTCCCGAATATCATCACCGGCCTGATCTTGTCGGTCGGACGCGTATCGGGCGAAACGGCTCCGATCCTGTTCACCGTAGCGGCCTATTTCCTTCCTCAACTGCCGGGAAGCATCTTCGACCAGTGCATGGCATTGCCTTACCACTTGTATGTCATATCCACGAGCGGAACGGATATCGAAGCCTCCCGCGGCATGGCATACGGAACGGCTTTGGTGTTGATTGTAATCGTCTTGGTTGTCAACCTGCTGGCAAACCTCTTGCGCAACTATTTTGCTAAAAAGGTAAAAATGAACTAATAAATTATTTATGATAAAGATTGATGCTCAAAACGTAGATTTCTATTATGGCGACTTTCATGCGTTGAAGAACATTTCGATGCAGATAGAAGCCAACACCTCGGTAGCCTTTATCGGCCCGTCGGGGTGTGGAAAGTCTACCTTCCTCCGACTGTTCAACCGCATGAACGACCTGATCCCCGACACGCATCTGGAAGGGAAGATATTCATCGACGGACGGGACATATACAACAAGGGGGAAAAAGTCGATACGCTCCGCAAAAATGTCGGAATGGTATTTCAGAAGCCGAACCCGTTCCCGAAGACGATCTTCGAAAATGTGGCTTACGGCCTTCGTGTAAACGGCATTAAGGATAACGAATACATCGAAGAGACTGTAGTCAAAAGCCTGAAGCAGGTCGTTCTCTGGGACGAGGTCAAGGATAAGTTGAAGGATTCGGCTTTCGCCCTCTCCGGCGGACAGCAGCAACGCCTTTGCATCGCACGGGCGTTGGCAATCTCACCTTCCATCCTGCTGATGGACGAACCGACTTCGGCCCTCGACCCGATCTCCACTGGCAAGATCGAGGATTTGATCCATGAACTGAAAAAGGAATACACGATCGTGATCGTCACACACAATATGCAGCAGGCTGCCCGTGTGAGCGACAAGACGGGATATTTCTATTTAGGCGAACTGATCGAATACGGCGAGACACGCAAGATCTTCACAAATCCGGAAAAAGAGTCGACGCAGAATTATATTACCGGGCGATTCGGGTGATTGGGAATTAAGAGTTAAAAATTAAGAATTAAAAATTAAGAATTGATGAAGGTTATTGAACAAGAGATTGCGACGTTAAAGAATACGATCAACGAAATGTGGGCGCTGGTCCACCAACAGATATACAATGCAGGCGAAGCCATGCTGACCGGGGATAAGGAACTTGCCTATAAAGTCCTCAGCCGTGAACGCCGCGTGAACGCATTCGAGTTGAAAATCGACAGCGATTGCGAGGATATCATCGCCTTGTATGCGCCGGTAGCGATCGACCTACGCTTCGTACTCGCCATGTACAAGATCAACACGAACCTGGAACGCCTCGGCGACTTCGCCGAAAGCATCGCACGCTTCTCCGTGAACCTGCCGGAAGGCGAGCCGGTCGATCCGGAACTGGTGAAGATCGCCCGCGTGGAAGAAATGTTGCAGGAACTGCTCACCATGATATCGTTAGCGCAGGAAGCCTTTGAGAAGGAAAGCTCCGAGATCGCATCCCGCATCTTCCTGAAAGACAATATCATCGACGAGATCAACCACGATTCGACTCCCCTCATCGCCCAATATATCGAAGCTCATCCGGGCAGTGCGCTTGCCGGCCTTTACATGGCGGGCGTCATCCGCAAGATGGAACGCTTCGGCGACCACTGCACCAATATCGCAGAAGAACTGATCTTCTATTTAGATGCAAAGGTGATGAAGCACATGGGGAAAACCGAAGAGAAATAGTATCTTTGCAGCCAGAATCAAACATAATCGTAACCGACAATGAAACGACTAACGGCATTCTGGCTGTCAGCCCTTCTTTTATGGACTGTTTCCGTACAGGCGCAATCCTTCATCCCCGAACGGGATTCATCCGATATCTCTCTCTTCGAATACGCGACAAAGATCCCGAAGCGCACGAATGTATTCAACCTAAATTTGGAGATGCACGCCTCCTTCAACACATTCTTCACCGGAAATAAACTGGACGAGGCCGCTTTCCGTTTCAATCACATCAAAATCGAAGCGACAGGAGAGGTCAACGACCGCCTTTTCTACTGGTATCGCCAGAATCTCAACCAGGGGAACGAAGGCATGGATCTGGAGAACCTGCCGGAATCGATCGAATATGCCATGATCGGTTACCGCCTCAGCGATAAGTTCACCGTCACCTTAGGAAAACAGGATGCTGCCTGGGGCGGGTTCGAATATGACCTCGATCCGTATGCAATATATGAATATAGCGACATGAACGAATACATGGATTGCTATTTCACCGGGGTCACTCTGGGTTACCAGCCGGTCCCTTCACAGGAACTTCGCTTGCAGGTGACGGACAACCGCATCGGGAGCATGGAAGATGCTTACGGCACGCTTCCTGCCGGGATCGAAAAGCCCCGCGCCCCGCTTTTCTACACGTTCAACTGGAACAGCAGCTATCTGGACGAAGTCCTGAACCTCCGCTATTCGGCAACCGCCGGCGAACAGGCGGAAGGGAAATGGATGTATATGGCATGGGCCGGGCATAATGTGTGCACAGGGCCGTTCGACGGGTATCTGGATGTGATGTACACACGGGGTTCGCTCGACCCGTTAGGCATCCTGACGGAACTGGTTCCCCCGTCCGAAGAGAATGAGGAAGGGCCTGTCTGCCTGCGCAACGTCCAGTATGTTTCACTCGTGGCCGAAATGAATTACCGGTTCCACACGAAATGGAACGCCTTCGTCAAAGGAATGTATGAAACCGGATCGGTCTACAAGGCCGGTGATGAAGAGGGAGAACTCCCTGACGGCAAATACCGCACGGCATGGGGCTATCAGGCCGGCATCGAATTTTATCCGATGGCAGACGAAAACCTGCATATCTTCCTGACCGGAACAGCCCGCTCCTACCGCCTGACCGAAAAAGCAAAAGCGCTGGGTGCTTCGATCGAAAACACACAGCGCTTGTCGGTGGGGTTTATATATAAGTTACCGCTTTATTAATTAAAACGTCAGAGCCAACTGATCCCCGGCCTGCAACTCCACCACTAACATACCGTTAACAACCGGGAGAGACACGGCTTTTTGGTTGATCTTGATGCTCATATTTGCTGAATCGGCGGGGAGCTTGATGCGGAATGAATCGGAAACCAGGGCTTTCAAACCGGCTTCGGCCAACCGGCCTTCTTTCCATTTTGCAGAGACTTCGCCGCCGCCACGCACTTTCAAGCCTTTGAAGCTACCGTTTTTCCAGGCGGAAGGGAGGGCGGGAAGCAATTCGATCTGTCCGGTCTGGCTCTGTACCAGCATCTCGGCAATACCGGCACAACCGCCGAAGTTCCCGTCGATCTGGAAGGGAGGATGCGCACAAAACAGGTTCGGATAGGTTCCGCCGCCATTCGTCATATTCGTTTTGCGATCCACACACGGACGGAGCAGGTCAACAAACAGTTTATAAGCATGGTCGCCATCGTGCAGACGCGCCCAGAAATTCATCTTCCATCCCATCGACCATCCTGTGCTCTTATCGCCGCGGGCAATAAGCGATTTGCGGGCGGCCTCGGCAAGTTCGGGCGTGTGCTCCATCGAAATTTCGTTGCCCGGATACAGGCCATAGAGATGGGAGACATGGCGATGATGGGGTTCCGTCTCTTCGTACGGTTCGAGCCATTCCATGATCCGGCCATCCTTCCCGATCGTTGTCGGCATCAGGCGGGCACGCTTGGCGGCCAGTTCCCCGGCAAAATCGGAATCGACACCTAAGATGCCGGCGGCTTCGATCGTATTGGTGAACAGTTCGCGTACGATCTGGTTGTCCATTGTCGAACCGGCACAGATATGGGCGGTTTTGCCATTCGGCAACTTATACCCGTTTTCGGGCGAAGTGGTCGGAGCGGTCACCAAATATTTATTGCGGGGATCTTCCACCAGCATATCCACAAAGAACAGGGAAGCCCCTTTCAATACCGGATAAACATCTTTCAGATATTCCTTATCCAGCGTATAGAGATAGTGCATGTACAGATGCTCGCAAAGCCAGGCGGCAGACGTATTGGTCGCTCCCCAGGAAGGATGTTCGCCCGGTGCGGTAAACTCCCAAACGTTCCCTAAGATATGCGTCACCCAGCCGCGGGCGTTATAATAAGCCTTAGCCGTCCGTTCACCACTGGCCACCTGCTGTTTCGTCCATTCCACCAACGGGAGATGCAGTTCGGAGAGGTTCGCCACCTCTGCCGGCCAATGATTCATTTGCAGGTTGATATTCAGATGGTAATCGCCGTTCCAGGGCGTATTGACCGTATTGCACCAAAGCCCTTGCAGGTTGGGAGGCAGCAAGCCGACACGCGTAGACGAGATCAAGAGATAACGCCCGAACTGGAAATAGAGCGCACCCAGCGAAGGATCGTCCTGGTCTTCGTTGAACGCAGCCAGACGCTCGTCCATCGGCAAATCCTCGCGGGAAGAATGCCCCAAATCCAACTCCACGCGATCGAAAAGGGAACGGTAAGCCGCAACATGCGCTTTCTTCAGGGAAGCATAGTCCTTCTTCCCGGCATTGGCCAGCAGGGAAGTGATCTTGCCGTCGAGGTCTTTATCGAAATAATCGGTAGCCATGCTGACCAACAGAATCGCTTCGGAAGCATTCTGCACGGAAACAGTAGAATCGCCGGGAGTAACCGTCCCGCCCTTCGGCAAGATAACGCGCACGCGGGATGCATAGCGCAAGCCTTTCATCTCAAGGGTATCGACACCGTCAGGCAGTTGTCCCTGCATCAGCAGGTCATTGCCGTCGGCGGTCACTTTATAGTGTTCAGGGCGGTTCATGCCGAAAGAGAAGTTCAACGCTTTATCTGTATCGGCTGTCAGATGGATCACGCCCAAATCATCGGCAAACGAAGTGAAGACCTCGCGATCATACACCACTTTGCCTCTTCTGAAGGAAGCGGTAGCGACAGCATTATCGAGATTCAATTCACGTCTATACCCGGAGATCGAATCGGCACTTCCCTGATAATCATAATTCAGGACCAGGTTGCCCAACAACTGGTAGCTGCCATACGGGACATTCGCCCCTTGTCCTTGTCCGCTTCCCTCGCCTTTGCAGACGAAAGTGTTATACATCAGTTCCTGAGCCTCATCGTTGCGGCCTTCAAAAAGAAGCTTGCGGATAGTACCCAGCGAGTAATATGCCTGCGGATTATCCGTATCCTGCTTACTTCCCGACCACATGGAGATTTCATTCAACACGATCTTTTCCGTATCGACACCACCGTCCGGCATCAGTCCGAGACGTCCGTTACCTAACGGGAAGGTTTCTTCCCAAATCTTTGCCGGAGCATTAAAATGATATGACAACGATTTCCCCGTTTTCATATCCGGCATATTGCATCCTGCGAGGATCAGCAATATGAATGGTAGACATTTTAATTTCATAGTATTAAAATATTAATAATTAGTTTCTCTATTTTATCATATTATCTCTGTTACTTTTGGCTTGATCCAAAAGTAACCAAAAGATCAAGGCTTAACCGTCCAGGCTACTCCGGGCAAAGGCTACGCTGTCGCCTGCGAAACTCGCTTCGCTCAGACAGCGCAGGCTCCTGCCGCTCCGCCTTCGCCCTCCGCTTGACGCCCGTCCGCTTAGGCCTTTCTTAGAAAGCTCCGCTTTCTCTTAGGATTGCCGATACCGCCTCTTATATAGGTATAGCTATCAGTATCGACAATCCCCCTCTCATCCTCTCTTTTGGGGGCTGTCCAAAAAGTGTGACAGCCCCTTTTGCTATTGTTTATTTCGGTAAAAAGTAGTATCTTACCGTTGCAAAAAAACAAACATTATAGCAATGGCTAAGATAGTATTTAAAGAGTTAACATCCAACCAAAATGTACTTTTTCCGGTTAGTTTATCGGAAAAGATAGCTCCCAATCATCCCG
>NZ_JACOOJ010000019.1 GCF_014287585.1 Parabacteroides hominis | reverse complement strand
AGAAGCAGTGCGGAACATAACGCGGTTTGCACCTGTACCGTAGATGTACGGAAGTTCTTTGTTTGCATCCTTTGCAGCAGCAGAGTCTACAGAGTTCCACATATACAGACGGCTTGCAGGAGTTTCTTCTTCTGCCTTAACACCCTTCGTGATGTAGTAAGTGTAAGGAGCAGCATTGTCATAATGAGCGGTATCCAACCAGAAGATAAAGTCTAAGTTGCTATAAGCATCAGCCTTCAAATCACCTTCGCGAACAGCGATACCCTGATTAGCAGCGTTAACAGCTGCATAGTCGCCATTGATAGCCTGGATGCGTACGTGCTTCGGCAGAGATTTGTAAGAAGCAGGAGCAGACTGCGGTTTAACGATGAACATGTCGTTGCGAGCGGTCAGAGGTTCGCCGGAGATTGTCTTGTACTGAGTGCTTACAACCAGTTTCAGTTTCTCAGGAGTTGCTGTTTCATCATACAATACGTAAGTAGAATCAGCATCAACAGCGATCATAGTGAACTGAACCGGAGTACCGTTAGCTTCGCCATATTTACCGTTAGAGAATACATATCCTCTTGTTTCATCATAGATGATAAATGCGCTGTCGGCATCCATAACGGTGTAAGTTACTTTCTTCAAAGCATCAGCTACGCCATATTTGCTTTCAGCAGAAGGAACTAATGTATAAAGAACTTCACCTTCCGGAGCAGCTACTTTCAGTGTAGAGTCTTTTGTCATTACAATGCTCTGTCCTTCCAATACGTCTGCTGCAGAAGTGATGGTGAACTTGTTGTTCTTAGCATCGTTAGCTGTGATATATTTGTAGCCGATATAAGCGTTGTCTGCGTCTACGTCTTCGGCTGCTACCAACTGGATTGTGTCGCCGCCGATAGCGAAGATGTTGTTGTCTTTGTCTACAACGTTAGTTACACCCTGCCACTTAGCATCTGTTGTTGCACGGTTTTCAACTGTGTAATTGCCTTTGTCAACGCCAGCAGCTTTAGAAACTACGAATTGAGCAAACGGATTGAATGCCTGAGTTTTTGCTACATACTTAGCAGGATTAACTGGGCTTGCATCAAAGTATAAGCCATAATATTTGTTAGCAACACCTGCACTCTGTTCTTTCTTTGCATCAATTACATAATACAGACCTTCAGCGATTGTAGCATCACCACCGATTGTTGCGTCTTTGTCGGATGTTTTGATAGTGGCGATCAGGTTGCCGTTAGTTGCTGTAGCAGATGTGATTTCACCGATAGTCAAAACCTTTGTGTTAGAAAGTTTGCGGATTACCACTTGCTTAGCAGGATCAACAGCTTCTACTGTCATAGGAGATACGCCGTCTACATAGCTCGGTTTTTGAAGAGTTTTTGTAGTAACATCATCCTGCGCCAACCATGTCAAATCTTCGATATCCTTCAAATATGCTTTTACTGCAGCAACTAATCCCTCTTCTAATGCCTTAGTAGCGGCATTGGTGGAATATTTAACGGCGGCAATAGCATCGGTAACGTTTTTGGTTGAAATCGGATTTGGCTCAGAATCATTGCCTACAAAAGCATCTACAGCATCCTTAAGTGTCATTGAGGTATTATATACAGCCTGAGCTTCATCTGTATAATTGTTTTCTTTACCGTTTCCATAAGTCTCATAAATATTTTGACCTTTAGCTTTCAACGTTGTCGCAACAGCAATTTCAGTCTGTGTAAACTGCGGTGCAATCACCATAGAATCATTCGGAATGAAATAAGTCACCTTGAAAGCAGCGGTTGCCGAATGATGCTTGGCAGCCAAACGAGTATCGAAAGCAGGAGAAGCAGCATTCGGTTCAACAGCGATAGTGTCAACAATTAACTTATTGAAATCTTTCGATGGGTCATAAAAATTATAATCGACCAACAGATATTCTTTCTGAACTGTTTCTTCTGTTGCCGGAGCAATTACCCGTTTGTGTTCTTTTCCGTTTGTAAGATATAGAACATCGACATCGCCACTGAATGCAGATCCATCATTTTTGATTTTTGCATCAATAGCTTCCCACTTATTATCAGTCAACACATTCTTTTCAGTAGAAGATACATTCTCATCCGTAAAGAACAAACGACCAGCATTTGCTTTTACCAATGTGTTGAAGTCATTAGCTTTCAATATGACCTCCTTATCAGAAACTTCACCCATGTACAAAGTCGCATTGGCAGGAACAGTCGTTGTCTTTTCAGCAGCAAAAGTTAATGCACCTTCATTTGTTCCAATAGTAAAAATAGAGTCACCTTTAACAGCATAAAGACCGTTGCCTGATGCATAAGCCCATTCAGTGTTACCACCTTTTTCATTTGCAGTAATGTTAGCAGAACGTCCGCCACCATCGACATCCGATTGCAACTTAACTGACAACAATTGGCCAGACAAGCGGTTTGTAAATGAATAAGTATAAGTTGTTCCTGCCTGAGTAGTATGAGGAATCAACTTAACCTGCCATAAAGTACCCAGTAATTTATCAATATTACCGGACCAATCTGATGCTTCTACTTTTGCAAAGTCACCTTTATCATCCATTGCCAGGTAAGTGACTCCATCAGTTTCCGTTGACAAATGGATGAACTGACCGTCTTTCAAATCTGTAGGGGTAATATTTACCGCCATCACATTTGCAGACAGTCCACCTGCTACCAGAGCGGTAGCTAAAAGAGTAGAAAATCTCTTGTTCATAATCATTAAAAATTAATTGTTAATAAAATAGTGTTTAAAAATCCAACAACTAATTTCACGAAGGGGAGAACAACTCCCCGCGAATGATTATGAACGGGCATAAAAAAACGCGGGTCTATTGTCTATTATCAAACATAAGGCATCTGCAAAGCCCGTATACCAATAATAAAACAATAGCCCGCGCCTTATACGATATAACACACTCTTCCCATAACAATGGTAGATGAACTTATACGTAACCAGCGCAAGCATTTACTGTCTATTATTCCGGTATACTTAAAAATTTTGCAGATTTTTATGTTTGGAATAATCTCCGTAAAATGCTTACAATATGTAATTGATCCCGCGCTCCGTGAGCCGCTGCCCACTACGGAATCGTTGCAAAGGTAAATAGGTTTTCCGAATCAACAAGAAAAAATGCTCGTAATTTTCCAAAATATGTGGGTTACAGGACAAAACAATACTCTTTGGGCTTAGTTTAGGGATAAAATACGAGTACCTGATATACTTTGAATGAAGTGAAAAACAGTCTTAAACAGTATATTGATAGGTATTGATAACCAGTCTATTGCAGTTTCCCCCTGAAGGAAACGGAAATTCCCTCGGCAGGAAACGAGAGTTTCCTATGCTGGAAACATAAGTTCCCTCGTTAGGAAACGAGAGTTTCCCAGTAAGGGAACTGCATGAAAGTAAAAAGGCAATGGAACTAAATCATGCTGAAAGGAATCTGGGCAACTGCACCAAAATATGAGTCTGTGAAGTTGTTCCTATAGATGCCTGTCGCTTCCCGAAAAGGCAGGCATCGGTTGCCGGATAGATGCCTGCCTTTTTGCTGCTACCCTACAGGCTTTTCCCGGACAGGCTAAAGGCTGTATTTTTTAGCCTATAACCTGTATTTTATGGGACAGGAACCAATCCGATCCCTTATATGACAAAAACAGAAAACAGGGTTCACGGCGGTAAAAGGCTAATGGCCAGCGATTTGTTGTGAAGGCTGTGAAGGCTGTGAAACCGAATTACGATCATCCAATCCTATCGATCGATCCCGCCTTTTTTTACCTTGCATTCACAGGGTTCACAGCAACATGCTGATCTACAGAGTTTCCCGGACAGTGTGAACCCTAATTAAATAAAACAATCAGGGGGTATTTAGAGGATAATCTAAGAATATTTGAACCACGAAAAATGATTTATCAGTGAGCTAACAGACAAAGCTGCGCCTTATGCCGCAGGCTCTCTTTTGCCGTCTGCTTCAGCAGACGGTTTAAAAGGCCTGGAGGCTAAGCCTCTTCCCTTGTGGGCTTTAGCCCCTTTATGGATTATATTTAAAGGGGTTAAAACCCACAGAGGAACCGGCAAAGCCGGAACAATCATCTATCCGTCTGCTGAAGCAGACGGCAAAAGAGAACCTGCGGCACAAGACGCCTTGTCTGTTTGCTCACCCATAAATCATCATTTCTGTTTCAAACTTGCCAATATCCGAAACATTCTTCCCAATCCGTTGTCCGTTTATAAATAATATGTATATTTGTGGATTACGTATAATAACTAATAAAACAGTAACTATGAAAAAGGAAGAGTCAGATCTGAAAATCATGGAAGAGATGGAAAGAAAAAAGTTGCAGGACAGGTATATTCGCTTCGATTGGGCCATCAAGCGTTTGTTGCGCCAGAAGGCCAATTTCGATGTGCTCGATGGTTTCCTGACCGTGATGTTGAACGAAGAAATCAAGATCGTCGAAATCCTCGAAAGCGAAGGCAACCAGGAAAGCGCCGACGACAAGTTCAACCGCGTCGACATCAAAGCCTTGAACAGCAAAGGCGAAATCATCCTCGTCGAGATACAGAACACACGCGAACTGCATTACTTGGAACGCATCCTCTACGGCGTGGCCAAAGCCATCACCGAACATATCTCCATAGGTGAAGGCTACGAGAAAATCAAGAAAGTCTACTCCATCAGCATCCTTTATTTCGACATCGGTATCGGTACGGATTATATCTATCACGGCCAGAACCATTTCATCGGCGTGCATACGGGCGACCACCTGCGTGTCAACACGCGTGAACGTGATGTAATCGTCTCGCATCTTCCCGCCGAAATCTTCCCCGAATATATCTTAGTCCGTGTAAACGAGTTCGACAAAGTGGCTCTCACCCCTTTGGACGAATGGATCGAATACCTGAAAGACGGCACGATCCGTCCGGACACGACCGCACCCGGCCTGAAGGAAGCCCGCGAGAAGTTAAAATATTACTCGATGTCGCCCCAGGAACGCCTTATCTACGACCGCCATCTCGACGCCATCATGATCCAAAACGACGTGATCGACACCGCCAAATGGGAAGGGAGGATAGAAGGTAAAGCGGAAGGCAAAGCCGAGGGAATCGCCGAAGGAAAAGCGGAAGGCCTTGCAGAGGGAAAAGCCGTAGGCCTTGCCGAAGGCATGCGCCAAGTCGCTGCCAGAATGAAAGATACGGGCGTAGACGTCGCTACCATAGCAAAGTGTACCGGCTTAAGCGAAGAAATAATTTTGTCTTTATAAGGGGGCTATTCGTCTCTCGTTATTGCACGGTTTCCCAAAATCTCTGTTGTGAATCCGGACGAAAGGGAAGCAGGGGCAAGGCGATAGCTGACAAATGCAATGCGCTTACTGTCCGGCGCCCAGGAATTGACATTGATTGTTCCCTGTCCGCCGAATAGTTTGACTAACGTTTTCGGCTCTCCTCCCATGGCTGGCATAAGCCTGAGTTCCACATTCTTATTGGGAAGATGTTGTCCCGGTTCCAGGTCTCCTTTGTAATAAGTGATAAAGATAACGGATTTACCGTCGGGTGAGACATGGGGAAACCAGGAGTTACGGGTCTCATCGAACGTCATTTGGGTTTGTTCGGAGCCGTCTTTCTTCATTCTCCATACTTGCATCAGGCCGGTACGGACGGAATTGAACCAGATATAGTCTCCGCAAGGGGAATATTCGGGACCGTCGTCCAATCCTTCGGCTGTCGTGAGGCGTATTTCTTCTCCGCCCTCGACGGGGATGACATAGACATCGAAATTACCATTCCGTTCGGCACAATAGGCGAGTTGCCGTCCGTCCGGGCTCCATCCGTGCAGGTAACTGGGAGCCATCGGGGTGATCAGGCGGGGCGTTCCTCCCTGTATCGGAAGGGTGTAGACGCGGGATTTGCCATCTTCCTTCGTCCCGTGGCTGATGGCTATCTGCTTGCCGTCGGCTGCTATGACATGGTCGTTGTTGCATCGGGTGGCGAAGCCGGTGTCGATCATTTCCGGTTCGCCGGGTGAATCGGGTGAGAGTTTATACAGTTTGCCTCCGCTGTTATAGACGAGCCACCGTCCGTCGGGTGTCCAGTTGGGGGCTTCGACACGGTAAGGGAATTCTTTGACTATGGTGCGTTGACCGTTTGTCACGTCCAGCACTTCCAGTATGCTGGTTACGCTGTTCTGCTGGGCGGATGCGAGCGACGCGAAGGCCGCTAAAAGAATCATGCAACAGGTTTTCATAATGAATGAGAATTAATAGAACGCTGAAAGATACGAAAATTAGCCGGGCCGGTAATAACCGTAAGGGATTAATTCTTCTTTTTCCTTGATTTCTTTCAGGTAGCATTGGTCCAGGAGCAGGATGCGGTTTACTATTTTGTGCACTTCCCTGAAATTGTGGTCTGTCAGGATAATGCCTCTTGTCCGGGCACTTTCGGCGATGTGCATGCGTATTTCTTCCGCCGCAATGGGAGAGAGGCCGTTGAACGGCTCGTCAAGCAGGAGGTAAGGGGCTTTGCTGTAGAGGATAAGTTTGATTTCCAGATAACGCTGTTCGCCTCCCGAAAGATGGGCGATCTTGTTGTTGCGGACTTTGAACAGGAACCGGTCGCCGAGGAATTGCTTATATTGTTCTTTTGGGATGTAAAGCTCGACCGCTTGTGCTATGGTCAGATGGGGCGGGATAAAGTCGTGTTGAGGCAGATAGGCCACCATACCCGTTCGGTAGGCTGCTCCTTTGATCACTTTCCCATTTATGCGGATAAAGCTCCTGTCGCCTTTCAACGTCCCGAAAATAATGTTCAGCAAGGTCGATTTCCCGCTTCCGTTATGTCCGAACAGGGCGATGATATCCCCCGGACGGCAGCAGAGGTAGACGTCCGACAGGACAGTCTTCTCTTTGAATGCTTTCACGACGCTATCGACTTCCAGACAAGTACACATAACCGGATGATTTGATTAAGGATCAGACATAATGATGCGGAGATCACAAATGTGGCGACCAGAAGCTCTGCCTTGCTGATGCCTTTGTTGTAGAAAAAGAAGTATTTCTCCTTATACGACACTTCTTTATAAAGCAAATCCATCCCCAGCCCGAACGTGGGGATGAACAGCAGTGCGCTACCGACAAAATCCCTTGAATGGAGGATAAAAACCACGAAAGCAAGCGCCATCCCGATGACGATGCTGGTCAGCAACGTAGTGCGAAAGAAGGTCAGATAGAGGCGGAAGCGGGTCATTCAGTAAATAAGTAGTGTTACCATTTATTATACAGCACCACTTCGCGCAATCCCCGTACGCTCATGGTCGGGAACCAGATGTCGTCTGCTGTCAGGCCGCATTCTTCGACTGCCTGCAAGCAATATTCCAGTTTGCCGAAATCGGCATCGACATTATTCGTGCCGAAGGTGAACTTGATTCCACGTTCTTTGGCTTTGCGGATGATGTCGAAGCTCGGAATCTTGTAGCGTGCGTTGATTTCGAGTGCGATGTCGTGCTTTACCAATACGTCCAGGACGCGGTCGACACGCTCGTCAGTCCAGTATTTGGCATACTCTGCATTCAACTCTTCGGGCAGGAAGGTCGGATTGGCATAGATGTCAGCCGGTTCGTTAGTGAGTATTTTTACGGTCTGGTCGACCAGATGATCCATGTATTGTTCTTTTGTGACACCGTCGTAGTGCACCTCTTCCGGACGGTAGATTCGAGACAGCCGGCCTTTATGGTCCACAATGGTCATGCCGTCGGTAAAGAGATAGTCGAATACGCCTAAAGCCTCCTGTGAGAAGGTGGCTGTCCATTTACGCCCTTCGCCCTGTACGCCGCGCAGGAAAGGCATGTCTTTTACTTCGTTGTAGTATTCATACACTTCCTTGTCGTCGGCAAGCATACGTCCTACGCCACCTTCGCCAGCGTTAGGAGCTACGCCGTAGTTGATGCCGTAGTTCATCGACATGGCTTGCGCCATCTCTTTCGTAAGGCCGCCTTTCAAGTGCACGTGGTAGTCTATAACAGGGAAATTCTGCTGTTGGAAACGGATCACGGCATCGTTCTGCTCGTTTATTTGCGGCATTGTGTCGGATTTGTTCACTGCGTCTTTTTTCAGGCGTGTCATTTGGAGGTTGCGGAAGGTTACGTTTCCGTTTACGCCCTGCAACGCGATGGAACCGCGGCTGAGCAGGCGTCCGGCATATTCTTTTGTACGATAGGGATGTTCAGGCTCGGTATAACATACTACTGTCGTGTCGTTTATGGCAACCGATATGTTATGTCCGCGTACGGCGATCTCGAAATCGAACCATTTTCCGTCTTCTGCCAATGAACGGTAGAGGTTGCGCACGGATGTGAGGCTTCCGCTTTTGCGTGTGCCGTCGATGGCCCCGTTCCGGAATGCCACCTCATAGCCTGACTTCCCGTCGGTATGGAACAGCAAGGCCGCTTCCGCATTGTTTTCGGTGAGTGCTTGTCCGGTGAGCACGAAGTTTACATACTCGCCCTCGGCGAACCAGGTCGTTCCGGAGGCCACGGTTATTTCATTGCCGTCGGCAGTCCCCATTTCGGGACTGCTGAAACGGTTTAATGGTTCTGCAACGTTATATCGCACGCATCCGGCGAATACCCAGATGCTGATCAAAGCAATTGCTACTACTGTGCTGGTTTTCTGTATCATAATGTATTTTATTTAGAATGTTATACGTTGAAACGGAAGTGCATGATATCGCCGTCCTGAACGATATATTCTTTTCCCTCGACGCTCATCTTTCCGGCTTCTTTTACGGCTGATTCCGAGCCGTAGGAGATATAATCCTCATATTTGATGACTTCGGCACGGATAAAGCCTTTTTCGAAGTCGGTATGGATCACACCGGCGCATTGCGGAGCTTTCCAGCCTTTATGGAACGTCCAGGCACGACATTCGTCGGGACCAGCTGTCAGGAATGTTTGCAGGTTCAAGAGTTTGTAAGCGGACTTGATCAGGCGGGCAACGCCGGATTCTTCCAGACCGATCTCCTGTAAGAACATTTGGCGTTCCTCGTAGGTGTCGAACTCGGCGATTTCGCTTTCGATCTTGGCTGCCACGATCAGGATTTCGGCATCCTCGTCTTTTACGGCTTCGCGGACAGCATCCACATATTTATTGCCGTTGACTGCGCTTGCTTCATCTACGTTGCAGACATACATCACCGGTTTGTCGGTCAACAGGAACAGATCGTGTGCGATCTTCTGCTCGTCTTTCGTATCGAAAGAGACGGTGCGTGCGCTTTTACCCTGTTCCAGTGCTTCCTTGTATTTGCAAAGCACTTCATAAGCGATTTTAGCCTGCTTGTCACCGCCGGTCTGAGCTTGTTTCTGCACTTTGGCGATACGGCTGTCGATGGTTTCCAAGTCTTTGATCTGCAATTCGGCGTCGATGATTTCCTTATCGCGCACCGGATCGACACGGCCGTCGACATGAACGATATTGTCATCGTCGAAGCAACGCAATACGTGCAGGATTGCATCTGTTTCGCGGATATTGGCGAGGAATTTGTTTCCCAATCCTTCCCCTTTGCTGGCGCCTTTTACGAGGCCGGCGATGTCTACGATTTCTACCGTAGTAGGGATAACACGTTGGGGATGTTCGATTTCTGCCAGCTTGTTCAGACGTTCGTCCGGTACGGTAATAACGCCGACATTCGGTTCTATCGTACAGAAGGGGAAGTTAGCAGACTGTGCTTTTGCATTCGATAAGCAGTTGAAAAGAGTAGACTTTCCTACGTTGGGAAGTCCTACGATGCCACATTGTAATGCCATTCTATTTTGTTGTTATGATTTATTCAAACTCTGTTTTCAGACTGCAAAGATAAGGATTCTTTTGTATTTATGTTGACGGATAGCAGGCGAACCGAATATTTTACTTATGTTTGTGTACCTTTTAATTAATGTATTATGAACAGAAAACTTAAAGCTCTTCTTTGTGTTTTGTCATGTTCTCTTATGACGACCTATGCACAACAAAAGCCGGAATGGATGAATCCGGAAGTGAATGCTGTCAACCGTGCCCCGATGCACGCGCATTATTTCGCCTATGAAACGGAAGATGCGGCCCTGCAGGGTGAACAGCAAAAGTCCTCCAACTTTATGTCGATTGACGGAACCTGGAAATTCAACTGGGTGAGGGATGCCGATCAACGGCCGCTCGACTTCTATAAAGTTGATTTTAACGACAAAGGATGGGATGACTTCTCCGTTCCCGGCTTGTGGGAGATGAACGGCTATGGTGATCCGCTGTATATCGAAAGCGGATATGCCTGGTGCTATCAGTTCGAGAGCGATCCGCCTTATGTGCCGGTCGAAAATAATCATGTCGGTTCATACCGCCGGGAGATCGAACTGCCTGCCGGCTGGAAGGGGAAAGAGGTTTTTGCTCATTTCGGTTCCGTTACGTCCAATATGTATCTGTGGGTAAACGGTAAATTTGTCGGATATAGTGAAGACAGCAAGTTGGAAGCCGAGTTCAACCTGACTAAATACCTGAAACCGGGTAAGAACCTGATTGCTTTCCAAGTGTTCCGCTGGTGTGACGGGACTTATCTGGAAGACCAGGATTTCGTACGCCTTTCCGGAGTAGCCCGCAACTGCTATCTCTATGCCCGTAATCCGAAATATATCGAAGATATCCGGATTACCCCCGATCTGGATGCACACTATAAAGACGGGACAGTCCAGGTGGCTCTCAACTTGAAAGGAAGTGCTGTTGTGGACCTGAAACTGGCGGATGCCGAAGGTAATGTGGTTGCTTCCGAAGAGTTGAAGGGCAATGGTAAACTGAATACCTCTTTCGCTATCAAGGATGCCCGGAAATGGTCTGCCGAGACACCTTATCTGTATACGTTGACCGCTACTTTGAAAGACGGAAACCGGGTACTCGAAGTAATTCCGCAGAAGGTAGGCATCCGGAAAGTCGAATTGCGCAATAACCAGGTTTGGGTGAACGGTTCGCCGGTCCTGATCAAAGGTGTGAACCGCCATGAGATCGATCCGGACAGGGGTTACTGGGTGACACCCGAACGGATGCTCCAGGATATCCGGATTATGAAAGAAAATAATATCAATGCCGTTCGTACCTGCCATTATCCGGATGATAACCTGTGGTACGATTTATGCGATGAATACGGCCTGTATATGGTTGCCGAAGCCAATGTGGAATCGCATGGCATGGGGTACGGCGAAAAGACGCTGGCCAAGAATCCGGCGTTTAAGAAGGCTCATTTGGAGAGGAACGAACGGAATGTGCAGCGTAACTTCAACCATCCGTCCATTATCTTCTGGTCATTGGGAAATGAAGCCGGTTTCGGCCCTAACTTCGAAGCCTGCTACCGTTGGGTGAAAGCGGAAGATCCGTCACGTGCCGTACAGTACGAACAGGCGGAGGAGAATGAGTTTACCGATATCTATTGCCCGATGTATATCCCGTTTGACAGTTGCCTGAAACACCTGCGCGGTAATTACGGCAAACCGCTTATCCAGTGTGAGTATGCGCATGCAATGGGTAATTCCGAAGGCGGCTTCAAGGAGTATTGGGACCTGATCCGGAAAGAACCGGAATATCAGGGTGGCTTTATCTGGGACTTCGTCGACCAGTCTCCCCGTATGTTTACAAAAGAGGGCGTACAGTATTTCGGTTATGGAGGCGACTTCAATAAATACGATGCTTCGGGACAGAACTTCCTCGATAACGGTCTGATCAATCCTGACCGCCGCCTGAATCCGCATATGGATGAGGTACGCCACATCTACCAGGATATCTGGGTAACTCCGAAGGACCTCGAAAAGGGTGAAATCTCCGTTTATAACGAATACTTCTTCCGTGATCTGGGTGCTTATTACCTGGAATGGCAGTTGCTTGCCGACGGTGTGCCGGTACAGAACGGTATTGTCCCCAATTTGGAAGTTAAGCCGCATGAGACGAAGACAATGCATCTGGATTACGACCTTTCGCGTATCTGTAAGGACAAGGAAGTATTGTTGAATGTGGCTTTCCGTTTGAAACAGTCCGAAACTCTTTTGCCTTCCGGTTATCCGGTTGCCAAGAACCAGCTTTCGATCCGTCCGTACAAAACTCCTTCCATCGACAATGCAAACCTGGTGGAGAGCAATCAGCCTGTGATCACACCGGCCATTCAAGAAAATGATATCAACTACCTGATCGTGGAAGGGGATAACTACCGTGCCGAGTTTGCGAAGAAAGACGGGTTCCTGACGCTGTACACGGTGAATGGTGTCCCGATGATGAAGGAGGGCGGCAAGCTGACACCTAACTTCTGGCGGGCTCCGACCGATAACGAGATGGGAGGCAATATGCAGAAACTATATGCCGTCTGGCGTAATCCGCAAATCAAACTGGATAAGATCACCCGGAAAGCTGAGAACGGCCAGGCACTGATCGAGGCGGCTTATACCATGCCCGAAGTCTCTGCCAAGTTGTATCTGACTTATCAGATCAATAATAAAGGAACCATGAAAGTAACTCAGAAAATGGTTGCCGATGCTTCTGCCGACGTTCCGGATATGTTCCGTTTCGGTATGCGCCTGCAAATGCCGAAGTGCATGGATCGGATCTCTTATTATGGCCGCGGCCCGATAGAAAACTATCCGGACCGCAATAATTCGACCGATCTGGGAAGGTATAAACAGACGGTTGCCGAGCAGTTCTATCCTTATATCCGTCCGCAGGAAACAGGTACGAAGAGCGATATACGCTGGTGGAAGCAGCAGTCGGTTGCCGGTGACGGACTGAAATTCTTTTCCGGCAAGCCGGTTCTGATGTCAGCCATGAATTATACGGTGGAAGACCTGGACGACGGACCGGAAAAAGGGCAACGCCACTCCGAACTCGTTCCGCAGGTTGATTATACGAATGTCCTGATCGATCTGAGCCAGAAAGGATTGGGATGCATCACCAGCTGGGGCAAACGTGCTTTGCCGCTCGAACCTTACCGGATTCATTATGGTAATTATGAATTCTCGTTTATCATGCAACCGGTGTTCGGCGATTATGAATAGTTTTTACGGCTATCGTAACAGGGCGTTTATGATAGCCGTAACAATAAAGCCTCATCCTTCCTGCTCGGTGCAGGGTTCGGATGAGGCTCTTCATTTAACATTCAGAAAAAATATTGTTTGAGCGAATAAGCGGGAGAGGATTTGAGTATTTTAGTAATCCAGTATGGCCCGAACCTGCCGCTTTTCCTTTTTGGGGCATATATCGAGGCTGCTGTTTGCCATATTGAACGCTATTCCCAAGTCGATCACACTGTTGTCTTTGCACCAGTATTCCTCGTCGTATAGCAGGGTTCCCTGGCGCTTGGCAAGAAGCAGGTTAAATTCCCGTTGCCTGGTGTGCAGCAATACCAAATTGAGCATATCCGGCAAATGCCAGTTGTCTAACGTCCCTTCTGAAATAGATTCGCAATAGATCAGGGCATCGAAATAATCGAGTGTCTGTTCCCGTATTTCCATTACCGAACCTTTATAAGGGATTATATCGGGTTCTATATGCTGACCGGAAGAATCTACCCCGGCCTGTATAACCACGCCGTTCGCATAAATATCTCCGACTGCCGGAGCACGGAAGGGGGGAAGATGGATGCCTTGCGCGATCTGATACCCTTTTTCGGGGTAATAGTAAATGAAATGGCTTAGGGATGTCGTGAGGCGGATGGAACGGATGTGACTGGCTTCATCCGGGATAGCGATTGAAATACCCCGATTCAGTATCTCTGTATCCGGTGTTATGTAATGATACAGGGGAGCCTGTTCGGATGTGAATTCGAACGCCGCCTTTTGTACGGATGCCGGAAGATTGTCTGGGAATATGAAATACATAATTTTCCAATTGCTCCATCTGTTCCCTAAGATGGAAAACATAATAAAAGCGTGGGAACTGCCATCTATCCAAGCAAGAGGTATCGCCAAACACCTATCCAGCAGATAGACAACAGCCCACGCTTGATGTTTATATATTTATGTATATATACAAAAAACGTGAGGCAATTGTTGTCTACTGTCCTCGCTGGATGAAAAATTGGCGATTTTCTTGCTTAAGGACAATATGATAACGCTTCTGTTTTACTATGTGTATTGCAACTCTTTGCAATAAAGTTCACTACAAAGATAGTGTATAAATGATATGATTTATAAACTTTATGTGTTTTTGTTAATGGGCTTCCAGCCAGTTCACCCCTTCACCGCAGTCGGCGATCAGGGGAACTTGCAGTTTGATTGCATTTTCCATTTCATCCAACACGATTTGTTTCACTTTTTCCAGTTCGTCTTTGTAGACGTTAAAGTTCAATTCATCGTGTACCTGCAGGATCATCTTGCTTTTCAGCCCTTCTGTTTCGAAGCGGTTGAAGATGCGAACCATGGCAACCTTGATGATGTCGGCTGCACTGCCCTGGATCGGGGCGTTGATCGCGTTTCGTTCGGCATATCCCCGCACGATGGCGTTATGGGAGTTGATATCCGGCAGGAAACGTTTGCGCTTGTAGATGGTCTCTACATATCCTTTTTCTTTTGCTACCTCGATGCTTTCGTCCATATAGGCGCGGATGTCCGGATAAGTCTTGAAGTAGCCTTCGATCAGTTCCTTCGACTCTGCACGGGGGATGTTCAGCCGTTCGGCTAACCCGAATACGGAGATTCCGTAAATGATGCCGAAATTAGCCGTTTTCGCTTTCCGGCGCATGTCGGAAGTAACTTCTTCGACCGGAATACCGTATATCTTGGCGGCTGTGGCGGCATGGATGTCGGCTCCGCTACGGAAGGCTTCTATCATGTGGGCATCCTGGCTAAGGTGTGCCATGATACGAAGTTCGATCTGCGAATAGTCGGCGGAGAAGAAGATACAGTCTTCGTTTTCGGCTGTAAAAGCCTTCCTGATTTCGCGTCCCAATTCATCGCGTACCGGAATATTCTGCAGGTTCGGGTTGGTGGAACTGAGGCGGCCGGTCGAGGTGACTGCCTGGTTGTAGGACGTATGGATCTTGCCGGTTTCCGGGTTGATCAGTTCGGGCAGTGCGTCGATATAGGTGCTGAGCAGCTTCTTCAGCCCGCGATATTCGAGCAGCTTTTCCACGACGGGATGTTTGGAACGCATTTTCTCCAGTATCTCTTCGCTCGTGCTGTAGCTGCCTGTCTTCGTTTTCCTCGCTTTTTCTTCTATCTTGAGATGGTCGAAAAGAACTTCGCCGACCTGGCGGGCGGAATTGATGTTAAACTTCATGCCTGCCAGTTCGTAAATCTCTTTCTCCAACTTCTTGAGTGCGGCTGTCAGTTCTTCGGATGATTGTTTCAGGGCGACGGTGTCGAGCGTCACTCCCGTATATTCCATTTCGGCCAGTACATATATTAAAGGCATCTCGATATCATAGAAAAGGGATTCGAGTCCTTCTTTTTCCAGACAGGGGGCAAAATAGTTTTTCAGCTTGAGCGTAATGTCCGCATCCTCGGCTGCATATTCCGCTACCTGGGTGACTGGGACATCGCGCATGGAAATTTGTTTTCTGCCTCTCGGACCGATCAGTTCCTCGATACGTACCGTTGTATATTTAAGGTATGTTTCGGCAAGGTAGTCCATGCCGTGACGCAGTTCCGGATTCAGAAGGTAGTGGGCGATCATCGTATCGAATAGAGGGCCGGCTACCCGGATTCCGTATTTGCGGACGACAAGGATGTCGAATTTTATGTTTTGTCCGATCTTGAGCGATTTCGGATTTTGCAGGGCGGGGGAGAAGTGGGCAAGAACTTTGTCTGCCTCTTCGCGTCTTGCCGGAACGGGGACGTACCAGGCCTCGTTTTCCTTCACGGCGAACGACATTCCGACCAATCCGGCCTTCAATGGGTCTATACCATCTGTTTCCGTGTCAAAAGCAAAAAAATCCTGTTCGTCCAGAAATCGCCCTAATTCTATTCTTTTTTCCTCTGTATCAACAAGATGGTAGGTGTGAGGAGTGGATTTTAAGTTCGCGAGAGTCGAATATTTGGAAACAGCCGTAGGTTCGGTCGCAAATTCTTCAAAGAGCGAGCCTTGAATCGGGCCTGCGGGTACGGCTTTTTTCCTTGTGCCGGTTTTTGCCGGAGCAGGTGCGGCTTTGAACTCCGTTTTGACTTTTTCCGGCTCTCCGCCCATCCTGTTAATAAATGTTCTGAATTCTAATTCGGTGTAAATCTCTACGAGACGTTCTTCGTTCATCTTTTCCCGGATGCATTTGGCGGCATCGAACTGGATCGGGACATCCGTCTTGATTGTTGCCAGGAACTTGGAGAAACGAATTTGCTCCATGTTCTCCGTGACCTTCTTTTGAAGGGAACCTTTCAGCTTGTCGGTATTCTCCAAAAGATTTTCGATCGTTCCGAATTCGGTCAATAATTTCTGGGCGGTCTTTTCACCGACACCCGGACATCCGGGGATGTTGTCGGAACTGTCGCCCATCAGCCCTAAAAGGTCGATCACCTGGTCGACGGATGTCAGGCCGTATTTGCCCAGCACTTCGGGTACGCCCATAATCTCGTAGTCACCGCCGAAGCGGGGGCGGTACATGAATATATGTTCGGATACCAACTGGCCGTAGTCTTTGTCAGGTGTCATCATATAAACTTCGAAACCTTCTTTTTCTGCTTGCTTGGCAACCGTGCCGATAACATCGTCGGCCTCATAGCGCGGAACTTCCAGTATCGGGATATTGTAGGCTTCTATGATGTCTTTGATGAAAGGGACCGACTTGCGGATATCTTCCGGTGTCTCTTGCCGTTGCGCCTTGTACTGTTCGTAGGCTTCGTGGCGGAAAGTCGGGCCTTTCGGGTCGAAGCCTACCGCAATATGGGTCGGGTTTTCACGTTTCAGGACATCTTCCAGGCTGTTGATAAAACCAAAGATGGCCGAAGTGTTCATACCTTTGGAGTTGATACGCGGATTCTTGATAAAAGCGTAGTAAGACCGATAAATCAATGCATATGCATCTATGAGGAATAACTTCATCTCTTTTAACACGTTTTAGTGTGACAATTGTCGGTAAATGTACGAAAAAACTCGCTTACTCGATACTTTTTGTTACTTTTGCGCATCTTAGGATCAATTATGAAGGATAGAAGTAAAATAGAACAACCGGTTGCCGTAGAGTTTAAACGTTTTAATGATGAGTTTGCTGCTTCGCTGCGAAGTGAAACGAATCGTTTGCAATCGGCTATTGACCAGATACTGAATGCGAGCGGAAAACACGTCCGCCCCTTATTGGTACTTTTGACAGCTAAAGCATGCGGGCAGGTGACGGATAATACGATTAATTCGGCTGTTTTGCTGGAATTGCTTCATACTGCCACGCTTATCCATGATGATGTGATCGACGAGACAAAACAGCGTCGCGGCGTTCCTTCCCTGAATGCCATATTCGACAACCGTATTTCTGTCTTAGTGGGCGATTATGTCCTTTCCACCGCGTTGATCCGTTCTATCCAGACAGGTAATCTGCAAATCATAGGTATTGTTTCCAATCTCGGCCGCGATCTTTCGGAAGGGGAGATCAAGCAGTTGGAAACGGCCGAAGAAAGCATTATCGACGAATCCTGCTATATGCAGGTGATACGGAAAAAGACGGCCATGTTGCTTTCCGCTTGTGCCGAGATCGGTTCCATCTCTGCCGGGGCATCCGGTGAAATGGTGGAAAAATGCCGTGAGTTCGGCGAATACTTAGGTTACTGTTTCCAGATCAAAGATGATATCTTCGACTACTTCAAAGAGGCGAATATCGGCAAACCGACCGGCAACGATATCCGGGAGGGAAAGGTTACGCTTCCTTTGCTGCATGCTTTGCAGACGGGCAGGAGGGAAGAGGTGGACAATTTCCTTCATATCATAAATGAAAAAGACTTTACCACAGAGAATATAGATTTGCTGATTGATTTTGCGAAAGCGAACGGAGGTATCGAATATGCCGAACAGCGTATGCAGGAATATCGTGATAAAGCGGTCGAGGTTTTGATGACACTCCCTGAATCGGAAGCACGCGAAGGATTGCTGCTACTTGCCGATTACATCGTAGAGCGCCGTAAATAGGTTTTCGGTTTCTCGCGGTTTATCTGTCACTCTATCACTTTTCTCCTTGTATCCTTCGTATATCAACATGTCTTGAGTGTGATAGATGTCCTTTTCATCTATCACTGGTGTGTCACTCTCTATCACACTTTTCTTTCTATTCGTCCCTTCTCCCAAAGCCGAACCTTTCAAAGGGTGGATGGCACAGATTGCAAGTGAAAGAATCCTCTCCGTTGAATGCGCATAGCACCTTGGAGAAACTTCCGGAAGATACGGAAAAAGATGAATAAACTGCTTATATAAATACGACGACACCCGGATGTAGGCGATCCCTACATCCGGGTGTTCGTTTAGGGTAGATCCGGGTGTAGCGGGAGGGAACATCCGGATGTAGCCTAATTTATGTCGTTATCTTTGGAAGAAAAGACTATGGGTTTGTGAGAAATATCCCGTTGCTTTTCTTATTTTCCCAAACGGTGTTCGATGTCTTCTACCAAACTGCTGGCTCCTATGCGGAACAAGTCTTTATTCAACCAATCGTTTCCTAATACTTCCTTGACGATGGTATAGTAGCGGACAGCCTCTTCTGCCGTACGGATACCGCCTGCGACTTTAATGCCAACACGCTTTCCCGTGATGGAATGGTACTTTTTCAGAACTTGGCACATCGTGTAAACGGCTTCCGGAGTGGCGCCCGGATAGCCCTTCCCTGTCGACGTCTTGATGAAGTCCGCACCGGAATAGACCGCGAGGACAGCCGCTTTCTGAATGCTTTCGGGAGTCTGGAGAGCACCTGTTTCGAGGATGACTTTCAGTTTGGCATCACGGCAGTTCTCTTTGATCTCCTGAAGTTCTTCGGTAAGTTCGTCATAGTTCTCTTCAAGGAAATAGCCTAAGTTCATGACAACATCGATTTCATCGGCTCCCTGCATGACGGCCATTGCCGTCTCGGCAATCTTTATTTCCATGAAGGTCTGCGAGGAGGGGAAACCGCCTGCTACGGATGCAATCTTTACCTCCTGTGCGGAGAGGGCCTCTTTTACCGTTTCTACAAACAGGGGATAGGTGCAGATGGCGGCAACGTTGGGTACGTCGGGGCGGGTTCCTTCGAAATCGTTCACTTTGTCGACCAGCTTCCAGATGCTCTCTTTCGTGTCGATACTGGTGAGGGAAGTCAGGTCGATGAAACCGTGAATCTGCTTCAAAATGTCGGGAGTGAAGTTGTCGTTCCCATGTTTTCCGAGCAGTGTTTTTACCTGTCCGGCGACTTCTTCCGTCGTGCCGGCCGCCTCGAATTTGGCGAATGCCTGCTGGTATTTATTGGTGTGGAGATGTTCGGTGTCTTCATCGTGGTGGTGATGTCCGCATCTACATTCGTGATCGTGTTCGTGTACCATAATCTTATAGCTTTTTATTGTTTATATGTCGTTCTTTATCGCGGTTCGTTTTCTTTTGCAGATTCTTTTCGAAAGCAGCAGTCAGATCGACGCCTGTCTGGTTGGCAAGGCAGAGCAATACCCATAGGACATCGGCCATTTCATCGCCTAAATCACGGTGTTTGTCGCTCTCCTTGAAAGACTGTTCGCCGTATGTGCGGGCCATGATGCGGGCCAGTTCGCCGACTTCTTCGGTCAGGATGGTCATATTCGTCAGTTCGTTGAAGTAGCGGACGCCATACGTTTTGATCCAGCTGTCCACCTGCTCCTGTGCCTGTTTAAGCGTAATTTCTGCCATATCTTTTTATTCTTTGTTTTGTGAGTCGATCCAGATCGTGACAGGACCGTCGTTCACCAGTTCCACTTTCATGTCGGCGCCAAACGTGCCGGTCTGCACTTCCTTTCCGATCTGCAAGCCCATCTCGGCGCAAAAGGCCTCGTACATCGGAATGGCTATGTCCGGTTTGGAAGCATGGATATAGGAAGGGCGGTTCCCCTTCTTTGTGGAGGCGTGGAGGGTAAACTGGCTTACCACCATCACTTCCCCTTCCGTTTCGATTACAGAGCGGTTCATAACGCCGTTTTCATCGTCAAAGATGCGCAGGTTGGCAATCTTCTTGCACAACCATTCGATATCCTCCTGCGTGTCGCGGTCTTCAATGCCGACCAGAACGAGCAGGCCTTTCCCGATTTTGGACTTCAGCTGTCCGTCTATGATTACGGAGGCATGTTGTACCCGTTGTATCAATGTTCTCATATCTTTATTTTAAACCATTTAATAATGCTTTTGTTTTGGCTTCTCCGATCACTTCTTTCAGTTCGTCGAAGCTGGCTTCGCGTATTCGCTTTACGCTCTTAAAATGACGTAAAAGTAATACTTTTGTCTTTTCTCCGATCCCTTTTATCGCATCCAATTCGGATTTTGTCTGACTCTTGCTTCGCTTATCCTTGTGGAAAGCGATGGCGAAACGATGCACCTCGTCTTGTATTTGCGTGAAGAATTTGAACATGAAACTTTGTATCGGCATACCGATCGTTTCGGGAGGGAAGCCGAACAGGAGTTCCGAAGTCCGGTGTTTCCCGTCTTTTGCCAGCCCGGCAATCGGAATATCCAAGTGCAGTTCGTCCTGGATCACTTCGCGCACGACTTCCATTTGCCCCTTTCCACCGTCGGTGATGATCAGGTCGGGCAGGGGAGCCTCTTCGGCGATGGCACGCTGGTAACGGCGGCGCACGACCTCTTTCATGGAGGCGTAGTCGTCCGGACCGACAACCGTTTTGATGTTGTATTTCCGGTAATCTTTTTTCGATGGTTTCGCCATTTTGAAGACGACACATGCAGCCACCGCATCGCTTCCCTGTATATTGGAGTTGTCGAAACACTCGATATGAGCCGGTAATTTGGAGAGATGAAGCGTGTCCTGTATCTCTTTTAAAAGACGTGTGCTGCGTTGCTCCGGATTCAGTTTTTCCGCCTGTTTCAGCTTGTCGACCTTATATTGCTTTACGTTCATCTCCGATAATTCCACCAGCTTCTTTTTGTCTCCGCGCTGCGGAACGGTGATCGAAACGTTTTCCAGTTCTATATCCAGCGGAAAAGGAACGATGATTTCGCGTGCAGTGCTTTTAAAGCGGTTGCGCATTTCGATGATGCCTAAGCTGAGCAGGTCCTCTTTTGACTCGTCCAAGCGCTTTTTATATTCGAACGTATAGGCTTGCACGATCGCCCCGTTGCCGATATGCAGGTAATTGATGTAGGCGGAATTCTCGTTTTCGGCCAATGAGAATACATCTATATTGTGGAGCATCGGGGTAACCACTGTCGACTTGGAGCGGTAATTCTCGATGACTTCATACTTTTCTTTGATCTTTTGCGCCTCCTCGAACCGCAATTCTCCTGCCAGTCTTTGCATCTCTTCGTACAGATGCTTGCTTATCTGCGAAATATTCCCGCGTAGGATTTCCTTTATCTCGGAAATGTTTTGCTGGTATTCCTCTAATGTCTGCAACCCTTCGCAAGGCCCTTTGCATCGCTTGATATGGTATTCGAGGCAAACTTTATACCGTCCTTCCGCGATGGATTCGGGAGTAAGCGGGTATTTGCAGGTTCGCAAAGGATATAGCTCTTTCAGCATTTGCAGCATGACCTTTGCCGTATAGATGGAAGGGTAGGGACCGTAATAGCGCGAGCCGTCCCGTACGATATTCCGGGTTTGGAATACGCGCGGGAAATATTCGTTCTTGACAACGATGGACGGATAGGTCTTGTCGTCTTTCAGCAGCACGTTGTACCGGGGGCGATATTGCTTGATCAGGTTATTCTCCAAAAGAAGCGCATCTTCTTCCGTGTCGACAACAAAGTATTTGATGTCCCGTATCTGCTTAACCAGGACACGCGTTTTGTTGCTGTCGTGCTCTTTGTTGAAATAGGAGGAAACGCGACGCTTCAGGTTCTTTGCTTTGCCTACATAGATGATCGTTCCCTTCTCGTCGAAGTATTGGTAGCAGCCTGGCGATTCCGGTATGACGGAAAGGATGTTTTTTATATGTTCCTCGGTTGCGCTCATTTCTTTTTGCTTATGTTTCTGTCCTATTTTCAGTCTTTTACGCTATTGTTGTTAAAGTAAATGTTTCACGTGGAACATTCCGTCTTTAGCGCCCTAACATCACCAAAAGGATGTTTATGTCGCTCGGTGAGATACCCGGAATGCGGCTTGCCTGGGCAATTGTGTCCGGATCTATCCGTGTTAGTTTCTGGCGGGCTTCCGTAGACAAAGACTGGATCGAATTGTAGTCGAACTTGCCTTTGATGTGGATATTCTCCAGACGGTTTATCTTGTCGGCGATGATCTGCTCGCGGCGGATATAGCCGCTATACTTGATTAAGATTTCTGCCGCTTCGATGATCTCTTCCTTTCGTGAAACAGGAACCTTGTCCAGTTCTGTCCGGAATGCCGGAACCAGTTCCGCGATATTCTCCAACGTGATTTGAGGACGCGGAATCAGTTCGATCAACTTGCATCCGTGTGCGAGCGGGGTAGTGCCCAAAGCCTCCAGGCCGCTGTTTATATATTGCGGTTTGATGGAGTAGTTTTCTGCGAAAGAAATGATCGCGTCCCGGCTTGCCTTCTTCTCGTTCAGCAGTTCGTAGCGGTCCTGCTTTGCCAAACCGAGATGATACGACTTTTCCGTCAAACGCATGTCCGCATCATCCTGGCGGAGCAGGATGCGGTATTCTGCACGAGAGGTAAACATGCGGTAGGGTTCGTCGACGCCTTTCGTGACAAGATCGTCGATCAGTACGCCGATATAGGCTTCGTCTCGTCCTAACACGAACGGTTCTCCGCCGTGGCAATTGATATGTGCGTTTATGCCGGCCACCAATCCTTGTCCGCCGGCTTCCTCATATCCGGTCGTCCCGTTGATCTGTCCGGCAAAGAAGAGGTTGCGGATTAGTTTTGTTTCCAAATTATGGTGGAGCTGCGTCGGATCGAAGAAATCATATTCGATAGCATATCCCGGACGGTAGATCTGTATGTCCCGGAATGCCGGTATCTGTTGCAAGGCACGTAGCTGGATATCCAACGGAAGGGAGGAGGAGAAGCCGTTCAGGTAGTATTCCTGTGTCGTTTCGCCTTCCGGTTCCAGGAAGAGTTGGTGCTGGGGCTTGTCCGCAAACGTCACGATTTTCGTCTCGATGCTCGGACAGTAGCGCGGGCCGATGCTCTGGATCTGTCCGTTATACAACGGGGAGTCGGGGAGGCCTTCGCGCAGGACTGCATGGCAGGCTTCGTTGGTGAACGTTGTCCAACAGCTTAGCTGTTTCAGAACGCGGTGCGAGGTGTCCATATAAGAAAACTTATGGAAGTCGTTTTCTCCGGGCTGTTCCGCCATTTCATCGAAGTGTACGCTCCGTGCATCGATACGCACAGGCGTTCCGGTCTTCATCCGTTCGGATTTGATGCCTAATGAGACCAGTTGTTCGGTCAGTCCGGTTGCAGCCGGCTCGGCTATACGACCGCCTCTGATCTGTGTCCGTCCGATATGCATGAGCCCGTTCAGGAAAGTCCCGTTTGTCAGGACCACGCTTTTCGCATGGAACTCGACTCCCATATCCGTTTTTACGCCGCATACGGTATTCCCGTCGAGCAACAGTTCGCGTACGGTATCCTGCCAGATATACAGGTTCGGCAGGTTTTCCAGTATTCCCCGCCAGCATTCGATGAAACGGGCGCGGTCGCTCTGGGAGCGCGGGCTCCACATCGCCGGTCCCTTGCTTTGGTTCAGCATACGGAACTGGATGGCTGTCCGGTCCGTCACGATTCCCATATATCCGCCTAAAGCGTCGATTTCGCGGACAATCTGTCCTTTGGCTATGCCTCCGACAGCCGGATTGCAACTCATCTGCGCAATCTTGTTCATGTCCATTGTAATGAGAAGCGTCTTCGAACCCATATTGGCGGCCGCCGCTGCGGCTTCACAGCCTGCATGGCCGGCACCTACCACGATCACATCGTAATTGAAAGTCATTGTCCTAATTGTCTTTGTTTCTTTTGCAAAGATAATAGTTTGTACGGGATTTTTGTTATATTTGTGAGTCTTGGAATATCTAAGTAATCTAAAGGAATAAGAGTATGGAAACCCGGATATCTTCTTCTTCGATGGACAATGCCAATAAAATAAAAACGTCTGTCATGCTTCTGCTTTTATATGGCATCTGTATATTTCCGGCTTGGGATGGCAATCTGTCTGTTTTGTTAGGTTTGTTTGCCGTCAGTTCGATCCTTTGTATGCTTACTCGAGGATTTATGCCAAACCGTTTTATCGTGGATGGAGAAAAACTGGTGATAGATGCGTATTTTCGGAAGACGTATATAAACATAGAGGAAATCCTTTCGGCTCGCGAGGTCGACCGGCTGGATTTAGGAATAATGATCCGTTCATTTGGTGTCAGTTGGTTGTTTGGTGATCTCGGATATTTTTCTTCTACTGCTATCGGACGTGTAAAAGTTTTTGCCCGGCGTTCTGATAACCGTATTCTGATTACGACTTCCTGCCGTGGTAACTTTATCATTGCACCCGATGATCCTGAATTTATCCATTATCTGAACCAAGCGATACTTTGGAGATAGGGAGAAACAATACGATCCTATCCTATCATAACCGCCAGTGCAGCGTTTTACTGGTTCTGAGCATCTTATACTTATGATTATAAGTCTAAAAGAAATGTTATGAAAAAGTATGTACTTTTGTTAGGGCTGTTGATACAAGCTGTGTCGGTTTTGGCCCAGGAGGCGTCTGCCGGGAAGTCGATGTTCTCCGTTCATGCAGGGCCTTCCTGGTATTTGGGGAAAATGATCGGGATCACGAACAATTCCGACGCTTATCGGAATGGTTTACGGAATGGGATCGCCTGGGATGCCGACTATTATTTCTTGGGAGATAAATATATCTTCGGTTCGTTTAAGCTCGCTCCCGGACTTGTCTATCAGGGCGGGTGCTATAAAAACACTCATGACGAAAGTTCCGACAAGATACTGATGCATTATATTGCGCCTCAGCTTGCCTTGTTTATGGTTAAGCAGAAGTACAATCTGTCTTTATCGACCGGGGTGGGATATCAGCATTATAAAGATAGAAGTTTTGTGTACGGCAAGCCGCGGGATGTGTCAATGAATAAACTGGCCTATAATCTGTCGGCGGGAGGCGAGTATCGTCTTTCTCCGCTGGTGGGGATTTCTGCAAAATTGAATTGGATCGTTACCTCCTCCGAGAGCTATTCGGTCAGATATCACGGCCAGAAATGGCAGGTCGAATCTCCTGAATTGAGCGGTGGCGGAGGATGTTTCTCCCAATTATCCTTATTGTTCGGTATGAATTTACACTTTTAATCAGATACGGTTATGAGACATCTGTTATTTATCTGTTTGTTGCTATTTTGTGTGGCCTGTGAAGAGAATGAATCGGTCGACCCGACGGTCATGCCCGAAGCTACTACGACCGGGGCGAATACATTCGGTTGCCTGGTCGACGGCTGGGTGTATACAAGCGGCCGGTGGGGATTGCCTGGTGCGGAATATTTGGAGCGGGAAGATGGTTCCAGCATGACGGTTTCGGCGCAGGTCGGCATCGGTTCGTATATCCGTTTTACGATTGCCGATCCTAAGCAGGGCGAGACGCTTCCTTGTGTGAATGTATCTTTTGAAAATCAAAATATGGAAGATGGCAAGGCCTACATCTCCCGTATGTCGGACGGTGTGTTTAGCGGCACTTTCGAAGGAGGGCGCATTACGAAAGGCCGTTTCGATCTGAAATATAATAAGTAGAGACGCACGGCCGTGCGTCTCTACCCGTTTATAATTGCTTTAATACTTCCATCACATAGTTCCGCCGTTGGCGGGAAATGCTGACCGAGGCCCCGTCCTTCATGCGTATATATCCACCGTCGCTTTTGATGAAACTTTTGATTTCATCTAAGTTGATCAGATGCGATTGGTGGACGCGGAGGAAGTTGTAGGGTGTCAGCAATTCGTCGAACTCCTTGAGGGTTTTCGATACGATCAGTTTTTCCCCTGACTTCAGATAGAAGGTCGTGTAGTTGCTTTCCGATTCGCAACGGATGATGGAACCGATTTCTACAAACTCTATCTTATCGGCGACCGACAGGGCTATTTTCTTTTGCTTGTCCAATACCTGCGTGTTTTGCAGGAGGTTCTGCATCCGTCTGTTTTCCTGTTTCCGGAGGACGACCTGGACCGCCTTGTCTACGGCATGCGTCAGTTCTTCCGGGTCGATAGGTTTTAGTAGATAGTCGAGCGCGCTGAAGCGGATGGCCTGGATCGCATAGCTGTCGTAGGCCGTGACGAAGATCACTTCGAAAGGAATCTCCGGAAGACTGCCTAAGAGGGAGAAGCCGGTATCGTCGCCTAACCGGATATCTAAGAAAAGGATATCCGGTTTAGCTTCGGGCAGCACGGTACGGGCTTCGGTGACGGAGCTGCAAATGGCCGATATCCTGATTTGCGGACAATGCCTCCCGATCATGCGAAGCAGGTTCTCCCGGTTCCCTTGCTCGTCATCTACGATTGCTGCGGTTATTTTTGTATCCATATTTTGTCTTATAAAGGAATGGATAGCCGGACATGGCAACCGGAAACAGATTCCTTCTTCTGCCTGTTTTCGATCGTTATGCCGATTTCCGTATTGTACAAATCCTTTAATATCTCGAACTCGTTGCTGATGGCACGGATACCGAAGCCGCCTTCCGCTTCTGCTTCCATTCCGGGACCGTCGTCGATGATGTCGATGACCAACAACTGGTCTTGCAAAGATAATCGAATTATGATTTCTCCCGTACCGCGCGGAGCGATTCCGTGTTTGACGGCATTTTCGACGAAAGGCTGTATCAGCATCCCCGGAATCTCGATCGCATCCGGTTCGATATTTTTGTCTACCGTCAGCGAGTAGGAGAAGGGGAAACGAAGCTGTTCGAGCTTCAGGTAGAGCTGCAACTGTTCGATCTCGTCGGAGAGGGGGACCAGTTTCTTTTCGGAAGTCGCCAGCACTTTCCGCAACAGGCGTGAGAAGTCGATCAAGTATTTATTCGCCTCCTGATTGGCCGAGCGGTTGATCAGATTCTGGATCGAACTGAGCGCATTAAAAATAAAATGCGGGTTCATCTGGGAACGGATGGCGCGTAGTTCGAGTTCACGGATGCGGCGGCGGTTACGTTCTTTCTTTTGCTTTCCTTTCACCCTGAAATAATAAGCGATACCGATGATTGCCGCGATTAAAAGCGTACCTAATGCTCCTTCTTTGAATCCTTTTAGAAAGTCGTTGAAAGATTCGTCTTCCCGTTTCAGGTCGTTTTGAATGATTTCTAAGGCGGGGCTGGGATCAAATTTCCAATTCGTAAATTGGCGATAGAGGATGGTCCCGTCTTCACGCATCAGGATAGTCACGGTGCCGAGCCCCTTACGTCTTAATTCCTCTATCTGAAGATCGGAAATAGCTTTAAAAGGCTTTACCCGTTTGGCATTGTGAGATTGGAATTTTGAATATAATTCGAGTTGCACGATGGAGGCCAACTTTTCCGATTCGAGGCGTTTCTTGAAATCGAGTGCATTTTGAAGGTTTGGTGCTGGAAGACCTTGTTCCCTTGATAAAAACAGCAGGATGTATTTTCGGTCGCTTCCTTTCATTAGGTGCAGGCTATCGGCTATCATAAGGCCGCTTTCCCGGATATTTTTCCCGGCTTCGAAGGGCAATAGTTTATCGTATGCTCTTTTTACCTGATTGGTCAGGCTGGTATCCGGACAGGAGCGGATAAAATCGTTGTAATCCTCTTGAGTTTCAGCTAACGTTTTATCGTACATTAAAAAATGTAAATTCATTCCGTTTACTTGATATTTGGGAAAGCCGGAGAGGATATGTTTATTCAGAAAATAATCATCTGCCGGATTCAATAAATATTTTTCCTTCGCTTTTTGTGTTTTTAGATTCAGGTTATCTGCTTTCAATTCCTGTTTCTTATACATCGTGTAAACAGTCAAAAAATAAAAGTAAGCGACCTCCGGTCGATGCATGCTATATGCAAAATCGATAAGTGGATTGACCGAGACGAAATAGGGAGCTTGCCAGTCGACCAAGCCGCTTTTGTGCCAAACTTCTTTATCGCTGGCATACATATAGAGATGCAAGGCAAGCGCTCCTCTAAGATACTGTTCCGAACGTTCGAATACCATCCGCCAATAAGAATCCATATTCTTAAAATCTTTTGCTAATACATTTTGGAACAGAGATTCGCGGTGTTGGAAGGCTTTTTTCATTTGATCGGGAGATTCGAGGTCCGAAGGGTACATATAAAGGTCTGATTCGTACAGGTCGGCGAATCTTCGGTAGCTGTATTGGAAATTGTTTTGTTCGCTTCCCCGTCCCTGATAACGTCTTTTGTGCGTTGTGGCAAACAATTCTTTGTCTTGCGTGATGGAATCCCCCGGAGTAAGCAGGAGCGTCACCCGTTCGCCCACTTTGTGTTCGGTCGGGTAGGCTATGAATATCTTCTTGTGGACGGTCGAATCTTTGGATAAATCAAAATAGACATAGCTACACGTAAATTCCGTATTCGGAGGAAGGGAGAACGAGGCGTCGATGACCCGCGTGTTTTGTGCCAGCCGAGGCATCCCGTCTTCCTGCCAGCCGGTCAGGATATCCTGTGCCGCCGGTGCAAGCAGTTTGTCTAAGGGTAAGGAATCCTGGACAGTCGTTTCCGGATAGGCGGACAACCCTGCCTGTCTTACTCCGAAAGGAACATAGTTTTTCGAGTAAGAAAAGGTTGTTTCTTGCCTGTCTAAAGTATGTGCTTTCCGGCTTTTCCGATCGTATGTGACGCGCAGGAACCGTTTGCCGACCATCTCGTGATCGAACGTAAAGTCTTGCTGATAACGGCTGTCAAAATAGTAGAAACCGGGCTTCCCGGTATCGTTCCTGCAATCGTACAGGCTCTTGAGCGTATAATCAAGGGTGAGGGTACGTTCATTCAGATCCGTTACGGTCGCCTTAAAGATGACTCGTCGGATGTTTTCCGCCCGCCAGGGAATCTTTTCTTCGATGCCCGGAGCAACGTAGGGATAGTAGTGGACGGACTCGATTTCCACCCAATCGCCCTTTTTCAAAGAGTCGGGTGTATAGGGGACGAACGTTTCAGCCGAACCGCTGTTTACCAGAAAAAGGAGAAGCAATAGGAGTGCTGTTTTCATACCTGTAAAAATAAGATGAATAATTGAATTACCCTTCAAATATATCCCGTAAAGACCGCTTATTATTGACTTAATGAGCGGATGGTTGTTTTGAATGAGTATAAGGGAATAAAAACTTGTTGCATATTGTTGATTTTATTTCTGACTTTGTAAAAAAGGATGGAGTTATGAAAACTGTAGCAGAATACAAAGAAATACTATCCCACGGCACGGTTCATCCGGCTACTGTTTGGGGTGTTTTCGATCGTTTTTACAATAAGGCAGGAGATTTGTCATCTCATTCGATGTTTAATCAACATAATCACCGGATTGTCATCTTCTTCCAATGTAGCAGCCACTTCTTTCAATTTGTCTTTTAGCTTTCCCCCTTTATAATCCCGGATAAGATCCGATGCTTCTAAAAATTGGCAGGATGGGATTTTGCCGTTTAAAGGTTTTGATTTTAAGAAGGCTTCTTTCTTATTTACGTAATCAGAGTTATAGGCTCTATATCTGAATAAAGCTTTTTCCTGCTTGTCATATAATAGATCAATAGACGAGAATTCAATTGTTTTTTCAAGCGCTTCCATAAAAAAGTATCGATCCGTGAGCAAACTCGGTATAAGAAAGACTTCAGGATTCATGGATTGGCAGGATGGGACCCTTGCAATGAATGGTTTCAAAGCATGGTCTGGTGAATAGCTATACAACGTATCGGCTGAATATTCTGTTAATACATAATCGTTAAAATAAGGCATTATGGGATGAGATGTTTGTGGGTGATAGGTCATTTTCCTATCTTGAGACCAAACGACAATCGACTTTTTCTTTTCAAATGGTATTTGAATTTCTTTTGTAATGCGACCGTCTTGTTTGGATAGAAGTAAAAATGATTGCCCGGTATTGTTATGAAAATGATCGCGACAGATTAGGTTTTCCTGGTCAAAATTATACATTTCAAAAGGTAGCAAATCTCCTTTCCATGAGATTTTCCGTTTGAAATTACCTTCCAGGTCATATACAAGTATTTTCTTAGAAATATCGTTGACAAATATTTCTTCCTTTTCTTCATCTAATACGATTCTATTGAATAATGCATATTCTTCATTACCTTGTCCTTTTCGGTTAATCTTTTTCAAAGCTCTCCCTTTCCGGTCAAAGAGGAAAATATCCCCGCTAAAATTAAAGTTGGTCGCGACTATGACATTCTTGCCTACCGCCCATATATTACCTTGACAAAGAAATTCGTCCGTTGTCTCTAACGGGATATATTCAACATCCATAAAGTCTTGCAGAATCAGTTCTTTATAGGGATATTTTGCCGTGACATCTACCGTGATCAGATCATTTGTTGAATGTTTGTTTTCTACGCATCCTGCCATTAGAAGGAAGAGCATAGGCAAGAGGACATTTATACTTTTCATATTTGGAGATTTATCTTTAGGAAATAATAGATGCCTATATTTGATAAACGGTAGGAAAACGATTTTAGTATAGGGTGACCGCATCGAGGTTTGTCTCGTGGCTGTAGGCTCTCTTTTGCCGTCTGCTTCAGCAGACGGTTTAAAAGATTTAGAGGCAAAGCCTCTTCCTCTGTGGACTTCAGTCCCTTTCATCTATTGTATTAATCATCTATCCGTCTGCTGAAGCAGACGGCAAAAGAGAGCCTGCGGCACAAGATGCTGCCTTGTCTGTTTGCTCACCCATAAATCATTATTTATGTTTCAAATCTTCCAGAATATGAGTCTGTGAAGTTGTTCTTATAGATGCCTGTCGCTTTCCGAAAAGGTCGGTATCGGTTGCCGGATAGATGCCTACCTTTTTCCTGCTACCCTATAGGCTTTTCCCTGACAGGCTAAAGGCTGTATTTTTTAGCCTATAACCTATATTTTACGGGACAGGAACCAATCAGATCCCTTATATGACAAAACTAAAAAACAGGGTTCACGGCGGTAAAAGGCTAATGGCCAGTGATTTGTTGTGAAGGCTGTGAAACCGGTTTACGATCAGCCAATCCTATCGATCGATCCCGCCTTTTTTTATCTTGCATTCACAGGGTTCACAGTAACGTGCTGATCTACAGAGTTTCCCGAACAGTGTGAACCCTAATTAAATAAAACAACCAGGGGGTATTTAGAGGATAATCTAAGAAGATTTGAACCTGTAAATGATGATTTACAGGTGAGCTAACAGACAAGCCTGCGGTATAAGATTGCCCTGATTTTAATATATCCTAAGGGTTACTTTTTGTGTTTTACCAACATAACTACCCGATTGTCATCCTCATCCAATGTTGCAGCGACTTCCTTTAGTTTGCCTTTCAACTTTCCTTTTTTATAGTCCTTGCAGAGTTCGAAAGCATTTAGAGTAGCCCATAATTCGCCTTTGGAATTGATAGGGGTCAGCATAGACATATAGAATTCTTTTTTATAAGAATAATCGCCATTGTATATGATATAGTTAAAAAATTTCTTTCCCTGTGTATCGTACACAAAGTATGTTTTCGGGAATCCTTCTTGTTTACTAAAATCATATACATTTGTTACACTTTCCATAAAATAATAGCGATCGGAAACCAACCTTAAAACCGGATAAACTTCCGGATCCATGGTGTGAATAGGCGGTGTTCGTACAATAAACGGATGCAAACTGCAATCAGGCATTAATGTGTAAATCGTATCTGAAGAGGCCTCAAATAGAAGCCAATTACTCCCAAAAGGAATTATACTATTATACGGCCCAGGCCCTGCAGATGCTGTCACTACTCCATCAGGTTGTCTTAAAACTATATGAAATAATTTCTTCTCTTTAAATGGAATTTCAATTTCTTTCGTTATACTTCCATCTTGCTTCGACACAAGCAAGAACGGTATTTCATAATTAAACTTATCATAACAAATCAAGTTTTCCTTGTCATAGTCAAACATATCCAAATAAAACGAATTTTTCTCACTCTTTTGATTAAGACTTCGTTTGAAATTTCCTTCCAAATCATAAACTCTTATTTTTTTTGCATAGTTATCGTTTACAAACAGTTCTTCATTTTCTTCATCCAATGTAATACTTCTACACGATGTATATTCTTCCCCTCCTTGCCCTTTGCGGTTTATCTTACGGATAGCTTTTCCGCTCCGATCATACACAAAAATATTACCGTCACTCACATAGTTTGTTACGATTATGTATTTTTCACCAACCGCCTCCACACACCCTTGATTAACAAACTCATCATTTGTTTCCAGCGGAATATATTCCACATCCATGAAGTCTTGAAGAACCAGTTCTTTTTTGGAGGAATAACTTTTCGTTACATCTACTGTTATAAAACCATCAGTCGATGAATTACCTCCACATCCTGCCATCACAAACAGGATGATTATTTCTAAAAAAATTAATATTTTCATCTTCATATCATTTTATTTACTCTATTATTCTTTCACATGACAAAGATTTGCTGAAAACGGATGATATACACCAATCCCGGACATTCGGTTAATGTACCGTTAGGCATGGACATATGAATGAAATTGTGTTCCAATACTGTCAATATTTTTTTACTTTTTAGACTTCACCAACATAACCACCCGATTGTCATCCTCCTCCAATGTTGCAGCGACTTCTTTTAGTTTGCCTTTCAACTTCCCTTTTTTATAGTCCCTGCAGAGTTCGAAAGCATTTAGAGTAGCCCATAATTCGCCTTTGGAATTGATAGGGGTCAGCATAGACATATAAAATTCTTTTTTGTAAGAATAATCGCCATTGTATATGATGTACCTGAAAAAATCCTTTTCCTGTGTATCGTACACAAAGTACGTTCTCGGAAAGCCTTCTTCTTTACTGAAATCATATACATTCTTTATGCTTTCCATGAAATAATAACGATTGGAAACCAACTTTAAAACCAAGAAAGATTCCGGATTCATAGTGTGGACAGGAGGTGTTCGCAAGATAAACGGCCGCAAATTGTAATCGGGCATTAATGTGTAGATCGTATCTGACGAGGGTTCTAATAGAATCCAATTGCCATTAAATGGGATTATTCTACTGTATTCACCCGGTCCGGCAGCTCTTGTTCCTCCTTCATGTCTTAAAAGTTGAAGAAATAGCTTCTTCTCTTTAAATGGAGTTCTAATCTCTTTGGTTATGTTTCCGTCTTGCTTCGATACGAGTAGGAATGGTATCTCTTGATTGCATTCATCGTAACAAATCAGATTCTCTTTATCATAATTAAATATATCCAAATAAAACTGGGTATCACCATCTTGTTTCTGTTTGATACTTCGTTTAAAATTTCCCTCCAAGTCATAAACCTTTATTTTTCTTGCCAAGAAATCGTTTATAAACATTTCATTGTTTTCTTCATCCAATGTAACACTTCTACAAGAGATGTATTCTTCTCCCCCTTGCCCTTTACGATTTATCTTACGAATGGCTTTTCCGGTCCGGTCATACACAAAAATATCACCGTTATCCTTATAGTTTTTTACTAATATGAATTCTTTACCTACATCCTGTACAAACCCTTGATTAACAAACTCATCATTTGTTTCCAGCGGAATATATTCCACATCCATGAAATCTTGAAGAACCAGTTCTTTTTTGGGAAAAGAATTTTTAGTGACATCTACCGTGACCCGGTCGTCTGCCGTTTGATCCTGTCTTTTGCAACCTGTCGTTATTAACAGAATAGATAGAAAGAAAATAGTTGTGCCTTTCATGCCGGATAATTTATTATTGTTACCAATCCCTTATTTGCCTGTTTCCAGGATTAAGTTGATAATAGAGTTATAAATTCAAATCTATGTGATAATACCGGGAGATATCCGGCAAATGAGTAGATGGTCGTTTGGTATGAGTATTTGTGGTAGTGATAGCGAGTAATCGGTTTTGGGAGTATTGCTCCGGCAATCTCTGTTTTCACCGGAGCGTGTACAAACTTTTATCAGGCACACATATTATGCAACCCGTTCAGCAGCATCTTTCCGCCTAACAGAAAGGAAATACCTATAAGTAGAGAGCCGACAACGAGCAGTTGGATCGCACCGGCTTCCGTTCCGAGTGGAAATTCCGAATATTCGGATAGCAATGCAAAAAACATGAGTAACGAACCGAAAGTAAACAGCATCCCCAACAGGAAGCGGCTCCAGACATTCCTTTTTAGAAGCTGCATGATCAGTAAAGCGATAATGGCTATACAAAACAAAGTCATGAACATATTTCCCGAATGCCAATTGCCTCCATTGAACAAAATATGGATATTGCTGTGCGCCCAGATTGCAAAAAGCGCAATATACCATACTTCAGGAAGAGAATGAAAGAACTTTTTGAGATAATTTATTACAATCGATGTATTCATAATAATATATTTGATATCTATATCTGAATAAACGGCTGAGAGAAGGGTTTTAGTATAACCGCCATCCGCTTTTATTCATAGTTGCTCCGGAAAGTTTCACCGGTGAAACCCGGTCGATGTTTGAAAAAAAGATTCCCCTATCTGTAACTTCTCGGAAACCGGTGCGTCAAAAATAACAAAGAATTGAATTATTGAAAAGATCGGTGGTAAACTGGACGCTTTTACTTTCGAAATTGAATTGGAGCTTCCGAGTGTAAATAAACATATAAACAGTTAGATTATTACAAAATGAGAGGAATAAAACAATGTGCCGTTTGGCTGACCGGCTTTTTACTCATATCATGTTCCGGTGCAAACCGGACATTTGACCGGGGTACTATAAATGTCGTTGATGCTATGGAGAACCTTCAAGAGTTGAAAGTGTCGCAATTGGGAAACAAAATAAGGTTCATCCCTTTAGAAACCAACGACAGTGTCTTAGTTGCCAATCGTTGGAATCTTTTGGTGACCGATAAATATGCCATTATAAGCAATATGGAGCGTGGCAACAGCCAGAAATGTATGACATTTGACTTGAATACAGGGAAATATATAACTACCGTGGGGCATCCGGGACAAGATCCGGAAGCATACGGGTCCTGTGTCCCGGTCTTGGACGAGGCCGGGAGCGATGTGCTCTATTTCTTCAAGCCAAAAGGCATTGTGAAATATAGTATGGACAACCGTTTTCTCGGTTCGATAAAAATGAACCGCATGCTCACTTCTTTTCCATTGATTGAAGACACGGTGATGTCAACGGTACTGTCGGGAAGTAGCCCGGATGGTGGACGATACATTTCTTTCCTACGCATGAACCTGGAAGGAAATCTGATAGATTCTATGGCTGTTGCAGGATCGGGAAAGCCTGTCACGACATACACTCCTACGCGGTATTTCGATGCGTCCATATACGAGTCTCCAAGTTTGATGCCTTATAGTGGGCTGACATTCCATAAACTTAAAGGAAGGCGTGAAGATATGGGACACGTGGTGGAAGTAAAAGGTTCGGATCAGATGTGGCAGGCCGGCGGGTCTGTCCGTTTCCATCAGGCGTTCAACGATTCCATTTATGGTATAAGCGCAGAAGGTCCCTCGGTTACCTATGTGTTCGATACCGGTAAATGGCACTATCCGGTTGAAGAAACTGGAAAAACAGAAATCACATCTAATCATGCTTTTGTAACAGATGTGACAGAAACTAAGGACAAAATAGTGTTTGCCGTAAGTAAAGGCTGGTTGGGAGAGGATAACAAAGGCTATGTGGGGCTATATGACAAAAAGACCGGGACAACTATCATGGGAGAGATAGAAAAAGGTTTCCAGGACGACCTTGCCGGATTTGCGCCGTTCTATCCGGTGCGTACCAACAGCAAAGGGCAACTGATAGGAGTGATGACCATTGAAGATATCGACAAATGGTTGGAAAAACATCCGGATGCAGAGAGACCTCCGTTTTTCGATACACTGGCCGAAGATGCCAATCCGGTGTTGGTGATTGTGGAATAATCCGGGAAAGTTAACTTTCCCGGCATTCCTCCGGCAATATCGCCAGTGCTTTGTTCTCGTTGGCCTCCATGATCTCGCGTTCCCCAGGCCCTTTATCGTTGATGCCGCATAGGTGGAGGATGCCGTGGATGATGGTACGGTGGAGTTCCTCGTTGTAGGAGGTGTTGAAGGCTTCGGAATTAGTCTTCACCGTATCGAGGCTGATAAACAGGTCTCCCGATATCTTGTCGCCGCTGGTATAATCGAACGTGATGATATCCGTATAATAATCATGTTGAAGGTACTGGCGGTTTACTTCCAGTATCTTCTCATCGGAACAGAAGATGTAGCTGATATCGCCGACTTTCTTTCCGTATGTGGCGGCAACCTCTTTCACCCAGTTGCCGACCGCTCTCTTTTTGATTGCCGGAAGCTTGGTGTCTTCCGCGTAGAATGCTATTGCCATATTGTTATTCTTTTTCTATTTTATCTTACCGAATGATATGTTAAAAATAATTACCCGCTATACTGATTCCAAATAGATGCACTACTAATCCGATTTACATGGGGTGGCAGTGTCATTTTGATATTAGGTAAAAAACAGATACGTCATAGCTACCGCCGCAATCGCCCCGGCTAAATCGGCCAGCAGTGAACAGGGGATCGTATAGTAGGTGTTACGGATTCCGACACTGCCGAAATAAAGGGCGACGACGTAGAAAGTCGTGTCGCTCGATCCCTGCACGATGGAGCAGAGGCGGCCTATGAACGAGTCCGCGCCGTAGGTGTTCATCGCGTCCAACATCATGCCCCGCGCCCCGCTACCGCTAAGCGGTTTCATCAACATGGTAGGCAGACCTTCCACAAACTGCGTGTCCAGTCCTGCTGCCGCGACTCCCATGCGGATGCCGTCGATCAGGAAATCCATTGCTCCCGAAGCCCGGAAAACAGCAATGGCGACCAATACGGCGATGAGGTAGGGGATGATTGTCACGGCGGTCTGGAAACCTTCTTTCGCTCCTTCGATAAAGGTGTCGTATACGTTGATTTTCTTGCGGATTCCGCTGATGATGAATCCGCAGATGATGGAGAAAAGCAAAATGTTGGCAAACAGGGTAGAGTAGAGGGAGACCGACTGCTGGCTCATCATCCCGAAAAGCAACGCCAGACCGCCGATGAACGCGATCATACCGCCGAAGAAAAGCAGCAGGTTCCGTTGCAGGATGTTGATCCGTTGTTTGAAGCAGACTGCCAATATGGCGACCAGGGTAGAAGAGAAGGTCGCGAGCATGAGGGGCAGGAAGACATCGGCAGGGTTTGCCGATCCCATCTGTGCCCGGTAGGTCATGATGGAGACCGGGATCAGCGTCAGCCCCGAAGCGTTGATGCAAAGGAACATGATCATCGGATCGCTGGCGGAATCCTTCTGCGTGTTCAGCTCCTGCAACTCTTTCATGGCTTTCAGTCCCATCGGCGTAGCTGCATTGTCCAAGCCTAACAAGTTGGCCGAAATGCACATGAAGATGGAACCCGTTGCCGGATGGTCTTTCGGTATTCCCGGAAAGAGCTTGCTGAACACGGGCGCCGTCAACCGGGCAAACGCCTGTATCACGCCCCCTTTTTCCCCGATTTTCATGATGCCGAGCCAGAGAGCTAAGACTCCCGTCAGTCCGAGGGATATCTCGAACCCTGTCTTTGCCGAGGCAAAAGAGGCGTTGATGATGTTGGTAAAAACTTCCGTGTCTCCGCTGATGGCTAATTTGCAAAGTGCCACCACGAAGGCGATCAGAAAGAAGGCGATCCAGATATAATTTAGAACCATAGTAGTTGTTGACAGGTAATAAGATACTCGTTATTAGATTACAAAAATAGGAAATAATCGGGTTCCGCAGGAAAAAGAAGACGGGAAATGGCAGATTGTTTGCTTAGTTCCAAAAAGCTAATTACATTTGGAGGATAGTTCTTTGTGTTTAATCAATTCAAATTTAGTGTATAATATGACGAATAAAATCGGGTTAACCTTTCTGCTTTTCTGGTTTACTGTAATGGCTATTGCGGCCGATTATACCTACGAGCGTAATGTCCCGTACCGTGGAAATACAGGTGATGAATATGCTTCTAAAATGTGCCGGCTGGATATCGCTTACCAGCCGGGAGTCAATAATGTTCCGGTCGTAGTTTGGTTTCATGGCGGCGGATTGACCGGTGGCAGCCGGGAAATCCCTTCGCAATTATTGACGGATGGCATGGTAGTCGTAGGCGTTGAATACCGCTTGTCACCGCATGTGAAAACAATGGAGATCGTGGACGATGCCGCAGCCGCCGTTGTCTGGGTATTCGATAATATCGGAAAATACGGAGGCGACACCGCCTCTATCTATATTGCCGGCCATTCCGCCGGCGGCTATCTGGTCGATATGGTCGGGCTGGATAAGAAGCAGTTGGCGCGTTACGGGAAAGATGCCGACAAGCTCGCCGGGATCATCCCTTTCAGCGGTCAGGTAATCACTCATTTCGAAACCCGCAACCAGCGAGGATTGAAACCTTTGCAGCCGACAATCGACGAGACGGCTCCCTTGTATCACGTCCGTCCGGACTGCGCCCCTATCCTGATCCTTTCCGGCGACCGTGAAAAAGAATTGTATGGCCGCTACGAAGAGTCAGCCTATTTCTACCGCCTCTTCAAACTGCTCGGCCATCCCGATGTGACGCTTTACGAATTAGGCGGTTTCGACCACGGCAGCATGTGTGCAGCAGGCTTCCCCTTAGCCGTGCGGTTTATCCGTGACCATACACTTTCGAATCAACCCGAAAGTAACAGATAATTTTGTATTTTTGCGAAGTATTAAAATGTATAATAATTTAACTGTAAGCGGATAAATGATGATTTATGGGTGAGCTAACAGATAGAGCTGCGCCTCGTGCCTCAGGCTCTCTTTTGCCGTCTGCTTCAGCAGACGGATAGATGATTGTTAAAGTTGAATAAAAAGAATAGTTATGACAAAGATATTAGTCACTTACGACATGTTCCGCGAAGGTTTTACCGAGCTGGAAAGCAAGTATGAAGTTACTTTTCCGGAAGGAAGGGACTTCACGTACGAAGAAGTTTTAGAGATGATACCGGAGTACGATGTATTGTGCTCGATGTTCGATTTTCCTGTGAATAAGGAATTGATAGACCATGCTCCTAACCTGAAAATGGTTGCCAATTATGCCGTCGGCTACAATAATATCGACGTCGCTTACTGCCTTGAAAAAGGAATTACGGTGGCGAATACTCCTGATCCGGTGACAGCTCCTACCGCTAATCTCGCGCTTGGATTGATGCTCGACGTGGCACGCCGCATTACCGAATGCGACCGGAAACTGCGTATGGAAAAACAGGATATGAAAATCGGCGTCTTAGAGAATTTAGGCATTAACGTGACCGGGAAGACGTTAGGTATTATCGGTATGGGACGTATCGGGAAAGCCCTTGCCAAACGTGCGAATGCCTGTGGTATGGAGGTCCTCTATCACAACCGTCGCCAACTGTATGTCGAAGAAGAGACAAAGCTGAACGTGACATACGTTTCCAAGGAGGAACTCCTCTCCCAATCCGATTTCGTTTCCCTGAATGCCCCTTATACACCGGAAACCTACCATATCATCGGTGAAGCCGAACTGAAACTGATGAAACCGACAGCCGTCCTGATCAACACCGGCCGCGGTCCTTTGGTCGATGAAAAGGCTTTGGTGCAGGCTTTAAAAGACGGGACGATTCATGGCGCCGGCCTGGATGTATTCGAGTTCGGCGATTATCCCTCGCCGGAGTTGCTGGAAATGGAAAATGTCGTCCTGACGCCCCATATCGGGACGCAGACGCTGGAAACGCGTATTATCATGGCGCGTACGGTTTGCAACAATGTAATCGGATTCCTGGAAGGCGACCGTCCTGTGTCACGGGTGCTGCGTCCATGACGGCGGAGTTTGTGCTGAGTGAACTGCAATCGGTCGGTTCACCCGAAAAAGCCGCCCATCTGAGCCGGTTTTTCAAGACCGGACCGGGGCAATATGGCGAAGGCGACCGCTTTTTAGGAGTCGTCGTCCCGCAAACCCGCAGCATAGCCAAGGCCAACAAAGCGATGCCCCTCGATGAATTGCAGCGCCTGTTGGATAGTCCTTGGCATGAGGCACGCCTTTGCGCCCTCTTGGTTCTGGTCTATCGCTTCCAGGATAAGAAGACGACTGAAGCTGAACGGGAAAAGATGTATCGTTTCTATTTGAAGAATACCCGCCGCTGCAATAATTGGGATTTGGTGGATTTATCCTGCCGGGATATTGTCGGCGAATATTTGGTGGACCGGGACCGTTCCGTCCTGTATGAACTGGCTGCCAGCGATAACCTCTGGGAACAGCGGATTTCGATCGTCTGTACCTGGGCTTTTATCCGCCGTTCGGATTTTACCGATACATTAGTTTTGGCCGAACGGTTGATGACGCATAAACATGACTTGATGCATAAAGCCGTAGGCTGGATGCTTCGCGAAGTGGGCAAAAGAGACCGGGATACCCTCACCGGCTTTCTGGAACGTTATGCGACACAGCTTCCGCGTACGGCTCTCCGCTATGCCATCGAGCATTATCCTGAAGACCGGCGCCAGTATTTCTTAAAGATGAAGTAAGGGATGGACAAGCAACTGAAAGCGAAATTGAAGGAATGGGCCGGAACCTATAATGTGAAGTCTTTTATCCCCGATGACCCGGTTCAGTTCCCCCATCGGTTTACGGAGAAGCGGGATATCGAAATATCTGCTTTTATCACTTCCTGGTTCTCCTATGGACGCCGGGAGCTGATCCTCCGCAAGGCGGACTGGTTGCATAGCCGGATGGGTGGAAGCCCTTACGAGTGGATATTGTCCGGACGGTATCGGGAACTGGTTTCGGAGGTCCCGGCCGGCAAACGTGATACGTTTTATCGCTTTTATACGCATTCGGACCTGCGTGCCCTCTGTGACCGGTTGAAAGAGATATATGAGCGGTATGATTCGCTGGAAGACGCATTGGCTGCAAGCCCCTACCCGAATCCGGTCCTTAAGTTGCAGGATCTCTTTTCCGGCATAAACGGCATTCCGGTGATGAACGGCACTTCTGCCTGTAAACGCCTGGCCATGTTCCTTCGCTGGATGATCCGGACCGATGGAATCGTCGATTTCGGGATTTGGCAGACCGCCTTTCATCCCCGCCAACTGATTATCCCGCTGGACACGCATGTCCACCAGATTTCATTGGAACTCGGCTTGACGCAGCAACGAACCGCAACCCTGAAAACGGCGCTTGAGATAACCGAAGCCTTGTCGCATATCTTCCCGGATGATCCCTGCTTAGGTGATTTCGCCTTGTTCGGATACGATATAAATAAGAAAAAAGAGTAATGGAAAAAGAAAGAAATAAGATCGCTTCTGTTTGTGTGTATTGTGCATCCAGCACGCAAGTCGCCCCTGCTTATCAGGAGGCGGCTGCCGAACTGGGCCGCTTACTGGGTGAACGGAACCTGCGGGTGATCAACGGGGCCGGCAATTCCGGCCTGATGTGCGCCGTGTCGGATGCTACGCTGGCTGCCGGTGGAACCGTAACTGGCGTGATTCCCCGTTTTATGGTCGAACAGGATTGGTGTCACAAGGGGCTTACCGATCTGGTCGAAGTCGACAGTATGCACGAACGCAAACAACGGATGGCCGACCTCTCGGATGCCGTGATCGCCCTTCCGGGCGGATGCGGCACTCTCGAAGAGTTGCTGGAAGTCATCACCTGGAAACAATTAGGCTTGTATCTCAACCCGATTGTCATCCTGAACATAAACGGCTACTTCGATCCCCTTTTGGAGATGTTCCGAAGAGCCGTCGACGAGCATTTCATGCGCCCGCAACATGCAGGGCTTTGGGTGGTCGCCTCTACCCCCGCCGAAGCTGTCGGCCTGATTTATTCGGAACCACGTTGGGATACGGATATCCGTAAACTGGCTTTGGTGTAGCAACAGTCCGTATCTGTTTTGCCCGGTTCTATTTTATGCAATAGGCCTCTGTAAATTCAACTCTTGTCTTATCCGGGGTTTGGAGATTCAGCAACCAACGCTTTGTTTTACCGATGGAGGGACGGTTTACGGTTTGTCCGTTTCTCCTCTCTTTTAAGGTATAGATCGTTTCCTGCATATCCTCGACCAGGAAACATGGATGGCTGAAATTCTCATCACAGGGTGAATAGTGTTCGATATTCTCGGTACAGTCGCCCAGACCCAGGTATTGGATAACGCCGGGTTGGGTTTTGTCCAGCGGATATCTGACGATTTCTTTGCACTTCAGTATCTTTACCCAGAAAGGGTCCTGTTCGTCGATCTTTTCGGCGTATAAGCCTGCATGGTGCATCCGTTTGGATATTCTGTTTTCAGACAAGAATTTTCCTTTTGATTTCCGGTGCAGCCCGTCTGCTTTCAGATCGATAAATTCGACATTGTTTCCGGCTGCATCTTGCGTGACAATGACTTCGTTTCCTGCCCCGTCCGTGATACATGGAGAGACTTTCACTCCTTGCGCCTGCAAGTAGAGCAACATATCCCGTACCGACTCCGTTTCCAGCGATACGGAAACGAGGCGTTTCTTCTCTTTCGCCTGTTTGTCGACGATAAATTCTAAGAACTGGCGGTCGTTTATCTTGAACGACACGACTGTTCCTGAAGGAGACGGATAGGAAAAGGCTTCGTCAAACCCCAGGAAACGTCCGTAATACTCCCGTGCCATTTCCATATCACTCACGAGGAATGTCATTTTGGCAATTCCCCATACGGCAGGGCGTTTTGTTTCCTGGGCTATGAGCGAGCATATGGAAATCAATCCGGTGAAAAGGATTGTAAATATTCTTTTGTACGTCATGTCAGTCGATTATTTTGATTTGATATTGTTTCCCTTCAAAGGTAATAACTAATCCGTTGTATGTTCGTGTTACGTTGATTTTTACATTTGCCGGAACACGGCCTTTTGTCCCGTTTACATATACGACAACCGGAGTGTGAGGTGGTACGCCTGCTTTGCTTTGCCAGGAACAATAAGCTCCTAACCCTCCGAAAAGATGTGTATGTTCCCATCCCTTACGGGGCGTGAGCAAAGTGGAATACAGATTGCCTTCGGGTGTGAAAACGGCCTGTATGGTTGAGTAATAATCTCCGCCCTGAATACAGAGCCTTTGCCCGGATGGGGTTTCCTGTAACGTGCCGTTGTGAGGAATACTGATTCCATACCCTCCGACCGATAAGTATAACGGATCGGGATAATTATGCCAAAATACGTGAACCTCCCCGTCGTTTCCGATCAGTGTATGGGTAATCAGTTCGTCTTTCTGGAATTCCGGTGTGCGATCCTCTTTTCCGGAGGATTGCAGATGATATACGCTTGCGATATGATCCGGTTTTATAAATAACGCCCGGCTGCGTAACCTGTACATCCACTGTTTTCCGTCATAGGAATATCCGGTTCGTCCGGCCCCTATATCTTCTCCTCCTTCTCCTGTCAAGCAAAAGCCGATTGTGGCCGAATAGGCATGTTGGTTATATTTGATCGGACTTTGCCAGATCGTTCTGTCGAAAGGTTGTCCTGCCGGATATAGACGGGCGTCTCCGTCAACAGGGCTTACGTTGAGGGAAAACTGTGCTCCTTCGACGGCGACTTTTCCTCCGGCTATATCTGCCGGCATCGGTTCTTCTTTTGCCGTCCAGAACGGGTGGTTTTCCGGAAGTAGCAGGCAACACAGGCCATGCATGGCAAAATAAGGATCACCGGGGACAATATAGTTTTCAGCAAGGCTTTGGTTCTTGCCTAAATAGCCGATATTCAACAGTCCGTTTTCTCCCATGCATCCGTTTTCCCAGAAGTATTTTAAATCACCAGACAGAATCCGTCTGGCTGCTCCCGGCGACAGCGTGCTGTTCCCGTTTATCATAGCCCATCCGATGGCCGCATTACTGGCAAACCGGTATGTCAGTGACCTGCCCCAGGGAATATGCCCTCCGTTACGGGCATATTGGTAAGGTACGGTTTCCAGAAGACGCGAGGATATCTCTTGTATCCTTTTCCCGAATTGCTCTTTCCAGACGGGGTCGTATTGATAAACCATCTGATTGAATAGCTGGAATCCCCAAAAGTTATAATAATCGAATCCCCGGTTGTTGCCGTCTATGAACCAGCCGTCTCCCCTGTACCATCCTAAAAGCCTTTCCATCATTTGGGTATGATGCGCCCGGTTGGAGTCGATTCCGTTCCCGTATTTTTCGATAAGGCCGGTTGCAAATAAGTGGAAGAAATAGTGGTTGTTATGATAGGTCGTGTTGAATGATTGTTTTTGAAAGAAGTTGATCAGGTTCTTCTTCTGTTCGTTCGTGAGCGGATTCCAGAAACGTTCCGGACAGGCGTATATACCTAATGCGAATGATACGCCTATCTGGTCGTTTGGATCGGGATCTCCCCAATACCCTTCGCTTTTGGGATCCGTCCCCCTTGTAATGGCGTTTATAAAAGGTTTTGTGATGGAACCTTTGTATCCCGGAACTTCATCTTTGCCTGTTGCCGTCGTGTAAATGACGACACCAACCATGATGCGCTCCATGATTCTTGCCTGGTTCTCGTTTCTGAAATCTTCAAGTTCCCGGTAAGCACCGGTGGATTCGGGCAAACTGAATATGCCGGTTTCCGGATTTACATAGTTTAAAGCTCCGGCTATCAGCTGTTCGTTTATTTCCAGCCAGTGTGCTCTTGTATACCCTGTATACGGGCTTGTTTGCCGGTCTTCCTTTGCGTTTAAGGAGGAAGCGGACAACACGTCGGTTGAAAATAAACCGAAGCAGAGAATGAAGATAGATATAAAGAATTTTCTCATGGCATTAACTTAATTGATTATACGGACATTGTTTTCCACATGCCGTCTATATAATTATCCTGCATCCAGGGAAGATTCTCATGACGATAGAACGGTTCGAGCTGTACGGCCAGTTCTTTCATCCGTTCCGGCGACAATTTCTTGAAATTGCGAAGGATTTCCAGGTTGGAATTTACTACAGCCTTACTGTCCATGCCGATTACGACGGCATCCGGCCCTTTTAGCGAAAGGGCATATTTGACGAGATCGGGAGCGTGCAGTCCAGGGATCGTCTCCTTGGGACGTACAGCCTTCATGATGAGCACGCCCATTTTATTTTTCTTACCGGCGGGAACAGCTACTTCCTGGCGAGGTGAAGGTTGCTTAGGATTCCAATGGTTCATGGCGACGAGCATGCTGTCGAAATCTCCCCTGTTTGCCAATTCTTTCAAAGCTTGTGCATCCCCATGTCCGGAAAACCCGATAAAACGGGTGATGCCTTCCTCCTTTAACCGATGGAGAATGTCGATTAAATGTCCTTTACGGCTCATTTGGTTAACATCCTCGATAGATTGAACGTCATGTATTTTCAGCATGTCCAGTTTGTCCGTATTGAGCCGTTTCAAACTCAGTTCAATTTCTTTCATGGATTCTGCCGGTTCGCGGGCTGTCACTTTGGTTGAAAGGAATATCTCTTTTCGCCTGTATTTGACAACTTCTCCTACACGCACTTCACTGATAATATGCCGGGGAGATTTTTTCTTTCCCGGAGGAACTGCAATGGTATTATCGTAGGCATGCGCTGTATCCCAATAATAGAAACCGTTGTCGAGAGCATAGTTTAGCATCTCGTATGCTTCTTCGTCTTCGTCGATATGGCAGAACCGGCTTCCCAATCCCAAAACCATTTTGGGAATGATAACACCTGTTTTTCCCAGTTCCGTCGTCGGCAATCCTTTGGCATCATAAGGGTTCTTTATCCTTGCCATATCCATCGATACAGAAGCCAGGCTGTCTGCCGTGATTAATGAAATTCCCGCACCGACTACCCCTTTGATAAAATCTCTTCTGCTGAAATCTTCCATTTCTGTTTTTCTTTTAATTGCTGGATAATTTTGCCGGTTAACACCAGGCTAACCGGCAAATGATGTTATTTTCTTATTTCCATAGCGGATGTTGCTCCAGATTCGGATTTCTGCTTAATTCGTTAACCGGAATCGGATATACATAGTATTTTTTGCTTGTTCCGATATCGACTCCTTTACGGGCAACGCGCTCTTCCATGCAATTCATACGTTTATAATCATACCAAAGATGCCCTTCGTAGCATAATTCCACGACCCGCTCCCAGATAAGCGCTTTATTGAATGCGTCTTTGTCTAAATTGGAAAGACCTGCAAGACCTGCACGTTCCCTTACCCGGTTGATACCGTAGTATTTGTCATAGGAACCGCTGAATCCGGCAGCGTTATTGACCGCTTCGGAGTGCATCAGCAACACGTCTGCGTAGCGGGTGAAATGGTAGTTCAGGTTGGAGTTTTGATCGCCGACACCTGTCTCTTCCGGATCGATATATTTCCAGGTATGTACCAATCCTCTGTTTACGTCAAAGTCTTTTCCCCATACTTTTTCCTCTCCTGTTTTTGTGTCGATGAAGGATAGGATGATGTTGGTGGCAAGACGTTTGTCGCCCGGATTATTCTTCAACATATCTTCATAGAAGTTCATCGTCCCTCCGAATGAGGACCAGCCGGCCATACCGCAAACGTTCTGGTCACGTATGCTGGACATATTTACCCAATTCGATCCGTTCAGATTCTGCTGGAATTCGGCATCGAAGATGTATTCTTTGTTGTGCTCTCCGGCTTCTTTGAAATTCATGGCATAGTTGGAAGCCAGGTCGTAGCTTCCCGATTTGATGATATCTTCGCATTTTGTAGCTGCCAAAGCATAATTTTCTGTCTTGTTCCAAGGATATCCGGCCATTGTCAGATATGTTTTGGCCAGGAATGCCTGAGCGGCTCCTTTGGTGGCGCGTCCTACGTCTTTTCCGGTATATGAATCCGGCAATGCGGATTCTGCAAAAGTTAAATCTTCGATGATTTGTTTGAATACGGCATCGCTTGTCCCCATATTCGGAAGATTCTGATTATCCTGTTCGGATGCGGTAGTAAGCGGCACATTATCGAACAGGCGTATGAGATAGAGATAAGCAAGCCCTCTCATGAATCGCGCTTCTCCTTCCAGACGTTTGATTTTGGCCGGATCACCGCTGATACTCGGAATGTTTTCTATCGCTACATTCGTACGGAAAACGACCTGATAGAAAAATTTCCAGACTAATTCTATACCGTCCGTATTAGGAGTCCAGGTATAGAACTCGAATGCGAGTCGGTAAGGCACGGTCGAGGTTTGAGCGGATGAACATTCAGCCGGATATTCTCCGATCATTAATGCGGCCCGGTGGAACGAGATATCATTATCTTCAGAAGATACGAGCCGGCTGTATATGGCATTTACGGCGGCTTCCGCATCAGCTTCCGTTTTATAGAAGTTGTTTGGAGAAAGGAAATCGTATACGTCTTCTTCCAGGAATTTATCAAAACAGGAAGTCATTAGCCCCATTAAAATAAGGCTGGAAAATATGATTTTATAGATTGATTTCATAACAAATCTGATTTATGAGTTATTTAAAAAGCGATGTTTACTCCCATTGTAAAGACTTTACTTGTCGGATAGGCATTGTAGTCCACGCCTAACTGACGGTTATTTTGTCCCTTACTGTTCACTTCCGGATCAAAGCCCGAATAACCGGTTATTGTGAACAGGTTCTGGGCACTTACATAAAGCCTTAATGATTCGATGTATTTCCGGATCGGGAAACGATATCCCAGTACGATATTTTTCAAGCGGACATATGAGCCGTCTTCAATCATGTAAGATGACAACGGCAGATAGGCATGCGGTGCAAGGCGTGGGGCTGGAATATCCGTTTGTGTGTTGGTCGGAGTCCAGTAGTTCAGCATATCCCTGCGTTGTGAAGCAAATGGAGATACCATTGCATACTCTCCGCGTCCGAGGTTCATGATGTCGTTTCCAATGCTTCCGTTAATGAAGATACTTAAATCGAAATTCTTGTAGGTGAAGTTGTTTGTCCAACTGAAAATGAAATCGGGATTCGGATCTCCGATAACCGCCCAGTCTTCACGGTCGATTTTGCCATCTTGGTTCAGATCCTTGAATTTAGGAGAGCCTAAACCGTCGGTCGTTAATGCTTTCGGATGTTTGGCAACTGTTTCACCATTAGCATTGACGATAGTGGCATCCATCATTTCCTGGTTCTCAAAGACACCGTCATAAACATAGTATTTCCATATACCTACCGGATAATTTTCTTCCAGCCAGCTACCCTCTACTCTCAGGTGTCCGGAGAGGTATCCGTCCGGTCTGCCCGGTGTTACGTCCGGCATACTCAAAACCTTGTTCCGGTTCATGGAATACATAAGTGTGGTATTCCAGGTGAAAGCACCCGGTTTATTACTGGTGATCAGGTCATAGCTGACACTGGCTTCGATACCCCAGTTACGAAGTGTCCCGTGGTTGCTGAAGATGGAACCGAATCCGGAAGAAAGAGGGATTGATACGTTCCAAAGAAGGTCCTTCGTCTTTTTATAATAATAGTCGACATTGAAATTCAACCGGTTGTTCATAAAGCCGAAATCTACACCAAGGTCTAAGTTCGAGGTGGTTTCCCATTTCAAGTTTGAATTCGGAATCTTATTTGGTGCGAATCCGGTTGCCTTATCACCGCCCAGATTGTAAGAATATTGCGACAAACTGGCGACGGAAGAGTAACTTCCGAATCCCTGGTTACCGGTTAAACCGTAACTTGCACGTAATTTCAGGTTGCTGAGCCAGTCTGCCTCTTCCATGAATGCTTCTTCCGTAACGCGCCAGGCCAAAGCTGCCGACGGGAAGAATCCCCATTTGTTATTGACTCCGAATTTGGAGGAGCCGTCGGCGCGTCCAGTCAAAGTCAATAAATACCGGTCTGCATAGTTGTAGTTGATACGTCCCAGCCAGGATGCCATCTGGGAAGACCATCTGGACGAGGTCGGGGTTCCTTTGGTCGTGCTTGCCGAACCCATGCTGTTATCTTCCAAGACATCGTTAACAAAGCCGGAAACGATCGTCTTTCCCTTTGTTTCTTCGTCATACTGGATAGTCAGGCCGGCAACTGCGTTGATGGAGTGCTGTCCAAATTTTTTCTGATAGGTTAACAAGTTCTCGTTCAGATAAACCGAACGTCTGTTCCAGCCTTTGGTCGCGATGCCGTTATCACTCTCTCCCTGAAATACAGTAGAAGGAAGATAAGAGTCACGAAAAGCATTTGAATAGTCGGTACCTCCGCGTATTTCGAGTGCAAGTCCGTCCGTGAGTTTATTCAGATTAAATTTGATGTTGACATTTGCGATGACACGATTGATAGTCGACTTGTCTTTTGCCAGTTCTGCCAAGGCATAAGGGTTGCCTGTTGTTACTCCGTAAGGAGTCTGGTTCATGGTCGAAAATGTCCCGTCTTCGTTATAGACGTACATGGTGGAAGGGATTGCTAACGCTCCGTTGATCACACCACCCCCTTGTGCACCATCACCCTCGGAAAAGGCCACATTCGAAAAGGTCCGGCTCGCAGTCAGCGATGTCTGTACGTTGATCCAGTTCGAGATTTTAGAATCGACATTGGCTCTCAGGGATGCACGTTTCAGATCTGAGTTGATCACAATACCGTCCTGATCGAAGAAGTTTCCGGTGACGGCATATTGATTGTTTTCGGATCCTCCACTCAGGCTTATCTGGTGATTGTGCATGAGAGCTGTACGGAAAATCAAGTCTTGCCAATCCGTACTGTTATTCCGGTAGTAAGAGGGTTCTTTCCATTTCTCGTTTGCTCCTCCGTAAATAGGAGCAACGCCTCCGTTTTCGGCTGCAATATTAGACATGGTGGCAAATTCTTCGCCATTCATCATCTCCATTTTATTGGCAATGTTCTGGACTCCGAAATAACCGTCATACGTTACTTTGGTTTTTCCTGTTTTCCCTCGTTTGGTGGTGATCAGGACGACTCCGTTTGCTCCACGGGAACCATAGATGGCAGCGGATGACGCATCTTTCAATATTTCAATGGATTCGATATCATTCGGATTGATCGTTACCATTCCGTTGTTGGCGATTGCACCGTTCTGGTTCCCTTCTGCCATCGCTCCTGCCCCGACGGGGAATCCGTCGATTACATATAAGGGCTCGTTACTGCTGGAAAGAGAATTTCCGCCTCGTACACGGATGGAGACCTGGCCTCCCGGAGCACCGGATGTATTGGTGACCTGCACACCGGCAGCTCTTCCCTGGATACCCTGGTCTAAGGAGGTCATCGGCAACTTTTGCAATTCTTCCGATTTGATCGATGATACGGCGCCAGTCAAGTCGCTTTTCTTAACCGTACCGTAACCTACGACGACGACCTCTTCAAGAGCTTTGGAATCTTCTATAAGCGTAATGTCAATGGTCGATTTGCTTCCTACGGCGACCTGCTGTGGTACGAAACCGATGTAGGTAAATTCTAATATCGATTTACTGTCGGGTGCATCGATGGAATAACGACCCTCCAAATCTGTGACAGTACCTTGCGTACTTCCTTTTACAACTACATTTACACCGATTAGCGGTTCATTGTATGCGCTTTTTACGACTCCTGTCACTTTCTGTTGAGCAAACATAATAGTCGTGCTCAACAAAAAAGCAAGTATGATGCCAACTTGCCGAAATGATTCAATGATCTTTTTCATATAATGCTAATTTTAAGTTTAACAATGTTTGATTGTCTCCTTTGTCGAGCCTAAAATTATTGATAAGATCAGGATGGTGGTAGAATAAAACGGCCGTTAACTAACACTTTTTCGCATGTTGTTCTGTCTTGGGCTTAAAATGCCGATTTGTACAATTAAAATGCTCACGGGAAAAAGTAGAAACTATTTTTCTTGGAATAACGGGGGCCTTGTAAAAAGAGGGCGTACCCCTTTCTCGAAAAGCATGCATCCTCTTGTCTACTATCCTCCATTAGGTTCTTTATGATGCCGGGAGACAAATTCAGACGGAGATTCTCCGAATTCTTTTTTAAATATCCGTGAAAAATAAGAGGCATTGTCTATCCCTACCCGATCCATAACCATACTGATAGAGATATTTTCTTCCGTTAATATTTGGGCGGCCTTTCTTAGCCTGTAATTACGAATAAATTCGACAACCGATTGCCCGGTCAGGGCTTTTACTTTGCCATAAAGCGTACGTCGGCTCATTGCCAGGGTGGACGCGATCTGTAAAACGTCGATATCAGTATTGGACAGGTTCTTTTCAATAACTTCTGTCAGTTGTTTCATAAACTCGGCATCTCTTTTATTTATGGACGTGTCGGTATTGTCTGTTTGCGCAAAATAGTGTTTGGCATAATATTCCCTTATTCTTGCCTGTTGCTTGAAAAGATTGGATAGGCTTAGCAACAGGATTTGTTTGTTAACCGGTTTTTTCAGATAGATGTCGGCCCCGGAGTAGAGCCCTTCTATTTGATTCTCATCACCTGTTTTAGCGGTTAATATGACAACCGGTATGTGGGAACTGTCAATATTCTCTTTGATTTTTTTACTTAATTCGATGCCATTGATTCCTGGCATCATAATGTCTGTCAGGACGAGATCGATGTTCTTGTTTGCAAGCTGTTCTAAAGCTTCCCGGCCATTTGCTACTTCTTCAACGTTATAGTATTCCCGGAGAGTCTCTGCTAATAATTCTCTCAGATCATTATTGTCTTCCACAAAGAGAATGTTCTTTTTCTTTGAATCCGGTAAAGGGGTGGCAACCGGACTTGTCTCATGATCCATAAACCCGGAACCGGTGTCGAACTTATTCTCCGGATTATGGGAGTCGGCTTCGTTATTATGAAAGTCATCTGCTTCATAAACAGACACGTCGACAGGAAAACCGATCACGATATCGGAACCTAAATCTCTTTCACTGTAGACGGCAATATATCCTTTGTGCAGTTTAACCAGGCTTTTGACTAATGCCAGCCCGATACCTGATCCTAAATGCTGTGTCCCGCTCGATTCACTGACCCTGTAATAACGTTCGAATATATGTCCGATAGAGGCTTCTGAAATTCCGACTCCGCTGTCACTTATGACCAATCCGAAAAGATTTTGAGTTTCATCTCCCGGTTGGATAATGATCTTATTCGCATGCATGCTTGTGAAATTCCTGATGTTCGATAGGGTAGAGACTTTTATGTTTCCTCCTTCCGGGGTATATTTGAATGCGTTGTTGAGCAGATTCAGAAGTATTTTCTCCATTACTTTCTTATCAAAATAACAGTCTGCTGCAATAGACGGGTCTTGTTCTACCGTATACCGTATTCTTTTCTGTTCTGCCGATTCTGAGAAATCGGAGCAATTCTCCGATACAAACCGATTCCAATTATCGATTTGTATATTGAGTTTGATCTTATTGTTTTGCAAAGAACGGAAATCCATTACTTCGTTTACCAGAGCTAATAATCGCTTTGCATTGTTTTCAAGGATCGATATGTATTTCCCGGCGAGGTTCCCGGCTTTGATAGGCTCCAGTGCCGCGAGGATAAGCGAAAGCGGCGTCCGGAAATCGTGTGAGACATTTGTGAAAAATGTCAATTGTGCCTGGTGGTATTCTTCTTTTTGTTCCCGCTCTCGTTCTTCCAGGTAGTAGTGCATTTTAAGCTTGCGCTGGTAATTGTAGTAACGGATGAGTGCGTAGAGAATGATGGAAACTAAAAGAATATATGAGGCAATTGCCCAGTTGCTTAACCAAGGGGCCGGTTTGATAATGATTTTGAGGGTAGTCAGTTCACCCCATACACCGTCATTGTTGGCGGTCATGATTTCAAAATTGTATGTACCTTTTGGTACTTTGGAATAGGAAACAGATCGATGGCTTGCATCTGTTTCGATCCATTTGTCATCATATTTCTGTAGGCGGTATCGAAAACGGTTTTTATCCGGATTCAGATAGTTCGTAGATGTAAATTCGAAAGAGAAATTATTCTGGTTGTAATCGAGCACCAGTTCTTTTGTTTGAAAGATAGAAGATTTCAGAGGCGAATTCTTGGTGTTGGGAATGACGGGAATGTTATCGAGTAAAAAATCGGAAAGGATTACGGCCGGCTTATAGTTGTTATAAGAGATTTTGGACGGGGCAATAATGGAGAACCCTTCATTCCCTCCGAAATATAACTCCCCATTGGTTGATTTGAATGTGGAGAAAGGATAATAAGTTTGTCCCTGTGCCCCGTCGGCTTTATTGAACTGTTGTAGCCTGTCGGTTTCGATGTCCATACGGAATAAGCCGTTATCGGTCCCCAACCATATGTTCCCTTTGTTATCTTTATTGATACTATAAATGGAGTGGACTTTATATTTTGATAAATCAGCTTTTAAAGACAAGCTCCGGTTCGGGATGTCGTAAATAAGCAAGCCGTTTCCGTGTGTCCCTATCCATATGGACTGCTTGTCGTTGTCTACGTAGATTGTTTGGATATTCATGCCTTGTGGGTCCTTGATATCCGAATGCCTGTAATCTGCCACTTGTACATGGCGGGTCCGCACATTCATGGTTAACAGCTGATAGGCGGAAGCGATCCAGAGGGTATCGCCATTTCCCCTTCTGATATCGCTGATATTTCCATTCGATTGAATTGGAGGGGCCAGGAAATTAATATGTTCCGTTGTATTATCCTTGATTGATAAATAGGTCAGGAAGTTCCGGTTCATCAGATATTTTATCCAAAGCCCGGAATCGGCTTCGGCTACAATTCTTTCAACATGGTCGTTTATCAGCATGTTGTTGTTGAGTGTATAATGGGTAAAGTGTTCGCTCCGTGTATCGAGGCAATCCAAACCTCCGCGTGACATGCCTATCCACAATTTGTTATCGGTGTATAAAAGGCTTTGGATATTATCGTAGGAAAGGCTGTTTTTAGTAGGATTATATTTGAAGTGAGTAAAGGTTCCGGCCTGTTTATCATACCGGTTAAGTCCTCCGCCTTCCGTCCCGATCCATAAAGATTTTTCATCTTCGGCAAAACTGCTGACGACCGAATAGCTTAAATCGTCCGTTCTCCCGTTAAATGATTTCAAACTTTTCTGTTCGTCAAGGTTAATGAAGCAAAGACCTCCCGAATAGGTTCCGAACCATAGGCATCCTTGTGTATCTTCAGCGATTCTCCAAATAGAATTGCTGGGTAATCCGTAAGGATCAGTTTTCTCATATGAATAGTGAGTGAATTCGTCGGTTTCCGGGTTCAGGATATATATACCCCGTTGTCCTGTAATCCATATATGGTTAAATTTGTCAATGAATAGAGCTCTGGCGGAAACTCTCGTGTCTCCTGCCGGATAAAAGAAATCATATTGTTTGATTGGCTGATAGCTGTCGGTCGGAATAACGACCAGGCCTTTACTCTCGGTCAGGACATAGAGTAAGGAATCTGCTTGGATGATGTCGGCAATATTATATTCGGGAATATGAAGAACCTTCTGGAACCTGTTTCCCGTTTCGTCATATAAGTAGATTTTTCCTGTCGCCGTCCCGATATAAATCTTATTATGCTGGGTACAAATGCCCGAAACGTCGGGTATGTCGCTCGTTTCCGATTTTATAGCCGTAAACCGGAAGGTTTCCCGGTCAAACAAACCGACGGAGGAAGGATTGGATATCCATAACCTTCCTTTCATATCCTCTTTGATTAATGAACATCTTCCTGGTTGCAAACGGTCGAAATTATCGGTCAGTGAATTGTATTTGAGTAGTCCGTTGCTGGTTGTCACGTAAAGATCGCCTTCCTTGTCGATCTCCAATCTTTCGAAAGTCAGTGAGGCGAAGGGAATCGTTTTATTGATTTTTTCCGTATAAGGCTTAAAGGTATATCCGTCGAACCGATATAGATTGTTGACGGTCGTCACCCAGATAAATCCCCATTTATCTTGCCGGACATCGCGTTGCCCGTTTATGCTTAGCCCTCCGTCGGGGGATATCCGCCTGATTTTGTAGTTTGATTCTATTTTATTAAGATGGCTGCCTGATGCGGACAAATGTGCCAATGTTATGATAGCAAAAGAGAGAAGAAATATGATTTTTCTGGACATAGCAAAATAGTATTACTTTGATTCAACCGATAGTGACACAAAGTTATAGAAAGATATGACAAATAAATCATTCTTGATTGTTATTTTGAGTGGCCGGATATTTTCGGAGGAAGCATAAGTTCAAAAGCATTGACTTCCGGCGTGCGGATACCCGGCTTTAGCTCTCCGCCAATTATGATTACCGTGTTGGCATTGTTTGCGATGCCGGCGCCGGCACGTGCCAGTTCTTCGTAGTCGCCTAAGTGGGTCCAGTGTTTTGTGAAAGTATTGTATTGTAGCAGGGAGGTATTGAACTTATACCAGCCGGCAGGATGTAGCAGATAATCTGGTTGAGGGTGGTTAAGAGCGTCACGGAAACGGTCGTAGTTCACGCCTCCTGTCAGCAGGATGGAACTGTCGCCCGACGCGACGGCACAGCCTCCCGTAATGGTACGATAGGAACCGTCTGCTAAAGAAGGCAAGAGTCCTTCGTTTCTCCACTGTTTTGTCTCCGGATGATAAGAAAGTATGTCAGTGCAGACAATGGCTTCCTGATGGGCGGATGCCGGCTGGAAACCGCCTGCCAGATAAAGTCGCACGCCGTCCCCGGATTGCTGGGCTGCCAGGACGGGCTGTACGCGGGCAGGTCCGGGAAAGTCCGGAAGCCGTACCCATTCCTTTTGAGGCGATGGCGTTAGCTGTAATGAGAAGAGCGAGTTTGAACAGTCCGGATGCTTATTTCCCCCGGCGACATACAGGTAACCGTCGGCATAGGTGGCCGAGAGATTATCCATCGGCATGGGGAGTGACGGCAGCTCAGAGATATGCAGTCGCTGCTTTTTCCTGTCCCAATTCAGGAAAAAGACCTGCCCGGAAGCACCTTCCCGGTTATTTCCCCCGATCCATACGAGCCCTTCGGGTGTTGTGGCCGATGCCCCGTAGGCAAGCGGCAACGGCAATCTGCCGATCTTTCTCCATCCGGCGGGAGATCGGGCGGTCATATCTAATGCGTATATATCGCTGTAGTATTCTTTTGTACCCCCTTCGGACGCTGGTTTGCCAGGAAAGTTACACCCTCCGGCCACGATCAACTGCCCGTTGCTGACACCGGTGAACGGAGCGGAGATTCCGAGAGCCGGCTTGCCATCCGGGCCGGGCAGATCGGGCAACCGGAACCAACTGACCGGAGCAGCTTCCGAACGGAATGTCGAAGCCGGAAGCTCCGCTTCGTTCACTAAATTGGCACGGGTGAAAGGTTGCCAGCCGTAACGGACGAATTTCGGATTACGGATTTGACCGCTCCATACTTTTACGGTCTTTCCATCGATGATTTGTGCCTCTGCGGGGACGAATAAACCATCGTGCCCGGCTATCTCGAAAGTGCGCAGCCGGCCGCCGTCGGAACTGTGCATACCTTTTCCGTAATCGAATGTGACATAGGCAGCACCGTCCTTGAATGTCGCCGAGCGGTAGAGCGGGCCGGAAGGAAGGATATCGTGCCCGTACGTCTTATTGAGCGCCCAGTGAGCGAGGCGTTCCCCTATCTCCCGTTTGTGGCGCGGGTGGACATCTAAGGAATCGCCGTGATCGCTGCTGACCGCCATGCCGCTGTTGGGGATCGATTGAAGCATCCGTCGCTGGCTGTCCCGGAACCAGGGCCAACTGGGACGGTCGATGCTGGATAGTTGCACATAATAGAAAGGCAATTCTTCCGCCCAGTTCTCCCGCCAGTTTTTTGTCAGAAGATGGAACAATTTCTCATGCGCTTCCACATTGTGGGCGTTCGATTCTCCCTGATACCAGATGATCCCCCGTATCGGGAATTTTTCGAGCGGCTGAATGCCGGACTCGTATAAGTAGCAAGGCTCGTAAGGATGCCGTTGCTGCTTGTTCGCCGATTTTCGGATGTTGAGGGCGGCGCGTTCCCGTGCCCAGGCTTGAATGAGATCATTCTGTTTCCAGTCGTAGAGGATGTCCGGGAACTCAAATTCCAGGGTTTTGCGGTCTATCCAGGCCTCCGCCGGCGAACCGCCTATGGCGTTCAGGATAAGTCCGACCGGAACCTGCAAGCTGTCTGACAACATCTGCCCGAACGCAAAGGCTACGGCAGAGAAACGATTCGCCGTCTCTTCGTCGCATTCCTTCCATTCGGTATCCCGGTAATATTGAAGCCTGTTGAGGGAGTCCAGTGTCGAAATGTCCCATTCCACCGCATTTGTCGTCCACCGAGGCTTCATGTCGAAGAGGCGGATTTGCGGTTTCCGGGCGGCAAATTCCAGAAAAGCCTTCCGCTGGCTGTCGACGGCGCTGCTGACCTGGAACGCCATATTCGACTGGCCGGAACAAAGCCATACTTCGCCGATCAGGACATTAGTATAATCCAGTCTTCCGGATGCGGCTGAGATGCTCAACGTGTACGGTCCTCCTGCCTTCATCGGCGGCAGGGTGACCGACCATTTCCCGTCCGGAGCCGTTACCGCTTCGCCCTTCTGTCCGGCAATGCCGACCGTCACTTTTTCCCCGGCATTGGCTGTCCCGGCTATCCTGAGCGGTTTCTCCCGTTGGAGTACCATATTGTCCGAATAGGTGACAGGCATTTGCAAGTTCCCGTTGTCTACGCAGGTAACCTTGATCTTTTGTGCATGAACCGCGGCACTCAATACGATGAATAAACAGAACAGGAACTTTTTCATTTGCTTATCGTTTCTTATCGGAATATGTGACAAATATGAACATCCGGCTATTTGACCAGATCTGTTAATTTGACAGCCTGGAAAGTCATATGAGCGACGCTCGATTCATAGAAGATGCCGACCGTCTCCTTGTCGATCATGGACAGGCAGGAATAGCCCCAACCTTCGTCTTCGTCCAGTGTCACCTGGTTGGAGAGCGGCCAGGTCATGCCTCCGTCCGTACTTACCTTTATGGTGATATGGTTGCGTCCTTTCGTCGTGTTCGGATTGGAGAAGATCAGCAGGTCTTTTCCCGTGATGTTGTCTTTGGCATCCACGTGGATGAGGCTTGCCATACAAACCGGTTCCTGCAGGGCGCTGCGGCTGGACGGATGTTCGTACCAGGTCTTGCCTAAGTCGCGGGTGGTGGCCACGGCACGGCTGCCTCCCCGGTTGTCACGCATGTTCAGCATCAGGACACCCGGTTCGACTTCGGCTACCTGCGCCTCGGTCGTGTTCGTACGTGCCAGGTTATGCAGATGCCAGGTGGTTCCCCGGTCTTTGCTGTACATGATGCCGGCATTCGGTATGCGGGTGGAATCGATGAACTGGATCGGGAAAACCAGTGTCCCGTCTTTCATCGTGATACCCCGGCCCGGTCCCTGCAACAGGAAGTACCAGGAAGGATCTTTCACCTGCGGAGTGATATTGATCGGCCGGCTCCAGGTCTTGCCGTCGTCTTCGCTTTTGACAAGCATCAGCTGGGCGGTGCTGTCGGCCGACATGCCCGGCATGGAATTCCACCAGGCACGTCCGTTCCCCATCCCGTGCGTCCAGGCGGCCACGATCCAGATCGTATTTGTCTTTTCATCCACCAGGATAGACGGGTCGCCCACGCCATTCTGTGCGTGAGGCAGGCCACCCGTTTCGCCGAACGTCATCGCTACGCGCATCGGCTCCCAGGTCTGTCCCTTGTCGGTGCTGCGGCTTACTCCTATATCGACCATTTCCTGTAGGTCCACGCTGCTGTTGTAGCGGATATCGTACACGCCCAAGAGTGTCCCGTTATTGGTCGTCACCAGCCCCGGAATACGGAAAGCCGAAGCCCCGTCGTCACCGGCATGGCGGACACCGATTCCCATGCGGCGGACATCCGATTTGCCGTCCCACACGATTGTTGCCGGCATGTTGTTTACCTCCGCCATCGGCATCTGAACGGTAAAGGTGGTCAACAGGGAAGCCTCCGGTTTCATCTCGATGCTGATCCAGTAATAGTTGACTCCTTCCACCATCGGCTGGCTGCTGGTGAAGATCACGACATTGGTGATATCCGTCACCTCGCTCTGTTTAACGGAGTAGGAGGGATTGGCAGCCTTAGTCTTGCCTTCCGCATGGCTGGATATATAGGAAACCGGGCGGTAATGCTTTCCCTGCCGGGAAGTCGCTTCCGTTCCGCTATAGAAAAAGCGTAAAGCCTTTATGCCGTTTAAGTCGATCCCCTCTTTGAATTGCAGGGAAAGCTTGTTGAGTACATCTCCTTTGTGTGCCTGTATACGCATTTCCACTAAGATATTGTCTGTCCGGTCGATCAGTATCGGGATCTGCGGCTTTCTGACGAACAAGCTGTCGGCGGCAAAGACAGTTTGCATGAAGAGAAGGAGGCTGAAGTAAAGAAAGATTTTTCTCATGATGTTTTTTGTTGATTAGGTTATTTATAATAAGTTTTACTTGTCGGTCATGTTGACCGTTTTCGGGCGTAAGAAAATGACTTCCACCACTAAGGCGACGAATACCAAGCCGGCCATCATTGCGAAATCATGTCCTAAGTTACCGGCATCCGTCGATTCGCCCAACAGTTTTGTGATGATCGCCCCGGCAAAGACCCCGGTCATGTTCATGATGCCGTAGGCGGTCGCCCGGTAGCGCGGCGATACGAATTGGCAGAGGATCGGCATGTTGTTGGCATCGAAAATACCGAAGCCGATACCGAAACAGAGTCCGCCGCCGACAATCATGGCGAAACTGTCGCCGAACCCCAACAGCAGGAGTGCCGGAATAGTCAGGGCAAGCCCGATGGAACCGGTATAAATGCGTCCCCGTACATTCCGCTGAATCCATTTGTCGGATAAGATACCGCCCGCAATCACCCCGATGAAGGAAGAGATCGCGATCGTGAAGGTGGACAACGGCCCGGCCTCCGACATATCGATGGACAAATTCTCCGAGAACAAAGTCGGCAGCCAGTTTTTAGTCGCCCAACCCGGCAAGCTCGAAGTGGCGAAGTAGAGCAGGATGATCCAGAATGAAATGTTGACGAACAACATTCCCATTCCCTTTATCGCCGCTTTCACCGGACTTTCTTTCGGTCCGGGTTCCGAATCCAGTCTGGCGACCGTATGGTCTTTTTTCTCTTTCAGAAAAAGAATCAGGACGAGACTGTACGCGATCCCGATGATTCCGAACCAGTGGAACGTCGTTTCCCAGCTGTATGCCCCCGCAATGGTGGCTCCGAAACCACCCAATGCCTGACCGGTGTAAAGCCCGGTCATATGGATTCCGACGGCTAATGACCGCGTTTTTTCCTGGTGGTAATCCGTGATCAGCGAAAGTCCGGCAGGAATATATAAGGCTTCGCTGACTCCCATAATGGCGCGGAGAATATAAATCTGGTTGAAATCGGTCGAATATCCCATCATCAGCGTAACGAACGACCAGACGAAGAGACTGCCCACAATCAGCCATTTCCGGTTGATCCGGTCGGCTATCATGCCGGCGACCGGGCTCATCAGGCCGTATATCCACAAGAATACCGCCATCAGGCGCCCGAAGTTCGTGGCAGATTCCAGTTCGGTAATATCGATCATCATGGCAGACTTCATGGTCGAGAGCATCTGTCTGTCCATGTAGTTTAACAAAGCCACACCCCAAAGCAGGGCGACAACGATCCAGGGATAGTATTTCTTATTGTTTATCATAACCCGGATAGTATTTCCTTACATAAAAGATTACATTTCAGAAGCATCCGGGGAATGTGGAACGGGCCTTTATACATATTCCCTTTTGCCGGTTGCGAGAGTGTTCCGTCGTAATGGAAGTAACCGTACCATTCGCCATATTCCTTATCCGGGAAGCGGGCGTAGGTATATTCGTTGATCTGTTTGTGCATTTCCAGGTATTTGGGATCGCCTGTCGCTTCATAGGCATACAGTGTGGCGATGATGGCCTCGCACTGCGGCCACCAGAACTTCATGTCGTGCCAGTATTCCTGCTGCGGACGGTTCTTGCAATCCCTGAAATAGGTGATTCCACCGTGTGTTTTGTCCCAGCCCCATTCCCAGGACCAGTCCAGGATCGTGAGCCCCATCTGCTTCAGCTGCGGGTCCCAGTTCCGGTGTTTGGCCTCTTCGAGGATGAACCAGGCAGTCTCGATGGAATGGCCCGGATTGATGGTCCGGCCCGGAATCGAATCGATGAATTCGCCGTCCGGCCCGACCGTTTCCAGAATGGCTTTAAACTCCGGCTTCATGAAATCACGGCGCAGTTCGGCTATCGACTCGTCGATCTGGCGTGTCAGTACAGGATCGTTTATTGCCTCCCGGATGCGGGCGGCGGTGTCGATCAGGATCATGCAAAAGGAATGCCCTTTTGCTACGAATCCTTCTCTGAATTTGGGCTCTAATGCGCCCGGCGTGTTTTTGTAATAGAGAATTTGGTTGAACAGCTTGACCGCCTTTTCTGCGTAGCTCTTGTCGCCCGAAGCGATCGAATATTGAGCCATGGCAATTGCGGCAAACGTTTCGGAAAATACATATCGGCGTTTTCGTACGGGAGTTCCTGTTTTCGTCACCTCGTAAAACATGCGGCCATCGGTATCGAAACAATATTTCTCGATAAAGTCGATCCCGTTTTTGCAGGCTTCCAGCCATTCGGCCCGTTTTTCAAGGTTGTTATAAGCATAAGCGAGTATAAAGGCGAACCGTCCCTGGAACCAGACCGATTTGTTCGTGTCCAGCAGCGAACCGTCCCGGTCCAGGCAGGTGAAATAGCCTCCATTTTCTTTGTCGATGCCGTATTCCAGCCAGAAAGGCAGAATGTCGGTCAGTAAATCGTTTTTGTATTTTTCGCCCCAATATCCGAGGTATTCGGATGGTTTTGTAATGTCGTTCATGGCGTTTATGGATTTAGAATTTATTGCACCTGTCGAAAAAATGAATTGCTTCAAGCTCCGCTTTCATGGCGGCCTCTTCCGCATCCGTCATATTCTGGAACGGCGTCCGGTTCTTGCCCAGGTCGAGCCCGATCAGCTTCATGATCCGCTTGCCGCCCACGATATTGCCGCGATAATGGCAGATCACGTTGATTACTTCCTGTGAGAAGTTCTGGCGTTCGCGTGCCGTTTCGAGGTCTCCGGCGGCCCAGGCTTCGAGTATTCCGGTCAGTTCTTTGCCGTTGTAGTTGGTTGTCCCGCCGATGCCGCCTTGTGCGCCGCCCATTGCCAGGCATGGAAGGATCGTTTCGTCCTGTCCGTGAAGCATATCGAATTTGCCGTCTTTATACAAACGGCACTGGTTGTATTCGTAAAGGCTTTCGTAAGTATATTTGATGCCGGCGAAGTTCGGGATGCGCCCGTCCACCGCTTTCAGCAGTTCGACCATCGGCAGGAAAGCGCCGTTGAAAGCCGGGATATGATAGTAATAGAAAGGAAGTTCAGGTGCGCCGGAAGCAATTTCTTCGCAGTATTTCACCAATTCTTCTATCCGGTTCACTTTCGGAAAAGGAGAGGCCATGGCTCCGATTCCCCAAGCTCCGATCTTTTGGGCATGCGCAGCCAGTTTGTGGCTCGATTTTACGCAAGTGCTGCCTACGTGTACGATGACCTTGAATCCGGCAGGCGCCGCTTCCACCCATCTTTCGGCCAGTTTCATGCGCTCTTCGTCGGTCAGCATATAGCCTTCTCCCGAAGATCCGTTGATAAACACTCCCTTTAAACCGTTTTTAACCAGAAGCTTGGCATATGCTTCTATCGGTTCGTAATTTACTTCCCCGTTTTCGTAGAACGGTGTGAAAGGTGCATCAATTAAGCCTTTAATCTTTTCCATTGTGTTTCTTATTAGTTTAATCTTATTATATTTTTTTTAATTCGTTTTCGATTTCTTCTATCGAAGGTAAGGAACTTTCAAAATCTTTTGGAAAAAGGTTGACACCTTTAAATTCTGATATGCCAAGAGGTTGATTGTATCCTTCAAGAGAATATTGAGCAAATACATTATCCTTATTTTTACATATTAACAGACCAATTGTAGGATTATCGGTGTCACTTTTGAGAATGTGGTTGGTAAAAGAGACATAAGCACTGAGCTGTCCCAGATAGGATGGCTCAAATTCGGTTATCTTTACTTCTATTACCACGTAACAATGCAAACGGGTATTATAAAAAAGCAAATCCATAAATTGCTCTTTTGTGCTAACCTGTAAACGATATTCACGTCCCATATATGCAAATCCCGAACCTAATTCGATCAAAAATTTTGTAATATTACTTATAAGGGCATCTTTCAATTCTTTTTCCTTGAAATTTGTCGTTAGTTGTAAAAAGTCGAAATTATATGGATCTTTAAGCAATTCTTTAGCTAATTCGCTTGTTTGCTGTGGTAGTGTACAACTGAAATTTGTTACAGCTTTCCCTTGGCTTTCATATAAATCTGAATCAATGAAGTTAAGTAGCATAGATCTACTCCAACCCTGTTCGATTGTTTTATATACGAAAAATAAAGCTTTTTGCGGGATTTCTCTAAACTTATCAATCAATAGTTTTTGATGTCCCCAAGGAATTTCAAATATACACGATAATTGCGCCTCAGTTTGGGGCGTAATTCCAGTCAAAGGTTTGTAAAGGAGATAAAAATTCTTCATGTATAGAAGATTTCTTGGAGACAAACCTTTGATTCCCGGTAATGCGTTTTGTAAATCTGTACTAAGATTTTGTAGAAGTTTGTTACCCCATTTACTTTCAGCGTGCATTTCTACAATGTCACGACCGAGTGACCAATAGAACTGTAATAGTTCATTGTTCACTTTAACAGCAGCTTTTATCTGACTTTGCCTATATCGTTTGCTGAGTGTTTGTATCCATTCTGCGTAATTATCGTTTTGTCTTATGAGTTTATCCATTGTTGCTCTGATCGTTTAATTTTTTGTAATGTACAACTTTAGATGTAAAGATGTGCGGAACTTAATTTAATAATGTATCATACCAAGCAGTTTGCTTCTCGATAAGAGGCATGCTCCGAATGCGCCTGCTCTTTCTCCTAATTTGGATATTTTGATTTCCGTGTCCTGGTTGACCAGGTTGAGCGAATATTTACGGATGGCGCTCTTGATCGGCAGACTGATATACTCGCCTGCCAGTGAAAGCGTTCCGCCCAGTATGACCAGTTCAGGATTGAAGATGTTCATCAGCCCGGCAATGCCTTTCCCTAAATTTAACCCCATTGTTTCCAGAATCTCGATACAGAGCACGTCTTCTTTCCGTACCGCTTCGAGCAGGTCGCCGAGCGAGATTTCTTCTCCACTGTCTAACTTCTGGGCGAGTATGGTGTTGCTCCCTTCCCGGTGGCGTTCCATCAGGATGCGGTGGAAAGCCGATCCGGAAGCCTCTGTTTCGAGACAGCCTTTCTTGCCGCAATGGCACAGCACTTCGTTTTCGAACATGCAGAAGTGTCCGAACTCCCCGGAAAAGCCGGATTTTCCGTAGTATAAATTGCCGTCGATGATGATGCCCAGTCCCAGTCCCCACGCCATATTGACGAACAGGATGTTCTTTTCTCCCTGCACGGCTCCTTTCATATATTCGCCGTAGGTCATGGCCCGGCTGTCGTTTTCGATAAAAACCTTTGCCTGCAACCGTTCTTCGAGAATCTGTGCAAGAGGTTTTTCTTCGAAATAGAAAATGCTGTAGCTATAGCCCGATGCCGGATTTACGCGACCGGTGATATTGACTCCGACCGCTAAAATCTTATTCCGTTCAACAGGCAGTGAAACGATGAAATCGTCAATAATCTTGCAGAACTGCTCCAGCGAGGCAGGCGTATTTTCAAATTGGTACGGGATGTTCTCTTCGAGCTGCACCTTGTCGCCCTTGAAATCGATCGCTGCGATATTCAACTTGTCTTTCAGCATATCGACTCCCACGAAGTAGCCGGATGCGGGATTGAGGCCATAAATGTTAGGTTTGCGTCCCCCGTTGGTTTCCTGTTTTCCGAAGTCCAGGATATAACCGTCGTCCTGAAGTTCTGTAACCAGTTTTGTAACGGTCGGGATGCTCAGGTCCATTTCACGGCCCAGGTCGGCAATGGTCGCATCGCCATTGGCAATATAATAGTGGATGATCTTCTTTTTTAGAAGTTCGCTGCGGTTGTTGTTATCGGAAGACAGTAAAAAATTTGTGTTCATGGCTATAGAATGTTATAATATTGATATGGCTCTACAAAAGTATATAAAATTTTTTCAAATATGGGGTTGTGAAAATAAAAATTTCAGGGTAATCGTGCCGAAATATTCCATTTTGTTCCCTACGCTCGCTGTCGTGTAGAAAAAGGAGCTTGCAACAGCCGAAAAGTGGCATATTCTACGCAAGTTCATGTATGATGAAACTACAATAACCCCTCCTAAAAGACGGATATTTGTATTTTGCTAATATTCAGAACTTTGTCAAATATCTTGTTTCTTAAAAAATATTATCCTTGCGGATAATTTGAAATATATGGGGTATAAAATCAAATTTCATGCGCTACTGTTTCGATTTGGACCAACGGATATTTGGGAAAACGATACAATAAGCTAAGTATGACAAAAAGTTTAGTTTTAAGAATATTTCCTCTTCGAGTTAAAAAGACTCTTGCAGGTATATAAAACGATAAAAATGGAAACAAATCAAGGAGGACTTGACTCGGTCATGCTCCCATTCGTAATGCGTGAACTGGTTGAATTGGTTATGAAGAAAAAGGTGCTGTCTTTGGAAGATGCGCTGTATTATATCTATTCCAAGACACAGAATATATATTGGATACTATAACGACCTATATTCATAAAAAGAAATGAGACTATATCATGGATCAACAGTAACCGTGAAATGGCCAAGCATACGAAAAGGACGGAAAACTCGCATTACTGCTGAAGTTTGTTGAATCAGTTGAAGTGAGAGGCTGAGCAAGTCCGGCATATATCCGGATAAACAATTTGTCACAATGTCAGATTAACCATCTTCTGATTCGTCTGTATGGGGCATTTGCCGGAATGGTTACAAATAGAGCAGGGAAACAGGGTTTGCTATTGTCATTTTGTTTGTAAAATGGCCTATGGATTCATCTTTTGTTTCCGAAAAAACAGAATGATGCATGAAAAATGAATTGAAGTGTCAGTTGAAAGGTTGAAATTTAGTCAAAACGTCAATTATAAAAGCTCTTCTCCATCGGGTTAATGAGATGTTAAAATGGCTTTTAAAGGTCTTTCGGTAATCTTATACGCCCTCCTTTGTCTTTTGTTTCACATTATCCGGGAAAATCATTCAGATGATTTTCCGGATTCATCCGAATAGTTTGTTCGGAATATCCAAATGATTTTCCAAAAGCATTCAGACCATTTGAAAAATCATTTAGATGATTTGGGAAAAGAGCTTCAAAAACGGTTGCTCTTTAAGCTAAGAAGCCTGAAAACAGGAATGTTAATATCGTCAGAAATCTTAAAAACAAATCAAATTGACAGCAAAGAGCCTGTTTTTATGATAAATCGAGTAGTTAAAAGTATTGTCCCGATTATAAAAATGCGTACCTTTCCCTCCTGAAAACAACCGATCTAACAATATATCCGTATGAAAAAAATATTCTTGCTTATCTTGTTGCCCGTCAGTCTCTTCTTTTCGTGTGTAGGAGACCGGATCGCATCGGAAACGATGGACCGGGCAGAAATACTTTTAGAAGCAAATCCGGATAGCGCTTATATCTTATTGAATGAGGTAAAAACTCCCGATAGGTTGAACGAACGGCAGTTTGCACGTTGGTGCATGCTGTATTGCCGGGCGGCGGATAAACTATTCAAAGATATGCTATATACCGAACAACTCGACCGGGCGTTGGCTTGGTATAAAAATCAAGGGACCGCGGAACAGCGGGCTTGGATGGGACTTTATTTAGGACGTTCGTATGTGAAAGATAAGCTTTTTATCCCGGCAACGATGGCTTATTCTGATGCGTTGTCGTTGGCAAAAGAGAAGCATTTATATGATGTGGCTGGGTATATCTGTAGCTATATGGCAGACTTGTACACTTATACGGGCCAAAGAAGCGAAGAGCGGAGGAAGTTTGAAGAAGCGGCCGGTTTTTTCAAACAGACTGGCAACGAACGAAGTTATGCCTTTGCCCTCCGAGATGTGGCTAAAACATGGGCATTTGACGATTCTTTGTCATTGGCGCTTTGCTATATGTTGAGGGCGGATTCTGTTATTACAAGGCTTCAAGATTTAAGGGGGATTAGTTCGATTTCTAATGGTTTGGGAAATATTTATGACTTAATGGGCGATGTGGAAAAAGCGAGAGCCTATTATAGTAGAAGTTTAAGTTCTGATACGATGGATCAAGTTCCCTCTTATCTGGCTTTGAGTGATCTCTATTATAATGAGAGTCTCCTTGATTCAGCCCGTTATTATTTAGCATTAGCCACAGGTCCGTCATTGAACCCTTATACATCGATCGATTGCTTCTATTTAGGTTACCTTATCGAAAAAGAAGCTGGTGATACAGAAAAAGCGCTTTCTCTTTTGGAACAATATCAGGCAAAGAAAGATTCTTTATATGATCAACAAAAACAGGTAGATATCATTGATGCAGAGAAACGGCATGATGTGGTCACTGTCGTTCAAGACAATAAAAAACTTGTTGCAGAGAAACAGTTTTTGTTTGCTTTGGCTGTTATCATTTGCCTTTTGTTGATTGTGGGTTATCAGTTGAGGGATAGGAAAAGACGGCTTGAAATAAATCGGCAGCAACAGTTTTTAGAAGAGGAAAAAAATCGGCATGAGAAGCAAGAAACGGAACAGGAAGGTCGCCTTCGGGAGTTAACGGCAGAGATGGAAAGGAAAGCTGCTGCGCATGAGGATACAAGTGAATATAAGAAAGAAATCACCGTATTAAGAGTGGAAAAATTGAAGCAATCCTCTTTATTTGAAACAATGAAAGAGCGCTGTCGGAAAGTAAAACCTGATATCGAACAAAAACTAAACGAAGAGGAATGGAGAAGCCTGATTCGTCTGATTGATTCCCTTTTTCCGAATGTCAGCGTTTTTATGAAAGAAAATACGTTGGGTCTGACAAAAACAGAAACCAAGATCTGTTATCTCAGTTTCTTGGATTTGCACTTAAACGAGGAGGCTGTTCTTTTGGGAGTCAGTTCCGATTCGGCCAATAAGTTCCGAAGTCGTACTCGGCAGAAGCTGTGTCCGAATCAAAAAGGAAGCGATATAAATGGGTGCATCCTACAAAAAGGATGGTAATAGAGTAAATATGGGTATAAAAATAGGGACAGTTTTGTCTTCGGAAGTGTGGAATATGCAGGTAAAGGGCATTAAAAAAGGATTTTGGAAGGATTTAGATCGTTTGCGTAAGCTATATGAAGTAAATTTATGTATTTTATTATCAGTTTTATAGCAGCTGAGAAATAATTTTGTCCATATAAAAAGAGGGTTGTCCATATACCGATTTGTTGCATCCAATAATTCCCTCTATATTTACATCTAAAAATATTAAACATAATATGAAGATATTTAGAAAAATTGGATGTTTGCTGTTAATAGCGACATTTTCGTTTCCTTGCTTTGCCAAGAAACGAATATATCTGAAAGGGAAGTGGGATACTGCTCCTAAGTCTATTATCCCTAAACGGCCTATTCAAGCATGGATTGAAGACAACAACAAAGACTTGCTGTTGGAGTTTTCCGCTAATTTGGGAACGGTTGAAGTGATTGTGACAAATTTGGCGGGAGAAGTAGTATATAAACAATCTGTAGAGGCGCAACCTTCGGTGGTCATTTCTTTGGACGAAGAAGTGAAAGAAGGAAGCACTGTTATAATAAAAGAAGGTGAAAATTTGATTTATGGTCAAATTTGATTAAAAAAAATTTGTATGAACCATATTAAAGATGAATTATTATGAAATGTAACTTGGTTAATCTGTTTTTTATATTCTTATTAGGAATATTATTCTCTTGTGAAGAAAATATTATTAGTGATACGAAGCCGCGAATTGATGTGGTAACTAAATCTGTAGATACTGTTAATAGTTTTTCCTTTATTTATAATGGAGAAATATATGAATCTGAATATGTGTACAATAATGATAGTACTATTGTTTTCTTAAGTGATGTTGTAGAGTTTATTTCTAAACAATTAGAAAATAATGCTAATTTAGCTTCTTTTGTACATGAAGATGGAATGATAGAATATTTTGATAATGTAGATGAGTTACAAAAGGGTATTAATCCTTTATTACCTGAAGTATATGACTTAAATTTTACATCTAAGATAACTACTTCTGCAACATTAGTTGTTTTTCAAAAAGATAAATGTAAAGGACGTACTATTTCGTCACAATTAAATAGTAGTATAAAAAATGTAAAGATATCAACCGAGATATTGAATGAAAATAATATGCAGGATGAAATATCCTCTATTGATTTGGTATGTACATATATGATAAATGAATCTTCATACCCTGTTTATGTAGGACATGGAAACAAATGTATAGCAACATTTTATGAACATGAAAATTATTCAGGACATTCTATTTGGTTTGCTGTAGATCCAAACTCTCCACATTGCTATATACATTATTTTAAAAGTTATCCTTTATATCCAGGTTCGAGTAAAAATTGGAATGACAAGGTGAGTTCTTATACTTTTAGCTATGATTCCTATTAAGCGATATTGGTTTTGACATGAAAGCTGTAAAAGAGATCAACTATTTATCACATATATTTCAAAAGACTGTTTTTCATAAAGAAAGAACAGTCTTTTGGATATGGATGTCTTCTGGACTAATTTATGCAATAGTCAAATTGCTGATAGGTAAATATAATAACTATAAAATATTTGAAAATGTTTTTCCTCACGTAATTAACGGATTGCCTTTATATGTGGAGTATCCTACCGAATATTATGATGTAAACCATTATGGTCCGATCTTTGCGCTTGTGATTGCTCCATTTTCTATCTTGCCTGAATGGTTGGGGATGATTTTTTGGATTTTAATGAATACATATTTTCTTTTTTATGCTATTCGTCAGTTACCTTTCAATGAGAGTCAGAGGATTATAGTTTATTGGTATTCTTTGTGTGAGTTAATGACGGCGCAGGGGGTACAACAATTTAATATCTCTGTGGCAGCATTTATTATTCTCTCTTTTGTTTTAATTGAGAAAGAAAAAGAATTTTGGGCTTCTTGCTTGATTTTATTGGGAACATTAATAAAAATATATCCGATTGTAGGATTAGCTTTTTTCTTTTTTTCAAAACACAAATTGCGTCTTGTATTTTCCTGCGTTTTTTGGGGATGTTTGTTTTTGGTTTTGCCGATATTCTTCTCTCCGGGGACAGATTATATTTCTTCGCAATATATTGCGTGGTTGGAACGATTGGAAATCAAAAATGGCCTCAATATGTTCGCCATATCTCAAAATATTTCTTTATTAGGAATCGTACGTAAGCTCACAGGCTGTTCTTTTTATAGTGATTTGTGGCTGATTATACCGGGACTGATCCTATTCTTTATCCCTTATTTCAGAATTCAGCAATATAAATATCTCCGTTTTCGGCTCATGCTATTGGCTAATGTATTATTGTATGTCGTGTTGTTTAGTACAGGAAGTGAAGCAAGTGGTTATATCACGTTGATGATTGGTGTCGCTATTTGGTATATTTGCAGCCCTTCTGTCCATAAAAGATATAATCGTTATCTCTTTTTTACGACCTTGATTTTTGTTGCTTTATGTTCTACCGAATTAGTTCCTCCCGGCATTCGGCATCATATTATCGGACCATACGCCCTAAAAGCTTGGCCTTGCACAATCGTTTGCTTTACGATATGCTATGAAATGATTTTTTTAGATTTCAAAGACAAGGTTTGAAAGGGAATATTTTTAGTAATATTTGATAGGGGTTTTTCCCATTTTCCCTGTCATATCAACAAAGTCAAACCAATAAAAAGAGAGTTGATATGAAAAAGAGTGTGATGTTTTTATTGTTGAGTTTAGTGTGTTTATCTGTTTCCGCACAAAATGGGAAAGTGAGAAGTGGGATAATAGGTGGTGTTTCAATGGATTGGTATAAGGATGAGGCGATGTCTAAAGGCAAAGTTGGGTTTAATATACCGGATATGAAACCTTCTTTCCATGTGGGATATCAGTTGCAAATCGAATTGAAGCATCGTTTATCGGTGGACGCAGCCTTATTATATGGGCAGAAGCGGGGAGAAATTGCCTCGGTTGGCTATAAAGTAACCCCCGTTAAAGGCTACAAAAGTAAGTTTGCAAGAAATTACATGGCTTTGAACGGAGTTCTGAATTATAATCTGATCGGGGGGCTGAAGGTAGGAGCGGGAGTTGAGCCTACTCTCCATTTTAAGGATAATATTATGATTGGGAAGACAATCAAATCTGCCTTTGACGTGCCGGTCGTCGTCAAAGCCGCCTATGCTTTCAAATATTTCGATCTGGCCCTGACATACAAACAGGGTACTTGCAATGTAATGAAAGGAGTCCCTTATATGAAATCGGGGCGGACACGTGATCTGCAAGTTTCTATCTTTGTCCCGATTTCCATTAGTAAATGAAGCCGAACATCCATAAAGGAATTTCGTTTTGGTAGGCATATTCCATGTCGTCTTTTACTATATATCCTTCAACTGCATTTTTTATTTGTGCCTTTTTTTTATTTCGTCCGCCGACTTCGAAAGTGAGTCCGTCAATTTCAAAGTCGCTTATAGGGGATGAGGTGATGAAATGCCCTACACGCATCCAAGTAAAGAAGACGGTTTCACGAATATTGCCTATATCCGGGGGCGTGTCGGACAACATGTAGGCGATGTCTGTATTGCTGAGATAGATTTTGCCTATCTTTTCCAATACTTTTATGCCATTCGCTTTTTCGCGAAGCAGGTTGATGAGTCCGGCCTTTTCCAAGTAGAGCAGATAGTCGGGCAATGTGTTCCGGCTGATTTCCAGGTCGCGTTCCAATTTGGTATAATTAGGCTTGAATGGTACGCTTTGGGCAAGGGCATAAAGCAATTCTTTGTATTTATGTATTTCATCAATAAAAAGTTTTTTCCCGCCTTGTGTGTAAAACTGGTAGGCTAAATCGAAAAGACGATGATTGGTGAAATAGAAGTCATCGGCAGTGATATAGAGTACATCTTCAGGCTTTTCGTACTTTTTGATGTGTTGGAGCAATAACGTCGTTTTGCCTACTCCTCTGGAGCCGACAATAGCTATTAGTCTGCTGTCCCAGGCGATTTTATCGTGCAGGAAGCGGATGAAATCAGTAGATGCCAATTCCAATTGAAGACGAAAGTTTCTGTATAAGTTCTGCATCATTGTTATCTTTTAAGCTTTTCTTTGCTACAAAGATGATAAATTGCACGTTTCATTGTGCAGTTTTTGCCAATAATTGCATGATGCAACGTGCGATTTTTGAAAAACGGCCGGGTTTATTTCTTGTAACAAGTATCGCCACAAGTTCAGAACCCGGTAATTCTTATTATCTTTGCCTGTCAAAGTAATAAGAGTATGGAAGATGAATTTGATATAAGGGATGCACGGGTTCCGGAGAGCGAACGGGAGTATGAGAATGCGCTTCGTCCGCTTTCGTTTCATGACTTCAGCGGACAGGCCAAAGTGGTCGAGAACCTGAAGATTTTCGTGATGGCTGCCCGGATGCGTAAGGAGGCGCTCGACCATGTGCTGCTGCACGGGCCTCCCGGATTGGGAAAGACTACATTATCCAATATTATAGCGAATGAACTGGGAGTCGGTTTCAAGGTGACTTCCGGACCGGTGCTGGATAAACCGGGCGATCTGGCGGGGGTGTTGACTTCGCTGGAGAAAGACGATGTCCTTTTTATCGATGAAATTCACCGGTTAAGTCCGATTGTGGAGGAATATTTGTACTCGGCGATGGAGGATTACCGGATCGATATCATGATCGATAAAGGGCCGAGTGCCCGTTCCATCCAGATCGACCTGGCTCCGTTTACGCTGGTGGGGGCAACGACTCGTAGCGGTTTGCTGACAAGTCCGCTCAGGGCGCGTTTCGGGATCAATATGCACCTCGAATATTACGAGATGGAGACGCTGACGAAGATCGTGTTGCGCAGTGCCGATATCCTGAATGTGAAATGCGAGCTGAATGCGGCGCGCGAGATCGCTTCCCGTAGCCGTGGTACACCCCGTATAGCGAACGCGTTGCTGCGTCGTGTGCGTGATTTTGCACAGGTGAAAGGGTCCGGAGAGATCGATAAGGCGATTTCCTGCTATGCGCTGGAGGCACTGAACATCGACCGCTACGGTCTGGATCAGATCGACAATAAGTTGCTGACGACTATCATCGACAAGTTTAACGGCGGACCGGTAGGATTGACGACTATCGCGACTGCCCTGGGAGAAGATCCCGGAACGCTGGAAGAGGTTTACGAGCCTTTCCTTATCAAAGAAGGCTTTATCAAACGTACGCCCCGCGGCCGCGAGGTGACGGAGTTGGCTTATACCCATCTGGGACGTAACAAGGGGAGCGAACAAGGTTTTTTATTTGACTAAAAAGTTATGGCAGGAGGAATGAAGCGGCTCGCAGGGGAGACCGCAATTTATGGTGTCAGCAGTATTGTCGGGAAATTCCTGAACTGGATGCTGGTTCCGATGTACACGCGTGTATTGGCTACCGAGAGCGATTTCGGGATTGTGACGAATCTGTATGCCTGGACAGCCTTATTGATGGTGATATTGACGTATGGGATGGAGACCGGCTTTTTCCGGTTTATGAACAAGAAGGAGATCAAGCTCCCGATGCGGGTATATGCGACGACGTTGTTCAGCCTGGCGTTCACTTCCGTCCTGTTTATGGTGTTTGTGTTCAGTGCGCTGACGCCGGTCAGTAACTTCTTAGGATATGGTGCGCATCCTGAATATATCGGGATGATGGCGGGGATCGTGGCGGTGGATGCGTTCTGTTGCATTCCGTTTGCTTTCCTCCGGTATCAGGGGAAGGCGGTTCGCTTTGCGGCGATCAAGCTGCTGAATATATTCCTGAATATCGTATTGGTGATATTCTTCCTGATCGCTTGCCCGTGGCTGTATGAGCATGCGCCGGGATTGATCGGCTGGTTTTATGTGCCCGGCTATCAGGTGGAGTATATCTTTGTCGCCAATGTGGTTACTTCGGTGGTGACGTTCTTGCTTTTAGTGCCGGATATGATACCCGGATTGCGCGAGAAAGCCAGTTTCGTACTGTTGAAACAGATGTTGAAATACTCGTTCCCGATCCTGATTTTGGGGATTGCCGGTATCTTCAACCAGACGGCGGATAAGATTCTGTTTCCTTTCCTGTTTGCAGACAAGGACTATGCGAATACCCAGTTAGGGATTTATGGTGCCTGTTTCAAGGTGGCTGTCGTGATGGTGATGTTTATCCAGGCGTTCCGGTATGCCTACGAGCCGTTTATCTTTGCCAAGAATAAGAGCGACGATAATACGCGGGCTTATTCGGAGGCGATGAAGTATTTTATCATCTTTTCCCTGATGATCTTTTTAGGGGTGATGTTTTACCTGGATATATTGAAGTATATCGTGCCGGTGGAATATTATCCCGGACTTCGGGTGGTCCCGATCGTGATGTTAGGCGAGTTCTTCTTCGGGATCTATTTCAACCTGTCGTTTTGGTATAAGCTGATTGACCAGACGCAGTGGGGAGCTTATTTTTCGACGATCGGCTGCGTGGTGACGGTGCTGATGATCGTGTTGCTGGCTCCGGTTTACGGATATATGGCTTGTGCGTGGGCCTCTTTCGCCAGTAACCTGCTGATGATGATCCTCTCTTATGTGATCGGGCAGAAGAAGTTCCCGATCCGATATGATATAAAGTCGGCGGTGCTTTACGGCATACTGGCGGCCGCTTTCTATTTGGCGGGGATGTTGCCCCGGATCGATTCGGAAATCCTCCGCTTGGGTTACCGTACGGTTCTGCTCCTGGTGTTCCTGGCAATCGTCATAAAGCGGGATCTTCCGTTAAGCGAACTGCCTTATATCGGGAAGCGGTTTGCATCGAAGAAGATTTGAACCTGTAAATGATGATTTATGTTTCATATTTGCCAAAATAAGAACCTTTTTGTTATTTATAGGGATTTACCGGTAACCGCAGTACGAACCGGGCTCCTCCGGTATAGCTGGTATCCAGTTTGAGGGTTCCGTTGAGGCGTTGGGCGATCAGGCGGCAAAGGTAGAGGCCGAGGCCGGAGCCGGGGATGAAATCGTCGTTCTTGGTGAAACGTTCGAATATCCATTCACTTTTATCGACAGGGATTCCGCAACCTGTGTCCGTCACACTGATACACATTGTTTTTCCGGCATCATCGGTCTGGTAGGACAAGGTGATGCTGCCCTTTTCCGTGAACTTATAGGCATTATTCAATAAGTGAGAAATGATAATACTGAAATGATTCGAGTCCGAATAAATGAGATCGTTGTTCTTGTCACCTTCAACCTGGTAATTGATATCCGGTTTCTGTTGTAACTTTTTCAATTGGCTCATTTCGTGCCGGCAAAGCAAGTCGATATGAGTAGGTTCCAGCGGAAGAACATCATTGTTGCTATCCAGTTGGGCGATCACCAGCACGTCGTTCATCATGGAGGTGATATTGTTGCAGTTCGTATAGATGATCTTGCTGAATTCCTCTTTCTCTTCAGGGGTGACACCCTCGCCGGTGATCAGTTCGGCAAAGCCATTGATCGCGTTCAGCGGTGTGCGCACCTCGTGGCACATGTTTTTGATGAAAGCGTTCTTCATCCGCTCGCTTTCCTGTGCTTTTTCGCTGGCGATGATTACCAGCCGGTTCGACTCCTGCAACTCTTTATAGAGCGATTTGATTTTTCCTAAGCGGAAGAAAATATAAATTCCTACGCAGATTGCCAGGATAAACAGGGCAAAGAACATGTAAAGCTGGCTTTGGCTCTTGCGCAGTTCCACCTCCAGCGCTTTTTTCTCGATCGCCAATTCGTCTACATTTTTCTTGATTTCGAGGTCTTCTACTTTGTTTTCCATGCTCCTTGTACGGGCGGAATCCAACAGGGCGGTATATTCTTTGTAAGCTTCATAAGCTTCCTTATACCGGTGGAGGCTGTCGAGACAATCGATTTTGTCTTTTAATGTCAAGACAATGTTCTCCGTCAGGTCGAACTGGAAATCGCCGTGACGGAAATAGTGGATAACCGAATCGTTGTAATCTACCGCTTTCTGGAAATCCCTTATCGATTTATAGTAGTTGAGCGAAGTAAAATAGCGGTCATATTCGGCAGAGAATCCGGCATCTTCCGGATATTTCCTGTTCAGGTCGATGAAGTAATTGAAATAGTAGGTCGCCATGTCTTTCCCGACCGTTTCGGCAGAAGTCGCCAAGGTCGAGTAAGCGTTCAGCAAGTGCCGTTTGCTCGTGTACGGGCGTTTTTTCATTTCTTTCGTTTCCGCATAATCCTTTTGCATGTTCAGATAGCGGAGAGAAGCTTTTGCCCGGTCTTCGGGAGTAGCCTCCATAAGGCTCAATATATTGAATGGGTTCAGGCGGAACAGGTATGAGTAGCGAAGCGGGATGTTATCTGATAGCTTGATCAGGTTGTTCATGTACAGACAAACCTCTTTATAGATAGCGTCCTGGTTTTTCGGGTCGACCCGGTTGCTGTTTGCCATGCCGAGGAGATAATTGATCGACATTTTTTCGAGTACCGGCATGTTCTTCTCCGTTTCGAGTCGGAGCCGGTATTTTTCGATCAGTTTCATCCGGTCTTCCCCTTTGGTGTAATATACCACACGGACATCCAGGATGGTTTTCATGTAAGTAACCAGGAAATCGCGTGCTTTCCCCTTCAGCTCCCGTTCGGCTTCGGCAAGGTAGACGTTCGCACTGTCTTTTGCATCGGTGTTCACGTAGAAGCGCAGGATTTCGGTCAACGCCGCTTCTTTGTAGTAATCATTGTCTTTTTCGAGGGCGAGCTTATAGAGTTGTTTGGCATATTCAACCTGTTCTTCCTGGCGGGAAATATCCATCAGATTAGTCAGTGTTTCCAGCTTTTGCAAGGAAGATGAGGTAGATGACAAGGCTTCTTCCAATGAATCTTTCACTGCCGTATTCGCCGCCATCGTGAGAGGAAAGGCGATGATATATATCAGGAAAATGTAGTGTTTCATCTCTTTATATCGGAATTAATCAGATACATCTGTTGTTGTTTGTGTACTTATTGCGTACAAAGTTAATTGAAAATCAATAATTATTGAGAGATTTAACACGCTTATTTTATGTTCACAGCTCTTATTTTTTATTTCGAGATACTATTTCTATCTTTGTGCGGTTTAGGCGATATGATTAAACGGTTGTCAGGGAGTATTAGCCTTTGTTGAGGCCGTTTAGCGGGATGTTCTGATATAAACATTGATTTTAATAGGATGGAAAAAGGATTGTTGCACAAGCAGATTAGGGACTTCTTTGTCCGTAATTTCGATGTCCGCCAGGAAAAAGAAGATGAGCTCGAAACGATCGAGTCTATCAAGAAAGGCATAGAGTTTAAGGGGACGAACCTCTGGGTTCTGATCTTTGCGACCTTTGTTGCTTCGCTGGGTTTGAATACGAACTCGACGGCGGTGATTATCGGTGCGATGTTGATCTCTCCGCTGATGGGGCCTATCATGGGATTCGGCCTGGGGTTAGGGATTTCCGATTTCGATCTGATCAAGCGCTCTTTCCGCAATTTTGCCACGGCGACGGTATTCAGTGTCATCACTTCGACGCTCTTTTTCCTGATCTCTCCGATCAGCGAGGCGCAGAGCGAGTTGCTGGCCCGTACGCAGCCTACCGTCTACGACGTGCTGATCGCTTTCTTCGGCGGCCTGGCAGGGATCGTGGCCAGTTCGACCAAGAGCAAGGGGAATGTGATTCCCGGCGTGGCGATCGCTACGGCTTTGATGCCGCCGCTTTGTACGGCCGGGTTCGGGCTGGCGAGCGGCAACCTGTATTATTTCTTCGGGGCTTTCTACCTTTATTTTATCAATACGGTGTTTATCAGCCTGGCTACCTATGTGGTGGTCCGCCTGCTGAAATATCCGAAGAAGGTCTTTTTAGACAAGCAGCGCGAGAAGATCGTGACGCGATATGTCGGGGTGATCGTCTTCTTTACCATCGTGCCGAGCCTTTTCCTGAGCTATAACCTGATTCGTGCCAGCTACTTTAATGACCGGGTGCGGACGTTCGTCACCGAGGAGTTGAGTTTCCCCAACACGCAGATATTGAGCAAGACGGTGACCGACACCAGTGACAAGAAAGAGGTGAAAGTAGTCCTGATCGGCGAGACCGTGCCGGAAACGATGATTACGAATGCCCGTGCCAAGATGCCGAAATACGGCCTGAAAAACGTGGGCCTCGTCGTGCAGCAAGGTTTCGGGCAGGAAGCCACCGACATCAACGAGTTGAAAAGCCTGCTGATGCAGGACTTGTATAAGAATAGCGAAGAAGTCCTCCGGGCACAGTCCGTGCAGATCGATTCGCTGAAACGCGACCTTAACAAATATCACAGTTACAACCATCTTACGTCCGAGCTGATGCCGGAAATGAAAGTTCTTTTCCCTTATATCAAAGAAGTCTCTTGTGCGCATACCTATCTGATGGATATGGATAGCATTAAACCTGATACCGTCTTGTTAGTCTACCTGAAGTGTAAAGAAAAAGTGCGCGAGGCAGAACAGCAAAAGATTAAAGAATGGCTTGCCGCGCGTGTCGAACAAAAGAAGATCAAATTAATTATTGAATAACGAACAAAGAATGAATTTTATGAAGAAGTTGTGGGCAGTGTTACTGCTTCTCGTTGCTTCAGGCCAAGTGTTTGCCGATGAGGGCATGTGGGTGCTGAAAGAGTTGAATAAACAAAACCTGGAGAGGATGAAGGAGTTGGGATTTACTCCGTCTTACGAACAGTTGTACAGTGAAACTGACCCATGTGTAGCCAATGCCGTCGTGATCTTCGGAGGAGGATGTACCGGTATTACCGTTTCGAATGAAGGGCTGGTTTTTACGAACCACCATTGTGGCTTCGGTTCGATCCAGCAGTTGAGCAGTGTGGAACACGATTACCTGAAAGACGGTTTTGTTTCGCAGAGTAAGGAAGAAGAGTTGCCGGTTCCGGGCCTGACGGTCCGTTACCTGCGTGAGACGGTGGACGTGAGCGACCGTATCAATTCACAGATCGCTTCGATCAAGGAAGAGCACCTGCGCCTGGCTGCTGCCGACTCGATCGGGCAGGCGATGGCCGATTCTGTGGGAAACACGGAGTTCCAGGCTGCCGACGTTGTGCCTTTCTATAATAATAACAAGTATTTCCTGATCGTCTACGATGTCTTCAACGACGTCCGCATGGTGTTCGCTCCGCCCAGCTCGGTCGGTAAGTTCGGCGGCGATACGGACAACTGGATGTGGCCGCGCCATACGGGTGACTTCTCCGTGTTCCGCGTATATGCCGGCGCTGATAACAAACCGGCTGCCTACAGCAAGGATAACAAGCCCTACCAGCCGAAATACGTGGCCGAGGTTTCGTTGCAAGGCTACCAGGACACCGATTACGCGATGACGATCGGTTTCCCCGGCAGCACGGACCGTTACCTCTGTTCATGGGGCGTGCAGCAGCGTATCGAGGATAGCAACAAACCGCGTATTGAAGTGCGCGGCATCAAGCAGGCGATCTGGAAAGACGCGATGCTTGCCAGCGACGAAGTGCGTATCAAATATGCCTCCAAATATGCCGGCAGCTCCAACTACTGGAAAAACTCGATCGGTATGAACAAGGGCTTGGCTAACCTGAATGTGATCGACCGCAAACGCGAAGAGGAAGCCGCTTTTGCCGCCTGGGTGGCACAAGACCCGAAGCGCAAGGAAGTCTATGGCGACGTGTTGAGCCTCCTGGAAAAGGGGTATACTTCTTCCGGCGAATACAAAAAGATCTCCACTTATTTAGGCGAAGCGTTCCTGAGCGGCGCCGAGATCGTGAAGCTGGCCCGCATGGTCCAGAGCGTGGATGTGAAGGGTTCTACCCCGGAGGAGATCGATATTTTCCTTGAAGACAATATTAAGCCTTTCTTCAAGGATTATGACGCAAGCCTCGACCAGAAGGTTCTGGCTGCCATGATGAAGATCGTGAAGGAGCGGGTTCCGGCAGAGAATCTTCCGGATATCTACAAAAAGGTGGACAAGAAATATAAAGGCGATTACGCGAAGTATGCCGCCGATGTATTCAAGAAGACCTCTATCCTGTCTTACGACAATATCGCCTCCATGCTGAAGGACCAGAAGAAATATGCGAAGCTGAAGAAGGACCCGGCTGCCGAGTTGAGCCTGTCCGTCCTGATCTCCCTCTTCGAATTGCAGCAGCTCACGGGTGATTCTTATTACGATATCGCCAAGGGCGAACGCCTGTATTTCGCCGGCTTGAAAGAGATGTACCCGGAAAAGGCACTTTCTTCGGATGCCAACTTTACGATGCGTGTGAGCTACGGTTCCATCGGCGGCTACCGTCCGTACGATGCAGCCTGGTATGATTACTATACGACCGAGAAGGGTATCTTCGAAAAAGAAAATCCCGAAAGCGACGAGTTCTGGGTTCAACCGGAGATCCTCGACCTGATCCGCAGCAAGGACTTCGGCCAGTATGCCAACAAGGACGGAGAGTTGCAGCTTTGCTTCCTTTCCAACAACGACATCACAGGCGGTAACTCCGGCAGTCCGGTATTTGACAAGAACGCCCGCCTGATCGGCCTCGCTTTCGACGGCAACTGGGAAGCCATGAGCGGCGACATCGCCTTCGAACCGGACTTGCAGCGCACGATCAGCGTCGACATACGCTATGTGCTGTATATGATTGACAAGTGGGGGAAATGCCCGCGGTTGATTGAGGAACTGAAATTGGTGAAATAATCCGGAAGCAGATTCCCATAAATAGTAAATGCCACCTCTGGCCTTCGACCGAAATACTCGAAGCCCGGAGGTGGCATTTCCCGTATATCTCCGTTTGTTACTTCTCTACCGGTACATACAGTACCACCTTTTCGAAGTGTACGGACCAGGAACGTAACTCCTTTTTCTCCATTACCGGGCGGTATTTCAGGGAGAGGGAAAAGGAGCCCGACTCATCCAGCATTCCTTTTCCTTCCATATCACAGCTATGTTCCGTCTGTATCATAACTGTGCTTCTTCTGTATCACAGCTATGATATGAATAACGGACGGCAACCAAGGTGCAACATATTCCTGGAGAATCATACTGTGTACGGGGTAGTTTTTTGTAACCTTATCTAAAATGGGCGGTAACCATATCCAATAAATTTCGTTACTTTTGCAGGAAAGAAAACAAAAGACATACCATGAAAACATTGAACAACCTCATCATTTGTACCGGCCTCCTGGCGACAGCCTCCCCGGTGCTGGCAGCCGGCAAAGCGGAAGCGGCCGGCGAACGCCCGAACATCCTCTTTATCCTCTCCGACGACCATACCTCGCAGGCGTGGGGGATATATGGCGGAATCCTGCGCGATTATGTGAAAAACGAGAATATACGCCGCCTGGCAGCCGAAGGATGCGTGCTCGACAACTGCTTTTGCACGAACTCGATCTCCGCGCCCAGCCGTGCCACTATTATGACGGGGGCATACAGCCATCATAACGGAGTCTACACGCTCGAAGACGGGCTCGACCCGATGGCGGACAATATCGCCAAACAGATGCAGCAAGGCGGTTACCAGACCGCACTGATCGGTAAATGGCATTTGAAGAAACAACCTTCCGGCTTCGATTACTTCTGTGTTTTCCATGACCAGGGGGAATACTGGGACCCGCTGTTCAAGACCGCCGAAGGCTGGGTGGACGACGACCAGGGAAAGAGCGGGAAGGTGGAGAAAGGCTTCTCGACCGACCTGGTGACCGACAAGACGATCCGGTGGATCCGTTCGCGCGATAAGGAACAGCCCTTTATGATGTGCTGCCATTTCAAGGCGACGCACGAACCGTGGGATTTCCCCGAACGGCTGGCGCATATCTATGACGGGGTTACATTCCCCGAACCGGCAAACATGATGGAGTTCGGGCCGGAAGAGTCCGGGCGTACCTTCCCCGGACAGCCGTTGGAGGACATGGCACGCCGGTGGGGCATCGCGTCGAAAGATCCGGACTCGTGGTGGTGCAAGTACCCGGAACTGCCTTTCTCCATAGAAGGGATGAGCAAGGAAGACGCACGCCGGAAAATCTATCAGAAGTTGATTCGCGACTACCTGCGTTGCGGGGCGGCCATCGACGACAATATCGGCCGCCTGCTGCGTTTCCTCGACGAAGAAGGGCTGGCCGAGAATACGATCGTGGTGTATGTCTCCGATCAGGGCTATTTCCTCGGCGAACACGGTATGTTCGACAAGCGCATGATGTTTGAGGAACCGCTCCGTATGCCTTTTGTCATCCGCTACCCGAAGGAGATCCCCGCCGGAACGCGCAATAGCGACATCATCCTCAACACGGATTTTGCTTCCCTGCTGGCCGACTATGCCGGAGTGAACGCTCCGTCGTGCAGCGAAGGCCGCAGTTTCCGCGACAACCTGAAAGGTGAGACTCCGCACGACTGGCGGCAGTCCATGTACTACCGCTACTGGACGCATCACAAAATACGCCCGGCTCACATCGGCATCCGGAGCCATCGCTATAAACTGATGTTCCTCTACGGCGACCCGCTGAATGCAACGGGCTCGGATAAGGCTCCGGTCAACCCGTCCTGGGAATTTTACGACCTGCTCGCCGACCCGCACGAAAACCATAACGTCTACGGTTCCCCTACCTATGCCGGTGAAATCGAGAAGATGAAACGCGAGCTCCTGAAACTCCGCCGCGAGGTAGGCGATACCGATGCCGCAACCCCCCGGATGCAGGAGATTATGGATGAGTATTATTGGTAATTACCCTTTCTTCATCTTCTTGTACTCGCGCGGCGGCATCCCCATGACCTTGCTGAAGAGACGGGAGAAGTAGTAGGTGTCTTCGATGCCGATCTTGTAGCAGACCTGGTTCACCTTCATATCCGTGAAGTCTAAGAGCTGGCAGGCTTGCTGTATCTTCAATTGGTTGAAGTAGGTCAGCGGAGCATAGCCTGTCCGCTGGCTGAACAGGACGGAGAAGTGTGAGGAGGAATAGCCCGTGTGGGCGGCGATCTCCTGCAACGTCAGCTTTTTCTCGATGTTCTCCTTCATGAAATGGATGGCAGCCGTCACGATATCGTTCTTTTCCGTTTCGTGGCGGGCGGCATCCCGGTACTGTTGCAAGTAGCGCAAAGTGCCGAGGTAGTGGTAGAAGATGGAGCAGGCATAGAGCAAGTTCTCATGGCTGTAGCCCATTTCCAGCGTCCGGAGTATCTCTTCGAACATATCGATGCGGTTGCTGATGCGGGAGTGCATCCCCGGTTTGATCTCGATCGGGCGTGTGCACTGCCTGGCGAGATGGGGGGCTAACTTGCCTTTAAAATGAATCCAGTAGATCGTCCACGGGTCCTCCTCGTTGGCCCCGTAAGCATGCGGTTTCCCTGCCGGCAGGATGAAATATTGGTTGGCGGTCACGGGGTACATCTGATCTTCCGTTCGGAACCAGCCTGATCCTTCTATACAATAGATGAAGACGAACTGCGTGATCGGCTCCTGCCGTTCCCTGAAATGGTGCCACGCTTTCGGGTAATATCCGATGTCGGTAATGTGTAAAATGGAGGAAATAGGGTCTTCCTCCATTTCGTGGATAATGGACTGTGGAAGGACAAGCGCCCGCTCCCCGCTGAAACCGTCTTTTCTTCTGATCATAATACTTTGATTTGGGAATGATGCAAACTTACGATTAAAATCGGAAGATCGTCCATCTTTATAAATTTTTTATCTATTTATTCTTCCCGCAAAAGGCATTTACTTTGTATCCGTATCTTAATCATTCAATATTGGCAGGTAAATGTGATTTATCAGCGAGCTAACAAACGAGGTTTGCCTCGTAGCTGTAGGCTCTTTTTTGCCGTCTGCTTCAGCAGACGGTTTAAAAGGTCTGGAGGCAAAGCCTCTTCCTTTGTGGGCTTCAGCCCCTTTTATGGATTATATTTAAAGGGGTTAAAACCCACAGGGGAACCGGCAAAGCCGGAGCAATCATCTATCCGGCAAAAGAGAACTTGCGGCACAAGGCGCAGTCTTGTCTGTTAGCTCACCGGTAGATCTTCATTTGCCGCAAAAACTTAATAACTAATTATCATGAAACAAACAACAGGCTATTTGTTATTGATCTGTCTCGTCTCGGCAATGGGCGGATTGCTGTTCGGTTACGACTGGGTGGTGATCGGAGGAGCCAAGATATTTTATGAACCCTTTTTCAGCTTAGAAGGTTCGGCGGCCCTCCGCGGCTGGGCGATGAGTAGCGCGCTGGTCGGCTGTTTGGCGGGAGCTTTGCTTTCGGGAGCCTGGAGCGACCGCTACGGGCGTAAGAAGATGTTGATCGCGGCCTCTTTCCTTTTTGTCGCTTCGGCCATTGGGACCGGGGCGGTGGATCGTTTTTTCTGGTTCGTCGTCTATCGTATTGTCGGAGGATTCGGCATCGGCATTGCTTCGAACGTATCTCCGGTTTATATAGCGGAAGTTTCCCCCGCCTCCGTCCGGGGCAAGTTTGTTTCGCTCAACCAACTGACTATTGTGTTGGGTATCCTGATGGCTCAGTTGGCGAACTGGCAGATCGGCGAATATTTTACGGCCGGCAGCGAGATGTTGAGTGCGGAAAGTATCGAGTGGGCCTGGCGCTGGATGTTCTGGGCGGAGCTGGTTCCGGCGGGATTGTTCTTTGTCCTCTCCTTTGTGATTCCCGAAAGTCCCCGCTGGCTGGCTACAGCCGGACGGTCTGACGAGGCTGGTAAGATACTCGTGCGCGTAGGCGGTTCGGAGTATGCCGGACAGACACTCTCTGAATTAGGACAGTTGAACGAAGACAAGAAAGAAAAGGCCAATTGGGGCGCATTGTTGCAGCCCGGTGTGCGCAGTGTGCTGGTGATCGGGATCGTACTGGCTGTTTTCCAGCAGTGGTGCGGGATTAATGTGATCTTCAATTATGCGCAGGAAATCTTTTCGGCTGCCGGCTATGCTGTGTCCGATGTCCTGATGAATATCGTGGTGACGGGTGTGACGAACGTGATCTTTACGTTTGTCGCCATCTATACGGTGGATAAATGGGGACGGCGCACGCTGATGTTTGTCGGTTCGGCGGGGCTGGCGGTGATCTATTTTATTTTAGGGACCTGCTATTTCTTAGGGGTGAGCGGCTGGCCGATGTTGCTTTTGGTGGTTTTGGCGATTGCCTGCTATGCGATGTCCCTGGCTCCGGTGGTCTGGGTGGTGCTCTCCGAAATCTTCCCCGTCCGTATACGCGGGATGGCGATGGCGCTCTCCACCTTCTTCCTTTGGGTGGCTTGCTTCCTGCTCACTTATACTTTCCCGATCCTGAACGAGGCGGTCGGCGCTTCGGGCACGTTCTGGCTGTATGGCGGGATCTGTTTGGCCGGTTTCCTCTTTATACGGGCCAAGCTCCCTGAAACCAAAGGCAAGACACTGGAAGAATTAGAAAAAGAATTAACGAAATAACTTTAGAATATGGCAGAGAATGTAAAAGTTTGGGAAGAAGACATCCTTCTCCCTACCTACGGCATCGGTAAACCGGAAAAGAATCCGATGTTCCTGGAAAAACGCGTGTACCAGGGAAGCAGCGGGGTCGTATATCCGTATCCTGTAATTGAAAAGATCGAAGATACCTGTGAGGACAAGTCCTATCACGCCGTGTATCTGGAAAATGAATATATAAAGGTAATGATCCTGCCGGAACTCGGCGGACGGGTGCAGATGGCATACGACAAGATCAAGCAGCGTCATTTCATTTATTACAATCATGTGATCAAGCCGGCCCTGGTCGGACTGACCGGCCCCTGGATCTCCGGCGGCATCGAGTTCAACTGGCCGCAGCACCACCGTCCGAGCACGTTCCTTCCGGTGGATTATTCGATCGAGAAAAAGCCGGACGGCAGTGTGGTTGTTTGGGTTAGCGAAAGGGAACGTATGTTCCACCAGAAAGGTATGGCCGGGTTCACGTTACGTCCGGGCCGTGCTGTTCTGGAAATACAGGGGAAGGTGTACAACCCGACTCCTGTTCCGCAGACTTTCCTTTGGTGGGCGAATCCGGCGGTTGCCGTGAACGAGCAATACCAGTCGGTCTTCCCCGGCGATGTGAATGCCGTTTTCGATCATGGAAAGCGGGATGTCTCGCGCTATCCGATTGCTACCGGGACCTATTATAAGATGGATTATTCGGCAGGTGTCGATATTTCCCGCTATAAGAATATCCCTGTGCCGACGTCCTACATGGCGATCCGTTCCAACTATAATTTTGTCGGCGGTTATGAAAACGATACCCGTGCCGGTGTCCTGCATGTCGCCAACCACCATGTCTCTCCGGGTAAAAAGCAATGGACCTGGGGAAACGGCGATTTCGGGCAGGCCTGGGATCGCAACCTGACGGATGCGGACGGTCCTTATATCGAGTTGATGACGGGAGTCTACACCGACAACCAACCGGATTTCACCTGGTTGCAGCCGTATGAAGAAAAGACTTTCACCCAGTATTTTATGCCGTACCGGGAATTGGGAGTGGTGAAGAATGCTTCTTCCGACCTGTTGATGAACATCGAGCCGGAAGGAGAAGCACTGCGCCTGAAGATCTTTGCCACTTCTGCCCAAAAAGAGCTGCATATCGTGGTCACAAAAGCCGGAGAACAGATTCTGGATATTGTCCGCGACGTCACCCCGGAAGCAATCCTGGAAGAACTATTCCCAAGGGTAGAATTTACAGGCTTAAGGGTATCGGTTTATACCCTTAAGGGAAAACTCCTTCTATCCTGGGAACCCGAACCCAATGAGATAAAGGAAGTACCCGAACCGGCAAAAGCCGCTCTCGACCCGAAGGATATCCGGACGACGGAACAACTCTACCTGACCGGTTTGCATCTTGAGCAATATCGTCATGCAACCTATTCCGCAACCGACTATTATGAAGAGGCGCTCAGCCGTGAACCGGACGATGTCCGCAACAATAACGCAATGGGGCTGTGGCTGATCCGCAAGGGGCAGTTTGCAAAAGCCGAACCTTATTTACGCCGTGCTGTCAAGACGCTGACGGAAAAGAACCCGAACCCGTATGATGGCGAGCCTTTGTATAATCTCGGATTGTCGCTGAAATACCAGGGCAAGGCGGATGAGGCATACGACTGTTTCTATAAAGCCTGTTGGAATGCGGCCTGGCAGGATGCCGGGTATTATTCGCTGGCCCAGTTATCCGCCGCAAAAGGCAATTGGGAGGATGCTTTGTATGAAATAGATAAATCCCTGCTCCGCAATTGGCATAACCTGCGCGGTCGCCATCTGAAAGCTGTCGTTCTCCGTCATCTCGGACGTGTGGACGAGGCGTTAGACCTGATCCGGGAATCCCTCGCGATCGACCGCTTCAACTTCGGCTGTAGCTTTGAAGAGTATCTGTTGACGGGCGAGCAAGCTATCCTGGACGACCTGCTCGTGCGGATGCGTTCGGAAGGACATAACTACGAGGAATTGTCGCTCGACTATGCCTCTGCCGGCTGCTTCGAAGAAGCCCTGAAGGTGGTTGAGGCCGCTTGCGAAGTAGTTGTCTCGGAACGCACATTGCTGCATTATTATAAAAGCTGGTTCCTGTTATCCTTAGGCCGCCTGAAAGAGGCTGAAATGGCTATCTGCGTTGCCGAGCGCCAGCCGGCTGACTGCTGCTTCCCGAATGCCCTCGAAGCGATCGCGGCTTTACAGGCGGTGATCCGGTTTACGGACGTCGCCCCCAAAGCCCATTACTATTTAGGTAACCTGTGGTACGACAAACGCCAGTACACCGAAGCGATAGCCGAATGGGAGAAGTCGGTCGGACAAGACGATACGTTTCCGACGGTTCTCCGTAACTTGTCATTGGCCTATTTCAACAAACTGAATAAACAGCAGGAAGCAGTGGCTCTGCTCGAAAGGGCGTTCAGGCTGGACACACAAGATGCACGCATCCTGATGGAGCTCGACCAGTTGTATAAACGCCTGAACCGTCCCCATGCCGATCGCTTGGACTTGTTAGACAAGCAGAAAGAAGTGGCTTTCTCCCGTGATGACCTCTATTTGGAATATGTCACCTTATTGAATCAGTTAGGACGTTATGAAGAAGCGATCCGCATGATCGATGCCCGCCGTTTCCATCCCTGGGAAGGGGGAGAAGGGAAAGTCCCTGCCCAGTACCAGTTGGCACGTGTCGAGTTGGTAAAAGCCTGCCTGAAAGCCGGGGAGAATGAAAAAGCATTGGACCTGATCGAAGAATGTTTCATCTATCCCCATAACTTAGGCGAGGGGAAACTCTATGGCGCCCAGGAGAACGATTTCAATTACTACAAAGCCTGTGCTTTGCGAGCATTGGGACGTGAAGCCGAAGCACACGAACTGTTCTTGGCAGCCAGCACCGGGAATAGCCAACCGGCAGCCGCCATGTACTACAACGACCAGAAGCCGGATAAGATCTTCTACCAGGGACTGGCGCTCCGTAAGTTAGGACGTGAAGAAGAAGCCCGCGGGCGCTTTAACCGGCTGATCGACTTCGGTGAAAAGCATTTGTTCGACACCTTCAAGATGGACTATTTCGCCGTCTCGCTCCCCGATCTCCAGATTTGGGAAGACGACATGGACAAGAAGAACCGCATCCATTGCAACTACCTGATGGGGTTGGGGCATCTCGGACTCGGCAACCTCGACAAGGCAGAACGTTATTTCCGCATCGCCGCCGGAATGGACAATAACCACCAGGGAGTACAGATACATTTGCAAATGGTCGGAAACCTTTTATAGTGTAACGGGCGTGATATATGAATTACTTAAACTGATAGGATTATGAAGCAGGTAAACATCTTTTTATTTTGGGCCTCGATAAGCCTGATATTCTTTTTATCCTGTAAAGAGACTTCTTCCGAATTGTCTCTGGCAGGTGAGTGGCAATTTGCTTTGGACCCGGAGGATGCCGGAGTAGGGCAGGAGTGGCAAAATAAAGACCTGGGAGACGTTGTCCGTCTGCCGGGTTCATTACAAGAGCAGGGGAAAGGCGAAGATGTCAGCCTGGACACCCGGTGGACCGGACAGGTTGTCGATAGCTCCTGGTATAATGCGCCCGAATATGCCAAGTACCGGCAACCGGGCAATATCAAAGTGCCTTTCTGGTTGAACCCGGACAAGCATTATGTTGGTGCAGCCTGGTATCAGAAGAAAGTGAATGTGCCTTCCGGTTGGGAGAACCGCCCGGTCGTCCTTTATCTGGAACGGACGCATTGGGCGACAACCCTCTATATGGATGGTAAGAAAATGGGTGATCAGAACTCCCTTCAGACTCCCCACCGCTTTGTCTTAGACGGCCTGCAAGCCGGAGAGCATACAATCACATTGCGCGTGGATAACCGCCTTTATGCAGAGGTCGGAATAAATGCACATAGTGTTTCCGACCATACGCAAAGCAACTGGAACGGAATTATCGGGGACATCAGGCTGTCGGCAAAGCCTTTCCGGTATATCGAATCCGTCCAAATCTATCCGGATCTGAAGAAAAAGCAGGCTACATTAAAGATACGGCTGGCTGGAAATGCCGGCAAAGATAATTCGACTCTTTCCTTGCAGGCGGAAACCGCTTCTGGAAAACCTGTCGGTGAATTTGTCCAGGTGGAAGTCGATGCGAAAAACTCGGATAACTGTATCGAAGCGACTGTAGAGATGGGAGAAGAGATAAAAACCTGGTCCGAGCATACCCCGAATGTCTACAGGATGAATGTCTTATTGCAGTCGCCGGATGGAGTTGACAGAAAGGCCTGCGATTTCGGTTTCCGTGAGTTCAAGGCAAACGGTACGCGTTTCGAGGTTAACGGGCAGCCCGTCTTCCTGCGCGGTACGCTCGAATGCTGCATATTCCCGCTGACAGGATATCCCGCCATGCAAAATGATTATTGGGCTAAGATCTACCGTACCTGCAAGGAGTACGGCTTGAATCATGTCCGTTTCCACTCCTGGTGTCCCCCGGAAGCCGCTTTCCATGTGGCCGACAGTATGGGAATCTACCTGCAAGTAGAATGCGGCGGATGGGCGGAAGTCGGTAGCGGCAAACCGCAGGATCAGTGGTTGAAGGAAGAGAGCGACCGCATCCTCGAAGAATACGGCAACCATCCTTCCTTCTGCATGATGGTCTACGGCAATGAACCCGGTGGGGCAGACCAGGTGCGCTATCTTTCCGGTCTGGTCGATCATTGGAAGAAGGAAGATCCCCGCCGTGTCTATTCCAGTGCCGCCGGATGGCCGTATGTGGAGAATGCCGACTACTGGAACACTCCCGACCCGCGCATACAGGCTTGGGGTGCAGGCATCAACAGCATTATCAACCGGGAGGCTCCCCGGACGGATTACGATTTTGCCGGCAAGATCCGGGCAAACATGCCGACCGTCAGCCACGAAATCGGGCAGTGGTGCGTCTACCCCAACTTCAAGGAAATAGAGAAATATACAGGCGTACTGAAAGCCAAAAACTTAGAAATATTCAGGGAGACCTTAGCCGGTAAAGGTATGGAAGATATGGGAGAGAAATTCCTTTATGCCTCCGGGCGCTTGCAGACCCTCTGCTATAAGGCGGATATCGAAGCTGCTCTCCGTACACCGGGTTTTGCCGGTTTCCAACTGCTTGACTTGCATGACTTTCCCGGACAGGGGACAGCACTGGTAGGTGTGCTCGACCCCTTCTGGGAAGATAAAGGATATGTGACGGGTGAGGAATACCGCACGTTCTGTAACAGCACTGTTCCGCTGGCCCGTTTCCCGAAAATGGTCTGGTTGAATAATGAAAAACTGGAAGTCCCGCTGGAAATAGCCCACTTCGGCGAGAAGCCGCTTCCCGAAACAACGATCCGCTGGACTGTTTCGACTGCGGACAAACAGATCTTGAAGGAAGGCTCTTTCACGCGTGAGCTGCCCCTCGGCAATTGCATACCGGCCGGAACGATTGGCTGCGACCTTTCTGAGATCAAAGAACCTTCCCAACTTCTTGTCTCTGTCCAAATTGGGGACACGGATATACGGAATCAGTGGAATATCTGGGTCTATCCGGCAGTGAAAAAGACGGTCGATAATCTCCCGTATATCACGACACGTCTGGACCGGACGGCGCAGGATAAACTAAATAACGGCGGGTCCGTCCTGCTGTTGACCTACGGAACCGTCCCGTCTGAAAAGGGAGGCGACATAGCCGTCGGCTTCTCCAGCATCTTCTGGAATACGGCTTGGACCCGTGGGCAGGCTCCGCATACGCTGGGTGTCTGTTGTGATCCGAAACATCCGGCATTGGCAGCTTTCCCGAATGAGGGAATGAGCGATTATCAATGGTGGGATCTGATGAACCGTTGCGATGCCATGATCTTGGATGATTATCCGAAGGATTTCCGCCCGATCGTCCATATCGTCGACGACTGGTTTACGAACCGCAAACTCGGAATGCTCTACGAAGCCCGTGTCGGAAAAGGCAAACTGTTGGTTTGTGGCGCCGACCTGCAAAACGATTTGGATAAACGCCCGGCAGCAGCCCAGTTCCGGCAGAGCCTTTTGGAATATATGGCATCCGGATCGTTCAACCCGTCGCAGGAGTTAAAAATAGAAGACGTATTATACACTAAATAGGAGCAAGGAATGAAAAGACTCTCTATGTTATTGATCGGTCTGTTTGCCTGCCTGACGGTTCAGGCGGCACAGACCGACCGGATGGATCTTTCCGGGCTGTGGCGTTTCCAATTGGACCCGATGGGATTCGGCAAGACTCCTGGATCGGAATTGTATTTGAGTAAACTGACGGAAACGATCGAACTGCCCGGCTCTATGGACGAAGGGGGCAAGGGGATCCGGAATATCGTGGCACATGTGGACCGCCTGAGCCGCAAGTTCGAATATTGCGGACAGGCGTGGTATCAGCGTGAAGTCGTGATACCCGAAGAATGGGAAGGAAGAGAAATCATCCTCTCGCTGGAACGCTGCCATTGGGAAACAGCCGTTTTTGTGGATGGCGAACCGGTTGCGACCGATGAACGGCTTTCCACCCCGAACCGCTTTACCTTGACAAAACAATTGACACCCGGCTTGCACACCCTGACGCTCTGTGTAGACAACCGCCTGAAATACCCGATGGACCAGTGGAACCACGGGACGACCGAATACACGCAAACGAACTGGAACGGAGTAGTCGGCCGGATGGAACTCATTGCCAAGCCGTCTTGCTATATCGGGAAGATGGATATTTATCCCGATATCGAAGCGAAGAAGGTAAATGTACGCCTCGCCCTCCACGCTTCCGGGAACCCGGTAAAAGGAGAACTCACCCTCCGTATCCGGGAGAAGGACGGTAGAGAAGTCTGCCGGTCAGTAGTCCCCGTATCTCTTTCCGGCAAAGAAGGCAAGATCGAGCAGGAGCTTGCCTTGGGCAAGGATATGAAACTGTGGGACGAGTTTTCCCCCGCCTTATATGGCCTGACCGCTACACTTGCGACGGAGGCAGGCGAGGATATACGTTCGTCCGTCTTCGGTATGCGCCGCGTGGAACAAGGCCGGAACCATGTCCGTGTGAACGGTCGCGACATCCACCTGCGCGGTGTCCTGGACTGTTGCGTCTTTCCGCTCACCGGCTATCCGGCTACGGATGTGAAGGAGTGGAAACGCATCTTTCATACAGTGAAAGACTACGGTATGAACCATGTCCGCTTTCATTCCTGGTGTCCGCCGGAGGCTGCTTTCGATGCGGCAGACGAATTGGGACTTTACCTGCAGGTCGAACTTCCGATGTGGATCAAGGATGTCGGGCAATACCCCGCCCGCCGCGATTTCTTCGAGAAGGAGATGTATGCTATTCTCGATGAATATGGCAACCACCCTTCCTTCATCCTCTTTTGCAATGGCAATGAGAACGAAGGCGACTTTGCTGTCCTCGAAGACCTCGTGAAGAAAGGGCAGGCCCACGACAACCGCCGTCTCTATTCCGCCTCTACGGCTCGCACGCATGTGAAGTCTGACCAGTATTATACTTCCCACGTGGCTGCCAATGTCGGAGAAAAGAACAAACGCTGGATCACCGTCTACGAAGGCAAACCCTCTACCGACTGGGATCGCGGCGAAGAGTCGTCCATCGACGTTCCGGTCATCGCCCACGAAACGGGGCAGCGTTGCATGTACCCCAACTTCGAAGAGATGAAGAAATATACAGGCATATTGGAACCACGCAACTTCAAAGTCTATCAAGACCGGCTTGCCAAGAATGGCATGCTTCATCAGGCAGGTGATTTCTTCCGTGCCACCGGCGCTCATACCGTCCTCCAATATAAGGAAGTGAATGAAGCTTTGTTGCGTACCTCTACTTCCGGCGGTTTCCAGTTGCTCGGTCTTTCGGATTTCCCCGGACAAGGGAGCGCCTTTGTCGGTATCTTGGATGCTTTCTGGGAAAGCAAAGGGCTGGTAACCCCTGAGAAATACCGCGAGTCATGTGGCCCGGTCGTCCTGTTGGCGCGTCTGCCGAAGCGTACCTATACAAATGCGGAGACCTTTACTGCGAAGATGGGTATCTATCATTTCGGTCCCGAAACGATCCGCAAAGGCCAACTGGCCTGGCAACTCGAAAGTGAAAGCGGAGAGGTTACGGCAAGCGGTAAGCTAAGCCATAAGGAAATCCCGTTCAGCACGGTCGATTCTTTAGGCATTATCCATATCCCGTTGGACAAGATCACGACCGCCGGACGCTACACCCTGAAAGCGCGTATCGCCGGAAATATCCGTAACGAATGGGATATCTGGGTCTATCCTGCCGTCAAGCAGCCTGCGTCCGAAGGTTACAAATACGTCCGTCGGTGGACCGAAGCGAAAGAACTTCTTCAAAAAGGCGAGAACGTCCTGCTGATCCCGGACAGTTGCGCCGGACGGAAGACGCATTTCGCCAGCCATTTCTGGAACCCGATCATGTTCAACTGGAAACCGATGATCGTCGGAACGCGTATCGAACACCGACACCCGGTTTTCCGTGACTTCCCGACCTCCTACTATGCCGACTGGCAGTGGTGGGACATCCTGAACTACGCCACGGCTGTCGACCTGACCGATATGCGTGCCTTGACTCCCGTTATCCAGAGTGTCGATACCTACGAGGTCAACCGCAAGCTCGGTATCTCGTTTGAAGCCCGTGTCGGTAGCGGCAAGCTGTTTGTCCTCACGGTCGATCCGGTTAAGGATATAGAGAAACGCCCGGCCATGCAACAACTGTTGACATCGGTTCGCAACTATGTTGCCTCCGACCGTTTTGTCCCGGCAGTGTCCTTGCAACCGTACGAACTCGATGCTTTGTTCGATTACGGCAAGATCCATAACACTGAAACCCGGTCTGGCGAAGCCATTAAGCAATTATTAAATCAATAAATCCTTCGATGAAGAGGATGTATTAAAATTCAGTCTTTAAAATAACGAAGCCCCGAAGATGTCGATCACCTCCGGGGCTTGTTTTCTGTATGCTTTCGTCCTTCACAGGGCTACAGGCTACATTGAACTTTTAATTTCAATATACTTTAGTATTATTAATATTAAATCTGACCGCTTGTTCGCCTGTCGCAGGGTAATTGCCGTTTTCACGGTACGCGGCCAAACACTTTAGAATTATTTGATTATAAAATATCTTCCTGCCGGGGGATCAATCCCCCGGCAAGGGAAATTTTTTTGTTTTCTTTTATTTTACAATTGCTTTGACAGCTTCTTCGCCTTCGACAGCTACTACGACTACACCCTGGGGAGCAGCGATTACAGCGTTGTCGGAAGTAAGAACCGTGTTGGCTACTACCTGGCCTAAGATGTTGCTTACAACAACCTTCTTGCCGGCAGCGTTAGCGATCGTTACCTGGCCTTCGCCTGCGATAACGGCTACTTCAGATGTTGCGATTGTTTCGTTGTCTGTTGCAATTACATCGTCTGCAGAAACTTCAAGAACGTTTACGACAACTGCATCTTCTTTCGGACCCATTGCCAATACACCGTTGATGTTGTGAACGTAGTTCTTTCCATTTGCATTCTGGCATACGA